>NZ_CP108430.1:691875-1383750 GCF_041435335.1 Streptomyces sp. NBC_01283
AGGCGGCTGCAGCAGTTCGAGCCAGAACCACGACAGTTCGTCGTCCAGCAGCTCCGGTTCGTCCGGGTCATCCGGTTCTTCGGGATCCTCCGGGTCGATGACCTCCGGCTCCGGTTACGACGACGATGACGATACGTACGGCAGCAGCGGCGACAGCAGCACCAGCGGCGGCTCCTACAACCGACGGCCGACCCACCGCTCCACCCCCTCCAGCTCCCCCGGCGGCGAGCAACTGGAGAGCGCACAGGCCAAGTTGGTGAGCTGCGCGACCAAGACGGCCCCATACGCGACGGTCAAGGTCACGAACGGCAACCGGAAGGCAGCGCGCTTCTGGGTGTCGGTCACCTTCGAGGACGCGAACGGCATCACCGTCATCGAGGAGAGCGAGAAGGTGAAGGTGCCCGGGGAGGGCAAGGCGACCACCCGGATCGAGATCAGTGGTGAGGGCCTTGCCAACTCGGTCGCTCACTGTGAAGTCGACCCGCAGGCTGTCCCCGTCTCCACCTGAGCCCGTCCACTCCGGCATGACCGCGCGCAGGATGGGCCAGACCGAGAACCCGGATCTCTGGGCGTTCCTGGAGTCTCTGCACCCCGGCGAGATCCTGGCCGGTACGGTCACGGCCGCCGAACCGTTCGGGGTGTTCGTCGCGCTGGACAAGGGCCCCCGCACCCCGTCTTCCCCGGGGTCGGCTTCATCAGGATCCCCGAACTGTCCTGGCGCCGGATCGAAGCGGTGTCGGACGTCGTCACGATCGGGCAGCGCGTCGAGGGCGAGTTCCTCCAGTTCGACACGTGGAACCTGGAGGCCAGGCTGTCCTTGTGCGCGCTGCAGCCCAACCCCTTCCAGGAATTCGCCGACCGCACCCCGGTGGGCCGGCGCCTGGAAGGGCTGGTCACCAAGCTGATCCCGCTCGGCGCCTTCGTCCGCGTCGCCGACGGCATCGAGGGTCTCGTCCACCTCCACGAACTCGCACGGACACCCGTGGAGCACCCGGAGGATGCCGTCCGGGTCGGCGACGAGATCTCCGTGGCCGTCACGGAAGTCGACCGGGAACGACGCAGGCTGGCCCTGTCACGGCGACAGGCGTTGCTCCCGGGTGACTGCCCCGGCCTGCCGTACCTGACAGACCTCGTCGCCCAAGCCGCTTATGCAGAGAGTCAGTTCGGGAGATGACCCTCGGCGCCGCAGGGGGCTCCTAGCGCCGTGCCGGTTCGGAGGGGGAGTTCTCGACGGTGTCGGCGAGCCGGGCGAGCATGCTGCGGTGACGTAGCTGGAGGAGCGCGTCGAGTGCGGCGTTGTGCAGGGCGGCGCCGGGGCCGCGCAGGGGGTGCTCGTCGACGATGACCAGCGTCTCGCGGCCCCAGGGCCGTACCTCGATGGCGATGCGGGCGGTGCCCAGCCTTCCGCTGTCCGCCTCCAGCTCGATCCGGCGTGGCGGATCGATGTCGCGGACGGTAGTTCTGCCCGTGCCGGTCCACGGGCCCAGACGGACGGCGTACTCGATCGAGGAACCCAGCTCCGGCCAGTCGCTCCCGGCCTCACGCGACGAGTCCGGGCCCACCACCCAGTCGCCGTACCGGGCCCCGTCGGCCAGCACGGCCCACACCTCTGCGGGCGGCCTTCTGATCAGCCGGTGACGTACTGCCATGACGGCTCCCTGCGCTACGTGGGGTGGGACGGTCCTGGACCGGTGTGCCCACCCTAGGACGGTCCATTCCTCGTCGCCTTCTCACCGGCGGGCGCACCTGGAAGGCTGTGACCATGGATTCCTCGCCGGAGACCGGGCCCGTCCGCCATCACGACGCCGGGGCTGGCTGGCCCGGTTCAGCGACCGCGTGCTGGTGGTCTGCCGGTCGTGCGGCGGCCGTGCGG
Source organism: Streptomyces sp. NBC_01283 (assembly GCF_041435335.1). Taxonomy (NCBI): domain Bacteria; kingdom Bacillati; phylum Actinomycetota; class Actinomycetes; order Kitasatosporales; family Streptomycetaceae; genus Streptomyces; species Streptomyces sp. NBC_01283. The sequence goes on from NZ_CP108430.1 coordinate 693,749, forward strand.
TCGTGCTGCCCCGGCCTGGGCTCGCCGTACCCCGGTACGTCAGCGAGCTGATGTTCCAGCCACGCCGTGTGGCCTGCGGCGGGTGCGGGACCGTGGCCGACTGGGAGCCAGAGGTGCGGGGCGTCGGGCTGGCCGGTGTGGCGCCTGGCGGCAGCGAGGACCCGTTCTTCCGGCAGCCGCTCTGGCTGCAGACCCGCTGCGCGGGCCGGATCCTGTGGGCCTACAACGAAGAGCACGTCGACGAGCTGGCCGCCCATATCGGTGCCGGGTTGCGCGAGCGTGGCCGGTACCGGCCGACGATGGCCATGTTCGCGCGGCTTCCCGCCTGGATGAAGGGGTCGGGCCAGCGCGCCGACGTCCTGGCCGGTCTGCGGACCCTGCGGGCGCTGGCCGACCGGTCGGCGCCCGCCGACCGGTCCGATGCCGCGCATGAGCGGGGCGACCGTCCCCGAGCGCGCGGCAGCATGTACTTCAGAGGGGGCCCCTACGAGACCCGGTCACCGTGAGCCGGTCGCGCCGCTGACGCCCTCAGTAGTCTCTGGGAATGTCTGAGAACCCCTTTGTCCCCCATGACTTCGTCGCTCCCACACGCCTTGCGGCCGACGGCTTCCGCCTGGAGCCTCTCGGGCCGCAGCACAACGACGCCGACCATGCCGCCTGGATGTCGAGCATCGAGCACATCCGTGCCACCCCCGGTTTCCTGGAACGGAGTTGGCCGCCTCCCGCGGGAATGAGCCTGGCCGACAACCTGCGCGACCTGGAGAGCCATGCGAACGACTTCGAGGCCCGCACCGGCTTCACGTACACGGTTCTCGACGACGCCGGCCGGGTGATCGGCTGCGTCTACATCTACCCGTCGCACGCGGACGCGGGCGTGACGGAGGTCCGCTCTTGGGTGTGCGCGGACCGCGCCGAGCTGGACGGCCCGCTGCACCGGGCCGTGGCGGCCTGGCTGGCGTCCGACTGGCCGTTCGAAAAGCTTCGCTACCGGTCGGCCGCATAGACGGTCGAGGAGTGCGGCGGAGGCCCCACGCAGTCTGGACAGAAGGGATCGAGTGCTATGCACTGAGTGGGACGCGGGAGGGGGCACCCAGGGTGTTGACGGAATCGTTGACTGTGCTGGCTGCGGCCGGTGGTTCAGCAGTTGCGACAGCGGCGGGGACCGACGCTTGGGCGGGACTGCGGGGACGGGTCGCCGCGCTCTTCGGGCGAGGCGATCAGCGCGCCGCGGAGACGGCCATGGAACGGCTGGACCGTGCCGCGACCGAACTGGAGAACGCGCCGGAGTCCCAGGGGGCGGAGGTTCGCACCCGGATGGACACCGTGTGGCGTACACGGTTCGAGGACCTGCTGGAGACCATGGACGAACCCGAGCGCGCCGAAGGCGCCGAGCAACTGCGTGAGTTGGTCCAGATGGTGCAGCGGGTTGCCGGGCAGGGCAGCGACGCCCGGAAGGCTGTGACCACCGGTGCCGTGGTCGGCGAGCACGTCGACATCCACGCCGACCAGGGCTCCTTCGCCGCCGGTGCAGCCACCATCAGTGGGTCGGTGACCTTGGGCGCCACCCCTCCACGGCCGGGTACGTAATGCTCCTGAACGTACCCGGCACGACACGGACCCGACCGAGGCCGCACGGGAAGATGCGGCCGCCAACCGGTCATTGACCGTACGGTCCAGCCACGGTGGCGTGGCCATCGGCACGCTGCTGCAGGGCAGAGAGCCCGAGTCGGCCGTGCTCACCTTGGCACCGCCGCTGGGTCTGCTGGATCCGGCTCTGCCGCTACGGGGCCGTGACGCCGCTCTGCGGGAGCTGACGGGGCTCCTCGACACGGAGTCGGACGGTTCTCTGCACGTCGTACACGGGATGGGCGGTTGCGGAAAGACCTCGCTGGCGCTGGAACTGGCCCGCTCCGCGGTGGATAGAGCGGTGCGGGTCTGGTGGGTGGACGCCCGGCAGACGGCTTCGCTGGAAGCCGGGCTGCGCGCGGTCGCACGGCAGGCGGGCGCCACCGACGTCGACCTGAGTTCGGGCATAGCCGCCGACGCGCTGTGGCAGTGTCTGCCGACTCTGGACCAGCCGTGGCTCCTTGTGGTGGACAACGCCGACGACCCCGCCGAGCTGAACGGCGCCGGGCGCCTGTCCGCTGGCACCGGCTGGATCCGGCGGCACACCGCACCGCACGGCCATGTCGTGGTCACCACTCGCGACGGCACGCGCGCCACATGGGGCCCCACCGCCGCTCTCCACCCCTTGGACACCTTGAGCGACGCCGACGGCGCTCACGTACTGCTCGATCACACCGGGGGCCGAGCGGGCGGCGCCGCGGAGGCGGAGAATCTGGCGCACCGTCTCGGTGGTCTTCCGCTGGCCCTGACCCTGGCCGGCTCGTACCTCTCCCGCACCACGGAGATCCCGGCGGCCTTTCGCGACGCGCAGACGTTCACCACGTTCACGGCGTACCGCGACGCGCTGGAGGGCGGGTTGGGCCTGGTCAACGCCGAGCAGGCCATCGCTCAGACCTGGCACTTCTCCCTGGACCTGCTGAGAAGGCGGGGGCAGCCGCTGGCCCAGCCCCTGCTGGACCTGCTGGCCACGTTCGCCGACGCACCCCTGCCCTATACGTTGCTCCTGCATCCCCCGTCCCTGGCTGCGACGGGAGCGTTTCCCGGCCTCGACGGCCCCGGCTTGTGGGAGCTGCTGCAGGCGCTGTCGGGAGTCGGGCTCATCCGACTGCTCGCGGCGCCGGAGCCCGGTTCCGGTCCTCCACTGGCCCGGCTCCATCCGTTGATCCGCGACACGAGCCGTGCACGCGCCGATCTCCCCACCGCCGTCGCGCTGATGCACCGCGCGGCGCTCGACGACACCACCGGAGTACCCGAGGACGTCGCACACTGGCCCACGTGGCAGGTCCTGCTCCCGCACGCGCTGCACCTGTCGCGCCGAATCGCCTCCGCGAACCCGCCGTCCGAGGTCGTCGAGGACGCGCTGCGGTGTGCGCAGCTCGCGGTCCGCTATCTCAGCGCCCGCACGTTGTACGAGCCGGCCCACGAGGAGAGCATCCACATCCTCGCCGTTTTTCGGAGCGCACTGGGCGACAGGCACCCCGACTCACTGCACACCCGGCATCACCTGGCCCACTTGCTGCACAGCCAGGGCAGACTGGACGAGGCACGCTCGGAGTTCGAAGCGGTCCTGGCCGACAAGCGCGCGTTGATGGGCGAGGACGATCCTTCCACTCTGGCCACACGGCACGAGTTGGGGCGGCTGCTGCACGACTGCGGTGAGCTGGACATCGCGCGCTCGGAGCTGCAGGAGGTGCTGGCCGCCGAGGAGCGGGTGCTCGGTCCCGAGAACCGGTACACCTTGAACACCCGTCATGTGCTCGCCCGCGTGCTGTACGACCTGGGCGACGCTCACGTGGCCAGAAGTGAGTTCGAGGCCATTCTCGACGTCCGCCGGCAGACGCTGGGGGATGACCACCGCTCCACACTGACCACTCGCTACAACCTCGCGCACATCATGTACGACCTGGGCGAACTGGGCGTGGCGCGGGCCGAGCTGGAGGATGTGTTCGCCGCTCAGCGGCGCCTCATCGGCGACGAGCACCGAGCCACCTTGAACACCCGGTACGCCCTGGCCTGCGTTCGGCGTGAGCAAGGGGAACCGGCGTGGGCGCGCCGGGAGTTCGAGGAGATCATCGGCGTGCAGCAACGCGTGCTGGGGAAGAACCATCCCGACACCCTGGCCACTGCCAGCAGTCTCGGCCGGCGGACCGAAGGGGCGGACACGGTGCCCATGACCGGCTGGCGACGAGGCACGCGCTGGGCTTGACCCGGCCACCGTGTTGAACCCGGTTTACGCCGTCGGCACCCTCGGCAGGCGCAAGCCGGCCGACGTCCGCGCACAGGACAGGAAGGGAGTCCGGGCAGCCATGACAGAGCCGATGAGCGCCATCAAGTCCGACTTGGTCGACCTCGAGGGGGTGACTCTCAAGGCGTTGTTGTCCCTGGACGGCGACACGCTGGCCGAGCCGATGGCCCGCCTGCTGAGGCAGATCGACGACCCCCAGCACTACTTCGCCGACTACAACCCGAGCACGTCGACGGGCGAAGCTCCGGGATGAGGGCTGCGTGCGCCCCGCGCGGGCGAGCTCCCCTCTCCCCCAGCGGGACGCACTCCCTCGACGGGCGCCCAGGGGTGCGGGGCCCCTGTTCGGGACGGCGCCCGGAGGGCACTCGGGGCCCTCTCGTGCGGCGTTCCCAGCTTTGGCGGACTGAATCACGCCGAAGGGCCCAGTTGTGGCCGTTTCGCGGCGTGGCGTTCCTCCGGCCCGGGCGAGGCATGGGAGCGGGGCCTCGTGGTAACTTCCGTATACAAGGTGTATGCGATCTCTGGGGGTAGTGGTGGCATCGGGTCGGGAGAAGGCGTACGCGTACCTCAAGGAGACGGTTCTGACGGACCCTGCGATGCAGGGCGAGTTCCTCTCCGAGCAGGACATCGCCGATCGCATCGGCGTCTCGCGCACCCCGATCCGCGAGGCCCTTCTCCTGCTGGCCGCCGAGGATCTGGTCGATCTCGTGCCCAAGCGCGGTGCGCGGGTGGCGCCGCTGTCGGGGCGTGAGATCACCGAGCTGATGCAGCTCCGCGGGATCGTCGAGCGGTACGCGGCGCAGCACGTCATCGGCTCGGGACGGGCTCCGGTGCGGGAGTTGGGCGCTTGCCTGGAGCGGCAGCGCGCGCTGAGCGGCCCCGACCAGGCCAAGGAGTTCATCGACGTGGACCACCTCTTCCACTCGTCGCTCGTGTCGGCCGTGGGCAACACGCTCCTGGACCGGCATTACGAGGGGCTGCGCAGCCGCCAGGTGCGGGCCGGTGTCGTGGCCCTCCGCAACCAGCAGGGCCGCCAGGAAGCCGTGCTCGACGAGCACCGGGCGATCGTGGACGCGATCGCGGCCGGCGACACGGAGGCAGCCTGCGCCGCGATCGACAGCCACCTGGAGTCGACGCTGAAAGTACTGCTGGCCGGATAGGCAGGCCTGTGGCCCTGGCGCTCAGCGCTGTTCCCCCAGCCTGCGGTTGGCCAGTACCGGAATGTTCTTGCGGACCGCCGCGACCTCGTCGGCATCCATCTCGACCACTGTCAGTTCGGGCTCGGCCCCCAGTCGGCGGCGTACGGTCCCGTCGGGGCCGACGAGCATACTGTGCCCCACGCCCGTGGGCGCAGTGCCTGCCGCCGCCACTCCCCCGGCGGCCGGGTCGGCCTGGTCGACGGCCGCGATCCACAGCGTGGCGTCCAGGGCGCGGGCCCGCACGAGCAGCTCCCACTGGTCGACCTTGCCGGGGCCCGCGCCCCAGGACGCCGGCAGAAGGGTCGCGGTGGCACCCGCGTCGGCGTGGGCCCGGAACAGCTCCGGGAAGCGCACGTCGTAGCACGTGGCCAGGCCCAGTCGTACGCCGTCCACGTCGACGGTGACGACCCGCGAACCGGCGGCCACGGTGTCGGACTCGGCGTAGCCGAACGCGTCGTAGAGATGAATCTTGTCGTACGTCGCGTCGACGCCGCGCCCCGTGGCCAGCAGGGTGTTGGTCACCCGGCCGCCGGGAGCCGGGGTGAACATGCCCGCCACGACCATGATGCCCGCCGCCTCGGCGATGGCGCGCACCGCGGTGGCCCAGGGGCCGTCCAGGGGTTCGGCGAGTGACGCCAGAGGGGTGCCGAAGCAGGCCATCGACGCCTCGGGGAACACGACGATGTCCGCGCCGGAGTCCGCCGCGCGTGCGGTCCAGTCCTCGATGAGGGCGAGGTTCTTGGCCGGGTCGGATCCGGTGGTGAGCTGGCTCAGTGCGATGCGCACGGTGGGCCGCCTTTCGGGGTCGGGAGGACGTCAGGGGCTGGCTTGGTGGGTCACGGTACGCGGGCGGCGGGGGCGGCCTCCGGTGTGGTGGCGCCGGCGAGCAGTTCGTCCTCCTTCTCGGCGTGGGCGGAGTCCCGGCCCAGGCCGAGACCGACGAGGGTCACGGCTGCCGCGACGGCGAGCCGGGTGGTTCTCCTGCCTGCGCCCATCGGCTGATCACGCGCGGCCGCGCACTGGACCTCTCAGCGCCGAAGCTGGGGCGGCAGTTCCACCCAGCGGCGCGGCCTGCGAAGGTCGAGCGACTCCTGGGCGTCCCTGATGTGCAGACCGGCTGCCGCGGCGGCGTAGGCGAAGGTGTTGGCGTCGTGCGGGAAGGGGTGCTTTCGCTGCCAGAAGCGGAAGTGCCAGTAGGCGGACGGATCCGACTCGTCCGGCCGCAGGCCGATTTCCTCGTGCGCAGTGACCTCGCCGTCTTCGGCCAGAGTCCCGAAGGTGCCGCCCTTGGGGTTGAAGTACATGCCGTACGCGGCAGTGCCTGCCGATATCGCCCGCAGCACGGAGTCGTCGCTCGGCATGTATCCCTCCTGTGTGATCACGCAGCCGCCTGGTGCCCCGGGCACGCTGCCTACCCCCACGTAGCGGAGGGTTTCGTCGTAGTCCGCCAGGTCGAAGGGAGTGTGCTCAAGGTCCACGATCGGGCACTGTGCGGGGTCAGCGCCCAGGCGGCGTATCACCTCTTCCTCGCTCAGCCCCCGCACGAAACAGAGGCCGAGCCCCTCGGTCCACAGCTCTCGCTCGCCGCATGCCGCGATGAGCGCATCCGCCTCCCGGAAGGCGGCGGCTTCTTCGGCGGGGAGCTCAACTGCCCCGGGAAGTCCCGCGACAAGTGGCGCGAGCGACGTGGTCAGCAGCAGTCGACCCGGCGACCAGGGTCCCGTCTGGGGTGTCCATACATCGGCCCCCGCGGCGATCAGTGCCCGGACGGTGTCCTCGTCCACGGTGCAGGCGGCGTACCAGAGTGGTGTGTGTTCGTCGTCGTCGGTTGGGTCGGCCTCCGCGCCATGGGACAGGAGCGCGGCGACTGCTTCCGCCGCTCCGAGCTCCGCCGCCTGGTGCAGCGGGGTCGACCCCAGCCATCCGACACGGGCGTCGGGCGGTGCACCGCCTTGGAGCCGGGCCCGGATCACGGCCGCGTCCCCCCAGTCCCCGTAGGCCACCTGTTCCCAGTCGGCCCGCGGCAGATAGCGCCGCTGTTCCTCCTCTTGACGACGCAGCATCGTGCGCTGGTGCCCTGTCAGAGGCCGAGCCAGCAACCCGGGCGTTCCACCCACTTCGAAGGTCGCGAAAGAACCCGGCTGCTGGCTCGGCTCCGGCGGTTCGAGGCCCGGCCAGACCTCGAGCACGCGCGCCGACGCGGCATGCAGCGCAGCGGTGTCGATCGAGGTGCGTGTCTCGTCGATGCCCTCGTCCGGCCACTCGACGACCAACTGCGCCTCGCCCAGCGGGGGAAGTTCCGCCAGGTACAGGTCGACGTCGGTCTTGAAGAGGGAGCGGCGGGACTGGTGCAGACCGGCGTCCAGGGGAATCAGGCCGACGGCCTGCTCCGTGACTGCCGTGGTCTGCTGCCCGTCTGGTCTCGTCCACTCCACGGCTCGGTGCACCGGGGCGTCCAGGGAGGTCACTCGGCGGCCGTCGCAGAACGACAGGCCGACCCTGAGCCCCGACTGCCGCCTTGCGTCCTCGGTCGACCAGCGGGCCTTGCGGAAGACCGACAGATGCAGGGTCGCCGCCTGCGGCCACAGAGACCATCCCGTCACGACCACCCGGGCGTGCGCCGCGGCACCGACCACCTCCAACTGCGGGTGCAGCACCGGTGCGAACCAGTCGACGGGCGGCGCGTGACGCCCGGCATCACCCCCCGGCGGACACAGCCAGACCAACGCGTCCCGCTCCGCGGCCGGTTCCTCCGCCAACACCAGATCGTCAAAGAATCCCATGCGCCGATCGTGGCAGAGGGGTCTGACATCCCTCGCGTACGGCGTTCGTGGCCGCTGTGGACGGCAACGCGAATTCGGCCACGGTCCGCCACGAGCCTGGCGCCTCAGTACCGGCGATCAGACGGACACGGTCGATGCGGGCATCGATCGGCAGCTTCGCCCTCAAGTCACCGGCTGCCCGCTGCATACCGGCGAGATCCGCCAGGCGTGTGCTCCCGACAGTCAGGTGCGGCGTCGGCTCGGGATGTGTACCTCGGTAGGGCGGGAACTCGGGGAACTGACGCCACACGACGTCGGTGAGCCGACGGAAGGGCGCATCCGGTTCGGGAGCCAGCCACACGACGTCCTGCCCGAACCACGAGACCTCAGAGAACGTGCAGGTGAAGGCGGCGACCTCCGCCAGGCATGTCCGCACGTCCTCGAGCATGCCGTCGGTGATTCTCGCCGGAGCGGCGAAGGGGTGGAGAACGGTGACGTGCGCCGGAACCGGCCAGGACGCCGTGTGGTCCAAGACGCGCCGGTAAGGCCCTACGACCGCCTCGACTTCGGGTACTGGAACGACGATCGCCGTCTTCGTCGCGTCCGCCAGATCGTCCAGGTCCACCTCGCCCATCTGGGCATGCTCGCACACACCAAGCGATCGAGGCCGACCTCCTGGAGGTGGAGGGGGGAGCGCCTCAGCCGCGTGCGTCAGGCAGGCGGTGGGTCGTGAAAGGTTGGCGGGTGATGAATTCGCGGAACTTCAGGGCCGCTTCGGACAGGTAGCTGTCGCGGCTCCACACCAGGGTGAGTATCCGTTCGCAGCCGGGCGCGTCCACGTGGGTCCAGGCGACCGGCACCCGTATCTCCGTGCCCGACTGGTGGGAGATCTCCGGGATGAGGCCGATGCCGAGCCCGGCGCTGATCATGTCTTGGGTGGCGCCCGGCTCATCGCCCTCGCAGGACAGCAGCGGCGTGAGCCCTTCGGCCGCGAACAGCCGGTCCAAAAGGGCGCGTTGCCAGTGGCCCGGGCGCGTGGTGACGAAGGGCTCGTCGGCGATCTCGGGGATCGTCACGCTCTGCCGGCCGTCGAGCCAGTGCCCGGGCGGCGCCGCGAGCAGCACCTCCTCGCGCGCGAGCTCGACCGACTGGAGGTTCGTGCCGGTCAGCGGCTGTGAAGCCACGCAGAAGTCGACCTCTCCGGTGCGCAACCTGCGGTCCATCTCCTGCGCGGTCGACTGGAAGAGCCGTACGTCGGCCCGCGGATGATCGGTCCGGAAACTGCCCAGGAGGTGAGTGACCGTCAGCAGCGTCTCGGAGGCGACGCTGACGCGCCCGAGCCCGGTGTCGCGGGCGTCATGCACGGCTCTACAGCCGTCGTCGAGCTCACTCAGCGCGCGCTCCACGTGCCGCAGGAACATCGCGCCGTACGGATTGAGTCTGATGCGGCGCCCCTGCCGGTCGAAGAGCGGCGAGCCGAGCTCGGACTCCAGGCGTGCGATGGTGCGGCTCAACGAGGGCTGGGCGACGCGCAGTTCCTGAGCGGCGCGGCTGATGTGCTCGAAGCGGGCGACGGCCTGGAAGTAGCGCAACTGCAGAAGGTCCATGGTTCACACCCTCGCCCATGCCGGATATCCCCTTTGCGCGGACCCCGGTTGCCGATATCCCGTCACCCGGAGCGGGCGACGTGCGGCGGGCCGCTTCGTCCGAAGGTGTCCCGTGCAGGAGCGTGCCCTCGTCGCGGAAGGATGCCGTCATGCCGATCGCGGACGTCGCACGGCCGTTGGCGGGCCGTGTCGTTCAACAGCTGGTCCGCATCAACATCCTGGACATGGCGACACGCCTGGCCGCGCAGGCGTTCCTGGCCGCCCTGCCGATGCTCATCGCCGTGGCGTCGTTCAGTCCGGCGGCCGTGCAGCGTGAACTCCTGCGCTCCCTGCGGACGTTGATCGGCACCGGCGGCCCTGTGGTGGCGCAGACCGGGGAGCTGGGCGCGGGCGGCGACAACACCCTGCACAGCTGGGGCGCGGCGGGCGTGCTGGTCGCGCTGCTGTCCGCCACCGCGTTCACGCGCGCCCTGCAGCGTCTGTGCGAGGTCTCCTGGGGTCTGCCACGCGCCGGGATCCGCATCGCCGTGTGGCGCTGGGCCGTATGGCTGCTGGTGTGGATCGTGATGCTGGTGGTGCAGGGCACCCTGCACCGGGCGTTCGGCGCGGGTCTCATCCTGGGGTTTCCGCTGCAACTGGCGGCGTCCGTACTGATGTGGTGGTGGACGCAGCACCTGCTGCTCGCCGGGCGGGTGTCATGGCTGCCGCTGCTGCCGGGGGCCGTGCTGACCGGCACGGGCGCGGTCACGTTCTGCGTCCTGTCGGGGCTGTGGCTGCCGCACGCCCTGCACAAGAGCACGGATCGCTATGGCGCGCTCGGCTCGGTGTTCACCATGCTGTCCTGGTTGATCGTCTTCTTCACGTGTGTCGTGTTCGGGGTCGCCGTGGGCCGCGTGCTCGCCCAGGAGGAGTTCTTGCGGCACCGGCTCGGTGCCGCGGCGGGTGCCGCGTCACGCTGATGCCGCGGCCACCCGGCCGGCCCGCACCGCCGCGGCCAGCGCCGCGTGGTCACGCTCGTTCTGGTCGGCGTAGGCCTCCGCGAAGCGTGCCAACGCCCGGTCGAACGTGTCGGAGCGCCCCAGGTAGGCGGCGATCGCGATCCGGTCGCCGGAGCGCGCGTGGGCGCGGGCCAGCGTCGCACCGCAGATCCGGCCGAACACGCGCATGACGTCCGGGCTCATCAGCTCGGCCTGCGGAATGGCCTTCCAGTCGCGCAACTGCCGTACATAGAAGTCACGTTCGTTGCCGTCGAAGCCCTCGGCCCGTTCCCAGCCGAGGAACATGTCACTGGTCGCCTGCATCAGCCGCTGGCCGGTGACCACGCGTTCGCCCTGGTTCGTGTGGTCGCTCGGTCCGGCGAAGTCCGCGAGCACCGACGTCTGGGCCTCCTTCGCCTGCAGCAGCAGCGGATCGCTGTCGTCCCTGCCGAGCAGCAGGACGATCCAGCAGCGGGTCCCCACGCTGCCCACGCCCACCACCTTGCGGGCCATGTCGACCACCCGGTACTGGGCCAGCAACGCCCGCAGGTCGGCGGTGAGCGTGTGGGCATAGCGCTCGATCAGGTCCCTCAGCTGCTCTTCGATGTGCTTGCGCTCGACGTCCGGCAGGAAGTCGCCGAGGGGGGTGATCAGGGGTGGATCGGGGATGATGCGCAGCTGGCCGTCGACCGGGCGGGCGAGTTTCTCCAGCGCCTGGAGGTGGTCTCGGGTGCGGGCCTTGCCCATCGCCCTGGTCATGCGCCGCCGCGCCCGGGGATCCAGCCTGGCGGAGATCGTGGCGTACAGCTGATCGGCGTCGATCTGCGAGTACCAGACGTCGAGCGTCCGCATCCCGGCGAACCGCGCCATCCACATCCGGTACGAGCGGCCCGCCGCCCGTACGACCCGGGCGCGCTCCGCGGTGCGGAACCCGTTGCCGCGGCCCGCGATGACGAGACTGGCCGCGAGGCGTTTGACGTCCCACTCCCAGGGTCCCGGCAGTGTCTCGTCGAAGTCGTTGACGTCGAACATCAGGTGCCGCTCCGGCGAGGCGAGCAGCCGGAAGTTCAACATGTGCGCGTCTCCGCACAGTTGGGCCCGCAGACCGGTGGCCGGGGTGGCGGCCAGGTCGGCGGCCATGATCGCCGCCGCTCCCCGGTAGAAGCGGAACGGCGATTCGAGCATGCGCCCGTAGCGGATCGGCACCAGGTCCTGGAGCCTGCTGGCCGACTGACGCTCGATGATGTCGACCGGGTCCGGCCGCCCGGCCGCGGGGGCGAAGTCGGCGTGGCCGGATCGCGGGACCCGGGAGCGGGCCGCCCTTCCCCTTGCGGCCCGTTCCTGGGCAGTGAGGTGACGGCTCGTGGTCTCGGTCATGACACCCTCCCTAGACGGTGAGCACTCTGCCCGCGGCCGGTGCCCGTGGCGTCACCCCGCCGGTGTGAAGTCGCCTTCCAGGGGTGAGGCCCGGCGCGAGGGCTTTGGCGCAGACTGGCGGGCATGGAACCGACGATGCGTGGCCGGCGGTGGCTGGCTCGTGCGTCCCTATCGGGCGCGGCTGCCGCGGTGCTGGTCCTTGGTGTGTTCGCGGGGGTCCGGACCTTCGCCCTGCTCGGTGTGGGCCTGGCCGGTCTTGCGGTGACGGCCGCCGCGGTCTGGTGGGTGCTCAGCAGGCGGGGGGTGACGCGGTTCCTCGCTGCGGTCCTGGCGCTCGCCGCTCCGGTCGGCGTGCTGGTGGCGTACACCCGGGCGCACCTGACCTGGGTCGTCGTCGTGTCGATCACCCTGTGGTTCCTGGCGGCAGGAGCGGGCCGTGCGGCTCTGGGCCCGCGCTCGGCCGCGCCACCGCCGACGGACCGGCCACCGCCGACGTTCCGGCACCCCGCCCTGATCATGAATCCGCGCTCGGGCGGCGGCAAGGTCGGCCGCTTCGAGCTGCGCGAACGCGCCGAGGCGCTGGGCGCCCGAGTGGTACTCCTGGAGGGGCCCGAGGTCATCGATGTGGCGGCGCTGGCCCGCACGTGCGCGGCCGAGGGGGCAGACCTGCTCGGGGTCGCGGGCGGGGACGGCACCCAGGCTCTGGTCGCCGAGGTCGCCGCCGAACTGGATCTGCCCTTCCTGGTGATCCCCGCGGGCACCCGCAACCATTTCGCCCTGGACCTGGGCCTGGATCGCGACGACCCCGCGAAGGCCCTGAACGCCCTGAGCGACGGGGTGGAGATCCAGGTGGACCTCGGCCGTGCGGGCGGGCTGCCCTTCGTCAACAACGTGTCGTTCGGTGCGTACGCCGAGGTCGTACAGAGCCCGTCGTACCGGGACGGCAAGACCCGCACCACCCTCGAACTCCTCCCCGATCTCCTCCTCCACCACCGCGGCGCGCGGCTCACGGCACGTGCGGACAAGGAGGAGTTCACCGATCCGCAGGCCCTGTTGGTCAGCAACAACCCCTACGGGGCGAACGACGTCGCCGGGCTCGGTCGGCGGACACGGTTGGACGGCGGAACCCTCGGCTGCGTCGGCGTGCGGGTCACGACGGCCTCCCAGGCGGTGGGCCTGCTCCGGGGCCGGAAATCCGCGGGGCTGACCACGGCGACCGCCATGACGGTCGTCGTCGACGCCGACCAGCAGCTGATCCCGGTCGGCGTCGACGGCGAGGCCCTGCAGCTGAGCGTGCCGGTGCACTGCGAGGTGCGTCCCGGGGCCCTTCGCGTGGTCGTGCCCCGACGGCGACCGGGGGTGTACCGGGAGCGACCGCCGCTCGACTGGCGTCTGCTCGCCAGGCTCGGGCTGACGTCGCGACACTGAGCCTGCCCCCGCGGGGGCCGGCTCGGCTGCATCGCTACCTCGTCAGCTCCATCGGCTACAAAGGCTCCCCGTACGCCTTGTGTGCCTCGCGATGCCCGTACGAGGCAAGCGACCAGATCACCAAGATGTCGAGCGCGATGATGATGGCCGACCACACCGGCTCGTACGGGGTGAAGAAGAAGTTCTCCACGGCGCTGAGTCCCATGACCGTGATGCCGACGGCACGCGCCCACGTCCGGCCGCGGAAGAGGCTGAGGCCCGCCGCGAGGACGATGACCCCGGTGATCATCTGCACCCAGCCACGGCCGTTCACGTCGAAGTCGAACGGGTAGTCGTTCTGTGTTTGGTAGTAGTTGTCGCTGAGGACCGCGGTGAGGCCCGCGATCGCGTGGCAGGCGCCGATGATGACCATCACGCACACGGCGAAGACGACTCCGCCCAGAGCGGGCGCGCTGATGCGGGGATCCGGTTCGGGCGTGCCGGATCGGACCTGGCCCCGCGAACTCTGCTCAGCCATGTCGACGACCTCCTCCTCGGTGAACCCGGTGGACCCGGTGAACCCGGAGCATCCCGCCCTCGCACACCCGGCCGGTTCACCCGCAGGGGATGAGCCCCCGTATCCCGGCGGCGCCGTCACGTCTGCTGTCACCCGTCTGCCGTCACCCGCTCAAGGTGATGCCGTGAGCGGTGCCGCCGCGAGAATGTCGGTCGAGGGTCGGCCTTCGGTGTGACGACAGGAGGGACGCCATGGATGGGGTGCACGCGAGCTCGGGCCCTGGACCGGCCGGGACGCCCCCAGGCGGTGGCGGCTTCGAGATCCGCGTCGGAGGCAAGATCAGTGACACCTTCAAGTCGGCGTTCGATGAACTGACGGTGGTGCTGCGCCCCGCCGAGACGGTGTTGCTGGGCGCGGGGCTCGACCAGTCCGCCCTGTACGCGATCCTCGATCGCATCCAGGCGCTCGGCCTTGAGCTCCTCGAGGTACGCCGGCTGCCCGGACCCGCGGGCGACGCGGGTTAGGCCACCCTCCGCGAAAACTGGGCCGACAGGCACCTTCCACTGGGTTGCATCGCCCCCCACGGTGGAGGGGCGATGCCCAGCGCATGGGGAGGGGAGGGGCATGTCCACAACGCTGTACACGCTTCCGGACGGCGGTTCTCAAGGGGAAGGCCGCGTGTCCGTGCTGCAAGGAAGGCTGAGTTCCCTCGGCCATGAGACCGCGCCGGTGGACGCGGCCGTGACGACCTGCCTGTTGTGGGTCGCGGGCGTCCTCCTGGAGATCGCCGCGGACGTGGGGGATCCGCGCGGCGCCGGAGCGCTGGCCCATGAGGCGTCGGCGGTGCTGGCCGAGGTGCCCGCACCGAACGGGAACACCGCCCCTCGGCCAGAACCGCTGACGGGCCGTCAACTGACCGTGCTCCGGCTGCTGCAGGAGGAGGTGCCACTGCGCCAGATCGCCGACGGGATGTACGTCTCGCACAACACCGTCAAGAGTCACACCCGTGCCGTGTACCGCAAGCTGGGCGCCAGCTCGCGGGCCGAAGCCGTGCACCGGGCACGGCAACTGGGCCTGGTGTAGCGGTCCCACAAGGCGCGTAGGGGGGTCACAGCAACTCCAGCTCGCGGGCCCTGCGCACGGCGGCCGAGCGCCGTGAGACGGAGAGTTTGCGGTACACGCTCTTGAGGTGTGTCTTCACCGTGTTGACCGAGAGGTACAGCTCCTGGGCGATCTCCTCCGTGGTCATCATCTGCGCCAGCCGGTCCAGTACGTCGCGCTCCCGTGCGCTGAGCCGCTCGGCGGGTGCCGTCGGACCGGTCGGGGGCTCGGACGCCGCGGCGGGCCCGACCCTCCCCATACGGACGGAGCCGAGCACGGTGGTGCACGCGGGCCCCAGGCTCCGCAACACGGCGCCGGGCAACCGGGACCGGGCCACCACGTCACCGACCGGGGCTGCCGTGGGGCCACCGGCGCCCTCCGCCAGGCCGATCAGGCCCGCCGCCAGCGAGCCGAAGGCGGAGAGGAACGCGTCGGGCCTGCCGCTCAGCGCGGCTTCGCTCCTGGCGAGTGTGCGACGGGCTCGGCGGGGCTCGCCACGGGCGAGTTCCACCCAGGCCCGCACGAGGTGCAGGGCGGCCGACGAGGGCTCGGCCGTGGTCCAGGAGGGCAGGGGCGGCTGGGTGGCCAGGGTGGCGAGTTCATCGGCGGCCCTGAAGCGCCCGCGCAGCGCGTCCAGGAGCGCGAGCTCGACCAGGCAGTCGCGGCGCAGGGTGCCGTTGGCGGCGGCACCGGCGGCCTTGAGTCCTCCGGTCAGGGAGGCCTCGGCCGCCTTGAGGTTCCCGGCCCGCAGTTCGCTGCTGCCGCGGATGGCCAGGGTGAGGGCGAGGATCTCGGGGCTCTGCACCAACAGGGCGTGCGGCAGCTGCAGTCCGGCCGCCTCCGCGTCGGCCGCCGCGGTCCGTGCGGCCTTCGGATCACGGGAGCGCAGCCGTTCCATGCGGATCACGGCGTGGGCCATGCGGCATCGTGCCTCGCGACCGTTGTCCTCCGGCGGAAGACAGCCGATCAGCCGTGCGGAGAGCTCCAGGTGCCGGGCACACGTCGCGTCGTCGCCGCGGGCCTGGGCGACGGCCGCCGCGAGCAGGACGGGTTCGGGCTCGTCCGCCGGCGCGTCGTCGGGCAGGTGACGCACCACCTCGACGGGCAGCCGCGTCTTGGCTAGGCCCAGGACCTGGCCGATCGCGAGGCGGTGCACGATCAGGCGAGCGGCCTGGTCCCAGTCGTCCACGGCGAGCAGGTGCCGTACCGCGTCGACGAGCAGGCCGTGCTCGCCGAGCCAGGCGGCCGCCTGGCGATGCAGGGAGGCCTCGAGCCCGGGTGCCTCGTGGCGCAGACACATCCGCAGCACGTCGGCGAACATCTGGTGGCAGCGGTACCAGCCCTGCCCGATGGGGCGCAGGAACGAGTTCTCCCGTACGAGGACCGCGAAGTGCCGTCCTGCCTCCTCGCCGGAGAGTTCCACGGCCAGTTCCGCGTTCACGCTGTCCAGCAGACTGGTCATGAGTAGCAGCCGGCGCATGCCCGCCGACTGCGCGTCGAGCACCTCCTCGACGAGGTAGCTGGCGATCGCCTCGTCGTCACCGGCGAACTGCGCCACGAACCGGTCGGGTTCACGGCTCTTCTCCATCGACATGGCGGCGAGCCGCAGCCCCGCGGCCCAGCCCTCCGTGCGCCGCCGCAGTGTGCTCACCGTCTGCTTGGGCACGTCGATCCCGTGCTGGGCGAGCAGTTCCGCCGTTTCCCGGTCGTCGAACGCGAGGTCGGCGGTGCGCAGTTCGGTGACGTCGCTGGTGAGCCGTCCGCGGCGCAGATGCAGGGGCGGGTCGCGGCGCGCGAGCACCACCATGCGCAGTACGCCGGGGGTGTGCCGCAGGAGGGTGGTGACCCCTTCCGCGATCGGCGAGCTGGGCGCGGGGTGGAAGTCGTCAAGGACGAGCACCACCGGTTCGACGTGCTCGTTCAGACCGGCGGCGAGCGCCGCGACGAGCAGCGGCAGGTCGTCCGACGTGACGGGTTCCGCCAGTTCCACGCCGGCCGAGCGCAGCGCGTGGGTCACCCGCTGCCAGAACACGGCGGGCTGTTCCGCCTGGCCGTCGCAGGTGACCCAGGCGAGCGGCCCCGGCAGCCGCCGGGTGTGCGCCCATTCCACGGCGAGCGCGGTCTTGCCCGCGCCCACCGGCCCGACGACCACGGTCACCGAGCCCAGAACGCCTCGGGCCAGTCGGTCCGTCAGCCGGGGCCTCGGGACGAGCCAGCCCGGCAAGGGGGGCGCCGTTCCGGCTGACTCGCGGTCAGGACCAGTGTCCCGGGTGCGGCTGTCCTGCGTACGGCGTGCTCCCTCGGTCATGCGCAGCACCTCCCTCGGAACGAGCTGACGTGTCGCAGGGCAAGTGTGGGGCCGGGCACGCAACCGGAACACGCAGCGCGCGCCATCTCACCCGGGTGAAGTTCCCGGGCGAAACGACGCGCGCCGAGGGTGTGCGCGATGCGGGACGTCAAGCGCCCCGGCTACGTCCCTTGCAGGGCCGCCACCAGTTCTTCTTCCCGGTCTTTGGTCAGCGAGGTGCGGATCACGCTGGGGTTGAAGGGGCGTACCGCTTCTCGTACCCGGTCGGGTGTCGAGCGCCGCACGAGGGCGAAGACGGCGGCCCGGCCCGGTTCGAGGGTGCCCGCGACCTCCTTGACGAACGCGTCGTTGATGCCGATGTCGGTGAGCTTGCCCGCCATGGCGCCGGTGGCGGCACCCACCGCGGCGCCGAACACCGGCATCAGGAAGAGCAGCCCGAACAGGGAGCCCCACAGGGCGCCGCCTGCCGCGCCGGTGGCCTTGGTGTTGTAGGTCTGACGCACATGGATCTTGCCGTCCATGGTGCGCCAGGCGAGTGCGGCGTCCTCCAGGTCGAGCAGTTCCTGGCGGGACAGTTCCTTCGCGAGGCGCAGGACTCCTTCCGCCTTCTCCTTGTCCGTGAATCCCAGTACGACGAGATCGGCCATCAGGTCCTCCTCCGTGTGTTGCGGGGCGCCGGGTCCGCGTCTGATCCGGGTACGACCGGTTCGCCCAGGCGTTGTGCCGCTGCCGCGAGTTCGGCGACGACTGGTTCGAGTGCCTCTTCTGTGAGGAAGCCCTCCGCGACGGGCACTCCACCTGCGTCACGGATCGCTTTGCGCAAGAACTTCGCCCATACGTGCTCGAGCAGGACGACGGCCGTCGCGGTGTTCGGGTCGAGGGACTCGGCCATCTCCCGGATCTCGTCCAGACTCAGTCCGAAGGCGTTGCCCTCGACGAGGCTCGGGTACGTGGTCTGTGCGGCCTGGATCCGCTCCCCCGGGATGCCGAGCAGGGCGGCGACGGTCTCGCCCATCCCCTCTGCCTGGAAGTCGAGGCTGAACAGATCGCCGCTGGGCTCTTTGCTGACGAAGAGCATGTCGAGGACGCGGATCTGCCCGTTCGCCTCGAGGATCGCCAGCTCCTCGATGATCCGGCCCTCGAACTTGGCGTCCTGGCCGAACTCGACCGTCAGGAGTTGTACCGGTCCGATCCCCACCATGATCCCTCCCTCTGGCGGAACGTCCGCCGTCACGGCCGTCATCACAGCGGCGGATCACCTGCGGCGCTTCACCCGCCGCAGGTGAGCAACGCGCGAGGCGGCGCGGCGACGCTGGCCGACGGAGGTGCGACGCCCATGAGCCATGAACACACGCCGGGCCAGGAAGACGGTGTGCTCTCCCGGGACACCGCCACCGAGTCCGAAGTAGCCCGCCTGCGCGCCGAGGTCGAAGAACTGCGGGACCGTGCCGGCACCGAGCGGCGGCGCCATGCCCGCCTGCTGTCGCTCCGGCGGGTCCTCGCGGCCTTGCTGATCGCCGTGGTCGCCATCGTCTCGGTCACCTCGGTCGTCGGGGTGTGGGGGTCGCGGACCACCCTGAACACGGACCGCTGGATCGCCACGGTGGGGCCGCTGCCGGAGGATCCCAAGGTGAACGCCGCCGTCTCCACGTACCTGGCGGACCAGATCTTCGATCAACTGGACGTCAGGGATCGGCTGTCCGAGGCACTCCCGCCCCGGGCCTCCTTCCTGGCGGCGCCGGTCACGGGAGCCGTCCACGACTTCATGCGGGACTCCATCTCGAAGCTCATCGCGACGGATCAGTTCCAGGACCTGTGGCGTGCGACGAACGAGCGCGCGCACCGGCGAATCGTCGCGGTGCTTGAGAAGCGCAACGAGAACGTGCAGGTGAAGGGCGACACGGTGACGCTGAACCTGCTGCCGATGGTCAACAACCTGCTGACGAACCTGGAGCAGCAACTGCCGTCCATGTTCGGCAAGAAGCTCGATCTGCCGGCCCTGTCCTCCGGCGAGGTCCCGCCGGGTCTGCACGCGCGCATCGAGAAGGCGCTGGGGGTGAGCCTGCCCGACAGCTTCGGGCAGATCCGGCTGTACAACCGGAACGAACTCGGCCAGCTCCAGGACGCCGTCGTGCTGTTCAAAAAGGCCGTGGTCGGACTACTGATCGCCGTTCCGGTCCTGCTCGGCCTGGCCCTGTGGGTCTCCCCCAACCGCCGGCGCACCCTGCTCCAGCTGGGCCTGTGGCTGGTGGTGACGGTCACCGTACTGTCGAGCGTGCTGCGTGCCGTGCGGGACCAGCTGCTGGGCCAGGTGCCGTCCGGTGTCTACCGCGACGGACTGGCCGCGGCCCTGTGGACCGTCTTCACCACCCTGCGCGAACGCGGCGACCAGTTGCTGTGGCTCGGTGTCGGCATCGCGGTGCTGGCCTATCTGGTCGGGCCGGGGCGGCTGCCGACGGCCCTGCGCCGGTACGCGGCCCAGGGAGCGCGGGCCACCGGCCACTTCGCGGCCAGGGCAGGAGAGCGCCTCACCCATGACTCCCCCGTGCGGCCGTGGCTGACCCGTCACGCCGATGTGCTGCGCGTGTCCGGGCTCGTCGTCGCCGCCCTGATCGCCCTGCTCCTCTCGTCGTGGACCGCGCTGCTCGTGATCGCCTGTGCGCTCGCCGCGTACGAGATCGCGATCACGCTGCTCGCCAGAAACGGGGGCTCACCCCCGGCAGGTGAGGCCGGTCCGCGGGCGCCCGCGAAGACTGGGGCTTCCGGCTGACCAAGGGCAGGGAGACGCGGCATGAAGTTCCAGACGCACGCCGGTCGGATCGGACCCGTCGGCGACAAGAGCGACCGGTCACGGCTGTGGGGCCCCTACCTGAGCGAACGCCAGTGGGGCACGGTCCGCGAGGACTACAGCTCCGGGGGCGACGCGTGGTCGTACTTCCCGCACGACCACGCCCGCTCCCGCGCCTACCGCTGGGGCGAGGACGGCCTCGGCGGCGTCAGCGACGACAAGCAGCGGCTGTGCCTGGCCCTCGCCCTGTGGAACGGCCGCGACCCGATCCTCAAGGAGCGGGCCTTCGGCCTCACGAACGGCGAGGGCAACCACGGCGAGGACGTCAAGGAGTACTACTTCTACCTCGACAGCACGCCGAGCCACTCGTACATGCGCTACCTGTACAAGTACCCGCAGGCGGAGTTCCCCTACGGCGACCTCACCGCGGTGAACCGGGAACGGACGCGCCAGGAGTTCGAGTACGAGCTCCTGGACACCGGCGTGTTCGGCGAGAACCGGTACTTCGACGTGACGGTGGAGTACGCCAAGGCGGACCACGACGACCTGCTGATGCGGATCACCGTCGACAACCGTGGCCCCGAAGAGGCGACGCTGCACGTACTGCCGACGCTGTGGTTCCGCAACACCTGGTCGTGGGGCGAGCACCCCGACCGGGACCGGCGGCCCCGGCTGCAGGAGATCGAGGGACCGCCCTCGACGCTCACCGTCAGGGCCGACCATCCGGAGCTGGGCAGCTACGACCTGCGGTGCGCCGGACCGGCCGCGCTGCTGTTCACCGAGAACGAGCCCCACAACGAGCGGCTGTTCGGCACCACCAGCGCTTCTCCCTACGTCAAGGACGGCATCGGCCGCCACGTCGTCGACGGCGAAGAAGGCGCCGTCAACCCCGCCCAGGAGGGCACCAAAGCGGCCGTACACCACCGGCTGACCGTGCCGGCCGGCGGGTCCGAGACGCTGCGGCTGCGTCTGGGGCCCGCGGGTGCCCAGCTCTCGCTCGCCCGGGGCTTCGACTCGGTGTTCAAGGACCGCATCGCCGAGGCGGACTCCTTCTACCGGGACCTGACGCCCCCGCGGGCGAGCGAGGACGAGGCCCGGGTGATGCGCCAGGCGCTCGCCGGAATGCTCTGGTCGAAGCAGTACTACGCCTTCGACCTGGAGACATGGCTGGCCGAACACGACCTGACGCCCTGGAGCGCACCGAGGCCGGGGATACGCAACCGCGAGTGGTTCCACATGGTCAGCGACGAGATCGTGTCGATGCCGGACAAGTGGGAGTATCCCTGGTTCGCCGCCTGGGATCTCGCGTTCCACGCGGTGGCCCTCTCGGTCGTCGACATCGACTTCGCCAAACAGCAGCTCGAACTCCTGCTGCGGGACTCCTACTTGCACCCCAACGGCCAGATCCCCGCCTACGAGTGGAACTTCAGCGACGTGAACCCGCCGGTGCACGCCTGGGCCGCGTACTTCGTGTACACGGTCGAGAAGGACACGACCGGCCACGCCGACCACGCGTTCCTGGAGCGCACCTTCCAGAAGCTGCTCACGAACTTCACCTGGTGGGTCAACCGCAAGGACCCCGACGGCCGCAACGTCTTCCAGGGCGGCTTCCTGGGCCTCGACAACATCGGTGTCTTCGACCGCAGCGCGCCGCTGCCCACCGGGGGCATCCTGGAACAGGCGGACGGCACGGCCTGGATGGCGCTGTACTGCCAGTCGATGCTGCAGATCGCGGTGGAACTCGTCGAACACAACGCGGCGTACGAGGACCTCGTGCTGAAGTTCGTCGAGCACTATCTGTGGATAGCCGCCTCGATGGACCGGCTCGGAAATCTCGGTGACGAACTGTGGGACGAGGAGGACGGATTCTTCTACGACGTCCTGCGACTGCCCGACGGACAGTCGGTCCGGCTGAAGGTCCGCTCCATGGTGGGGCTGCTGCCGCTGTGCGCGTCGACCGTCTTCAGGCCCGAGCAGCTGGAGCGCCTGTCGGGCCTCGGCGAGCGGCTGCAGCGGTTCGCCGAACGCCACCCGTCGCTGTCCGTGACGTTCACGTCGGCCCAGGCCGGTGCGGTGGGCGGCCCACGGCTGCTGTCCGTCGTGGACGAGAAGAAGCTGGTGCGCGTACTCGCCCATCTCCTCTCCGAGGACGAATTCCTGAGCCCCTACGGGATCAGGGCGCTCTCCCGCCACCACGCCGAGCACCCGTACTCGTTCTGGGTGCACGGCCAGGAGTACAAGGTCGGCTATCTGCCCGCCGAATCGGACACCGGCATGTTCGGCGGCAACTCCAACTGGCGCGGTCCGGTGTGGATGCCGATGAACACGCTCGTCATCCGCGGGCTGCTCAACCTCTACGGCTTCTACGGCGACGACCTGACCGTCGAGTGCCCGACCGGCTCGGGCGTGCACAAGAACCTCTTCGAGGTCGCCGAGGAGATCTCCGCCCGGCTCGGCCGCATCTTCCTGCGCGGCGAGGACGGCGTGCGCCCGGTGTACGGGGGCCAGGAACTGTTCCGGGACGATCCGCACTGGCGCGACCTGATCTCGTTCTACGAGTACTTCCACGGTGACAACGGCGCCGGCATCGGCGCCTCCCACCAGACCGGCTGGACCGGCCTGGTCGCCGCCCTGATGAAGATCTTCGGCACGCTCGGCCCGGACGCCTTCGGCCCCGGGCCCACCAGGAGGAAGAGCCGATGACCGCACTGCCCGCACAGCCCGTCGTCTACGAGGTCAACACCCGTGTGTGGCTGCGGGAGATCGCGCTCCGCACCGGTCGCCCGACCGGACTCGGGGACGTGCCGAAAGACGTGTGGGACGAGATCACGCCCTCGGGTGTCGACGCCGTATGGCTGATGGGTGTCTGGGAGCGCAGCCCCCAGGGCCGCGCCATCGCCCTGGAGAACCCGCAGCTGCGGACCGCGTTCAGCACGGCCGTGCCGGACGCGTCCGACGAGGACATCGCCGGATCGCCGTACTGCATCCGCCGCTACGAGGTCGACGCGGCGCTCGGCGGCGCCGCGGGGCTCGTCACTGCCCGGACCGAACTCGACCGGCGGGGCGTGGGACTGCTGCTCGACTACGTGCCCAACCACGTGGCGCCGGACAGCCCCTGGGCGGGCGAGCATCCCGAGTACTTCGTGCGCGGCGACACGGAGGACCTCCGGCGGGATCCGGCCGGTTTCCTCGACACCGGGCGGGCCGTCCTGGCCCGTGGCCGCGACCCGTTCTTCCCGCCCTGGCCGGACGTGGTGCAACTGAACGCCTTCGCACCGGAGTTGCGCCGGGCGACCGCACATCTCCTGGGCCACATCGGCCGGTTCTGTGACGGGCTGCGCTGCGACATGGCCATGCTGCTGATGAACGACGTCTTCGCGCGGACGTGGGGCGAGCGGGTGGGGCCGGCGCCCGCCGAGGACTTCTGGCCCGAGGTGGTGTCCGAGGTCCGCCGGGAGCACCCCCGGCTGATCTTCGCGGCCGAGGCGTACTGGGACCTCGAATGGGCCCTGCAGCAGCAGGGGTTCGACTTCTGCTACGACAAGCGCCTCTACGACCGGCTGCTCAACGAGAGCCCCGAGGCCGTCCGGGGGCATCTGCGCGCCGACGAGGAGTATCAGCGCCGGCTCGTGCGTTTCCTGGAGAACCACGACGAGCCACGGGCCGCGCGGACGCTGGACCCGGCCAAGGAGCGGGCCGCGGCCACGCTGATCGCTACCCTGCCCGGTGCCACGCTGTGGCACGAGGGACAGTTCACCGGACGCCGCGTCCATCTTCCGGTGTTCCTGGACCGGCGCCCCGAGGAGCCCGCCGACGCGCCCCTGCGGTCCTTCCACGAACGGCTGCTGTCGAGCGTGCACGGCAGCGGGATGCGCACGGGCCGCTGGCAGCTCCTGGACTGCGAGGGCTGGTCCGACAACGCATCCGGCCGCGATCTCATCGCCTCGTGCTGGACCGGCCCCGCGGGCCGGTTCCTGACCGTGGTGAACCTCTCCGCGCATCCGGCGCAGGCACGCGTACGGCTGCCGTGGACCGAGCTGCTCGGCCCGGACACCTGGGAGCTGCTCGACGTGCTCGGCTCCGGGCGGTACGAGCGCCGGGGGGCGGATCTGCTGGAGAGCGGTCTGTACGTCGATCTGCCGCCCTGGGGATCGCATGTGCTGTCCGTCGTGAGCGGATCACCTGCCGTGTCCTGACCGTGTCCGCCCGCCCCTGAATACGCCGCCTAGCCCCAGTCCGTGCCGGTGCGTGAGCGGTAGGCCTCGATCGCGCTCTCCACCGTCGGGTAGAACGCGGCCGGGTCGAAGGGGCGGGTCAGGCCGTAGCGTTCGATCTTGCGCCGTACGGGGTCCTTGAGTTCGGCGAAGACGAGGGCGACGCCGCGGTCCTGGAGCGTCCGGTCCAGGTCCTCCAGGATGTCGGCCGCTGTCGTGTCGACGTCGGTCACCGGCTCGGCCGCGATCAGCACGCACTCCAGCGGTGACGTGGTGCGGGTGTAGCGCAGGATCTGGTCGCGGAACGACTTGGCGTTGGCGAAGAACAGGGGCGCGTCGAAGCGGAGTATCACCAGGCCCGGCAGGTGCTCGGCGCCCTGGTGGGAGCGGACGTCGTGGTATCCCTCCAGGCCGGGCACGCGACCGAGCTCCGTGCTGTAGGGCCACCACGCGCGCCGGAACACGTTCAGGATGGACAGGCCCACGGCCACCGCGATGCCCGGCAGCACCCCGAGCAGCGCCACGCCGAGGAAGGCCGCCACGCACAGCCAGAACTCCGCCTTTCGCTGGTGCCACAGCCGCGCGGTGCCGCGCAGGTCGGCCAGCGAGAGCGAGGCGGTGATGACCACCGCGGCCAGGGTGGGCTGCGGCAGTGCGCGGAAGAGGCCGGGCAGCAGGACGAGCATGAGCAGGATCAGGGCGGCGCCGATCACCCCCGTGAGCTGGGTCTTGGCTCCGGCCCGTTCGGCCACGGCCGTCCGTGATCCGCTGGTGCTGACGGGGAAGCCCTGGAACAGGCCCGCCGCCGCGTTGGCCGTGCCGATGGCGATCATCTCGTTGTCGCCGCGGACCTCCTGGCCGGTGCGGGTCGCGAAGGCCGAGGCGTTGGAGATGGTGTCGGCCAGGGACACCAGCGCGATGCCCAGCGCACCGACGAAGAGCGGCCCGAGGTCGTCCCAGCGGATGTCGGGGACGGTGAAGGGAGGCAGTCCCTCGGGCAGCCTGCCGACCAGGCGCACCCCGTGGTCGCCCAGGTCGAACAGGACCGACGAGCCGATGGCGAGCACCACCATGACCAGCACGGCCGGCACCTTCGGCAGGAAACGCTGGAGGAACAGGATCAGGACGATGCCGCAGCCGCCCACGGTGACGGCGGCGGGCACCGCGTCCCCGTCGGACAGTCCGTCGAGGAAGGCGTCCAGTTCGGCGATCAGCCCGTCGGCGTCCGTGGAGAAGCCGAAGAGCTTGGGCAGTTGGCCGATGAGGATGGTCAGCGCCAGGCCGTTCATGTAGCCGATCATGGTGGGCTTGGAGATGAGGTCGGCGACGAAGCCCAGGCGCGCGACCCCCGCCAGGATCGTGATCGCCCCGACCATCAGGGCCAGGACCGAGGCGAGGGCGACCGCGCGGGCGCTGTCGCCGTCGGATGCCACCAGCGGCAGCACGGTCGCGGCGATCATCGGGCCGAGGGACGAGTCGGGGCCCAGCACGAGGATGCGGGAAGGCCCCGCCACGGCGTACGCGAGCAGGCAGAGCACGGACGTGTACAGGCCGGTGATCGGGGGCAGCCCCGCCAGCTCCGCGTACGCCATGCCCTGCGGGACGAGGAGCGTGGTCAGGACGACTCCGGCGACGAGGTCCTTGAACAGCCACTCCCGGCGGTAGGTGCGCAGCGTCCGGACGCCGGGGGGTACTCCGGGCACCGCCGCTTCACCGCCGCTCGGGGCCCGCGGGCCGCGCGCGGTTCCGGGCGATGAGTTTGCCCACCTCCCACAGCGCGAGCAGCGCGAGGGCGGGCAGGAGCGCCCAGCCGAACTGGCCGATGCCGAGCGGCACGGTGTCCAGGAGCCGGTTGAAGGCGTCCGTCTGCGTCACCAGGACGGCGAGCATGAACTCGCCCAGGATCGTCCAGTTCAGCTGCTTGCTGTCGAAGGTGTCGGCGGTCAGCACCGTTCCGGTCTGGCTGCGGCACTCCAGGGCGGCCACGATCAGGCACAGCGCGAACGAGGCGAAGGCGATGGAGTTGCCGACGCGCACGCTGTCGTAGCGCGACTCGCCCAGCTGGATCAGGGCGAGCAGTCCGGCGGAGACGGCCACCCCGGCAAGGCCGACCGTGAGCATCAGGGCGGGTGTCATGACCGCTTCGCCGCGCGGCCGCGGGCGCCGGGCCATGAGTCCGGGACTGACCCGGTCGAAGCCGAGGGAGAAGCCGAAGGCCGCGTTGACGACGAAGTGGATCCACAGCACCTGCGGGGGCGTGAACGGCTCGCCGTCGGCGATGTCGAACACGGCGGCGCCGAGGAACGTCAGCACGAACACGACGAGGAGCACCAGGACGAAGCGGATGTACTTGGTGAGGTTGTCGTAGATCTTGCGGCCCTGCTCCACCGCGTGGACGATCGTCGCGAAGTTGTCGTCGGACAGGATCATCCGCCCGGCGTTCTTGGCGACCTCGGTGCCGGAGCCCATGGCGATGCCGATGTCGGCGGCCTTGATGGCGGGGGCGTCGTTGACTCCGTCGCCGGTCATCGCGACCACGTCGCCGTTCTTCTTCAGGGTCTCGGCGAGCAGCACCTTGTGCTCGGGGGCCACCCGGCCCACCACGCCGATGTCGTCGATGCGGGCGAGCCGCTCGTCCTCCGGAAGGGCGGCGAACTCGGCGCCGAGGATCGCCTCGCCGCCGATCCCGACCTGCTCGGCGACCGCCGCACCGGTGATGACGTCGTCGCCGGTGACCATCCGTACGCGGATGTGGGCGGCCTGCGCGGCGGCGACGGCGGCCTTGGACTCGGCGCGCGGTGGATCGACCATGCCGACGAGACTGGTGATCCGCAACTCCGTGACCAGGGCGAGGAGATCGCCGTCCAGCTTGACCGTCGCGGGGTCGAGGTCCCGGGTGGCGGCGGCCATCACCCGGTGGCCGATGCGCTCCATCCGCTCGACCTCGCCCTCGGCCCGCTCCCGCAGGCAGGCATCGAACGCGATCTCGGAGTGGCCAGAGAGGGCCGTGGCGGTGCGGGCGAGGACGGCGGGCGCCGCGCCCTTGACGAAGCAGCGTACGACCGGCTGTCCCTTGTCGTCGGTGGCCGGGTGGAAGGTGGCCATCAGTTTGTACGCCGGGTCGAACGGAAGCGTGGCGAGCCGGGGCAGTCGCTCGCGGGTCGCCGTCACGTCGAGGCCCGCCTTGTGGCCGAGCACGAGAAGCGCGCCTTCGGTGGGGTCGCCCACCAGCCGCCCGTCCACGAGCGAGGCGTCGCTGGCGACGAGATAGGGCAGGATCGCGTCGTCGATGGAGGCGCTGGTGCCCGCGGCGTGGTGGACCTTGCCTTCGAGGGCGTAGCCGCTTCCCGAGACGGTGTAGCGGTCGAAGGCGTCCACGACCTCGACCACGGTCATCTGGTTCATCGTCAGGGTGCCGGTCTTGTCGGAGTTCACGGCCGAGGTGAAGCCCAGCGTCTCCACGGACGGCAGATCCTTGACGATGGCGTGCCGCCGGGCCAGGTCGAGCCCGCCCATCGACAGGATGGTCTGCGTCACCGTCGGCAGCGCCTCGGGGACGGCGGCGATGGCCAGCGACACGGCGCTGATGAACAGCGCGTCCCACGCCTCGCCCCGTCCGCGTCCCAGGGCGAACATCACGACCATGGTGATCCCGGCCGCTCCGACGATCCACAGCGTCAGCCGGTTCAACTCCCGGGTGAGAGGCGACTCTTCACGCTTGGTCGCCGACAACATGCCCGAGATGCGGCCGAGTTCCGTGGCGGCGCCGGTGGCCGTGACGACCAGCACGCCGCTGCCGTGGGTGACCGGGGTCGTCATGAACGCCATGTCCGTCTGGTCGACCGGGCCCAGCTCCTCCCCCCTCACGGCTGTGGCGTCCTTCGACACGGGGACGCTCTCGCCGGTGAGCGCGGACTCGTCGATCTGCAGGGCGCTGGCCGCCACGAGCCGTCCGTCCGCGGGTACTTCCTCCCCCGCCGCGAGCAGCACGATGTCCCCGACGACCACCTCCTCGGCGGGGATCTCGGCCTCGCGCCCCTCGCGCCGCACCCGCGCCGTCGCCTTCGTCATCGCCTTCAGGGCGTTCATGGCGCTCTCCGCCTTGCCCTCCTGACGTATCCCGATGACGGCGTTCAGCACGGTCAGTGCCATCAGCACCACCGCCGTGCCCCATTCCTGGATGGCCAGCGACACCACCGCGGAGGCGACGAGGATCATCTGCATGTACGAGGTGAACTGACCGAGGAACCGGAGCAGGGCCGGTGTCGGCCGCTCCTCCGGGAGGACGTTGGGCCCGTCCTCGGCGCGCCTCGACGCCACACGGGCGGCGTCGAGGCCCACGGCCGGGTCCACGCCGAGCTGCCCGGCCACCGCCTCTGCCGAGCGTGCGTACCAGGCGTGACCCGGTGTCACAGGTGCGCCCTGGCCCGGCGCCTGGGCGGTCATCGCGCCCGCCTCCGATCGCCCCGGTGGCCTTGGTGGTCCCGGTGGCCTCGAAGGCCTCGGAGGCTGAGCGACTCCGCATACGGGTCGCGGGCCGCGCCGCTTGGCGCTTCGTCCTCCAACTGCCGCTTTTCCAGCTCCAGTTCGTGGCGGCTCTTGTCGTCGATCTCCGGGAAGCGCGGATCGATGTCGATCAGGGTGTGGGAGAGCACCGCGGATGCGCAGATGCGGGCGTACCACTTGTGGTCGGCGGGCACGACGTACCACGGGGCCCAGGGCGTGCTCGTGGCGGACAGCATGTCGGAGAACGCCGCCTGGTAGGCGTCCCACCGGGTGCGTTCACGCGCGTCCGCCGCCGAGAACTTCCAGTTCCTGTCCGGGACGTCGATCCGTTTGAGGAAGCGGATGCGCTGTTCCTCCTTGGACAGGTTCAGGAACACCTTGACGATCCTGAACCCGTTGTCGGTCAGATAGCGCTCCCACGCGTTGATCTCCCGGTAGCGCCGGCGCCAGAACTTCTTCTTGCCCTTGGTCTTGCCCGGCAGCCGCTGGCGGTCCAGGAGTTCCGGGTGCACCCGCACCACGAGGACCTCCTCGTAGTGCGACCGGTTGAAGATGCCGATCTCTCCGCGGCGCGGCAGCCTGCGGCCGTAGCGCCAGAGATAGTCGTGCCCCAGTTCCTCGGCCGACGGCACCTTGAAGTTGGCGACGTGCACGCCCTGCGGGTTCACCCCGCTCATGACATGACGGATCGTGCCGTCCTTGCCTCCCGCGTCCAGCGCCTGGAGACAGAGGAGCACCCCGTGGCTGCCCTCGGCGGCCAGCCTCTGCTGGTAGTCGGCCAGCAGGACGACCCCGCTGCGCAGCAGCTCCTCTCCCTCCTTCCGGCTCTTGATGCCTGCCTTGCGAGCGGGGTCGAAGTCCTTGGACAGGTTCACCTTCGAGCCCGGCTCGACTCGCAGCGGCGCGACGAACTCCGCGATCCGCTCGGCCCTCGCGTCCCTGGTACGTGCCCGTCCGTCCTTCATGGGGCCCCTTCGGCTAGTACAGGGTTTCCTTCTTCACGACGCACAGACCCCAGATGACGAAGCCGTCCAGCGCGATCAGCGTCAGGGACCACAGGGGGTAGTACGGAATCGACAGGAAGTTGGCGATCACCATGAGTGCGGCGATGATCACGCCCATGACGCGGGCCCATTTCATGGCCACCAGCAGACCGAGGCTGACGATCACCGCGACCGCTCCGAAGAGCATGTGGATCCAGCCCCAGGTCGTCAGGTCGAACTCGAATACGTAGTCGGGCGTGTTGAGGAACACCTTGTCCTCGAGCGCCGCCATGAGGCCGCGGCAGAAGTCCATGGACCCGGAGATGAACAGCATCACCGCTGCGAAGATCGTCAACCCGCCGGCAGCCACCGCCTTCGCGGTGGTGGAACCGCGGTCGTGAGTGGTCGAGGTGGTCATGACCGAACCCCCATGCTCCTGGAGGGTGCCGATTGCACCGCTGTGACGCCGAGTCTCACGACCGGTCGTAGCCGGGTCGTCACCCTCCAGGGGTGACGCCCGTGGCCTGATCCATCAAGAGGCTGACCCTGGACCGGTCCGACGGGGGAAGCACAGTGGAAACGAGGCGATGACCGTGGCGTCCGTACCCGACGCAGCAGCAGCCCTACAGCGGCGCCGCGACCGGCGCCGGATGCTCGTGCCACTCGCGCTGGCACAGTTCATCTGCAGCTTCGCCGGATCGAACATGACCGTCATGATCCAGGACATCAGCGAGGACCTGGACACCACCGTGCAGGGCGTGCAGGTCGCGATCACCGCATTCCTGCTGGTGATGGCGGCCCTGATGATCCCCGCCGGCACCCTCACCGTCCGCTTCGGCCGCAAGCGCTGCCTCGTCGTCGGCCTGTCCGTGTACGGGATCGGCGCGCTGATCAGCGCTGTCGCGCCCGGCCTCGGCGTCCTCATCCTGGGCAACTCGATCCTTGAGGGCATCGGCACCGCCCTGCTCATCCCGCCGGTCTACATCCTCACGACCCTCCTGTTCACGGAGGTCACCGATCGGGCCCGCGCATTCGGGGCGATCATGGCGATGGGCGGTATCGGGGCGGCTGCCGGGCCGTTGCTCGGCGGCCTCATCACTTCGGCCATCAGCTGGCGGGCGGCGTTCGTCTTCCAGGCCGCGGTGGTCGCGGTCATCATCCTGCTGAGCCGTCACCTCGTCGATCCGCTGCCCGTGGACACCGATCGCGACTTCGACACCGTCGGCGCGATCCTGTCGGCCGTCGGTCTGATCCTCGTGGTCATGGGGATTCTCGCCACGGACGACAACGGCTGGCTCGCGGGTGGTCTGCTGCTGGTCGGCGCTCTGGTCCTGGTGGCGTTCTTCCGCTGGATACGCGCCAAGGAGCGTGCCGGGGCCCAACCCCTCCTGCCCACCGAGCTGTTCCGCAACCGGACGTCCAACCTCGGTCTGATCACCCAGCACACCCAGTGGCTGATGCTCATGGGGATCTCCTTCGTGGTCGCCGCCTATCTTCAGGTCGTCCGGGGGTACGACGCGATCAGCACCGGCGTGATCTTCAGCGCTTCCACCGTGGGCCTGCTCGCCACCTCGCTCGGCGCCGAGCGTTTCGCCAAACGGCGCGAGCAGCGGACCCTCGTCATGACCGGTTTCGCCGTGACCGTCTGCGGCATCTGTCTGCTCATCGCCATGGCCCACGGTTCACCGAGCGCCTGGAGCTTCGCCCCCGGGCTGCTTCTCATCGGCCTGGGGCTCGGGGTGATGCTGACTCCGTCGGTGAACATCGTGCAGTCGAGCTTCCCCGAGGATCTGCAGGGCGAGATCTCCGGCCTGTCCCGCAGCGTGTCCAACCTCGGCTCCTCGGTGGGCACCGCGATCGCAGGCACCATCCTGGTCGCCGACCCGTCCGTGGGCCCGTACGCCGTCTCGCTCGTAGTGCTGGCCGCCATCGGCCTCGGCGGCCTGGCCGCCGCCTCAATGCTCCCTCGCACCCCGGCACCGACACACCCCGCCAAGACCACCGGGCCACGTCAGCGACGGTCGTAGGGCGCGGTGGATGGCGGTCGTAGCTCCCGCCCACGGCGCGCGCAAGGCACAGTCGGGGCGGTCGAAGCGCCCGGTCGACGGGGGTCGCGGGACACGGTTGACGCGGTCGTAGCACCCGGCCGATGGCGCGCGGGGCACGGCCGGCGCGGTCGAAACGCCCTCGACTGCGGTCCTGGCAACCGGCCGGTGGCGGCCGCAGGACACAGTCAGCGGCGGCCGCGGGTCTCCGCCAACGGCGGTCCTAGCAACCAGTCCACGGCGGTCGCAGGACGCGGTTGGCCGGTCGAAGTGCCCGGTCGACGGCAGGCGTAGCACCCGACCGGTGGCGGCCGCACAACACGGTCAGCGGCGGCCGCGTCTCCGCCGACGGCGGCCCTAGAACCGGTCGACGGCAGTCGTAACACCCCGACCGATGGCGGCCGCATGACACGGTCGACGCCGGTCGCGCGTCTCCGTCAACGGCGGTCGTACGACACGGTGCTGGCCACCACCAGGTCTTGCAGCGCCGCCCTGCGCCGACTGAGCAGTATCCAGCACAGCCCCAGCGGAAACGTCACGCACAGCACGGCACGTGCCAGGGAACGCGGCAGCCCCAGCAGTCGGCCCGCGCGGTCGGTGACGCGCAGGCCCATCAGGCGGCAGCCGGGCGTACAGCCGATCGCGGCCCACGCGCCCCCCAAGTAGGCGACCGTCACGGCCCAGCTGACGGACACGGAGAGCCATGGGGGGAACTCGGCGAACCGGAACGGGGGCCCGGTGGTGAGCAGGAGCGCGCACCCGGCGCCCACTTGGACCGCGAGGCCCATCAACGCCAGGATCAGCGCGTCGACCACTGCCGCGACCCCACGCGAGACGATCCCGGCAGCATCGGGTCCGGGCCGAACCCCGCCGCCCACCACGGTCACCGAACCGTCGGCCCGGGGCCGTTGCCCTGGGTGCGGTCGGGGCGGTCGTCCTGAGGTCGAACTGGATCGTCGTCATGGAGTCGATCGGGACCATCGCTCTGAGGGCGGCCTACGCCATCGTCCTGAGGTCGGCCGGGGCTGTCATCCCGCGGTCGGCCCGCACCATCGTCCTGGAGTCGGTCGGCGCCAACGTCCTGGGGGCGACCTACGCCGTGGTCCTGAAGTCGGCCGGAGCGGTCACCTTGACGTCTGCCTCCACCATCGCCCAGGAGCCGGCCGGGACCGTCCCCTTCCGGGCGGCCTCCACCATCGTCCTGAGGTCGGCCTCTACCACTGCCCTTGAGTCGCCCAGGGCCGTCACCCTGACGTCTGCCTCCGCCCCTCCCTCGGAGTCGGCCTCCACCATCGCCCTGAGCTCGACCGGGGCCGTCATCCTGCGGTCGGCCCGCAACTTCGCCCTCGTGTCCGTCGGCGCCGTCGCCTTCCGGGCGGCCTGCGCCGTCACCCCGGAGTCGCCCGGAGCCGTCACCCTGGCGTCGGTCTGCATCACTGCCCTGGATTCCGCCTGCACCACCGCCCTGAGGGCGGACAGCGTCCGCGTCCTGTGCGCGGGCAGTCCTGCGAAGTAGTCGGTCCGTCAGGCGGTTTACGTTTCGGTCTCCGCGCTGTCCGAGCAGCCGGACCGCCTCCACGGTCTCTACGGTCATCCCGCCCCCGGTGTCACGAACGATCCGCCCGAGATCTATCTCGCGCAGCACGTCACGCGTGAGGCCGACCAGGTCGATCCGGTCGAGCACCGCGTCGATGTCGACGCGGTCGGCCACCCGGTTCACGTCGACACGGTCGGCGACCCGATCCACATCGATACGGACGGCGATCCGCTCGACGTCCACCTGGTCCGCGACCCGGTTCACGTCCACTCGCGAGACAAGGGCGTCCAGATCGATGCGGTCGAGCACCATCGTGACCAACGGCCGGACCAGTAGATCCGTCGCCCCTCCCAGCAATCCCCCCACACCCCGCGCCCACCGCATGATGCTGCCCACCGGCCACGCCGCGTTTTCCTCTGCCATCTGGCGACCGAAGCAAGAGGGCGCGTGCCGGACATCCTCCGTGACGGGTGAGTCGGCGTGCACTGTCCCGGGGGAACCATCAACTCGCCGATGAGCGGGGCAGTTCAGGCGTCGACTGTTCCTCGGCGGCAACATCGAAGGTCAGGCCTCGCTGCTCCGCCAGAGTGCGGGCGAGCTGCAGCACGCTGAATCCGCTGACGCCGAGGTCCCGCGCACGCCGGAGGTCGACGAGCACGCCCGTCCCGCCCGCACGGATCGCCGCATGCAGCACCCGGCCCAGCCGCGCTTCGGCGGCCGGGCCGATCGAGTCCCTGACCTCGATCACCAGGCATCCGTCGACGCGGCGCATCAGGACCGGCGGCGCCTCTGGACGGGCGACACGCACGCTGCCCGCCCACGGCTTCGACACCAGTGCCCACAGGCCGCTCGCCACCAGCACCTTCGGCCGACGGACGACGACGCTCCACGCCATGGTCCCCCCTAGGCAAGACGGACATCCGCACCAGCGTTACGGAGGGCCGTCCCGGCGGCGTCGCTCGGCAGGGGTGACCGAGAAATCGCGCCACGGAGCCGTTGGCCGCGGTCACCGGCTCCCGGCGGGGCGCGGGCTGCCGTACCGCGTCGCGATCAATGCCTGTGCGGCACTACCGCCACAGGGCACTCCGCCGTGTGCAGCGCCTCGCCGCTGACGGATCCGAGCATCAGCCGTCGCAGTCCGGTACGTCCGTGCGAACCCACGACCAGCAGGGCCGCGTGCCGTGACGCCTCGGAGAGGATCGTCGCGGGCCGCACCTGCTCGACCCGCAGGTCGACCGCCACTTCCGGGTACCGGCTGAGGCGCTTGGCGGCCTCTGCCCGCAGCGCCTGTCGCGCCCGTTCGTCGAGCTCCTCGAAATTGGGCGCCACCATGCCCGGCCCCGCGGGCATCTGGCCGAGATGAAACGCGCCGTACACCATCTCCAGCCTGGCTCCTCGGACGTGCGCCTCGGCGTAGGCGAGATCCAGGGCCTCGTGCGGAACGTCGTGGACGTCCACGCCGACCACGACCCGGTTCTCCCGGGCGGTGTTCTCCCCCGGGCGGACCACGACGACGGGACAGGAGGCGTGGGTGGCCACCTGCCAGCTCACCGAGCCCAGCGGCAGGCGGGGGAATCCGCCACCGCCGCGGTGGCCGACCACCAGCCATGCCGCTTCGGCGGAGCGTTCCACCAGCACCGCCGCGGGCCGTCCGGCCACGGCCTCTGCCGTCACCGCCACATCGGGGAACTCCGTCTCGACCAGCTCCACCAACGGCTTCACGAGCGTCGCCACCGCCTGCGTCACCGGGCCCGGCTCTCCCCCGTCTGCGTGCCCTTCCCCGGGCCCGGCCAACGAAGATCCCTCCGCCGCGACGTGCAGGAGGGTCAGTGGGAGGCCGTGCAGCGACGCGTGCCGCGCCGCGTAACGCACCACGGCGGGCTGGTCGCCTCCTTGCTCGACTCCGACCAGGACAGGCCGTCCCGCCCCCTTGCCGTGCTCTGACATGACTTCTCCTTGCCGATTGGTCATTTGGTCGATCGATCGGTCGATTTTTTGTCGGTTGGCTTCAGCGGGCCAACGATCACTCGCCCTGCCGGTACCCCTCGCGCCCTGCATGAATCACCGCAAAGCCCCATCCGCCGCTCCGCTAGGCGAACCGGTCGGGATCGGCGGCCGACCAGTCATCGGCCCAGTGCGGCGGGGTGTTGTCGAGGAGCTCCCCGGGGGCCAGGCGTTCGTGGAGCTCCTGACCGGCGAGGATGGTGGCAGGGCCGGTGCGCCGGCGCAGCATGTGCGGGCGGAGCTCGCCGGGCTCGGACACCCCCATGGCCGCCATGATCTTCATCGCGCCGGCGACCGTGGCCGTCTGGAAACGTTCGACGCGCAGCGACTTGTCGGGCACGTCGAGGGCGCGGGCACGGCGTGGGTCCTGGGTGGTCACGCCGACGGGACAGGTGTTGGTGTGGCAGCGCTGGGCCTGGATGCAGCCGACGGCGAACATCATGGCGCGGGCCGCGTTGGTGTAGTCGGCGCCCTGGATGAGGAGCTTGACGATGTCGGCGCCGGTGGCGACCTTGCCGCTGGCGCCGATGCGGATCCGGTCGCGCAGACCCGCGCCCGTCAGGGCGTTGTGGACGATGAGCAGTCCGTCGGTGAGGGGCTGACCGAGGTGATCGGCGAATTCGAGGGGCGCGGCTCCGGTGCCGCCCTCCGAACCGTCCACGATGATGAAGTCCGGGGTGCTGCCTTCCGCCAGCATGGCCTTGCAGAGGGCCAGGAACTCGCGGCGGGATCCGACGCAGAGCTTGAACCCCACGGGTTTTCCGTCGGCGAGTTCCCGCATGTGTGCCAGGAACCGGATCAGTTCACGTGGCGTGCTGAAGACGCGGTGGTAGGAGGGCGAGACGACGGTCTCGCCCTCGGGAACGCCGCGGGCCCGGGCGATCTCCGCGTTGACCTTGCTGCCGGGCAGCAGGCCGCCGCTGCCGGGCTTGGCGCCCTGGGACAGCTTCAGCGACACGCATTTGACCTCGTCGCGCGCTGCTTGCTCGGCGAACTGCCGCGGATCGAAGCCGCCGTCCTTCGTGCGGCAGCCGAAGTATCCCGTGCCGACCTCCCAGACGAGGTCGCCGCCGTACCGCAGGTGGTACTCGGAGATGCCGCCCTCTCCCGTGTCGTGGGCGAAGCCGCCGAGCGCGGCGCCGTGGTTGAGCGCGAGCACGGCGTTGGCGGACAGCGAACCGAAGCTCATCGCCGAGACGTTCAGGAGCGCCATGTCGTACGGCCGGGTGCAGTCCGGACCGCCGATGCGGACGACGGGCGGAGTCTCGCGTACCGGTACGGGCGCGATGGAGTGCACCAGGAAGTCGTAGCCCTCGGCGTAGACGTCGCGTTCGGTCCCGAAGGCCTCTTCCGCCGCGGTGCCTTTCGCCCGCTCGTAGACGATGCTGCGGACGTCCCGGTCGAAGGGACGGCCGTCGTTGTTGCGCTCGACGAAGTACTGCTGGAGTTCCGGGCGCAGGCTCTCCAGCAGGTAGCGGAGGTGACCCAGGAGTGGATAGTTGCGCAGCACGGAATGCTTGCGCTGGAGCAGGTCGTACAGGCCTACGGCGGTCAGGGCCAGTGCGATCGCGGCAGGTGGCCACCACCACGGCGAGACCGTGAGGGACAGCGCCGTGAGCCCGAAGCCCATGAGCGCGAGCACGAACAACAGTACAAACCGCATCACACCGGACAGTATCCCCGTCCGCCCCGTGTCTCGCCGTATCTCCGGCACGCCGTCGCGGAGGTCCGGCACGCCATCGCGGAGGGGAGCTCCCTTCGGGGCTCAGCAGCGAAGCCCGATGATGCCCCAGCCCCGGCGGTCCGCCTCGGCGACCACCTCGCTCCACCCCTTGAGGAGTTCGGCGAACGATACGAAGTCGCCGATCCAACCGTTCGGCACCGCCGCGTGTCGCGCGAACGGCTCCCGCAAGGTGTCCAGCTCAGGGGCTGCCTGGGTCCAGAAGGCCTTGATGGCGGCGATGTCGTGCGGTGGCCGCCACAGGAGCAGGTTCGCGTCCCACGGGCACTCCCGCTCGGGCAGACCCCCGGCGGTCTCCCCGGCCACGTCCTCCAGGCCCTGCCAGAACAGTGCGGCCGTGAAGCGGTCGAGGGCCGCGCGCAGGCCCGGGGCGGCGAAATCCCTGACGTGCTCCCATCGCTCGCCCGCCCAGAAGTGCGGCTTGTACGAGCCCAAGGTGCGCCGGAAGGCGTACCGGCCGTACCAGTCGGTGCCCGCTGCCGAAGGCCAGATCCAGCCCTCTTCGTCGAGGTCACCCTCGACTCCGTATGCGGCCTCCTCCAGCAGTTCACGCCGTTCACCCGCCGGTGCCGCATCGACCCGGTCACAGTCGACGACAAGAACCTCGATGTCCACGCCCATGCCGCAAGGCTAGGCTTTCTGATCGAGCGCCAGGCGGCGGGGGCGAACCGCTCCTCGTCACGTTGACAGGCTCCTGTCGACATGTTGCTATAAGGCGCTGCTCAGCCGGACTTGCGCACCTCGCATGCCGCTCGGGCACCGGATCGCAGGCCACTTGACCGGGGGTGGCGCCCCCGAACCCTGAGCGAGGAACCATGCCGCAGCGCGCCGCGACCATCGTCGGCGGCGGGATCGGCGGCCTCGCGGCAGCCATCGCCCTGCACCGCCGGGGCTGGCGCGTCGAAGTCCTGGAGCGGGCCCCGGAGTTCACCGAGATCGGCGCCGGCATCTCCCTGTGGCCCAACGCGCTGCGAGCCCTCGACGCGCTCGGCCTGGCCGACACCGTCCGGGCACTCGGCGCCGTCGAGGACGGCGGCGGCGTACGCGACCGCAAGGGCCGCTGGCTGACCCGCACGGACAATGCGGAGCTGACCCGCCGCTTCGGCCACCCCCTGCTGGTCCTCCACCGCGCCGACCTGCTGCGTGCCCTCACCGAGGCGCTGCCCGCCGACAGCCTGCGGCCGGACAGCGAGGTCTCCCAGGTCCGCGACGACGACCACGGCCCGGTCGTAGAGCACCCCGGCGGCGAGTCCCGGCCCGACCTCGTCATCGGCGCCGACGGGCTGCGCAGCGCGGTCCGCGGTGCGCTGTGGCCCCGTGCGGCCGGCCCCCGGTACGCCGGATATACCGCCTGGCGCATGGTCACCGAGCCGCTCGCCGACCCGCCCGCCGAGGGCGCGGCGACCTGGGGTCGCGGGGAGAGGTTCGGCTGCACGGCGCTGCCGGGCGGGCGGATGTACTGCTTCGCGACCGCTTCGCTACCGGCGGGAACGACCAGCGACTCGTCCGAACACGACGAACTGCTGCGCCGGTTCGGGTCCTGGCCGGACCCCATCCCCCGTCTTCTGGCCGCGGTCCCCCCGCACGCGGTGCTCCGGCACGACCTCTACGACCTGCCACCGCTGCCCTCCTTCGTACGCGGCCGGGTCGCGCTGCTCGGGGACGCGGCCCATGCCATGACCCCGAACCTCGGCCAGGGTGCGTGCCAGGCGCTCGAAGACGCGGTCACTCTGGCCCACTGCCTGGACTCCGACCCTGACGACATGGCCGCCGCACTCCGCTCGTACGACCTGCTGCGCCGCCCACGGACCCAGGCCATCACGCGCCGCTCCGCCCGGCTCGGCGACATGGGCCAGCTCGCATGGCCGCCCGCCGTGCTGCTGCGCGACGCGGCAGCGCGGCTGATGCCCGCGCGGGCGACGCTGCGGTCCATGACGCGGGTCCTCGGCTGGACCGCGCCCGGTGAGCAGTCGCCCACGACGAAGAACGAGACCCCCTGATGCCGGACTGGACCTACCAACCCCTGCGTGGCGCCGCCGCTGCCGTCCTCGGACTGCGCCGTTCGCAACGGACCGCCCTGCGGATGCTCGCCTCGATCGGCTCCCGCCCCGCAGGAGCGCGGCTGATCGCCCGGGGGTTCGGCCACCGGCATCCGCCGGACCGGCTGGCCGGCGAGGTGTCCGGTGTGCCCGTGGCCGTCCGCCTCGGCATCACCGTCCCGCCCTCGCTGGCCCGCGACACGGTCCGCGCCATGTCACCGCTGGGGGCCGGTGTCGTCGAGGTCGCGCCCGTCTCGGCGGCTGACATACAGACCGTGCGCGAGGCCGCCGACGGCCGCGCGATACCGGTGCTCGCGCGTACCTGCGACCCGGAGGTCGAGGCCGCCCTCAAGCCTCACGTGGACGGATTCACGGGCGACGACGACCCGCGCGTCGTCCACGTGTCCGATCCGTCGGTCACCGCCGCCGCGGCCGTGCTCGACGAGCCGGGCACCGTCGTGCTCGCCAGGCCAGGGGTGCTCGTGGCGGCCGGACCCGGCTGGTTCGCGCGGGTCGTCGAGGCGGCCACGCCCACCGGCCCCGCTCCGGTGCTGCGCGACGTCGGCCGCGATCCCCGGCGCTGGCCCGCCTGGTGGTGGGCGCTGCTCGTCGGGCTCGGCATGACGGGCGCCGGACTCGGCGCCGCGGCGATCACGCTCGGGCCGGTGCTGCTCTGGTACGACCGCGACTACCTCGGCATGACACTGCACGAACTGCACGCCGCAAACCACCACCTGGTGCACTTCCTCCAGCACGACCGGATCACCATGGCCGGCACGATGGTGTCCATCGGCGCGCTCTACACCGGACTCGCCGTGGGCGGGATCCGCCGCGGCTGGCCATGGGCCCGCGAGGTGTATCTGCTCTCGGGAGCGATCGGCTTCCCCACCCTGTTCTACTTCCTGGCCACCGGCTTCGTGGAACCCCTGCACACGGCCACCGCGCTCGTGCTGTTCCCGATGTTCGTGGCAGGCGTCCGCCGTACCTCGCACGCGCCGCGGTGGCGCCTTGCGCCCGAGGGGCCGGAGCCCGAGCGCAGGCGGGCACTGGTCGGCCAGCTCCTGATGATTCTCACGGGTGCGGGCCTCTTCGTCGGCGGGGCGGTGATCTCAGTGGTCGGTCTGACCGATGTCTTCGTACCGACCGACCTGACCTTCCTCGGCACCGACGCGCACACCCTGGAAGCCGTGAATCCGCGGCTCGTCCCGTTCCTCGCCCACGACCGCGCGGGGTTCGGCGGCGCCCTGATGTCCGCCGCGGTGGCGATCGTGCTCCTCAGCGCGTGGGGCTGGCGACGGGGTGAGGCGTGGGTGTTCTGGACCCTGGCCGCGGCGGGCGCGGCCGGCTTCCTGCCGGCTGTCGTGGTGCACGGCACGATCCACTACACCGATCTCATCCACCTCGCGCCGGTCTACTTCGGCATCATCCTGACCGGCACCGCCCTGTTCCTCGCGCGCCCTTACCTCTGCGCCAAGGCGAGCGCGTCGGTGGCGAGTTCACCGAGCTGAACGAGTCGCCGGTCCCGTCCGCCCGGTCAGTCCCGGTCAGTCCGTCGGACCGCCGCCGATTCCGATCTCGTTCCCGTCCGGATCGCGGAAGGTGGCCTTGCGGACGCCGTTGGCGTAGGTCTCGCGTGTGTCCGGTTTCAGACCCCGCTCGACGATCCGGGCGAGGCGGGTGTCGAAGTCCTCGACGAAGAGGGTGTGCAGGGCGTGCCCGGCGTGCTCGGGCCGCACCTCGATGAACACGTACCGGTGTTCGGCGAGCTCCCAGACCGCCTCGGTCTCATTGGGCAGGAAGGAGGGCGGCCCGCCGAGCAGTCGCTCGTACCAGGCCACCGCCGTGGTGTAGTCGCGGACAGGAATGCCCGCGAACAGATCTACGGTCATGAGGCCATGCTAAGCACGCCGGCGCCCGCGGGCCCCTTGCGTACGCGACACCAGGACAGCACGGCGTCTCACCTGGTTTTTCCGAATACGAATACGTGCACGAGCACTACAGGCCAAGGTCACGCCGCGGGTCGGAACATCCGGCCGGCCTTTACGGGTGCAGGCCAGGTCCCTGGCCGGTCTCCGCGAGTCTGCTGGGTGACAGGTCCGTCGGATCCTCGCCCGCTTCAAGGAGCGTGTCGGCCGGACCGATGATGAGCGGGTCCGACTCCCCCACCGCGTCCTTGTCCATCGACTCGTAGTCGACACGCAGCAGCAGGTGCCGGATGGCTTCGAGGCGACCACGGCGCTTGTCGTTGAACTTGATCACCGACCACGGTGCGTGGGCGGTGTCCGTGGCGCGGAACATCTCCACTTTGGCGCGCGTGTAGGCGTCCCAGAGGTCCAGCGAGGCCAGATCCGTGGGCGAGAGCTTCCACTGCCGTACGGGATCCACCTGGCGGATCGCGAAACGCGTACGTTGCTCCGCCCTGGAGACGGAGAACCAGAACTTGACCAGCACGATGCCGTCATCGGTGATCATCTTCTCGAACATCGGCACCTGCCGCAGGAATTCCTCGTGCTGGCGCGGGGTGCAGAAGCCCATGACGGGCTCGACGCCGGCTCGGTTGTACCACGACCGGTCGAAGAAGACGATCTCCCCGGCGGACGGCAACTCCGCGACGTAGCGCTGCAGGTACCACTGGCCCGATTCCCGTTCCGTGGGCTTGTCCAGCGCCACGACGCGGGCCCCTCGGGGGTTGAGGCGCTCGGTGAAGCGCTTGATGGTGCCGCCCTTGCCTGCCGCGTCCCGCCCCTCGCAGACGACCACGACACGCTGGCCCTGATCGCGCACCGATTTCTGCAGCTTCAGCAGCTCGATCTGCAGGATCCGCTTCTGGCGCTCGTACTCCTTGCGCTTCAGCTTCTCCGAATAGGGATAGTTCTCCTGCCAGGTCCGCAGCGGCTCACCCTGCGCGTCGAGCAGCACCGGGCGCTCGGGTCGGGCCTCATCGACCGAAAGGCCGTCCAGCAGGCGCTCCGCGTCCTTGTCGTCCGACGCCACTACGTCTCCTCTCATCGCCGCGTCCCTCCTTTCTACCCGGATCGAGCGCTGCTCCACAGAAATCGCCATATGCCCGGGACCGCGCCCACCCCCTTCACAGCAGACTCGTCAGCCGCTGCAGGCTCCGCTCCCCCTCCCGCCGCACGCCCAGCGGCACCAGAGCGGCACGTCCCGGCACCCGCACCCCGCCGGTGAACGCCACCCGGGTGCCCTCGCCGTCCGGTGCCGCCGCGGCGCCGATGAGCAGGAAGCGGCTCTGCAGCCAGCACCAGCCGTCCCTCTGCTCCCCGTGCAGTCGGGCCCGCATCCCGTACTTGCTGCGGACCAGCGCCTCCACACTCACGCCGTCCCTTCGTACGACCCTGAGCCCCCGCATGTCGGGGGTGATCCGCCCGAAAGCGCCCTCCAGATCGCCCAGCAGGGCCCGGACGCGGTCGCAGGGGGCCGCGACGAAGCCCTCGGTGACCTGTGCGCCGGGGATGGCGGCGGCGAGCACGTGCAGTCGCCGCACCGGGTCCAGGTCGGCGGCGGGCCAACCGCCGGTGGTTTCAGTCATGAGGTCCATGCCTTCCGGAAGGTGTCGCGGGCCCGGTGCAGCCGGGACTTGACGGTGCCGACGCGGATGTCGAGCAGCTCGGCCGCGGCCCGCTCGTCCAGACCCTCCACGTCACGCAGCACGAGTACGGCCCGGTGCTCCGGGGACAGTCGTTCCAGTACGTCCCTGATGTCGGCACCCAGTTGGGGGTCTCCGCGTGAGGGCAGGGTGCTCAGGTCGGCGGGCATCGCGCGGGCGGCGCGCCGGGCCAGCCGGACGGCCTCGCGCACCGCGATGGCACGGACCCAGCCGTGCAGCGCCGTCGGCTCCTTGAGGGTGCGCAGCGAACGGAACACCGCCACAAGTGCCTCCTGCGCGGCGTCCGGGCCCTGGTCCAGGGCGATGGGGCCGCAGATACGGCCCACGTAGGGGGCGAGTTCGTCCAGCAGCTCGGCCATGGCCAGCGTGTCGCCGCGCTGCGCCGCGCGCACCCGGCGCGCCGTTTCCTCATCGGACACGTACGGCATCTTCCCAACGGGCCTTGCTCTTGCGGAGGGTGGGTGTCGCCGCGCCACGGACGACTCTGAGTGCGGCCACGCCCAGCAGGGCGCACAGCGGGGTGTAGAGCCCGAGGTTGAGCCAGTAGAAGGCTGACCCGGTGTCCTGCGCGAAGAGCCAGTACAGGCCCGCCAGCGTGCGCAGGCCCAGTCCGCCCGCCACTGCGAGGGTTCCGAGGCGGAACAGTCGGCGGGGGCGCCGGGACTGAGCGACGACGAGGCCGCTCGCTGCCAGCAGGAGGACGGCGAGCGGCAGGACGACGGGCGGGGTGAACGGCGCTTCGGTGCCCAGGACCGCGTACGACAGACTCTCCGCGTCCTCGGCGGGCCAGGTGGAACCGGTGGCCCAGTAGAGGTGGAACAGCGCGTCCACGGTGAGTACCGAGGCGAGAAGTATGGCTGCCCGCTGTGCCGTTCGGTCGGACATGAGACCTCCTGCGTCGGGAATCGATGCCCGACAGAGGAGCCGACTTGGGCAAAGGTTCCCGAAGAGGTGCAGAAAATTCTCCCACGGGCGTCCACCCGTATAGGGGCGGCAGGCCAGAGCGTATGTCTGCCGCTCGGCGCTCAGGTGGCCTGACGCCCCTGCTCTGTGATCATCTCGAGCAGGGCCGCAGGTGGGTGGTCGTCGGAGCCTCGCAGACCTGACACGCTCCGCTCCTCATGCCTCCGCGGCCATGACCCCATAGCGAAATTGATCTTAGACGTCATGACTCGCAAGCCATAGCGTCGAGTTGTTCGCACGGGAAACAGGAATTCCAAGTGGGGAGAATCCACCATGGTCACCAGCAAGAGATTGTTCGCGATATCGCTGGCCACCGCTGTAGTCGGCTTCTGTGCCGCGGGAGGCGCGACCGCCGATTCCCCGGCACAGGGCGGGAAGCGTCAGGTCGAGGTCCTCGAGATCAAGATTCAGAACGACCAGCACGAGGCCACT
This sequence comes from Streptomyces sp. NBC_01283, assembly GCF_041435335.1. NCBI lineage: Bacteria > Bacillati > Actinomycetota > Actinomycetes > Kitasatosporales > Streptomycetaceae > Streptomyces > Streptomyces sp. NBC_01283. Next base: position 737,755 of record NZ_CP108430.1, read on the forward strand.
GATCTCGGCCCGGCAGGGCCGAGCCTTGGTGATATGGACGTCTACTCAGGTATCGCGCTACAGGACGGACGCCGAGTCGGGCATGGTGGCGGCTCGTGTCAGGTCGTTCGCATCGAGGGCGAGAAGCGCACGACGCAGTGTCTGATCACGATGGAACTCCAGCGTGGTTCGTTGACGATGCAGTCGCTCTGGACCAGCGGAACAAGTTCACGTTCCCTCGACATGGCCATCACCGGCGGCACCGGCGCTTTCAGTGCTGCGCGGGGCACTGTTCGCTACTGGGACATCGCCACACCGGACGAGAGGCTGCGCGCGGAAATCCTGCATTGATGCGGAAAGAAATGATGCGGGAAAGGCGGGCAGCAGAACGACACCGTGGAGCGTCGAGTCACGGTGATCCGGATCCGGCTGGTCCGCTCTCGCGGAGGTACGCCTCCAGTTCGGCGGCGCCCGACAGCATCGCGCGTCCGCGGGCGGACAGCCGATCGTGCCAGTCGCTCAGCGTGGCCTCCAGGGGCTCCAGGCCGCCGGCCGCTCGTACCTGGGCGATCAGCGGGGCGATCTGCTCCAACAGGTAGCCGCCCCGCCTGAGTTGGTGCACCAGCCGGGCATCGCGTACGTCGGCCTCGTCGTAGACGCGGTACCCGGTCCGCGGGTCCCTGCGCGGGTGCACGAGACCGGCCGTCTCCCATTTGCGCAACGTCGCGGGCCGGATCCCGAGCTTCCCGGCCAGCGGCCCGATGAACCGGTCGGCGGCTCCGGGCCCCGCCCCGGACACCGGTGCGGGCCCCAGGTCGCCGAGTGCCCTCTCCACGGCCTGGAGGGTCCGCCGGTCGTCGAGGAGCTGGACATGGCTCTCGTCGATGAGACGGAACGCCTCCTCGGCTTCGCCCTGGTTCACGGCCCGCATGATCGCCGTCGCGGTCCGGTGGCCGTGGCCGGGCACCAGGGCGAGAAACGCGCGCAGGGCCCGCGCGTGCAGCGTGGTGTAGGTGCGGTAATCGCTCGGTGTGCGGTCAGCGGCCGGGAGGATCCCGTCCTCCTCGTAGTTCCTGATCGCCTGCGTGGACAGACCGTGCCCGCGTGCCAGGTCGATCGGCCTGAGCCGCACCCCGTTTTGAAGGTTTTCCCCCATGCGCCCACCCATGTCGCAGAAAAGTTTCAACCGATGGTTCAACGATAGCGTTTAAGGCATGGCTCTTCACATCAAAGACACCGCCCATGCCCTCGAAGCGACCGCTGTCATGAAGCTCCTCCCGGCACGGCCGGGAATCCTCGCCCTGGGCGAGCCCACCCACCGCGAGGACACTCTGCTCGACCTGCGCAACGAGCTCTTCCGGCAGCTCGTCGAGGAAGAGGGCTACCGGACGATCGCGATCGAGAGCGACTGCATGAGGGGGCTGGTCGTGGACGACTACGTCACCTCGGGCACCGGCACCCTCGACGAGGTCATGGAACATGGATTCAGCCACCCCGACCTGGGGTTGGGCACCTCGACGGCCAACCGTGAACTCGTACGCTGGACACGGGCGTTCAACGACGGCCGACCCGCGTCCGAGCAGGTCCGCTTCGCCGGTTTCGACGGCCCCCTGGAGATCACCCACGCAGCGAGCCCCCGCCAGGCACTCATGTCGCTGCACAGCTGCCTCTCGGCCCGGACGGTGGATGCGGGCCTGCTCCCCTGCACCGCGGAGACCCTCGACCGCCTGCTCGGCGCCGACGAGAAGTGGACCCATCCCGACGCGATGATGGACCCGGCACAGTCCGTGGGGCAGTCGGCGGAGGCGAAGGAACTGCGGCTGCTCGCCGACGACCTCGTGGCCCTGCTCGACGCGCAGACCCCGCACCTGATCACGGTGACCTCGCGGGACGACCTGGACCGAGCGCGCCTGTACGGGCGCACCGCCACGGGCTTGCTGCGCTATCACCACTGGATGGCCGACACCTCACCGCGTCGGATGGCCCGGCTGGTGGGTCTGCGGGACCAGATGATGGCCGACAACCTCCTCGCCCTCGCCGACCGGGGCCGCACCTTCGTGCACGCCCACAACAGTCATCTCCAGCGGGACAAGAGCACGATGCGCATGTGGGACCAGCCGCTGGTCGAGTGGTGGAGCGCCGGCGCCCTCGTGAGCGCACGGCTGGGTGAGGAGTACGCCTTCCTGGCCACGGCCCTCGGCACGCTCCAGCACCAGGGAGTGGGCACCCCGCCGCCGGACACGGTCGAAGGGCTCCTCTACGCGCTCCCCGAGGACCGCTGCCTCATCGACGCCCCGCGGCTGGCGAGCGCCCTCGTAGGCACATCAACCGCACCCCGCGTCTCCCCCTGGTTCGGCTACGCCCCGGTCGACCCGGCCCACCTGACCGGGCTCGACGGGCTCGTATTCGTCAAGGACGTCCCGAGCAACGGGACCTGACTGTCCGGCGGGGCACTTCGCGGGGGCGTCAGTGCCCCATGCCGCCCCCGCCGTCCACGGGTATGACGGCACCCGTGATGTAACTGGCGGCGGGGGACGCGAGAAAGGCGATGGTCGCGGCGATTTCCTCGGGGCGGGCCAGCCGGCCCAGGGGTATCTGCCGTACGAGGCTCTCGCGCTGCTCGTCGGTGAGGCTCTCGATCATCTGTGTTTCGGTGAGGCCGGGGGCGACGACGTTGAAGGTGACGTTGCGGGAGCCGAGTTCGCGCGCCATGGAGCGCGCGAATCCCACGAGTCCCGCCTTGGAGGCGGCGTAGTTGGCCTGGCCGCTCTCCCCGCGCAGGGCCACCGCCGAGGAAACCAGCACGACGCGCCCGAACCTGGCGCGCAGCATCGCCTTGCTGGCCTGCTTGACCACGCGGAACGTGCCCGTGAGGTTGGTGTCGATGACGGACGTGAAGTCCTCCTCGCTCATGCGCATGAGGAGTTGGTCCTTGGTGATGCCCGCGCAGCACACCAGAACCTCCACCGGGCCGTGCTCGTTCTCCGCCTCCTTGAAGGCGGCCTGCACCTGCTCGGTGTCGGTGATGTCGCACCGGATGGCGAAGAGTCCCTCGGGGGGTTCACCCGTGCGGTAGGTGACGGCGACGCGGTCGCCTGCCGCTTGCAGGGCGCGGGCTGTGGCCAGGCCGATGCCGCGGTTGCCGCCGGTGATCAGGACGGAGCGGGTCACAGAAAGCCTTTCGCGAAGTGCTGTCGTGCAGTTGCTTGATCCGATGGATGGGTCGGAACAGATCAGGTTAGGTCACGTCGGATCAGGTCAAAGAGCGGGGGCGGAGACGCCTGCCCGGGTGAGTTGACGGCTGATCATGGCTGCGGCGTCCAGCACGGCCCAGATGAAGCGGTTGCGCACGGCGGGGCTGCGCACCTGGCTGTGGGCCGCCAGCAGGCTGACCGCGCCGGCCACCGTCGAACCCCGCCAGAAGGGTGCGGCGATGGCATCCCTGCCGAGCAGGAGGGAGGGACCCAGGGCATAGCCCTCCTGGCGGATGCGCGCGAGCTGCGGCCGTGCCGCGGTGACGTCCCCGACGCAGGCCTGGATGGCCCATCCGGCGGGATCAGCCTCGAGCGGAGCTCGCCACAGGGCCTGCAGAACCGAATGCGGGGTGGCCTGCAACTGCTGCGCGTGGGCGCCCAGAGCCTGCTCGGCGTGGATGCGCATCGGGGTGCCGATGAGGAGTGGTACGTACGCCAGAGCGATATGGCCGGTGCGTGACTGTAGTGTGATCAGTTCGGCGCGAAGAGTAGCCGACCCCGTGCCGGTTGGTGGACCGGACGAGTCCGAGAAGGAGCCGGAGAACAGATGCGGTGCCTCTACGAGGGAGTAGTGGCCGCGCGGGCCTTGCCGCTGCACGGCCCCTTCGCCGACCAGTGCCTGGACGTAGCGGTGGGCGGTGGGTGCCGGCAGTCCCGCCCGCGTGGCGACGGAGGCCAGCGGATGGGCTCCGGGGCCGAGTTGATGCAGAGCCCGCAGTACGGCGAGCGTGCGCCCCACGGAGCCGCCCCCGGACTCCGAGGGCGTAGCGGCGGCAGGCGTCTGCAATGCGAACTCCCCCTTGCGGTCGCGGACCACCGCGTCTGCCACAACACGGCTGGATCCAGGCGTCCATTGTCGCGACCGCCCCACGTCCACCACCAGGACCAGTTTTTTCCTGTCGGCGAATTTCAGGAAGATGCTCTTCCGGTATATGAGGTGCGCTCGGACGGACGCCGGCCCAGGAAGGGGTGAACGATGGACAACAAGGCGGCTTTGCGGCAACTGCTGCAGTGGAAGCGGAAACAGGTGGACCCCTCGACCCTCGGCTGGCCCCCGCGGACCGGCCGCGGCCGTCGCTCCCCCGGCCTCTCCCAGGCACAGGTCGGACAGCTCCTCTACGTCTCGGAGCGGACCTACGCCCAGCTCGAGCGCGGTGAAATGCCCTCGCCCTCAGCGGAGTTCCTCGACCGGGTGTCCAAGGTCCTGCAGCTGCAGGAGAGGGAACGGATAGCGCTCTACGTCTACTCCCTCGGCCATGAGCCGCCCCACCCGCAGGATCCGATGGCCGGCACGAACGTCCCGCCCGGGTGGAAGGTGGCGGTGGAGGGGATCAAGGGACAGCCGTGCTACGTCAACGACGTCGCCTGGAACGTCCTCGCCTGCAACGACGACTTCATCCGCATGTTCCCACGCCGCAAGGGAGCCACGTCGGAACCAGCGCTGCCGGAGCAGAACCTGATGCGCTACATGCTGCTGCGGGAGGACACGCGAGAGCACCACATGGTCAATTGGGAGACGCAGTGGGCGATACCGCTCACCGCCCAGTTGCGCACCGCGGTGGCCACCCATCCGGACAACACGGACCTGCAGGATCTGGACCAGGAGATCGACGCCGATCCGGTGGTGGGCCCCATCTACCGGACCCGGCATGTGGCCTACGTCCACCCCAACGGTGACACGCGGAAGATGCGGTACCACGCGTACGGGGGCCCGGACCAGGAAGCGTACTTGGACCAGTGCTGCGAGCGGCACGCTCCCTCCCGGGTGGGCGACGTCACCATGTGTACGGCCATGCCGCTCGGCTCGCCCGGCGCTCGGTTCACGATGCTGGTGTTCAGGCCCGACCCCGTCCCCGGACCCCTCGTCGCGACGCGGGAATGACGTCCCGGCAGCACCTGCGTTCCGCTGGGTGAAATCACGGCCCCGGCCCTTTCCGGCCGTTGGAACCGGGGCCGATTTCGCGGTCTTGTGTGGTGCGCCTGATCCGGCCACCACGCTTTGATGGCCTCACCTAGTGCGCCGAACCCAGAGCGGGTGTGTGTGTTCAGGGAGCCGGGACGGTCGCCCCCGGCCGTGCCACGCATGGTCGGGTGCCGCCTGGGTGCAGGGGGCGGCCGGCCGCCGTCAGAACCGTCAGGCGACCGGCAGTTGAGGCTCGGTGCGCTGGTCGAAGGCCCACTGGGCGGCACTGTGCGCCAGCTCGATGACGGTGTTGTCGGGGCTGGTGCCCCGGAGGTGGCTGTACTCCAGCGCTATGACGATCATGAGGCGCTCCGGGAGGCCGAGCTGAGGGTAGAGGCCACGTCGGAAGATGTCGTCCATGGCCTCACGGGCCGACAGGCCCTTCTCGAAACGCAGCCGGATCTCGCTCTGCATGGTGCGCAGGTAGTCGATGTGCTCGCTCAGGTCACCGGGCCCCTTGAGCCCGCCGTGGCCGGGAACGATGACACGGGGCGAGAGTCCCAGGATGGTCTCGTTGGCGTCGATGATGTTCTGCAACGGGCCCGACCAGTGCGGAGGATGGTCCTCGGGGAAGAAGACATCGCCCGCGCAGACCACGTCACCCACCTTGACGATGAGGTCTCCCGCGTGGTGCGCGGGACCGACCTCGATGAGCTCGACCTCCGTTTCACCGACCGTGAAGGTGTGGTGCCCGCTGAAGGTGGACGTGGGTGGGGTCACTCGGGCCGAGAGGAAGTCGAAGACACCGAAGTGACGGCGGATGTACCAGCCCAACGCCCCGTCGGAGGGGGTGTCGTTCAGCAGGCGGTGCATCTCCTGGGGCGTCGGCTCGTGCGCCAGGTGCTCGGAGCCGGTGCGGGTGGTGATGATGTTCGCGCCGGGGAACAGGTGGTTGCCCCAGCTGTGGTCGCCGTTGGCGTGGGTGTTGACCACGGTGGTCACGCGTCGCGACCCGAGAACCGGGCGGGCCGCCCGGATCATCGCGCCGGTCAGCGGCCCGTCGTAGGGGGTGTCGATGATGGCGGCTTCGTCGCCGGAAATGATCCACAGGCAGTTGGCGTAGCCCCAACTGCCGCCGCCGGGCGGCATCCACACGTGCAGCCCGGTGGCGTTGGGGATCGGGGTGAGCTGGCGGGGGAGGTCCATCGGCGCATTCTCGCCGAAGATGTCTTCTCACGTCGTGTGGCGTGGGGCACATGACGGGCGTCGCGGGCCTCGCGTCCACCGTGCGTACGTCGGGTGAGACCCCGCCCGCCCCGCGTGAGTTGGGCTCGTGACCGGGGCCGGGGGGCTCTCGGCGCCGTGGCCAATCTGCTCGGGTGAGCACCGAACTGACCCTGCTGCCGCGTGTCGCCCATCGCGGGCAGGAGGTCACCGCGCCACGCCTGCGCGGCCTCCTGGCACTGCTCGCGGGCGACCTGCGCTCGGGCTGCGGCACCGAGCGGCTGGTGGCAGGGCTGTGGCCGGACACCTTGCCGGAGCGGCCGGGAAAGGCGTTGCAGGTCCTGGTGTCCAGGGCGCGGGCGCAGTTCGGTGCCGACGTCATCGCGAGCACGCCGACGGGATACCGGCTCACCCTGGCCGAGGACCAGGTCGACAGTTCCGCCCTGCTGCTGCACGCCGCCGCGAGCGCGGAGCGTGCCAGGGCAGGGGACCACGCGGGGGCCCTGGCCGAGGCCGAGGCCGGGCTCGCGCTGTGGCAGGGAGCCCCTGGCGGGGCGGCCCACACCGACGGCCCCGACGCCACCGACGATCCTGTCGCCGCGTTGCGCGCCGACCGCGCTCCCGTCCGCGACACGCTCGTACGCGCGCAAGCGCTCGCGCTCGCCCGCCTGGGACGGCATGCGGAGGCCATTGGTCCGCCGACCGTGGCCGCCGCGCAGCACCCGCGCGACGAGGAAGTGCTCACCCAGTTGTTGCGCGCCGAGGCGGCGACAGCGGGCCCGCCCGCCGCCCTCACACGCTACGAGGCCTACCGCCGCGAGCTGCGCGAGACGCTCGGCACGGATCCCGGCACCGGGCTCAGGGCCGTACAGCGGGAGTTGCTGCACGGTGAGGCGCCGGTGGTCCGGCACGGTGTGCCGCACGAGCCGAATCCGCTGCTCGGACGGCAGGAGGACATCGCGGCGGTGGAGCACCTGTTGCGCACCTCCTGTGCCGTGACCGTCGTCGGGCCCGGCGGCCTCGGCAAGACCCGCCTCGCGCGCCGTCAGCCGCCGGGCCGAGCAGCGCGTGGTGTATTTCGTGCCGCTCGCCGCCGTCACCGCGGACGCGGACGTCGCCACGCAGGTGGCCTCCGCACTGGGTGCGGGCGAGGGGCGGCACGGCGTCGTGAGCGGCCACGCCGCGGCCGACCCGGTCCCCGGCATCCTGGGCGTGCTCGGCTCCGGGCCCGCGCTGCTGGTGCTCGACAACTGCGAGCAGGTCGTCCGGGGCGCCGCCGACCTCGTCCAGGCTCTGGTCGCCTCGTCGAAGGAACTGCGGGTGCTGGCCACCGGCCGGGCCCCGCTGGAGCTCTCGTCGGAGGCGGTGTACGCGCTGCCGGAACTCGGACTCGACACCGCGGCCGAGCTGTTCACGCAGCGGGCGCGGGCCGCGAGGAGCGGCGTGGGACTGCCCCCGGACGCGGTGGCCGAGGTCTGCCGTCACCTCGACGGGCTGCCGCTCGCCGTGGAGTTGGCGGCGGCACGGGTGCGGGCGCTGTCGGTGCCGGAGATCGCCCGCAGGCTCGGCGACCGGTTCGCGCTGCTGCGAGGCGGGGCGCGCGACGTGCCGGAGCGCCACCGCACGCTGCACGCGGTCGTGGAGTGGAGCTGGAACCTGCTCGCACAGGAAGCCAGGGCGGCGCTGCGCCTGCCGTCGGTCTTCCCCGGCGGCTTCTCCGGTGCGGCGGCGGAGCAGGTGCTCGGCGACGATGCCCTGGGGCTCCTGGAGCAGCTGGCCGGCCCGTCACTGCTCACCGTGACCGGCACCCCGGCCGGTGCGCGCTTTCGGATGCTGGAAGCCGTACGGGAGTTCAGCGCGGCGCGCCGTGCGGAGGCGGGCGAGGAGGACGACGCCGTGGGCCGCTTCCTGGCGTGGGCGCGGGGCTTCGGGGTCGCCCACCACGACGTGCTCTTCTGTCCGCCCGCCTCCCCGGGCTCCCGGCTCGCCTCGGACGGGGGTGGCCCCGTCGCCGCCGTGCCGGCGTCGGCGCTGATGAGCGTGGACAGGATCTTGACCGCGGTGGTCTTCCCGGCGCCGTTCGGCCCGAGCAGGGAGAAGACGGTGCCGGCCGGCACCGACAGATCGATGCCGTCGAGGACCGTCTTGTCCCCATAGGCCTTGCGCAGCCCCGTGGCCACGATGGCCGGTGAGGGCCGTGTAGCCGGTGTCTGTGTCGTTGTCCTCGGTGTCGTCATGCCGCAGAGGCTGCGGCACGGCGCATGCAGCGCGCTTTCACGAGGGTTTCAGCGCGGGACCTCAGCCCGGCATCTCCTCGATCCGCTCGCGGTTGAGCAGGTACGTGGGCAGGTACGGCTGCGGCAGGGCGACGGGGAAGCCGTAGTCGTACGCCAGGCTCGCCATCGCCAGGGTCCCGAGCGCCACCCGGGCACGCGGCGCCGCCGAGTCGCCCCAGTAGGTGCCGTGGTGCGCGACGGCTTCGGTCAGGGCCTCGGCGAAGGCGTCGTGGTCGCGGGTGAGCAGGCGGTGGAAGAGGGCGACGGGCTGGTAGTCGACCAGGTCCGCGAAGTCCTTGGGAGTGTGGGTCAAGGACTGGGGCTGCGACGTCTCCATAGTGGCGAGGAGCTTTGCCACGACGTCGTCCATCGGGCGCTCTGCCCAGTAGGTCTGCAGCGTGTCTATCCAGTGCAGTACGTACTCGTCGACGGAGTCGTCCTGCCGCAGCACGTCGAGTGGTACCTGGCACAGCCGGTCGGCCCTGGCCTGCTGACGGCACGCGACCGCGACGTAGAAGGCGTCGAGCCAGGCGCGGGCGTCCGCGGGCGGCGCGGCGGGAGTCGCGGGCAGCTGCCTCACGATGTCCTCGCCCAGATGGCACTCCTGGGCCTGCGCACCGGTGAAGAGCGCCGAGCCGAGCTGTACTGCGCTGGCCCAGGCATCCCAGGTCTCGATGTTCCCCGCCTGGGGGTCGGCCGTGCAGCGGGCGTGGGCGAGCGTGAGTGCCGAGGCGAAGGCATCGCCCAGTCCGGCCGGGTTCGCGGCGAGACCGGCCATCGCCTCGGCCGTGTCGAGGGTGAGGACGGCCGCGTCGGGTGCCTTGGCGACAGCTGCGGTGTCAAGGCGCCCGGCACCATCGAGGCGGACCAGGCCCTTCATGCGGGCGAGCAGTTCCGGCGGCGGCTGCAGGGAGAAGGAACGGGTGTCGTGGTCGATGACCGTGAGCGACGTCAGACTGCCCCGATGCCACCAATAGACCCGCGGGGACAGCCCGCCCGGCCCGTCCTCATGGGCGCCGAGGGCGTACGAGGCAAGGCCGTTGACGGCGTCGACAACGGACCCGTCGGCGATCGGGTGGTACGCCAGAAGGTTCCGATTGGGCACGACGAAAAGGGCTCCGGCGTCCGGAAGTGACTCGCCGGTGACCTGCCGGGCCGCTTCGGACAGGAACAGCGCCTTGCTCGCGACGAACGGCGAATCGCCGTACAGGGAGTGCAGCAACGCCCTTCCCCCGATGTGCACTTCGTCGTGCTCGACCGGAACACTCATCAAGTTCGCGTACGCCGCCTGCCCCAACTCCTCGATCCCGGCGCGCTCCACGTCGGAGTCGGTGAGCATCCGTACACTCGTGGGCATGTCGAGGGCGTAAGCAAATACAAGTCCCTCGGCCACCACGCGTGCGTAACGCATGGCACCGGCTATCTCGGGCGTGAGCGAATCCGTGGGCAGCAGCCGCGCGTGCACACCGCGAAGAAGCTCCGCGGCGCTCTCGCCGCCCTGACTGCCCTCCGCCAGAGCGGCGAAATGCGCCTCGACCAGCTCGGGCCAACGCTCCTCCGGTGTCTGCCGGCAGTTCTGCGCCAGGTTGTACAGCGAGTAGGTGCGCCCTTCCTGCGCGTACGGGACGGCGAGTGCCCGCAGGCGGGTGGCCTGGGCGGTGGTCAGCATCGGCAGATCGCGGTCGGGTGCGAAGGCAGCGTCAGGTGTGCCAAAGGTGTTGGTCTCGTTCACCGTTGTGACTCTACGATCTGTGCGTGGGCGGTCCGACCACGGGCATGCGCACCCGTCGCCATGGAGTCATGAGGGCGGGGACTCATGAGGTCGTGAAGTCATGGAGTATCGCCGGACCAGTCCCAGCGGCACCGCCGGTCGCCGGGGCGTGGGTCGTACGTCGCCCGCCCGCCCGCACCGAACTGCCCGAGCTCCGTGGGCAGGGCCACTCCGGTCGCTCTCTCGGTCCTGGTCCAGCCGGTGATGTCGAGCAACAGCCCGTCCAGCGGGCCACCGACCAGCTGCCCGTAATCCCGCCCCGGCTGCGGGCCCCGCCGGGGATCGTCATGGTCCTGGCCGTACACCCGGCCGCGCAGCAACTCCTCATCCCTGTCCATACGTCCCACACTCCCAGCCACCACTGACAATCGGGCTCCTGCCCGATCTCACCCGGGCGGGCCCCCGTCCGCACCCGGCAGCGGCAGCTCCGGATGGTGGCGCAGTGCCTCCAGCACGGCGCGCACCGCCGCGCGAGGCGGTGAGCCGTGGCGGATCGCTGCCGTGATGGTGCGCGTCATGGGGGTGGCGAGTTCCCTGGTCGTGACGTGATAGCGGCGGTCGACCGCCAGACCGGGCAGCAGCGCGATCGACAGCCCCGCCTCGACGTGCTGCAGGGTCATCATGTAGTTGCTGAACCGGCACACCACGCGCGGCTCGAAGCCCGACTGACGGCACAGGCGCAGCGCGAGATTGGCCATGTACGACTGCGGGATGTCGAACGCCCACGCCTCGTCCGCGTACGCCGCGAGGTCCACGGCACCGCGGCCTGCCGCCGGATGTCCGGGCGGGACCACCAGGAGGATCGGGTCCATGGCCAGCGGCACGATGTCCAGGTCCGGACCCAGTGGCAACTCGTCGAAGTCCGTGGTCGTGACGATGATGTCCACGTCGCCGCCCCGCAGCGCGGGCATGCTCGCGTGCGGCTCCAGTTCGAGCAGCTCGACGTCGAGGTGCGGATGCTCGCGCGCCAACCGGCTCACCGCCGGTACGGCCATGGTGTGGATCGCGCTCTGGAACGCCCCGAGGCGCACAAGGCCGGCCGGTTCCTCGCCGAAGCCGCGCAGCTCCGCCTCCACGCTGTTGATGTGGTCGAGGATCGCCCGCGCCCGGCGCGCGAGGATCAGCCCGGCCGGGGTCAGCCGCACCCGGCGCCCCGTCCGTTCCAGCAGCTGCGTGCGCGTCTCGGTCTCAAGGACGGCGAGCTGCTGGGACACGCTCGACGGGCTCAGGTTGGCGGCCTGGGCGACCGCTCGGACGGTGCCCAGCGTGTCGAGCTGGCTCAGCAGACGCAGCCTCCAGGGGTTCATCACTCCCCCATTGTTGTGCGGTTCTACCGAACAGGAAAGCCGGAATCGTGAGATGGACGTGTCGCTCGGCCGCCGCCTACCGTCGGTTGCATGACCGCTTCTACCACCGCCCTGCCGTCCACCGAAACCTTCTGGGCCGATGCCGAGAGGCATCTCGTGCGCTACGGCGGCGAGTTCACGCACGAGATCATCGAACGTGCCGCCGGAAGCTTCGTGTTCACCGCGGGCGGCCGGAAGATCCTCGACTTCACCTCCGGCCAGATGAGCGCGATCCTGGGTCACTCGCACCCGGAGATCGTCGCGACCGTCCAGCGGCAGGTCGCGAGCCTCGACCACCTCTTCAGCGGCATGCTCAGCCGCCCGGTGGTCGACCTCGCCCGGCGCCTCGCCGACACGCTGCCCGCTCCGCTGGAGAAGGCGCTGCTGCTGACGACCGGCGCCGAGTCCAACGAGGCCGCCATCCGGATGGCCAAGCTCGTCACCGGCAGGCACGAGGTCGTCTCGTTCGCGCGGTCCTGGCACGGCATGACGCAGGCCGCCGCGTCCGCCACGTACAGCGCGGGACGCAAGGGCTACGGTCCGGGCGCACCCGGCAACTTCGCCATCCCCGTGCCGAACGCCTACCGTCCCGACTTCACCACGGACGACGGCTCCCTGGACTGGCGACGTCAGCTGGACTTCGCCTTCGACCTGATCGACGCCCAGTCGACCGGCAGCCTGGCCGCGTGCCTCGTCGAACCGATTCTCAGTTCCGGCGGCATCATCGAGCCGCCGCCGGGGTACTTCGCGGCCCTGCGGGCCAAGTGCCGGGAACGCGGGATGCTGCTGATCCTCGACGAGGCCCAGACGGGCCTGTGCCGCACCGGCACCTGGTACGCGTTCGAGCGTGACGGCGTCGTGCCCGACATCCTCACGCTGTCCAAGACGCTGGGTGCGGGGCTGCCCCTGGCCGCCGTGGTGACCAGCGCCGAGATCGAGCAGGAGGCCTACGAGCGCGGGTTCCTGTTCTTCACCACGCACGTCGCCGACCCGTTGGTCGCCGCGGTCGGCAACACCGTCCTCGATGTCCTGATCGCCGAAAGGCTCGACGAGCGCGCGCAGTCACTCGGCGCGTTCCTCCACCAGGGCCTCACCGACATCGCCTCGCGGCACTCGGTCGTCGGCGACATCCGCGGCCGGGGCCTGCTGGCCGGGGTCGAACTCGTCGTCGACCGCGAGACCAAGCAGCACTCGAACGAACTGGGCGCGCTGGTCACCCGGCGCTGCCTCGAGCTGGGGCTGCACATGAACATCGTCCAGCTCGCCAACATGGGCGGGGTCCTGCGGATGGCGCCACCGCTGACCGCCACCGAGGACGAACTGTCCCTCGGCCTGTCGATGCTGGACCAGGCGATCGGCGACGCCGGCGCCGCTCTCTGATCCACTCCCCCGCCGCGGTCCCAGGCCTCAGCGCCCCAAGTTCTCGGCCTTGGCGGCACGTTGGGCGAAGACGTCCTCACGGCGGTCCTCCATCTGCCGCAAGGCGTCCTTCCGGTCCCGCTTGGAGAGCCGGGAGAGATAGGTGTGGCCTTCGAGATGATCGGCCTCGTGCTGCAGGCACCGGGCGAAGTAGCCCGTGCCCTCGATGACGAGAGGGTTGCCGTCCTTGTCCCGACCGCGCACGACGGCACGGTCGGTGCGCGGAACCGCCATGGTCGCACCGGGTACGGACAGGCAGCCCTCGGACGCGTCGACGAGTCGGCGGCTGCCCGGTCCGGGCAGCTCCAGGACGGGGTTGATGATGTGGCCGACATGCCGGATCCCGTCGTCGTCCGGGCAGTCGTAGACGAACAGCCGCAGGTCGACGTCCACTTGGTTGGCGGCGAGCCCGGCACCGTCGGCCACGTACATCGTCAGGAACATGTCGTCGATGAGCGCCGACAGTTCCGCGGTCCCGAACTCGGTCACCTCCTGGCACCGCCGGCCCAGGATCTCCTCGCCCACCACCGTGACCCTGCGCACCGAGCCCCGCTCCGCCTCCGGCGGCAGGTCGTGACGAACAGACATCGCTGTCTCCCCCTTCAGTTCAATGCTTGCCAAGTCCTTTGCAAAGTAGCAGACTTTGCAAAGTGACTGAAGATGACCTCACCCCCTCCCCCGACAGGGCCGACCAGACGCCGGGCACCCAGGGCGACGCCCTGCGCGAGCACGATGTCCGTACGGCCCTGATGGCCCTGCTGGCCGAGGTCGGCACCGTGACGGCGACCGAGGCCGCCGCCCGGCTGGGCCACAGTTCGGGGCTCTGCTCGTTCCACCTCCGGCAGCTCGCACGTCACGGACTCATCGAGGAAGCCCCTCACCACGGAGGCCGCGCACGCCCCTGGCGCCTGAGGCAGGACGATGCCACCGTCGGCGAACCCGCGGTGGAGGAGTTCGGGGACTTGGCGCGAGGGCTGGAGGACGAGAGCTGGCAGCGCTGGCTCGGCCGGCGCGACCAGGCCCCGGACGAATGGCGCCGTGACGAAGCCTTCAGCGCCATCGCCTATCTGACGCCCGAGGAGATGAGCCGGGTCTCGGACACCGTGCGACGCGCACTCGCCCCCTACCAGGACCGCGAGCAGCGCCCTCTGGCCCGGCCTGACGGCGCCCGCCCGGTGGCTCTCATCGCCCGGCTGTTCCCCCTGCTGCCGCAGCCCGACTCCGGTGCGGACGGGGGAGGCACTCCGCCTTCAGCTGCCTAGTTGGCACCTTGGAGATACGCCGTCCCGCCCTCCGCACAACACGAGGGGTCCGCGGCCGTCTGAGGTCTGATCACCAGAGCCCGCTCACACGGTCCCGTCCTGCGGGCCGTAGAGCTGCCGGGCGCGGGCGAGGTCGACGGGACCGTCCTGGGGGGGCAGGTGCAGGAAGAAGTCCACCTGCCAGGCCTGCGCCCTGGCGGCCGGGCGGTTCGTGGTGATCACCCAGGGCGGGTAGACGCGGAACGCGCGCTTCCCGGCGGAGCCGCCCCCGGATACGACTCCCTGTTCGCGGAGGGCGTCCACGGGAAAGACGAACTGGCCGAAGCGGTCGTGGTCGCGGGTGCTGATGACGAAGAGGTCGACGGGGTCCGTGACGTCGAAGGGCTGGATGGGTCCGTCCTGGGACCTCTTCCACACGGTGACGAACTGACCGACCTTGGTGGGGGTCGTCTTGGCCGCACGGAACCGGATGGAGCGCCCCTCAAGGGTGAACTCGTGGGCGGCGTATTCGGCGCTCTCGGCTTCGGGCACCGGTCGCGAGCAGGCGAACCCGCAGGGGTCGTACACGCGCGTCTTGGCCGCGGCGAGATCTCCGTGAACGGAGGCCGTGTCGGGCCACGGTGCGGGAGCGGACGCGTGTGCGCGGGTCGTTGCCATGCGTCCACCCTGTCATGACGGCCGCCCTATTCGATCACCAGTACGATCTTTCCGCGCACCCGGCCGTCCTCGCCAACGCGATGCGCCTCCGCGATGGCGGCGAGCGGGAAGGTCTTCGCGACCGGGAGCGAGAAGCGGCCGGACTCGATCAGCCCGCCGATCTCTGCGAGCGCGTGGACCGCACGGCCGGAGTCCCCGCGGCTGAACGTCACCCCGTACTCGCGCGCACCGGCGAAGTCGGCGAGCGTCACGACGCGCTCCGGTGCCCCCGCGAGGTCGATGAGCTCGGGCAGGATGCCGCTCCCCGCGACGTCCAGGGCGAGGTCGACGCCGTCGGGCGTCAGCGCGCGAACCCGCTCGACGAGGCCCTCTCCGTAGGCCACGGGCTCGGCCTTCAGGGAGCGCAGGTACGCGTGGTTCGCCGGACTTGCCGTGCCGATCACGCGGACGCCGCGCGCCACGGCGAGCTGGACCGCGGCGCTGCCGACGCTCCCCGAGGCGCCGCTGACGAGCAGCGTGCTGCCGCTCCCGGCGCCGAGTCGGTCGAGCGCGCGCGTGGCCGTCTCCACGGCGGCCGGCAGCGCGGCAGCGCCGGGAAAGTCGAGCGACGGCGGGATCGGTGCGTAGAAGGGCAGCACCGCCAGCTCGGCCTGGGTGGCTCCGTCGGCGGAAAGGCCGAACACGCGATCGCCGACGGCCACGTCCGTGACGCCTGCGCCGAGCTCGTCGACGACGCCCGCCGCCTCATGGCCCATGGTCTGCGGGAGCTCCTGATCCATCAGACCCTGGCGCTTCTTCCAGTCACTCGGGTTGATGCCGGCCGCGCGCACCGCGATCCGGACTTCGCCGGGGCCCGGGCGCGGGGCGGGCAGATCCACGATCTCGAGGACCTCCGGACCCCCGAACCGGCTGAAGCGGGCTGCCTTCATCATGCGCTCCGATCTCGCCCCCGAGGTCGCTCCGATCCTGCCCCGAAGTGTCGCACCCGCGGCCTGCCCGGCAGCCTCCGGCGGGTCAGCCCCGGCTCTCCAGACCGGCGAACGCGCTGCTCCCGAGCGAGGACAGGAGGTGGGCGGTGTCGTCGTACACCTCTGCCGCTCCGGCCCCGGAGAGTTCGGCGCGGGGGATGCCGCCGCTGAGCACGGCCAGGGGCGTGACGCCCGCACGCCGCGCCGCCTTCATGTCCCAGACCGAGTCGCCGACGAACACACTGTCCTGCGCCTTCGCACCGGCCAGGTCCAGCGCGTGGGCCACGGGCTCCGCGGCCGGTTTGCCCTCGTCGACGTCGTCGGCGCTGGCCGTCGCGGTGATGACGTCGTCCGCGTCGACGGCGGCGCGCAGCGCGTCGAGTTCGGCGCCGCCGGCGGAGGTGGCGAGCACGATGGTCCACCCCTCCCGCGCGAGGGAACGCAGCAGTTGTCCCGCGTCCTCGAAAGCTTCGAGGCGGTCGAAGTGGGTGCCGTAGAGCGTCTTGTGCGCCGCGCTGATGGCGTCGTCCTGGTCCGGATCGCGGTCGTCGCCGAGGACGTGTTCGATCAGGTCGGTGCCGCCCAGGCCGATTGCGTGGTGCACGGCGCGCATCGGCACCCGGTGACCGGCCTGCCGGAAGGCCTCCCACCAGGCCGTGACATGCAGGTAGTTGGTGTCGACGAGCGTTCCGTCGACGTCGAACAGGGCGGCACGCGTCACGAGGGCTCCATTCACGATCTTTCGTGGGCTTTCACCGTAATAGTCGTATTTACAATCCGCATGGCTGAACCTCACCGGCGGCGCGCCCCGGCGCACTCTGGCCCAAATGTGGCGGTCAGCCATTCCGCTTCCCGGGTACTCGGCTCCTCGTTCCCGCTCAACCTGCCCCTATGCCCGCCCCGGCGCCGAGGAGACCCGGATGACGTTCCATCCTCGTGAGCAGCAACGCACGCAGCATCATGCGCGGCAACGCGAGCACCATGGACCGGTGACGCCGGTGAAGCGGCGCTCCCTCCTCTCCGGGGCACTGGTCGGCGTCGGTATCGCGGCGTTCGTCGACGAGATGGTGTTCCACCAACTGCTGCACTGGCACCACTTCTACGACAAGGCGTCCAGCGAGGCCGGCCTCGTCTCCGACGGGATCTTCCATGCCTTCGGCTGGCTGGCGATGGTCGCGGGCCTCTTCCTGTACGCGGATCTGTGGCGCCGCGGCGCCCGGCACCTCACCGCCTGGTGGTCCGGCCTGTGTCTGGGGCTCGGCGGCTTCCAGCTCTACGACGGCACGTTCCAGCACAAGGCGCTGGAGCTGCACCAGATCCGCTACGGCGTGGAGCTGGCACCGTACGACTGGACGTGGAACGTGATCGCCGTGCTGTTCCTGGCGACCGGCGTGCTGCTCCTGCTCCGGGCCCGCCGGTGACGGTTGTCGTGCCGGCCGTGGCCGTGAGCTGTCTCGGCTATGTGGCGGCGGCCCGGCAGCTGCGTCGGCGCGGCGACCGCTGGCCCCACCGGCGTGACGCGGCGGTCTGTGCGGGCGGCGCGGCACTGATCACCTCGCTCGCCGCCCCGTGGGACAGGTGGCCGCCGTTCACCGGGCACATGACCACCCATCTGGGCATCGGGATGATCGCGCCCCTGCTGTTCGTGCTCGGCCGTCCCGTGACGCTGGCGCTGCGCGCCCTGCCGGTGGGGCCGCGGCGGCGGCTTCTCTCCTGCGTACGTTCCCGCCCCGCAGCCCTGCTCGTGTGGCCGCCGGTGGCCGCGCTCGTGCACATCGCCGGACTCTGGGCGGTGTACCGCACGCCGCTCATGGCCGCCGCGCACCACCGTCCGTGGCTGCACACGCTGGTCAGCGTGCATCTCGTGGCGTCCGGCCTGCTGTTCACCTTCGCCGTCCTGGCCCTGGACCCGCTGCGTCACCGCGCCGGTTTCACGCTGCGCGGCGGAGCCATGCTGGCCGCGTCGGCCGCGCACGGAATCCTCGCCAAGTCGCTCTACGCCACGGGCCCGCCCGGCACCTCCTTCGCCGCGGCCGATCTGCGTGTGGCGTCGTACGTCATGTACTACGGCGGGGACGTGGTCGGCATCGCGCTGGCCGTACTGCTGGGCCACCAGTGGTACGCGGCCGAGGGCCGGGCCCTGGTCCGGGCCCGGCGTGCGCCCCGGGCGCACACCCGCCCCGTACGGCTGCCGCGTAGCGCCACTCTCGCGGGGTACCCGGCGAACTTCGTCCCCGGAATCCGGAGGTCCCATGTTGTGCGAGACAGTCACCGTGCCCAACGGCGAGGGGGCACTCATCGGTGAACTGACCGTGCCGGACACGGTGTTCGGCGTCACGGTGCTCGCCCACGGCAGCGGCAGTTCCCTGTACGGCCCCCGCAGCCGGGCCCTGGCCGGCACGCTCCACAACGCCGCAGTCGGGACGCTGCTCATCGACCTGCTCACGCCCGACGAAGCGGCCAGGGGCAGGCCGACCGGCCGGCGGCACAGCGAGGTCGATCTGCTGACCCACCGGCTGATCGCCTCCGTCGACTGGCTCTCCGCCCGCGTCTCCGATCTGCCGGTCGGCCTGTTCTGCGCGAGCACGGGAGCAGCGGCCGCGCTCGGCGCCGCTGCCGCCAGGCCCGGCCTCGTGGACACGGTGGTCTGCCCCGACGGCCGCCCCGACCTGGCCGGGGAGGAGGTTCTCGGCCATCTGCACGCCCCGGTCCTGCTCCTCGTCGGAGGGCGCGACACCGAAATACTGCGACTCAACCGGGAAGCGGCCAACCGGATGCGTGTCCTGAGCCGGCTGCGCGTGATCCCCGACGCCACGCATCTCTTCGAGGAGCCCGGAGCGTTGGACGAGGTCGCCGCCGTCGCGGCCCGGTGGTTCGCCGGCATGGGCCAGGCAGAGATCTGAGGACCAGGCACAGATCAGCGGCACACCCCGATGCGTGACCGGCATCACAGTGCGCCACGCCACATCCTCAGGTCATCATATGACCCGACCGCCGCACGGATTCCGAGCCGTGCCGCGCTCCTGACGGCATGGCACAGCGAGACGAGGACGGGCATGAACGACCAGGACAGTCCGGCACGGCCACGCGTAGGCGTGGTGGGGCTCGGGGCCATGGGACTCGGCATGGCGCACAGCCTGCGGAACGCGGGCTTCGACGTAGGGGTCCATGATCTGCGCCCCGACGTGGCCACCGCCTTCGCCGCGGACGGCGGCACCGCCTTCGCCACCGCCGGTGAACTCGCGGGCTCCGTCGACGTCCTGGTCGGCGTCGTGGTCAACGCGGCACAGGTCGAGTCGGTGCTGTTCGGTGAGGGCGGCGCGGCCGAGCGGCTGCACCCGGGTTCCGTCTACGTCATGTGCTCCACGGCCGACCCCGCCTGGTCCGCCGAGCTGGAGCGGCGGCTGGCCGAGCGCGGCGTGCTCTACCTGGACGCTCCCATCTCCGGTGGTGCCGCACGGGCGGCGAAGGGCGAGCTCACCATGATGACCTCGGGCGCCCCGACCGCGTACGCGATCGCCGATCCGGTGCTGGATGCCATGAGCAGCACGGTGTACCGGCTGGGCGACGAGGCCGGGATCGGCTCCAAGGTCAAGGTCGTCAACCAACTGCTCGCGGGAGTGCACATCGCCGCGGCCGCCGAGGCGATGGCGCTGGGCATCAAGGCGGGCGTACCCGCCGATGCGCTCTATGAAGTGATCACGCACAGCGCGGGCAACTCGTGGATGTTCGAGAACCGCATGGCGCACGTGCTCGCCGGGGACTACACGCCGCTGTCCGCGGTCGACATCTTCGTCAAGGACCTGGGGCTCGTGCTCGACGCGGCCCGGCCGGAGAAGTTCCCCCTCCCCCTGGCGGCCACCGCCCATCAGATGTTCCTGCAGGCGTCGGCCTCCGGTCTGGGCGGCGAGGACGACAGCGCGGTGATCAAGATCTTCCCGGGGATCGAGCTGCCCGCACCCGCACGGGAAGAGGTCTGAGATGGCCATCCGGCTCGGCTGCATCGCCGACGACTTCACCGGCGCCACGGACCTGGCCAACAACCTGGTGCGCGCGGGCATGCGCGTCGTCCAGCTGATCGACGTACCGCCCGCCGGCACCGAGGGGCCGGTCGACGCCGACGCCGTCGTCATCGCGCTCAAGTCGCGCACCACCCCGGCGCCCGAGGCGGTCGCGGCCTCGCTGCGGGCGCTGGAGTGGCTGCGCTCGGCGGGCGCCGAGCAGATCTACTTCAAGTACTGCTCGACGTTCGACTCGACGCAGGCCGGCAACATCGGTCCCGTCACCGAGGCCCTGATGGACGCGCTCGGCACCGATTTCACGGTCGCCACCCCGGCGTTCCCCGACAACGGGCGCACCGTCTTCAAGGGACATCTCTTCGTCGGCGACGTACTGCTCGGCGACAGCGGCATGCGGCACCACCCGCTGACGCCGATGACGGATTCCAACCTGGTGTCCGTGCTCGGTGCGCAGACCGCGCGTCCGGTCGGCCTCATCGACCACACCGTGGTCGCCGCCGGTGCCGGGGCGATCCGGGAGCGCGTCGACACGCTGCGCAAGGAGGGGGTCGGCGCCGCGATCGTGGACGCCGTCTCGAACGACGACCTCCTGCGGCTCGGTGCGGCGGTCAAGGAGCTGCCGCTGGTGACCGCCGGATCCGGCCTGGCGATCGGCCTGCCCGCGAACTGGGGGTTCGAGCCGTCCCCCGCCGCCGCCCGACTGCCCTCCCCCCGCGGCCATCAGGCCATCGTCTCCGGGTCGGTGTCCACCGCCACAAACGGTCAGGTCCGGGAGTTCCTGCACAGCGGCCGGCCCGCGTTCAGCGTGGATCCGCTGCGGATCGCGGCCGACGACGACGTGGCCGGGCAGGCCCTGGCCTTCGCCGCCGCACATCTGGCCCAGGGGCCTGTCCTCGTCTACTCCACCGAAGCGCCCGGCGCGGTCAAGGACGTGCAGGGCCGCCTCGGTGTCGCCGAGGCCGGTGCGCTCGTCGAGCGGACCCTGGCCCGTGTCGCCCAGGGGCTCGTGGAGCTGGGTGTGCGTCAGTTGGTCGTCGCCGGTGGCGAGACCTCGGGCGCGGTCGTCCAGGCGCTGGGCCTGACGGGCCTGCGCATCGGGCCGCAGATCGACCCCGGTGTGCCCTGGTGCGCGGCGGCCCTGCCCGGCGGGGACCTGCTCCACATCACGCTGAAGTCCGGCAACTTCGGCGGCCCCGACTTCTTCACCGCGTCCTTCGCCCACCTCGACCGGGAGACGGCATGACCCGGCTCCCGAGCCCTGCCCCGGACACCCAAGACAGTGTGGACACGGCGCGCGCCGAGATCGTCCGGGTGGGCACCAGCCTGTTCGCCCGGGGCTACGTCCACGCCAGCGCCGGCAACATCAGCGCGCGGGTCGGCGACTCCCACCTGATCACACCCACCGACGCCGCCCTGGGCTTCCTGGAGCCCGAGCGCCTCGCCCTGGTCGATCCCGACGGTGAGCAGATCGCGGGCGACCGCGCCAGCAAGACCCTCACCCTGCACCGCCGCATCTGTGCCGCCGACCCCACGGCACGGTTCATCGTCCACACCCACTCCACGCATCTCGTCGCGCTCACCCTGGCCGGCGTGTGGAGCCAGGACGACGTGCTTCCGCCCCTCACGCCGTACTACGTCATGAAGGTCGGGCACGTCCCGCTCATCCCCTACCACCGGCCCGGCGATCCGCGCGTGGCCGACCTGGTGACCGGCCATATCGCTGATCGTGCGGCGGCACGCACGCCGATCAGGGCCGTGCTGCTCGACCGTCTTGGCCCGGTGGTCTGGGGCCCCGACGCCGCGTCCGCTCTCGCCGTCCTCGAAGAACTCGAGGAGACGGCGCGCCTCTGGCTCCTGACCGACCGTCGCCCCGAGCCGCTCCCCTCCCCCGCTCTCGACGAACTGAGGTCCGTGCTCGGCGCCTCTTGGTGACCGCGCACCGCACCGCGCGCAGCGCCGCACACCGCACCGCGCGCCCTCCGTCGGAGAATCCCCTGAGCCGCAGTAAGGATTCCGCATGCCCACGCCCACCGCGACGGCCGAGACCCCCGATCTCGCCCGTGAGAACGCCGTGTTCCGCAAGGTCGTTCTCCGTATCGTCCCCTTCCTGATCCTCTGTTACGTCTTCTCCTACCTGGACCGCGTCAACGTCGGCTTCGCGAAGCTGCAGATGTCCGAGGACCTCGGGCTGAGCGAGGCGGCGTACGGCCTCGGCGCCGGTCTGTTCTTCATCGGCTACTTCATCTTCGAGGTGCCCTCGAACCTGATGCTGCAGCGCGTGGGCGCGCGCACCTGGATCGCCCGGATCATGATCACGTGGGGGCTGGTCTCGGGCGCGTTCTCCTTCGTCACGAACGAGACGGCGTTCTACGTGCTCCGCTTCCTCCTGGGCGCGGCGGAGGCCGGCTTCTACCCGGGGGTGATCCTCTACTGCACCTACTGGTTCCCCTCCCACCGCCGGGCCCGCGTCATCGCGATGTTCATGTCGGCGATCCCCGTCGCGGGCATCTTCGGCAACCCGCTCTCCGGCTGGATCATGGACAGCTTCGACGGGGTCAGCGGATGGCACGGCTGGCAGTGGATGTTCATGCTGGAAGCGATTCCGGCGCTCCTCATCGGTGTCGCGACGGTGTTCTACCTCGACAATGGGGTGCGCAGCGCCACGTGGCTCTCCGAGGAGGAGAAGGACATCGTCGAGGCGGCGATCGCCAAGGACACCGCGCACCAGAAGCACGGCCGCGTGTGGGACGGCTTCCGCGACCCCAAGGTGTGGCTGATGTGCCTGATCTACTTCTGCTTCGTGATGGGTCAGTACGCCCTGACCTTCTGGATGCCCACCTTCGTCAAGTCCACCGGCATCGACGACAACTTGACGATCGGTGTGCTCAGCGCCGTGCCGTTCCTGGCCGCGCTGGTCGCGATGAACCTGTTCGGGCGCTCCGCGGACAAGCGCCGCGAGCGCCGCTGGCACCTGGTCGTCCCCAGCCTCATGGGCGCACTCGGCTTCTCCCTGGCCGCCGGCTGGAGCGGATCGACGGTGCTGTCCCTGATCGCCCTGTCCTTCGCGGCGGCCGGTGTGCTCACCTGTGCCCCGCTGTTCTGGTCGTTGCCCACCGCGTTCCTCGGCGGCACCGCGGCGGCGGCCGGGCTCGCCCTGATCAACTCGGTGGGCAACCTGGCCGGCTTCGTCAGCCCGTACATGATCGGCGGGCTCAAGGACGCCACCGGATCGACCTCCATACCGATGTACGTCCTCGCCCTGAGCCTGGTGATCGGCGCGGTCGCCGTGCTGACCACCAAGAAGGAAGTCGTCAACCGCTGACCGGGTCCGGTCACGGTCCCGGCCCCACCACAGGAGCAAGCATGCCGAGGTTCGCCGCGAACCTGTCCATGATGTACACCGAGCACGACTTCCCCGACCGCTTCGCCGCGGCGTCAGCGGACGGCTTCGAGGCCGTGGAGTACCTCTTCCCCTACGCGTACGACGCCGCCGAGCTGCGCCGCCGGCTCGATGACCACGGCCTTCGCCAGGTGCTTTTCAACGCGCCGCCCGGCGCCTGGGAGTCCGGGGAGCGGGGCATCGCCTCGCTCCCCGGCCGCGAGGGCGAGCTCCGCTCCGGGATCGAGCGGGCGCTGGAGTACGCCGCGGTGCTCGGCTGCGGCCAGGTGCACGTGATGGCCGGTCTCCTGCCGCAGCGGAGCACGCCCGATCAGCGGGCCGCGCACCGCGCCACCTACCTCGCCAACCTCGCCTGGGCCGCCGAGCGGGCCGCCGCCGTGGGCGTCGACCTCCTGATCGAGCCGATCAACGGACGTGACATGCCGGGCTACTTCCTGCACCGGCAGGCCGAGGCGCACGCTGTAGTCCAGGAGGTGGGCGCCCCGAACCTCAAGGTCCAACTCGACCTGTACCACTGCCAGATCGTGGAGGGCGACCTCACCACGACACTGCGCCGCGACCTGCCCACCGGCCGCGTCGCCCATCTGCAGATTGCCGGCGTGCCCGACCGCCACGAGCCCGACCGGGGCGAACTCGACGTCCGCCACCTGTTCGACGTCGTCGACGAGCTGGGCTTCGACGGGTGGATCGGCTGCGAGTACCACCCCCGGGCCGGTACGAGCGAGGGGCTCGGCTGGCTCAAGAACTACCGAGGAGAACACGCATGAGGATCGTCATCACCGGTGGCTTCGGCTTCCTGGGACGGCAGGTCGCCGACGCCCTGCTGGCGCGGCGCACCCTGTGCAGGGCGCCCATCGACCGCCTGGTACTCGCCGACCGGTTCGTGCCCGCCGAGGCGACGGTGGCCTCCGATCCCCTGGTGGACGTCATCCAGGGCGACCTGAGCGAGCGCCTCGACGAGATCTTCGCGCAGCCCGTGGACATCTTGATCCACCTGGCCTCAGCCGTCTCGTCCGAGTGCGAGGCCGACTTCGAACTCGGCATGAGCGCCAACCTGGACACCACCCGCGCGCTGCTGGACGCCGCCCGCGCACAGTCGGCCGCCGGCGGCCCGACGCCCCGGGTGGTGTTCTCCAGCAGCGTCGCGGTCTACGGCTCCGACCCCGCGCTGCCGCTGCCGCCCGTGGTGAGCGAGTCGACGCTGCCCACACCGCAGTCCAGCTACGGCACGCAGAAGCGCATCTGCGAGCAGCTCGTCGCCGAGTACACCCGGCGGGGCTTCGTCGACGGACGCGTGGCGCGCCTGATGACCGTGACGGTGCGGCCGGGCAAGCCGAACGCCGCCGCATCCGGCTTCCTGTCCGGCATCATCCGCGAGCCCCTCGCGGGGCTGCCCGCCATCTGCCCGGTCAGCCCCGACCTGCGGGTCGCCCTGGCCTCGCCGCGGCGCACCGTCGAAGGCATCCTGCGTATCGCCGAGGCCGGGCGCGGCAGTGGCCCCGGTGAGCTGGAGGGCGGGCTTCCGGTCAATCTTCCGGCGCTGACGGTCACGGTCGCCGAGATGCTGGACACGCTGCGCCGGGTGGCCGGTGACGCCGTCGCCGACCGCGTGACGCTCTCGCCCGACCCCGCCGTCGAGGCCATCGTCGGCTCCTGGCCCGCCGCCTTCGACAACGCGCGCGCCACGGCGCTCGGCCTGCGGCCCGACGAGAGCTTCGAGTCGGTCGTGCGGGCGTACGTCGAGGACCACCCCGAAGCCGTGAGGTCCGCGGACCTGCCCGCGGCCGGGGCGATCGGGGCCCGACGGATAGACTGACGAGCATGTTCTCCAAGGTGAGTGGCCCCATTCGGCTCGCGGACCGGGTCGCCGCGATCCTCTCGGAGGAGATCGAGTCCGGGCGTCTTGCCGAGGGCGACAAGCTGCCGACCGAGGTCGAGTTGGTCAAGCAGCTCGGCGTCAGTCGCACCGTGATCCGCGAGGCCGTCTCCCGGCTGCGCAACGCCGGGCTCGTCGAACCGCGCCAGGGCCGGGGCGTGTTCGTCATGCCCCGGCGCACCCGGCCGCTGGACCTGGAGGCCGAGGCATCCGGCACCAAGTCCAAGGTGCTGCAGATCGTGGAGGTCCGCCGCGCCATGGAGGGCGAGGCGGCATCACTGGCGGCCGTCAGGGCCACGCCGGACGACGTCGCCCGGATGCGCCAGTCGCTGGCCGCGATCGACAAGGCGGTGGCGGACGGCGGTGACGGGGTCGACGAGGACCTGGCCTTCCATCAGTCGATCGCCGAGTCGACCGGGAACGCGGTGATGGTCTCGACGGTGCGGTACCTGGGCGAGGTCATGCGCGGCGGCATCCGCGTCACGCGGGCGAACGAGGCGCGGCGCGACGACTTCATCGAGGCGGTGCGGGTGGAGCACCACGCGATCCTGGCGGCCGTCGAGTCGGGCGACGCGGAGGCGGCCCGCAGCGCCGTGCGCCGTCACATGAAGCACGCCGCGTCCCGGCTGCAGGACGCCGACGAGGGCTTCTGGACGGAGACGGACGAGCTCAAGGTGGACCTGGACCAGCGATGACCCGCCCTGTCACTGGTCCGAAAGCCGGTCCGAGGGCTGCTCCGAGGGCCGATCCGAGGGCCGGGAGAGGACGACCAGGGACCGCGGGCCGACGCTGAGGGTGGTGTCGGCCTTGTGCTCCGTCTCGTCCGGCGGGCCGCCGGTTTCGTACGTGTCGAGCAGGGTCGTCCAGCACGCTCCGTACGCGGTGTCGGGGAGCCGGAACTCCATCGGCTCCCAGTAGCAGTTGAACAGCACGAGGAAGGAATCGTCGACGACGGCCCGGCCGACGCGGTCCGGTTCCGCGATGGCGTCGCCGTTGAGGAAGACGGCGACCGCGTGCGCGTCGGGCCGGTCCCAGTCCGCCGTCGTCATCTCGGCGGCGTCGGGGCGCAGCCAGACCAGGTCGGGCAGCGGCTGCCCCTGGTGGGTGACGGTGTCGCCCCGGAAGAAGCGGCGGCGGCGCAGGATCGGGTGTGCGGTGCGCAGCGCCACCACCCGGCGGGTGAAGTCCAGCAGGTCCTCGCGTTCCTCGTCGAGGTCCCAGTCGATCCACGCGGTCTCGTTGTCCTGGCAGTAGGCGTTGTTG
Source organism: Streptomyces sp. NBC_01283 (assembly GCF_041435335.1). Classification (NCBI taxonomy): domain Bacteria; kingdom Bacillati; phylum Actinomycetota; class Actinomycetes; order Kitasatosporales; family Streptomycetaceae; genus Streptomyces; species Streptomyces sp. NBC_01283. Next base: position 764,372 of record NZ_CP108430.1, read on the forward strand.
TTGCCGAGCTGGGTGCGGCCCAGTTCGTCCCCGTGGCCGAGCATCGGGATGCCCTGGGAGAGCATCAGCGTCGCGAGGAAGTTGCGCTGCTGTCGTGCGCGCAGGGCGCGCACCTCGGGGTTGCGGGTGGGGCCTTCCGTGCCGCAGTTCCAGGAGCGGTTGTTGCTCTCGCCGTCCCGGTTTCCCTCGCCGTTGGCCTCGTTGTGCTTGGCGTCGTACGAGACGAGGTCGCGCAGGGTGAATCCGTCGTGGGCGGTGATGAAGTTGACGCTGGCGCGCGGGCGGCGCCGGTCGCGCTGGTAGAGGTCGGCGGATCCCGTCAGGCGTGAGGCGAACTCCGCGAGGGTCCGGTCGCCCCCGCGCCAGAAGTCCCTGACACAGTCGCGGTACTTCCCGTTCCACTCGGACCACAGCGGCGGGAAGTTGCCCACCTGGTAGCCGCCGTCACCCAGGTCCCACGGCTCGGCGATGAGCTTGACGCGGCTGATCACCGGGTCCTGCTGGATGAGGTCGAAGAAGGCCGAGAGCCGGTCCACCTCGTGGAACTGCCGGGCGAGGGTGGCGGCCAGGTCGAAGCGGAATCCGTCGACATGGCATTCGGTGACCCAGTAGCGCAGTGAATCCATGAGCAGCTGAAGGACGTTGGGGTGACGCATCAGCAGGCTGTTGCCCGTCCCCGTGGTGTCGTAGTAGCGACTGAAGTCGTCGTCGGACAGCCGGTAGTACGACGCGTTGTCGATGCCGCGGAAGGAGAGGGTCGGACCGTTCTCGTTGCCCTCCGCCGTGTGGTTGTAGACCACGTCGAGGATCACTTCGAGGCCGGCCGCGTGCAGGGCCTTCACCATGGACTTGAACTCGGTGACCTGCTGGCCGAGCGTCCCGTGGGCCGCGTACGCGTGGTGCGGGGCGAAGAATCCGATCGTGTTGTAGCCCCAGTAGTTGGACAGTCCCTTGTCGAGCAGGAAGCCGTCCTGGACGTACTGGTGCACCGGCATCAGCTCGACCGCGGTGACCCCCAGAGAAGTCAGGTGGTCGAGGACGGCCGGTGCGGCCAGGCCCGCGTAGGTGCCGCGGAGTTCTTCGCGGACGCCGGGGTGGGTGCGGCTCAGTCCGCGTACGTGCGTCTCGTAGATGACGGAGTCGGCGTAGGCGTGCGAGGGCGGGCTGTCCCCGGTCCAGTCGAACTCCGGATCGACGACGACACCGCACAGGGCATCCGGCCCGGCGTCGTCGCGAAGGTCGTGGACGGCCCTGGCGTAGGGATCGAGGAGGAACTTCGCCGGGTCGCAGCGGTGACCGGCGGCGGGCATCCAGGGGCCGTGGACGCGATATCTGTAGCGTTGGCCCGGGCCGACGTCCGGCAGGTAGCCGTGCCACACCGAGCCGTCGGCCTCCGTCAGCGTCGCGGTCCGCTCGGCCCCGTCCGCGTCGAGCAGGATGAGGTCGACCTGCTCGGCCACCTCGCTGAACAGGGCGAAGTTCGTCCCGTCACCGTCGTAGGTGGCGCCAAGCGGGAAGGGCCGGCCGGTCCACACGCGCACAAGATCTCCCGTCGTCGTCCCCCGGTCCGACCTTCGGGCATGCGGCGGGTGCGCGCCTCTCCGGCGCGCACCCGGCAGACACGGTCCGGTCAGGCGGGGCTTGCGACCTCCAGGGGCGCCGTCCGCTCCGGGGCGCCCACGGCGACCGGCCGCGGAGCGGAGCGGGGCAGGGAAAGCGCCTCGATCGTGCTGGGCGCCGGGCCCTTGGGAACCAGGGGTTCGCGAAGCTGCCTGCGGCTGCGCAGCGAGAACCAGACGATGTGCTGGTCGGCGGCGGTGCAGCTGCCCCACCCGTCACTGAGCGCCGCGATCTCGGCCAGGGAGTGCGACTCGACGCCGTGCGCGGCCGCGACGGCCGGATCGTCGTGCGAGACCGCGGTGATCAGATGGTGTCCGGTCCACCAGGTCTCGATCGCGGTCCGCCCCGCGGAGGTGTTCCGCGCCGCCGGTTCCAGCAGGAGACCGATCCCCCGCGACACGTCCGGCACATGCTGTTCCAGCCCCCAGTACCTCAGATGGGCGGCCAGGATGCGCCGGACCTGACCGACGCGCTCCGGCACCAGGTCCACGTCGAGGTGGTAGTAGCGGGGCGCTGCGTGGTGCTTCATCGTTCTTGCTCCTCACCGCGGAGCTCGCGCTCGGACGCTTCGACGGAGTCGCCGTACGCACAGAGCGTGAGCAGTGATCGCTTGAGAGTCAGCATTCAGCTTCACCCCTCTACTCCATTCGTGCAACACGAGAGTGATCGGCCGAGCGCTCTGCGTTCAACAGGACGGAGCGCGCTTCACCTCGCACCATGAGGGAGTGAGCAAACCCGCTGTGATGGTTCGCTCCCCCTCCGTGAACGGCCCGAGAGCCCGCCAGGGCTCACCGTCGTGGAGGTCCAGGAGGTCGAGTGCGATGCGGGCGGAGCGCGCCACAGATGACGTCGGTCGGCAACTGGAGAGGTATCGCGCGTGGCAGCGCCGCTTCCTCGCCTCCCCCAGCGACGCCGCGGTGCGCGCGGGGTTCCAGGACGCCGTGGCCGCCCTGTGCGCGGTGACGAGCCGGCGCTGCGGGCGTGAGGCGGCCGAGGCCGCGGAACGCGGCCCGCTCCCCGCGTCGGCCCGCCCCGATTCCGCCCGCCGCCCGGCCCCGCCCGGGAGCGACTGAGGCGGGAAGCGAAGCCCCAAGGAACGCAGCAGAGACGAACAACGCACCGGACGACCCCGGAGGTGGACAGCATGTCGGTGGACCCCAGTCACGTCCGCATCCCCATCGAGGATGTGCGGCCCTGTGTCCACGGTGGCCTGCGCCCGGCGAAGGCAGTCGTCGGCGAGGCCGTCGAGGTCACGGCCCTCGTCTTCGTCGAAGGCTCCGGCGTGGTCGGCGCCGAGGCGGTCCTGTACGCGCCCGACGGCCGCACCACCCGGCGCCGGACCATGCGGGAAGTGGCACCGGGTACGGACCGATGGGCCGCCGACGTGACCCCGGACGCGATCGGCCGCTGGACGTTCACCGTCGAGGCGTGGACCGATCCGATGGCCGTCTGGCAGCGCGACGCGGTGATCAAGGTGCACGCCGACGTGGACACCGGGGTCACCCTGGAGGACGGGATCCTGCTCTTTGAGCGGGCCGTCGACCAGGCGCCCGACGACGCGGCGCGCTCCACCCTGCGCACGGCGCTCGGCCTGCTGCGCGACGACACCCGCACCCCGCTGGACCGCCTCGCGGCGGCCACGGCACCGGACGTACGCGCACTCCTGTCGGCCCATCCCCTGCGTGAACGCCGCACCGAGAGCGCTCCGTTGCCGCTGCTGGTGGAGCGGGAGCGGGCGTTGTTCGGGTCGTGGTACGAGTTCTTCCCGCGTTCGGAAGGTGCCGTCGTCCGGGAGGGCGAGCCCCCGCGCTCGGGCACCTTCCGCACCGCCGCCGAACGGCTCCCGGCTATCGCCGCGATGGGCTTCGACGTGGTCTACCTGCCGCCGGTCCACCCCATCGGAACCACCTTCCGCAAGGGCCCCAACAACTCCCTGTCCCCCGGCCCGCACGACGTGGGCGTGCCCTGGGCCATCGGCTCCCCCGAGGGCGGCCACGACGCCATCCACCCCGACCTGGGCACCCTGGAGGACTTCGACGCCTTCGTGCGCCGCGCCGCCGACCTGCACCTGGAAGTCGCCCTGGACTTCGCCCTGCAGTGCTCGCCGGACCACCCCTGGGTCGACAAGCACCCCGAGTGGTTCCAGCACCGCGCCGACGGCAGCATCGCCTACGCGGAGAACCCGCCCAAGAAGTACCAGGACATCTACCCCCTGGCCTTCGACCGCGACATGCCGGGTCTGATCACCGAGACCGTACGCCTGCTGCGGTTCTGGATGGACCACGGCGTGCGTATCTTCCGCGTCGACAACCCGCACACCAAACCGGTCACCTTCTGGGAACAGGTCCTCGCCGACATCAACCGCACCGACCCCGACGTCATCTTCCTGGCGGAGGCCTTCACCCGCCCCGCCATGATGCGCACCCTCGCCGCGATCGGCTTCCAGCAGTCCTACACCTACTTCACCTGGCGCAACACCAAGCCCGAACTCACGGCATACGTACAGGAGTTGACCGGGGAATCAGCCGCCTACATGCGGCCGAACTTCTTCGTCAACACCCCCGACATCCTGCCCGAGTTCCTCCAGCACGGCGGACGCCCGGCCTTCGAACTGCGCGCGGTACTCGCCGCGACCCTCTCCCCGGCATGGGGTCTCTACAGCGGCTACGAACTCTGCGAGGACACGCCCCTCAAGCCCGGCAGCGAAGACTACCTGGACTCCGAGAAGTACCAACTGCGGTCTCGCGACTGGGAATCGGCGGAGCGTGCGGAACGCACCATCTCGCCGCTGATCACCACGCTCAACGCGATACGCCGACGCCATCCGGCGCTGCACCGGCTGCGCAACGTGCACTTCCACCCCGTGGACAACGACCAGGTGATCGCGTACAGCCGTCATGAGCCCGGCGACACGGTGCTGGTGGTCGTGAACCTCGACCCGCACCGCACCCAGGAGGCGACCGTGCGCCTCGACCTCACCCGTCTGAACCTCGCGCCCGGCTCCACCTTCCGCGTGCACGACGAACTGGGCGACGCGACCTACACGTGGGGCGAGTCCAATTTCGTACGTCTGACGCCGGGCGTCTCCCCCGCGCACGTATGCGCGGTCGAGGCCGAGTAAGTCGAGGCCGAGCAAGAAGCACGCGCCCCAGCTCTGCGGCAACGGAGGATGCATGACCATCAACGAGCCGGTGTCCGATCTGTTCGAGGACGCGCCCGCCAAGGACCGAGACCCCGAGTGGTTCAAGCGCGCCGTCTTCTACGAGGTCCTGGTCCGCTCCTTCCACGACAGTGACGGCGACGGCATCGGTGACCTCAAGGGGGCCACCGCCAAGCTGGACTATCTGCAGTGGCTGGGCGTGGACTGTCTGTGGCTGCCGCCGTTCTTCACGTCACCACTGCGCGACGGCGGTTACGACGTGGCCAATTACATCGCCGTGCTGCCCGAGTTCGGCGATCTGGGGGATTTCGTCGAATTCATCGATGCGGCGCATCAGCGGGGCATGCGCGTGATCATCGACTTCGTGATGAACCACACCAGTGATCAGCACCCGTGGTTCCAGCAGTCCCGCAGCGACCCCGAAGGCCCCTACGGCGACTACTACGTCTGGGCCGACGACGACAAGCAGTACCAGGACGCGCGCATCATCTTCGTCGACACCGAAGCCTCCAACTGGACCTTCGACCCGGTGCGCAAACAGTACTTCTGGCACCGCTTCTTCTCCCACCAGCCCGACCTCAACTACGAGAACCCGGCCGTCCAGGAAGAGATCATCTCCGCCCTGCGCTTCTGGCTCGACCTGGGCATCGACGGCTTCCGCCTGGACGCCGTGCCCTACCTCTTCGCCGAAGAGGGCACCAACTGCGAAAACCTCCCCCGCTCCCACGCCCTGCTCAAACGCGTCCGCGCCGAAATCGACGCCCACTACCCCGACACCGTGCTCCTCGCCGAGGCCAACCAATGGCCCGAAGACGTCGTCGACTACTTCGGCGACTTCAAAGACGGCGGCGACGAATGCCACATGGCCTTCCACTTCCCCGTCATGCCCCGCATCTTCATGGCCGTACGCCGCGAATCGCGCTACCCCGTCTCCGAAATCCTCGCCAAGACCCCCGCCATCCCCTCCGGCTGCCAATGGGGCATCTTCCTGCGCAACCACGACGAGCTCACCCTCGAAATGGTCACCGACGAAGAACGCGACTACATGTACGCGGAATACGCCAAAGACCCCCGCATGCGCGCCAACATCGGCATCCGCCGCCGCCTGGCCCCCCTCCTGGACAACGACCGCAACCAGATCGAACTCTTCACCGCCCTGCTCCTCTCCCTGCCCGGCTCACCGATCCTCTACTACGGCGACGAGATCGGCATGGGCGACAACATCTGGCTCGGCGACCGCGACGCCGTCCGCACCCCCATGCAGTGGACCCCCGACCGCAACGCCGGCTTCTCCTCCTGCGACCCCGGACGCCTCTACCTCCCCACGATCATGGACCCGGTCTACGGCTACCAGGTCACCAACGTCGAAGCCTCCATGTCCTCCCCCTCCTCATTGCTGCACTGGACCCGCCGGATGATCGAGATCCGCAAACAGAACCCCGCCTTCGGACTCGGCTCATACATCGAGCTCGCCTCCTCGAACGCCTCCGTCCTCGCCTTCCTGCGCGAGTACAAGGACGACCTGGTCCTGTGCGTGCACAACTTCTCCCGCTTCGCCCAGCCCACCGAGCTCGACCTCCGGGCCTACGACGGCCGCAACCCCGTCGAACTCATGGGCGGAGTGCGCTTTCCCGCCATCGGCGAACTTCCCTACCTCCTCACCCTCGCCGGACACGGCTCGTACTGGTTCCGACTCTGCGAAAGCGAGCCTCGTCGGACCGTGCGCATTACCAAGTGATCGGACGTGACGTCATGTCTTCGCCTCTGCTGCTGTCGCACGACACCCAGCCTCACCCCATCGCCAGCCCGACGCTGGCGGCCCTGTTGAGCCGCTGGCTGCCACGGCAACGATGGTTCGCCCACCGGGAGCGTGCCGTCACCGGCGTCTCCGTGACGGCCGCGACGGAGCTGGCCCCCGACATCTTCCACCTGCTCGTACGGGTCGAACAGAGCGGTCTCCCGCAGGACGCCGCCTGTTACCAACTGCTCCTGGGCGCCGTCCCCGATCTGCCGCCCCGCCTGGGCGAGCGTCTGCTGGGCCGGATGGAAGGCTCCCGCGGCCAGGACCTCCTGGTCTACGACGCGCTGTACGACCCCCGGGCGACGATCCTGCTCCTCGACCGGATACGGCGTGGTGGCGTGATGGGCGCGCTCCGCTTCGAGTCGTACCCCCGCTCCGCCGTCCCGGCGGGTCTCATGCCGCACGTCCTGGACGTCGAGCAGTCGAACACGTCCATCGTGTACGGCGACGAGGTCATCCTGAAGCTGTTCCGCCGCGTCCAGCCCGGCATCAACCCCGACCTGGAGATTCCGGGGGTGCTCGCCCGGCACGGGTACACCCGCGTGCCGGCGCCCGTCGCCTGGTTCCACACCACCCAGCCGTTCTGGGGCACGTTGGGCGTCGTGCAGCGCTTCCTGCCGCGAGCGACCGATGGCTGGACCCTGGCCCTCCAGTCGGCGCTCGCCCAGGGGGACTTCTCCGACCAGGCACGGGAACTGGGTGCGCTGACGGGCGAGTTGCATGTGGCGCTCGCCGAATCGTTCCCCGTGGGCGAGCCCGCCGCGGACCACCACACGCGCCTGGCCGACCAGATGACACATCGGCTGCTGCAGGCGGCGGCCACCGTGCCGGCCCTGCGCTCGCACGTACCGGGCCTGCGTGAAGTCTTCATCAGGCTCGCCACGGCCGACGGCGGCCTGCACCTGCAGCGCATCCACGGCGATCTCCATCTGGGTCAGGTACTGCAAGCCGACGGCCAGTGGCATGTCGTCGACTTCGAGGGCGAGCCCGCCAAACCCCTGACGGAACGGCGTGCCGACCGCTCCCCGATCCATGACATCGCGGGCATGCTGCGCTCCTTCGACTACGCCGCCCATGTCGAGAAGGGGGCGCGGCCGGAGTGGGCCGCACGCTGCCGGACGGCCTTCTGCGACGGGTACGGCGCGACGGGCCTCTTCGACCCGCAGGACATCCCGGTGCTGCTGCACGCGCACGAGGCCGACCGGGCCGTCTACGAGGTTCTCTACGAGTCGACGCACCGCCCCGACTGGATCACCGTCCCCCTGCGGGCCGTCGCACGTCTTGCCCGCCACGACTGACCGCCCACCACTGACCCACCCCCACCACTCACCTCCCAAGCCCCCCACAGCTGACCGCTCACCAATGACCGGACGCCCGGTTCGAGGAGCAGCATCCATGGCCGTCACCGACGTGTCCCCCGCCGCCACCGCCGTCCGCGGCGCGTGCGCGGTGCCCCCGCTGGCCGCCGCCGACCGGGACCGGTTGTTGCGCGGCGCGCATCACGATCCGCACGCCGTCCTCGGAGCGCACCCCGTGCCGCACGGCGTACACCTGCGCTGCCTGCGTCCAGGCGCGCAGGCGGTGTCCGCGGTGACGGACGGCTGCACGTGGGAGCTGCACGACGAAGGAGACGGCCTGTTCTCGGGTGGCATTCCGGCATCGGGCGGCATTCGGGCATCGGGCGGCATTCCGGCCGGCGCACCCGCGCCCTACCGGCTGCGCGTGCACTATCCCCAGGCCGTCATGGAGGTGGAGGACCCCTACCGCTTCCTTCCCACCCTGGGCGAGCTGGATCTGCATCTCATCTCCGAGGGCCGCCACGAGGAACTCTGGACGGCGCTCGGCGCGCACGCAGGTGAGCACCAAGGGGTCCAGGGCACACGATTCGCCGTGTGGGCCCCGAACGCGGCCGGTGTACGGGTCTGCGGGGACTTCTGTCACTGGGACGGAACCGCACTGCCCATGCGGTCCCTCGGGTCGTCGGGCGTGTGGGAGCTCTTCGTGCCCGGCCTGGGCGAAGGGGCGATGTACAAGTTCGAGATCACCCGGGGCGACGGCTCCCGTACGCAGCGCGCGGACCCGATGGCACGCCACACACAGACCCCTCCGGCGACGGCTTCCGTCGTGACGCGCAGCCACCATGAGTGGGGCGATGCCCACTGGATGGAACACCGGGCCGACCGTCCGGTCCATGCGGCGCCCATGTCCGTGTACGAGGTTCACCTCGGCTCGTGGAGACCGGGATCCACCTACCGCGAGCTGGCGAAGGAACTGACCGACTACGTACTGGAGCTGGGGTTCACGCACGTCGAGCTGATGCCGGTCGCCGAGCACCCCTTCGGCGGCTCCTGGGGTTATCAGGTCACCGGCTTCTACGCCCCCACCGCACGCTTCGGATCTCCCGACGACTTCAAGCACCTGGTCGACACGCTGCACCAGGCCGGGATCGGCGTACTCCTGGACTGGGTCCCCGGTCACTTCCCGCGCGACGCATGGGCGCTGGCCTCGTTCGACGGGCGGCCCCTCTACGAGCCGCAGGATCAGCGGCAGGCCGAGCACCCCGACTGGGGCACTCTCGTCTTCGACTACGGCCGCAAGGAAGTCCGTAACTTCCTTGTCGCGAACGCCACTTACTGGTGCCAGGAGTTTCACATCGACGGCCTGCGCGTCGACGCCGTCGCCTCCATGCTCTACCTCGACTACTCGCGCGAGGAGGGGGGCTGGTCGCCCAACGCCCACGGCGGACGCGAGAACCTGGACGCGGTGGCCTTCCTGCAGGAGATGAACGCGACGGTCTATCGCCGCTGCCCCGGCGTCGTCACCATCGCCGAGGAGTCCACCGCGTGGGACGGGGTCACCCGGCCCACGGACCAGCCCGCGGCGGCCGGACTCGGAGGCCTGGGGTTCGGGCTCAAGTGGAACATGGGCTGGTCCCATGACTCCCTGGCCTACATCGCCCACGAGCCCGTGCACCGCAAGTACCACCACGACGAGATGACGTTCTCGATGGTGTATGCCTACAGCGAGAACTATGTCCTGCCGCTCTCCCACGACGAAGTCGTGCACGGAAAGCGGGCGTTGGTCGACAAGATGCCGGGCGACTGGTGGCAGCAGCGCGCCAACCACCGCGCCTACCTGGCCTACATGTGGTCCCACCCCGGCAAACAACTCCTCTTCATGGGCCAGGAGTTCGCGCAGGGCGCCGAATGGTCGGAGCTCGAAGGGCCTCAGTGGTGGGTGCTCGAAGAGAACCATCCGGCACACCTGGAACACCGCGCGATCCAGCATCTCGTGGCCGATCTGAACCACCACTACGTCACGACACCGTCCCTGTGGGAGGAGGACACCTCCCCGTCCGGCTTCACCTGGGTCACCGCCGACGCCGCCGAGGACAATGTCTTCGCCTTCCTCCGCCACGCTTCCGACGGCAGCCCGCTGCTGGCCGTCTTCAACTTCTCACCGGTGGTCCGCCACGACTACCGGCTGGGCGTACCCCCCGAGGCGGGCGGAGCCTGGGAGGAGATCCTCAACACCGACGCTTCGCGCTACGGCGGCGGCGGAATCGGAAACGACAGCCCCCGTCGGCGGGATCCCCACCCCGACCGCGGCTTCGCCGCATCCATCACCGTGACACTTCCACCACTGTCGGCCCTGTGGCTGCGACCAACCGGACCCGCGTGACACACCGCCGGAGTCACGGCCCGTCGTCTTCGCCGAGTTCCGTCGCACACTCGCGTCCGGCGGACAAGGGCGCGACGCGGACGATCGCCACTTTCCTGGCCCGGAAACCGGAAGGGACATGAGGGCCTTGCGAACCGTAAGGGCGGAGGCAAGTCTCAGACTTGCGACTGCGCCTGCGGGTCCTCGCTCAGGAACTCCGTGACCAGGTCAGGCGGGTTGGCGGCACGGGTCATGGCGAACATCTCGTCGGGGTCGAACATGTCGTAGAGGATCACCGGCAGTGGGCGTCCGAGCACGCCGACGAGCGTGCCGTCCTCGTGGAGTCGGCGCGCCAGGTCGACGCAGAGCTCGCGAAACTGTTCGGCGAGCGCTTCGCCGCGCTCGTCCTGCTCCTGCTCGGAGAGGCAGTCCTCGTCCTCCTCCTCGTACCAGAGGCCTTGGGTCACTGCTTCCTGCCTGTGCAGGTCGGAGCCGACCGGATCGTGCGCGGGATCATGGCCGATGACGCGCACACCCTCCAGCCCTGACGGCGGGAAGTAGGCGTAGTTCCAGCGGCTCTCCCACGGCTCGGTGTCCGCCGTCTCCGCGTTCGCCCTGGCCGCCTCGGCCTCGGTGTTGTAGCCGATCGCCAGGTACGGGAACCTCGGGTCCTGGTCGACGCTGTCGATCCGGAACGTGACCGCGTAGATGTCGGAGATCAATTCTTCAGGGAACTCCGCCAAGGTACGCGCGGCCATCTGCCCCATGTGCTGCCGGAATGGCATCAACAGCTCTTCTCCTCCACCGTGTTACGACAACGGGCCCCGAGCGAGGGACACTTGCGCTCAGTCGATGACCGCGGTGGCTTCGACCTCCACCAGATGTTCGGGGACATCCAGTGCCGCGACGCCCACCAACGTACCCGGGGGCACCGGAGTGACGCCCAATTTCGCGGCCGCCCGCGCGACTCCCTCTCCGAAGAGGGGCATTTTGTCGGGAGTCCAGTCCACGACGTACACGGTCAGCTTCGCCACGTCGTCGAGGGAGGCGCCGACCCCGGCGAGGGCGGTGGCGACGTTGAGGTAGCACTGCTCGACCTGAGCGGCGAGATCACCTTCGCCGACCGTGACGCCCTCGGCGTCCCAGGCGACCTGCCCGGCGAGGAACACCAGCTTCGACCCCGTCGCGACCGACACCTGCCGGTAGGCGTCGATCTTCGGCAGCCCGTCGGGATTCACCAGAGTGATGGCCATGCTGTCTGTCTCCTAGTTACGGACCAAGGCCCCTTGGTCTCCAGCAGTTACTGGGAAACCCTAGGAGAGTGCCCGCTGACGTGGAAGAACGCACTTTCCGGTGCCTGGGGAACCTTTTGGTGACCAAGGCATGGAGTTCAGGATGGCCACCCCCCAACCACGCCTACGCGTACGTCAGGTTCGTCAGCGTCGAAGGTGCTTCAGCGTGAACTCGGGTGAGGCGTAGGCACCGGCCTGGGGTGCTGACGGGTCCGCCGGTGCGTCGGCGCCCGGGATGTGTGACGCGTGCGATTCGGCGTCGTCGAGGGGTGTGTAGTCGAGTTCCGTCCTGGCCGGGAGTTCCCAGAAGCGCCGGGTGTTGGCGGAGACGGCGTAGACGGCGCTGAATCGGGTGGTCGGTGGGGCGGTCAGCGCGGCCCGGATGTAGCCGACGGCATCGCGTGGGCTCAGCCAGGTCGCCAGGTGGCGTGGCTCGGTGGGTGTCTGCTCGAAGCTGCCGATGCGCAGACAAATCACTGACAGGCCGAACTTGTCGGCGTACAACCGCCCCAGCGCCTCCAGTGCCGCCTTGCTCACCCCGTACAGGCCATCGGGACGCACGGGCTCCTGGGGGCCGGTGAGGTGTCCGGTGGGATAGAAGCCGGTCAGACGGTTGCTGCTGGCCAGCACCACTCGTTCGATCCCGGTGCGCCGCGCGGCTTCCAGGACGTGGTGGGTGCCGAGCACGTTGGCTTCCAGCAGGTCGGGGAGGGGAGCCTCGTCCGGCACCCCTCCCAGGTGGAGCACGCAATCGGCTCCAGAGAGGGCCGACTCCACGGCTGCCGCGTCCCGCAGATCGACGGTGTGGGTTTCTTCGTCGTCGGCCACCGGGTGGATGGGAACGCGGTCGAGCAGCACCAACCGGCTCGCCTCACCACGTAGCGCCTCACGCGCCACCGATCCGATGTTCCCTGCCGCGCCCGTGATGGCCACCGTCCCGAGTGCCACTGCGTTCCCCCTCTGATGCCGGCAGTCCCCTGACCCTGCCACACTCGGTTCCGGCGAACTGTCCGTCAAGGCGAGGCGACTTCACCGATCCGTACGCCGTGGACGTCGTCACCGGAGTCACCGGAGTCGCTGGAGTCGGCGGAGAGGAAAGACGCCAGCGCCTCTCCCTCTTCCGTGACCGCCGTGCGTTCCGCGCGGGAGAAGCGGGCCAATGGGGTGACCGTCACCGTGCCCGCCTCGGCCGTCCAGGTGGCGGCGACCCGGCCATCGACCAGGACGACGCGGGCACCGGCGACGGACAGGCCTCGGTGTGCGTCGTCGATGATGCGGGTGCGGTCGTGGTAGCCGAGGATCGCGTTGTCGAACGCCGGCAGGAACCGCACCGGGGCGGGTGTGTCGGGGTCCGGACGTGGCGCATCGGGGAGGTCGAGCAGTTCACGGCCCCGCTCGTCCCTGAAGGTGATCAACTCCTCGCGCACTGCCGCGACGGCGGCCGGCAGTCCGGCGAGACCGCACCAGGCGCGCAGGTCGGCGGAGGCCGCCGGGCCGAACGCGGCCAGGTAGCGCCGTAGCAGCGCCTGTCCCACGGGATCGGAGCCGTCCGTGGACGGAGGGTCGACCTCGCGTTCCAGCCAGGAGGCCAGCGGGACGTTGCGCACTCCTGCCTTCGTGCGCCAGAGCCCGCGTGGCGGCAGCTGCACCATCGGGACGACGGCCATCAGCATCTCCCCCAGGGCCCGCGCCCCCGGCCCGGGCCAGCGCTCGGCGAGCTCACGCGCGAGCTGGGTCATCGAGCGCGGCTCACCGTCGGCCAGGACGGCCCGGCCCGCTGCCGCGAGCTCTTCGAGGTCCGTCCCGTCGAGTTCACTGCGGTAGACCCCGAACACCCGTTGGCGCAGCATCGCGTCGTGGCGGGCGCGCCAGGCCAGGGCGTCGTCGGCGGTGACCAGGTGGACGGTGCGGCGCATGAGGTGAGTGCGCACCACGCGCCGTTGGACCAGGTGGTCCGAGAGCTCCGCCGGGTCGAAACCCCGCAGCCGCGACCAGAGGCCGAAGAACGGCTCCTGCGGTTCCTGCGCCTGCAGACCGCCGAGGTGCGCCACCGCGTCGAGGGCCGGAGTGTCGGACCGTTCCAGGAGCAACTGCCGGGCGAGCGTCGCCCGGTTGAGCGCCCGGGTGCTGAGGACAGTCATCGGAGGCCTCCTGCGGCGTGCTCGGTTCGCGGGGGCAGGGACGGGTCGGCCACCGCCAGTTCGCGCATCTTCACCAGTTCGTGCGTCTTCACTGTGACGCCTTTCCGTTCGGCCGGTTTCTTGGGCTGGACCAGCAAGCCCATGGACCTGGCCGGTCGGGCGGCGACTCGCCGCCCGACCGGCCAGGGAAATCCACCGGGGCTCCGCTCGCTCAGCTCGACTTCCGGCCGTCGAGCGCCTCCCGCAGGATGTCCGCGTGACCGGCGTGCTGCGCGGTCTCGGCGATGACGTGCATCAGCACCCCGCGCACACTGCGTACGGCCCCCGGCTCGTGCCAGGGGGCCTCCGGCAGCGGGTGCGTCGCCGAGAGGTCGGGTACGGAGGCGATGGTCTCCGCACTGCGGACGGCGACGTCCTCGTAGCGAGCGACGATCCCGGCCAGCGTTTCGCCGGGCAGCATCCGGAAGTCGTTCTGATGGTCGATCGCCCATCGCGGGTACTCGCGGGCGGTACCGGTCGCGAGATCCTCCCAGGTGACCCCGTCGGGCAGGTCGTGGGGCATCGCCGCCGGGCCTTCGACGACGAAGCGCAGCCAGCCCTCCTCGATGGACGCGACATGCTTGATCAGCCCGCCCAGACACAGCTCGCTGACGGTCGGCTGCTGCCCGGCCTGCTCGTCGCTGAGCCCGCTCACCGTGTTGAGCAGGGCCGATCGTGCGCCGGCGAGCGCGGCGAGCAGATCGGTGCGCTCGGGGTCCAGGAGCGGGGAGGGTGTGGGCGTAGGGGTGGGCGTGGGCGTGCTGGTCACTGTGATCGGCCTTTCGGTCGTGCTCGTTGTCCGGCAGGTACGACCCTCGCAAGAGAAGCGGTCAGGTTGTGGCCGCTTCTCCAGGCACCATGGAGTCATGCCGAAGACCTCAGGGCGACTGCTCTCGCTGCTCTCCCTGCTCCAGGCACGCCGGGACTGGCCGGGGGCGCTGCTCGCCGAGCGACTGGGCATCAGCCCGCGCACGGTGCGGCGCGACGTCGATCGCCTGCGCGAGCTCGGCTATCCCGTGGTCGCCCTGAAGGGCCCTGACGGGGGCTACCGCCTGGACGCGGGCGCTGAACTGCCCCCGCTGCTGTTCGACGACGAGCAGGCCGTGGCCCTTGCCGTCGCCCTCCAGATCGCCACCACCACCGGCGCCGGCATCGAGGAAGCCGCTGCGCGTGCGCTGACCACCGTCCGGCAGGTCATGCCCGCCCGGCTGCGTCACCGCATCGACACGCTTCAGGTCACCGCCGTCCAGCGGCCGTCCGTGGCACCGGACCCACAGGTCAGCGGCGAGGTGCTCATGGCGCTCAGCAACGCCGTGCACGCCCGCGAAGTGCTCCGCTTCGACTACGCCCCCGTATCCCCGCCGGAGGCCACCGACCGCGACCGCGCTGATCCCCCTCCCCGCCGGGCCGAGCCCCATCACCTCGTCACGTGGGGCTCGCGCTGGTATCTCGTCGCCTGGGACCTCGACCGCGAGGACTGGCGCACCTTCCGCGCGGACCGGATCACCCCACGCATCCCCACGGGCCCCCGCTTCACCCCGCGCGAAGTGCCCGGCGGCGAGGTGGCCGCGTTCGTCGCAGGCCGGTTCCAGGGCTTCGACGGCTCGGGCGACTGGCCCTGCCGGGGCGAGGTGATCCTCGACCTGCCCGCGGCGGCGGTGTCCCGCCACACCCGCGAGGGGATCGTCGAGGAACTCGGCCCGGACCGCTGCCGGCTCGTCCTGGGATCGTGGTCATGGCCCGGTCTGGCCGCCGCCATCGGCAGGTTCGACGCCGACATCGAGGTCGTCGGCCCGAGTGAACTCAAGGACGCCTTCGCATACTTGGCTCGCCGATACGCCAATGCCGCGTCCCATGAGCCCACTTGACGAAACCGCCCCACTTGGCGAGTCCGTCCCGCCACCACCGATCAGGCGGTGCGCGGGCGCTCCGGATACGGAAGTCGCGCGATCGCGGCAGACACGGCCAGCCCGAGCGTGACCCCGACGGCGGCGGCGAAGGTCTCCGCCCATGCGGCGTCGAGGGAGCCGGGCAGGACGGCGCCGGTGAGCCGGCCCGCGCCGAACAGGACGGCCACCGCGGCCAGTGCGGCCGGCCAGCGGTGCCGTACCCCTTCGACTATGTCGTCGGCGACGTACAGGACGAGCATCACGGCCATGAGGTAGGAGCCGCCGAACTCGTCGTCCCACCCGATCGCGGTGAACCCGGCCCCGACGGCAAGGACGGACAGCCAGATCCCCGCCAAGCGCCGAAAGGACGTGGGGGGCTTCCGTCTCGCGTCGCGCGGGAGCCAGAAGAACCGTGTGACGTGCTGCTTGACCGTGTACTTGTCCATGCGACACGTCCTGTTCCCCCGGAGCGATGGTGGCGCGGCCTACTTGTTCGGGGCCCGGAAGCGGCCGAACGCCTTGGTCAGTGCGCTCAGCGGCGAGCCGTCCGCCTTGACGTGGCCCGGCGCGGACGGCCGGGGCACACCATCGCCACCGGTCACCTCGGCCAGCGCGGCCTGCGCCGCTTCGGCGGCCTGCTGATACAGGTCACGGGAGGTCGTCATGGCCTCAAGGGCCTCGGCGTACTTGGTGACCATGTCCTGGGCGTGGGTCAGCTCCTCGTCCGGGGTGAGCAGGTGCCAGCCCTGGCGCAGCCGGGTCAGGGCGCGCTCGGCCTCGGCGGGCAGCGGTCGCGGCAGGGCGGCGAACTCCTTGATCCTGTCGAGGAGTTCGGTCGGTTCCGAGCCGTCCAGAAAGACGCTGCGCACCGTCATGTGGTCCACGTCGTACCCCGCGGTCTGCGGCTCCGTGGGCAGGATGACGGCGCCGCCGCGCGGCATCCGCACGCTCAGCTCCCGCTTCATCGCGAAGTCGGCGATCTGTGCCTGCTCCGGCGTGCCCCGGTGCTCGACCACCCGGTGCCGCAGGCTCGGCGGCAGGAACGTCGAGAGCGGCTTCTGCCCGATCGCGTCCGGTGTCATCGCCTCGTGCACCACGAGGTGGATGTACCAGCTCTGGCGGGTGCAGTCCCGCAGCCGGTGGCGCAGCTCGTCGTCGTCCTTGGGCAGGTGGTTGGTCGTGCGCAGACGCACTCCGGGCACCGTGTCGTGGTCCCAGGCGACCCGGTCGCTGTCGGGCCAGAACATGAGGGCGGGCGAGGGCCAGTGCGCGTCCCAGGCCCGCTCCGCCTCGGCGGCGAGGACCCAGGTGACGCCCTCACCTTCCTTGCGGCGGGTCTCGGGGTCGTACAGGGTCAGCTGGGCGCGGACCGTGATGTCGTCCGCCACCCGCCATCGCGCCTCGAAGAGGCGGCGGGAGGCCGGGCCGGGGTCGGCTGACTCGTCCCGCGGGTGCAGGACGGTGGAGCGGGCCGCCTCGACGGGGTCGAGGTCCAGGAAGTCGTCGAGCACCCCGGCCGCCTTGAGGGCGATCAGGTTGCGCCGGACATCCTGCTCGGGCTCGGGCCCGAGGTGGCGCCCGCGCCCCAGCCACGCGGTGTCGGGGACGGTGGTCGAGGAGCTGCTTTTCTTGGCCATGGAGTCGTTCTGTGAGTGGTCGGGGCCCGACCAGTATGGCCCGTGGACCTGAGGAGGGAAGCGGTACCCCGCCCACGGCTTCGCCACGCCGGACGGATCGTACGTAAGCCATCAAGCCGCTTTGATCCAGCCATCGCAGGTCAAACGGGGGCGGCCACATCCGGCGGCCTGATCCCCGGGAACAAGCAATCGACGGCGCCCGGACCGATGAGTCTTGGCGCGGCACGATGTCTGAAGAGTGAGGGGGACGCACACGTCCCCGGCCAGGAGAGTGGTGCGCGATGAGGTTGGTCCTGCAGGAATTCCTTTCCCTCGACGGCGTCTACCAAGGCCCCGGGGCGCCGGACGAGGACACCAGTGACGGCTTCACCCGGGGCGGCTGGTTCGTGCCGCACCTCGACGACGAGTTCGAACAGCTGGTCGGCACCTGGCTCCGTCAGGCGGACGCGTTCCTGTTCGGCCGCCGTACGTATCTGAACTTCGCGCGGGACTGGCCGAAGATGACGGAGCACCCGTCGGCCGCGTTCCTGAACGGGCTGCCGAAGTACGTCGCCTCCCGCAGCCTGACCACGGCCGAGTGGGACCCGACCACCATCCTGTCCGGCGACATCCCCGCCCAGGTCGCCGAGCTGAAGCGGCAGCCCGGCCGTGAGCTGCAGATCCACGGCAGCGGGCGGCTGGGCCAGTCCCTGCTGGCCGCCGGTCTGGTCGACGAGCTGCGCCTGGCGATCGCCCCCGTCGTCGTGGGCACGGGCCGCCGCCTGCTGCCGGACGGCGGTGCGCCGGCCGGACTGCGGCTCCTGAGCAACGCGACGACTCCGGGCGGGCTGGCGATTCACGTCTACGAGTCGACGGGGCTTCCGGAGTACGGAACGTACGGGGCCGACGCGTAGCCACTCCCGGCAGTGCGGCCGGAAGGTCAGCCGCCACGCTTCAGGCGTACGACGACGGGGGCACCGAAGGGGTCTCCGGACTGGTTGACCTGGACGTGCCCGGCACCCAGCCATTCGCCGGTGCCGGGCACCCGGTGGATCTCCTTCAGCCACAGCGACTGATTCGACCCCTTGCGGGCCCCTGTCGACAGGGGCAGGCGATGGCGCTCGATCTTCACGCACCGGCCGTCATCGGTCAGGTACCAGTTCCCGTCGAGGAACAGCCCCTTGTCGTCCTGCCCCACCGGGGTCCGCAGCGCGCATCCGCCGGGCGCGTCCTTCTGGTCGACCCACTTCGAGCCGTCCCGGCGCAGCCGGATGAACTCGTCCGCGGGTTCGTTCTCGGCTTCGCCGTGGTTGAAGGAATTGCTGCCGTAGGCGCGCACCTCACCGTTGTCGAGCGCGAAGACCTGGCCGAGGCTCGCGCCGGGCTCCGGCGGGAGCGGCTCCTCGAAGCGGGCCTGCGGAGTGTCCACCGCCTTCCAGGAGGTGCCGTCCCAGTGCATCGATGCGGGCTGGCTGTACCGCTCGCCGGAGCCCTCGATCCGGGTGCCGGGACCGGTCGAGCGGCTGCCGACCGCCCAGACGTCGTCCGGTCCCGCCACGGCAAGGTCGGAGGTGCCGTACGGCAGCCGGGTCGTGGTCCAGCGGGTGCCGTCCCAGTGCTGGGCGGTCCGCTCGCTGTCGAGCGCCCAGATGTCGTCCGCGCCCGGAGCCTCGAAGTCCCCGATGTTGCCCGGCGGGGGGCTGGGCACCGCGGACCAGCGGCTGCCGTCCCACTCGGCCCAGCGGTTCACGGCGTTGCCGTTCTGCGAGGTCTGCGGCCGCAGCCACAGGGCTTTCTCTCCCACCTCTTCGAGAATGGGCGGGTAGGTGCTGTCGCCGAGAGCTTCGGGCAGGGGCTCGCGCTTCCACTTCGTGCCGTCGTAGTGCAGCAGGTGGGCGTTGGACTCACCGTTGTTCTCGGTCGCGACCGCCCAGATGTCGTCCTCGGCGAGGACGGCGACATCGGCGAGCTCCCCGCTGAAGTCCGCGATGTGCTCGAACTCCCAGGTGAGGGAGCCCTCGGAGCCCTTCGCCCGGTCATCCTCCCGGGAGCCGCCGGGAGCGGAGTCCGTGCCGCACCCCGCAGCCGTGAGCACGGCCGCCAGCACGACGACGGCCGCCACTCCCCTGTGCCTGATTCCCGCAACGCCGCGAATGATCGCTCCCCTTGTCGCACCTCAGCGAGTTCTCGCACCTCAGCGAGCGGGCAGCCTACCTGGGAGCGGCGCTGGCCCATCAACCAGTCAGCCCGTCAGCCGGTCAGCCAGTCGAGAAGGTCCCACGCCCACGACAAAGCGCTGCCCTTTCGGTGATGACTCCGGCAGCAGTAACTGCGCCTGCGCCAGCGACTCGTCTGCTCGACCGGCTCGCGGCACCATAGGCACGGCTCCACCCTGCCGACTCTCCTGTCCCACCCCACCCACCCCATGGACGCAGAGTGTCACGGGGAGGGTGGGCCGGGACAGAGTTGTCCGGCACATGCGTGGCGTCTCGCCCGAGGGGTGGGGGCTCGCCTAGAAACAGGTTCATGTGCCACTACTGCGGTTGCCGGGAGATCCCGCTCATCAAGGAGTTCATCGCCGAGCACGAGCGTGTCACCGATGCGGCGGGCGATGCGCTCCGCGCCCTGGCGCAGGGCGACACCGCCCGGGCACGCACGCTCGTGGACGCCATGGCCCGCGAGCTGGACGCGCACTGGCGGGGCGAGGAGAACGGCCTGTTCACGGTGATGCGCGAGGACCCCGAGTACGCGGACTACATCGCGGGCCTGGAGCGCGAACACCGCGAGCTGGCAGCCCTGTTGCCCGCTCTCGATCTGTCGGACCCCGACGACGTACGCACCCTCGTCGAAGCCGTCGACGAACTGCACCGGCACATCGCCAAGGAGGAGGACGGCCTGTTCCCGGCCTCGCTCACCGCGCTCGACGGCGAGGAGTGGAACCTCTCGATGGCGGCCTGGCGTGAGGCGCACCCCGCCTGAGCACCAAAGAGCGCGGGGTGGTCGGGGTTGGTCCCTTCCCGTGGACCGGTGGCGCGTCCCCACCGGCCTGCGGCTGTGGGGCCGTCGCGCCGGATACCTTCCGCGCCCATGGACACCCTCATCTTCGGCGGCCTCCTGGCCACCCTGTACGCGCTTCACCGGCAGCGGTCACGGGCCGTGCTGCTCGGCGGTTGGTGGGTCATGCTCGCGCTCACGATCCTGCTGCTCGCCCACCACATCACCAGCGGCCTCAAGCTGGGGCTGAGCTACTGATGAGCACGCTGACGTCCCCGCTCGTGGGTACCGACCGTTCCCACCTGCTCGGCAGGGTCCAGTACTGGTTCGCCTGCTTCTTCGCCGTCGGCTGGACCGGGGTGGTCTGCGGCGGGCTCGGCGTGCAGTTCATCTCCTGGGACTATCCGTGCCCGCTGTGCATGGTGCAGCGCATGTTCATGCTGCTCGCCGCGCTGGGGTCGGCGTACATCGTGCGCCGTGGCATGACCGGCACCATCGCGGGCCGCGACTACATGATGGGCTGGGGTCTCGCCCTGGTCGCCGTGATGTGCGGCGCCTTCGCGTCCTGGCGGCAGACGATGCTGCACATCCTGCCGGGCGACAAGGGGTACGGCGCGCCCGTGCTGGGTCTGCACATGTACGTCTGGGCGTGGATCCTCTTCATGGCCTCGGTGGTGGCGATCGGTGTCGTGCTGGCCTTCGCGCACTCCACGGCCGACACCACGGTGCCTACGTCAGGGGTGTACGGCATGGCGGGCGGGGTCGTGCTCGGCTTCCTCGCTCTGGTGATCGCGGTGAACCTGGTGGCGGTCTTCCTCCTGGAGGGCTTCCACTGGTTCCTGCCGGACGACCCGGACCGCTACCGCTTCTTCCACGACGTCGGGATCATCGGCTGAGCGAGCGGGCGCTATGCCGCTTCGTAGTGGTGGGCCCGGCCGCCCCGCCACTTCACCCACGCCGGATCGTCGAGCAGTACTTCCGCGTCCGGCAACCCGGCCCGGCGCAGGAACTCGATCACGTCCGTGTCCGAGTGCGCGAGGCCGAGAATCTGTCCGCGCGCGGTCACTCTGCGCCCGCCCGTGGGCGAGAGTGCGTGGACGATTATCGGCGCGGTCTGCATGTGTCCAGGGTGCTCCGTGTCGCGCGCTCCAGCACTCCGAGCCGCCGGGAGCCGCCCGCCGACCAGCCGTTCGACGTGGCGGCAGCGCCTACGCGCCGCCCACCGCCGCTCCCGCCTGGAACGTCTTCCGGTACATCTGCGGCGACACCCCGATGGCCGCCTGCAGGTGCTGCCGCAGCGACGTGCCGGTGGCGAAGCCGACCTCCGCGGCGACCCGGTCGATCGACAGGTCGCTGGACTCCAGCAGATGCCGGGCCCGGTGCACCCGCTGCTGGATCAGCCATCGGCCGGGGCTCGTGCCCGTCTCCTCCTGGAAGCGGCGGGCGAACGTGCGCGGGCTCATCCGGGCGTGCGCGGCCAGCTCCCGCAGGGCCAGCGGCCGGTCGAGGTGCTCCAGGGCCCAGGCGCGGGTGGCGGCGGTGCCGGTGGCTCCCTCGTCCGGGATGGGCTGCTCGATGTACTGGGCCTGACCGCCCTCACGCCACGGGGGCACGACACAGTGCCGGGCGACCCGGTTGGCGACCGTGCTGCCGTGGTCCGAGCGCACCACGTGCAGGCACACGTCGAGCCCGGACGCGGCGCCCGCCGAGGTGAGCACGTCGCCGTCGTCGACGAACAGCACGTCGGGATCCAGGTCGACGTGGGGGAACAGCTCCCGGAAGTGGTCCGCGAGGGCCCAGTGCGTCGTCGCGGGCCGCCCCTCGAGCAGACCGGCCGCGGCCAGCGTGAACGCCCCCGTGCAGATGGACACGAACCGCGTGCCGGGCCTGACCCGGGCGAGCGCGTCGCGCACCGGCTCCGACAGGCCTGCGGTGATGTACCGCAGGTCGTACGGCGGCATGACCACCGTGTCGGCGCTCGCCAGCGCCTCGGGGCCGTGCCCGACGGTGATGGTGAAGTCGGCGTTGGTGGCCACCGTGCGTTCCTCCGTCGCCGCGCAGGTCACCACCTCGTAAGCCCCTGGGACCAACGAGAAGACCCTGTTCGGGATGCCCAGCTCGAAGGGGTAGACGCCGTCGAGGGCGAGGACGACCACGCGGTGCGGGCGATCGGCGAGGAATTGCATCGAAGCCATGGCACGATCCTATCGCTTAATGGCAATCTTGCCATTGCCCAGGTCAGCCCCTTGCCGCAGGCTGGACCCATGACCAACAACACCGCCTCTCAGCCCACCGAACCGACCCGGCCGACCATGCGGGCCATCAGCCAGGACGTCCTCGGCGACCCCGAGGTGCTCAAGGAGATCGAGGTCGCCCGCCCCGAGCCCGGCGTCGGCCAGATCCTCGTCGCCGTGCACGCGGCGGGCGTGAACCCCACCGACTGGAAGCACCGCAGGTTCGGCGCCTTTCTGGGTGAGCCGCCGTTCACGCTCGGCTGGGACGTGTCGGGCGTCGTCGAGGCGGTCGGCATCGGCGTCTCGCTGTTCGAGCCGGGCGACGAGGTGTTCGGCATGCTGCCGTATCCGTACGGCGCCGGTTCGCACGCCGAGTACGTGACCGGTCCCACCCGCGCCTTCGTACCCAGGCCCGCAGGGTTGAGCCACGTAGAGGCGGGCGCGCTGCCGCTGGTTTCCCTGACCGCCTGGCAGGCCCTGGTCGACAACGCCCAAGTGGAGCCGGGGCAGCGGGTGCTGGTGCACGCCGCGGCCGGGGGCGTGGGCCACGTGGCCGTGCAGATCGCCAAGGCGCGCGGCGCGTACGTCATCGGCACGGCATCGGCCGCCAAGCACGACTTCGTGCGCGGCCTGGGCGCCGACGAGGTCATCGACTACCGCAGCGCCGACTTCGTGAAGGAGGCCCGTGACATCGACGTGGTCCTCGACCCGCTGGGCGGCGAGGACCGGCTGCGCTCCCTGGAGGTGCTGCGGCCCGGCGGCATCCTGGTGTCGATCCTGCCGGGCAACTTCGGCGAAGTTGCCGAGCGCGCCGCCGCGTTGGGCGTGCGGGCCACGGACATGCTGGTGGAGCACGACCAGGCGGGCATGGCGGCCGTGGCGGCACTCGCCGAGTCCGGACAGCTGCGGGTCCACGTCTCGGACACCTACCCCCTCTCGGAGGCCGCCAAGGCGCACGCGGAGGGCGAGACGGGCCGCGTCACGGGCAAGCTGGTGCTCACGGTCCGCCCGTAGGCGCCGCGAGGACTGCGGGACTGTGGGGGCGGCACCGATTCGGTGCCGCCCCCACAGTCCCGCCGCGCCGTCCGGCGGCGGACGGCCGGCCGTCTAGCCGTAGAAGTCCGGGCGTTCGGCCAGCTCGACCTGGATGCGCCCGCCCTCCCGCTGGGAGGCGACGCCCGCCTCGCAGACGGCCGCGGTGGCGTAACCGTCCCAGGCGCTGGGGCCGGTGATCTCACCTCTGCGGGTGGCATCCACCCAGGCCTGCACCTCGCGGTCGTAGGCGTCCTCGAAGCGCTCGACGTAGTCCGGCGGGACGTGGCCTCCCCAGCGGCCGTCGGCGCTCACCCGGGGTCCTTGTTCGTCCCCGATGCGCACGGTGCCCCGCTCGCAGACCGCCTCGGCCTGGACCTGGTAGCCGTATCCGCAGTGGCCGAAGATCTCGACGTCGACGAGCGCGCCCGACACGGTCTCCAGGAGGATGAACTGCGGGTCGTTCATGCCGGCCGGGGCGAGCGACGTCGCCCTCGGTTTGTGCACGGTGACCGCCGCGATCTCCTGGCCGAGCAGCCAGCGGGTCGCGTCCACCTCGTGGGAGACCGAGCTGGTGATGAGCATCTCGTCGGTGAAGCCCGGGGGCATGGCCAGGTTGCGGTGGCGTTGGTGCAGCATCAGCGCCGCGCCCAGCTCGCCGCTGTCGAGGAGCTCTTTGAGCTTGACGTACTCGGCGTCGTAGCGGCGCATGAAGCCCACCTGGATGCGCCGGTGCCCGAGCCGCTGCTCCGCCTCCAGGATCCGCAGGGAAGAGGCCGTGTCCGGAGTCATCGGCTTCTCGCACAGCACCGGCAGATCATGGCCGAGTGCGTCCACGAGGGCTGCCTCGTGGGCGGGGCCGGGAGAGGCGATGAGTACGGCGTCCACCTCTCCCGACGCCATGGCGGCCGCCGGTTCCGTGTAGGCCGTGCAGCCGTCGATCGTGGCGGCAAGGGCCTTCGCCCGCTCCGGTTCGATGTCGGCGACGGCCGTCACCCGCGCCCCGCTGATGACCTCGTGGAGCCGGCGCACATGGTCCGCGCCCATCTTCCCGGTGCCGACGACGGCCACACCGAGTCCTCGCTGAGATGCCATGACGGTGGTCTCTCCCCTCCCGGTGAAGGACTCTCCCGCACCTCATCTCCTGCGAGAGAACCCTCCATTGCGCCATGGCGTCAATGCCGCGCCCTCCGTCAGGCCGTCCTTTCGTGTCGTCGCGCGAACCGGGCGCGAGCGGCCTCGTGGGCATCGCGCAGAAGCCGTACGACGGTGTCCGTCGTGCGCACACCGGGATTGACGACGGAGATCCAGCCGAGGGAGCCGTACACCGGGTGCGGCAGCACCTCGTCGGCGGCCGCGAAATCGCGGGGGCGGCCGAGGCTGCGTGGCTCCTCCCCGGTGAGCTCCCGGAACACCGCACGGTCGACGTGGATGTTCACCCGCCAGCGGCCCGGCGGGGAAAGGGCGGAAGCGGTGTCGTCGGGGTAGTCCTTGGTGACGATCGTCCCGTACGGCTGGACGGTCGTGGGCAGCCTGCCGTCGGGGGCGTAGTAGAAGAACGCGTCTCCCCACGCGAGCTCGGGAACATCACTTCCCTCTTCCGGGGCGAACACGAGCACGCCGTCGAAGCCTCGCACGGTCGCGATGATCTGTTCCATACTCATGGTTCAAGCATGACCTTCAAGTGCTTATGTGGGGTTGGCCGGTGGACGGGACCGCGAACGGCGTGCAAGGAGCAGTGCTCAGAACCGTCGATGTCTCCAGAGCCTCGGGGTACTCGGTGCAACAGGTGCGCGACCTGGAGCGGCTGGGAGTCATTCCCCCGGCCGCACGGTCGAGTAACCGCTACCGGTCCTACGCACCTGTCCACGTGCACGCTCTGCGCGCCTATCGGGGTCTTGCGAGTGCGGTCGGGCCTGTCGCGGCCCGGCGGATGTGCGCGGAGCTGCGCACGGAGACGCTCTCGGAGGCGGCCGCGGCGATCAACGCGATGCATGTCCGGCTTGCGCGGGAACGGGATGAGGCGCTGCGTGCGCAAGAGGCGTTGCGTGCGATCCACTCCGAGGCGGGGGCGGGCGGGTTCGAGCCCGAGGGGGACGCCATGACGATCACGGAGCTCGCCGGAGCACTCGCCGTACGCCCATCGGCCCTGCGGTTCTGGGAGGAGGAAGGGCTGATCGCCCCCGAGCGTGTGACGTCACTGCGCGCACGTCGCTACGGCCTTGTGGCGATCAGAGCGGCCCGGATCGTCGCGGCCCTGCGCGCCACCGGATACGGCATCCCCGCAGTGCGCGACATC
The DNA here is from genome assembly GCF_041435335.1 of Streptomyces sp. NBC_01283. NCBI lineage: Bacteria > Bacillati > Actinomycetota > Actinomycetes > Kitasatosporales > Streptomycetaceae > Streptomyces > Streptomyces sp. NBC_01283. The sequence goes on from NZ_CP108430.1 coordinate 790,149, forward strand.
ATGGGTTCGCTGCAGCGGCCCGACGGCGTGGGAGCCACGGAACGCATCCTGCAGCAGCGCCTCGACGAGATCGCGGCGAAGACCGTGGCACTGCTTCGGGCGGGCGCCGACCTGGCAGCCGTCGTCACGGCCGTCCGGCCCGGTCAGGGGTGAGGGTGCCCCTGGTCGGGGTCGTCGTCGGGGGTCTGCCAGGTGGTGCCGCGCTGGGATTCGCCGCTGGCGGGCTCCTCACCGGGGGCGGGCGTGGTGGGCTGTGTACCGCGGGCCGCGCGGCGCCGTCCGCTGACGAACATGGCGAGCAGGCCGAGGACCACGGCGACGCCGACGATGATGAAGACCAGCGAGCCGCCGCCCTCGACGGCCAGAACGGTATAGCTGTGAGTGCGCATACCACTCGTCTACCCCATTTACGGCGAAAACGCCCCTTCGCTAGCCCTACCGGCCTTCCATGGCGTCCCCGCCCTGCCGTTCTTCGCTGCCACCGGGGACACAGCGCGACGTGAGGCCCGTCGGTGGGGATGATGGAGCCGCAAGGGGGTGGGGCGCCCATCGACCTCGGAACGGTACGAAGATGAACAGCGGCAAAGCACCTGCAAGCCACCACAACGTAGCCAGCAGCTCGGTGTTCGGGGCACCCTGCTGGGTCAGCTTGACCACCCGGGATCTAGAGGTTGCGCAGGAGTTCTACCACGCCGTACTGGGCTGGGACTGGCGCGTGGGCAAGCTCGGCGATCAGTACAGGTTCGCGAGTGTGAACGGAGTGCCGGTGGCGGGAGTGTCCGCCGTGGCTGCCATCGGGCACACCGGCGTCGCCTGGACCCCGTTCTTCGCCGCGTCCAGCGCCAACGAGACCGTGGCCCGCAGCCAGGAACGGGGCGGAACGACCGCCGTGGGCCCCCTGTCGTTCCCTCCGGGGCGGGCGGCCCTGGTCGCGGATCGCGAGGGAGCGGTCTTCGGCATCTGGGAGGGCGAGCTGGTGTCCGACTGGGAGGACTGGCGCCGCGCGGCTCCGGTCTTCGTGGAGCTCTACACCCGGGACGCCTTCGACGCGGCCATCTTCTATGCCGAGGTCCTGGGCTGGGCGTCCGCGGCCTCGGGCTGCTGCGAGGTCCACTACGAGGACGAAGGGGTCGTTCTGCGCAGCCAGGGCGACGTCGTGGCCCGCATCCATTCGGGCGCGGTGGAGTCCGCGCCCGATCCGGAGGTCCGGCCCCACTGGCAGATCCACTTCACGGTCGAGGACGTGGACGCCTGCGCCCAGGCCGCGCTGGCCCACGGCGGCAGTGTCCTGTGGGGCACGGGCGGGACGCGGGAGGCGATCCTGTGCGATCCCGACGGGGCGCACTTCGTGGTGAACTCAGCGTCGTGAGCATCCGGATCGGCGTCTTGATCATCCGGATCGGGCTCCGCGGGTCGCGATGTCGCTAGGCGTACGCATCTTCTTCCAGGCGACGGGCGGCCGCGCTCACGCCGCGCGCGTGCCGGGCCAGTCCCTCCCAGGGGTCCTTGTCGAGGCGATCGCCGAGGTCGGTCACCGTCCAGCGGCGGGCGGTCAGCTCAGGATCGTCCAGTTCGGCCCAGCCCAACGGCACGGCCACAGGAGCGCCCGGCCTGGTCCGGACGGCGAACGGAGCGACCACGGTCTGGGCGTAGCCGTTGCGCGCGACGTCCAGATACAGCCGCCCCTTGCGGGCGTCCTTGCGGGGCTCGGTCGTCAGCTCCTTCTCGTGCCGCGCCGCCAGCGTGCGAGCGGCGGCGCGGGAGAACGCGAGCACGTCGTCGGCGTCATCGCGCCGGTTCAGCGGTACGACGACGTGCAGGCCGCGTGAGCCGGTGGTCATCAGGCCCGACGGAAGGTCCAGCTCATCGAGCAGCTCATGCAGGCGGTGCGCGGCGCCGCGCACCGGCTCGAAGTCGTCGGCGGGCGGGTCCAGGTCGAAGACCAGGCGGTCGGGGCGGCGCGGCCGGTCGGCGCGGCTGAGCCAGCGATGGGGGGTGATGCACGCCTGGCCCGCGAGATAGACCAGGGTCGCCGCGTCGTCACAGACCACATGCGTCACCTCGCCGCCCTCCTTGGCCACCGTGGCGCGATGGATCCAGTCGGGGAAGTAGTCGGAGACCTCCTTCTGGTAGAAGCGGTCTCCCTCGATCCCGTCCGGCATCCGCTCCAGCATCAGCGGCCTGCCGCGCAGTTCGGGCAGCATGCGCGGTGCCACACGCCGGTAGTGCTCGGCGAGATCCGCCTTGGTGATGCCGTCCCGCGGGAACAGCTCCTTCTCGGCTCGCTTCACCTCGATCCTGCGCCGTCCGACCCGTAGATCAACCGTGGGGCTCATGTCACGCCTCCTTCGCACCGATGCTTCCGCCGCCTCGCCCCTTCCCGGCTCCCCCGGGTCACGGCAACGGCGTGCCGCCGGTGGCGTTCATGATCTCCGCGGTGATGAAGCTCGCGTGCTCGGAAGCCAGGAACACATAGGCGGGCGCCATCTCGGCGGGCTGGGCCGGCCGGCCCATCGGGGCCTGCTGGCCGAACTTCTTGGTGTCCGGCATCGTGGCCGGGATCAGCGGCGTCCAAACCGGCCCGGGAGCAACGGCGTTGACGCGGATGCCGTTCTCGACCAGCATCTGCGCCAGACCCTGGGTGAACGTGACGATGGCGCCCTTGGTCATGGCGTAGTCGAGCAGGTGCGGGCTCGGCTTGTAGGCCTGCACCGAGGTGGTGTTGATGATGGACCCGCCCGCCGGAATGTGCGGCACGGCCATCTTGCACAGCCAGAACATGCCGTACAGGTTCGTCCGTACGACGCGGTCGAACTGCTCCGTGGAGATGTCCGCGATGCCCTCGGGCTGGGACATCTGGTACGCCGCGTTGTTGACCAGTACGTCGATGCGACCGAACTCCGTCACGGCCCGCTCGACGAGGCGACGGCACTGCTCCTCTTCGCGGACGTCGCACGGCACGGCCAGGCCTCGGCGCCCCGCCTTCTCGACGAGGGCGGCCGTCTCCTGGGCGTCCTCGGCCTCCGTGGGCAGGTAGGTGAACAGGACGTCGGCCCCCTCGCGCGCGTAGGCCAGCGCGACGGCCCGGCCGATGCCGGAGTCACCGCCGGTCACGACGGCCGCCCGGTCCTGCAGCAGCCCGCTCCCCCGGTAGGACTCCTCGCCGTGGTCGGGGGGCGGGTCCATGGGTCCGGTCCAGCCCGGCGTCTCCTGGTCCTGCGCGGCGAACTCCGGCTGCGGGTGCTTCGTCGTCGGGTCCTGCGGGGCGTCACCCATCGCTGCTCTTCCTTCCTCGTATCCACTCCGTCCAGCTTGCGCCGCGTCTCTCGGCGGCGCGAACGCCTGACACCGCTCACGCCGTACGGCCCTAGCGGACGCAAGGCGTCGGAACTCCGGGTGTCCCGCGGGCCGCGGTCCCACACATGCGGGTCCGTGCGGGTTGCCGCTCCGGGCCGCTCGCCTGTCGGCGCCCGCGGCCAGGGAGCGCTCGCCGTGCGGGTGGGGTCGGGGGTGCATAACCTGGCCGGGGCCGCGCCGACCACTGCCGACCGCGGTCAGCGACCCGAGAGAAGGGGCCCGCCGTGAGCGAGAAGGACGGCCTGCGGACCTACCGCGGCAAGCGGCACTTCGACAGGACGAGCGAGCCGAGCGGCGAGCAGGCGGCTCGGGACGCCGCCGATCCGGCTCCGTCCGATGAGCCCACGTTCGTGGTGCAGATCCACGACGCCAGCACGATGCACTTCGACTTCCGCCTTGAGGTCGACGGCGTACTGAAGTCCTGGTCGGTCCCCAAGGGTCCCTCCACCGATCCGCACGACAAACGCCTGGCCATCCCCACCGAGGACCACCCGCTGGAGTACAGGGACTTCGAAGGCGTGATCCCCGAGGGCGAGTACGGCGGCGGGACCGTCATCGTCTGGGACCGCGGCACCTACCGTCCCACCAGCCACGACAAGCGCAACCGGCCGGTGCCGTTCGGCGAGGCCCTGGAGAAGGGCCACGTCACGTTCGACCTGCACGGCGAGAAACTGCGCGGACAGTACGCGCTCACCCGCTTCCACGGCCGCGAGGAGAAGAGCGGCGGATCCGCCGCGAAGCCCACCTGGCTGCTCGTGCGCACCGGGCACGGATCGGGCGGCGGCACCCCCGATCCACGGCGGGCACGGTCGGCACGCAGCGGCCGTACGCTGCGCCAGGTCGCCGAGGCGCCCGACGCACCCAGATGGGATCCGCACGGCGGTGGTGAGGGATGACCGGCCTGCTCGACACCCTGCCGCCCGGCCTCGACGGCCGCATCCGCGAGGCCGCACCGGGCGTCGGCCTGGCGGCTTCCCCGATGCTGGCGACGCTCACCGACCGGCGTGACTTCCCGGACGGCTGGATCTTCGAGCGGAAACTGGACGGCATTCGGGCGCTCGCGGTGCGCGAGAACGGCAAGGTGACCCTCCGTTCCCGCTCCGGGCGACGGCTCGACGCCACGTACCCGGAGATCGTCGACGCCCTCGCGGGACAGGACTGCGCGGACTTCACCGTCGACGGAGAGATCGTCGCCTACGCGCACGGCCGGACCGACTTCGCGCGACTCCAGCAGCGCATGGGGCTCACGCGGCCCGCCGACGTCGCGGCGACCAAGGTCGCGGTGACCTACTACATCTTCGATCTCCTGCGCCTGGACGGCATGGACGTGCGGCGGCTGCCGTTGCGCACCCGCAAGTCCCTGCTGCGGCGCGCCCTCGCGTTCACCGCACCCTTGCGGTTCAGCACCCATCGCAACGAAGGCGGGCCCGAACTCCTCGCCGACGCATGCCGGCGCGGCTGGGAGGGCCTCATCGCCAAACGCGCCGAGAGCACCTATCAGGCGCGCCGCTCCGGCGACTGGCTCAAGCTGAAGTGTGCCCGGGGGCAGGAGTTCGTGGTGGGCGGGTTCACCGAGCCCACGGGCAGCCGGGAAGGTATCGGCGCACTGCTCATCGGCTACTACGAGGGCGGGCGGCTGCGCTACGCGGGCAAGGTCGGCACCGGATTCGACCGGCGCACGCTGCTCGCCCTGCGGCAGGAACTCGACGAACTCCAGGTGGCTGACCCGCCGTTCGAGGATCCAGTCGCGGAGCGGACCGCACACTGGGCACGGCCACGGCTCGTCGCACAGGTCGCCTTCACGGAGTGGACACGCGACGGCATGCTCCGCCACCCCCGCTACCAGGGGCTGCGGGACGACAAGGATCCGGCGGATGTCGTCAGGGAGCATGAGGGGCCATGAACTCCGCAGCCGCCGAGCACCGGTTAGCAGGTCCGGCGGGCGTTGAGCCGTGCCGCCTGGCGTGTCAGGTGGTCGCGTTCGGGGATGTTGGGGGCCTTGTCGGCCGCCTCCGCGTACAGCCGTGCCGCCGTCGCCAGGTCGCCGTCGCGCTCGTGGAGGTACGCCGCCACCGCGGCGTGGCGGGGCAAGGAGTCATCGAGCTCCGCGAGCGCCGCCAGGCCTGCGCGCGGTCCGTCGGCCTCGCCGACGGCCACCGCGCGGTTGAGCCGGACGACCGGGCTGTCGGTCAGGCGCGCGAGCTCGTCGTACCACTCGACGATCTGCACCCAGTCGGTCTCCTTCGCGGTGGGCGCGTCGGCGTGCAGCGCCGCGATGGCGGCCTGGGCCTGGAATTCGCCGAGCCGGTCGCGGGCGAGGGCCGCGTGCAGGATCGCGATGCCCTCGGCGATCGCCTTGGTGTCCCACCGGCCGCGGTCCTGCTCGGCGAGCGGCACCAGGCTGCCGTCGGGCGCGGTCCTTGCGGTGCGCCGGGCGTGGTGGATCAGCATGAGGGCGAGCAGGCCCGCCACCTCGGGGTGGTCGATCGCGGCCGCGAGCTGCCGGGTGAGCCGGATGGCCTCGGCGGCGAGATCGACGTCGCCGGAGTAGCCCTCGTTGAAGACCAGATAGAGGACGCGCAGCACGGTGGCGACGTCCCCGGTCTTGTCGAAGCGCACGTCGGAGACGGTGCGCTTGGCCCGGCTGATGCGCTGCGCCATGGTCGCCTCGGGCACCAGGTAGGCCTGGGCGATCTGGCGGGTGGTGAGCCCGCCGACGGCGCGCAGGGTGAGCGCGACCGCGGAGGCAGGTGTCAGCGACGGGTGGGCGCACAGGAAGTAGAGCTGGAGCGTGTCGTCCGCGGCGGGTGCGGGTCCGGGCGCCGGTTCCTCGTCTACGCGCTCCTCGCGCCGGCGGCGGGCGGTGTCCGCGCGGGTCGCGTCGAGGAACTTGCGCCACGCCGCGGTGACCAGCCAGCCCTTGGGATCCCGGGGCGGGTCGGCCGGCCAGACGCGGAGCGCTTCGACCATGGCGTCCTGTACGGCGTCCTCGGCCGCCGCGAAGTCCGCTCCGCGGCGGACGAGGATGCCAAGGACGCTGGGGGTGAGGCTGCGGAGTTCGACCTCGTTCATCCGCTCGACCTCGTTCATCCGTGCGGGCACTCCGTGGCGGTGGACTTCGTGCCCATGAACGGGCGGACCTCGAGCCATTCGTGGATCGGCTTGCCGCCCGCCCCGGGCGCGGCCGACAGTTCCCCGGCCAGTTCGAGGGCGCGGTCGTGGCTGTCGACGTCGATCACCATCCAGCCGGCGATGAGGTCCTTGGTCTCGGCGAAGGGACCGTCGGTGACCGGCGGGCGTCCCTCTCCGTCGTAGCGGACCCATGTCCCCTCGGGGGCGAGCCCCTGGCTGTCGACGAACTCACCGGTCTCCACGAGCCGGTCCGCGAAGTCGCTCATGTACTGCACATGCGCCGAGATCTCCTCCGGCGTCCACTGGTCCATCGGCACGTCGTTGACCGAAGCCGGGGCGCCACGGTAGTGCTTGAGCAGCAGGTACTTGGCCATGGTGGTGTTCTCCTCGGGGCTGGTGCGACTCATTATGGTCGCGTCCGCCACGGGGGCGGAGTCGGCACGGGTCTCCCGCACCGCCGAGCGACTTCTTTCGACCGCGGATGCACCCCTGTACCCCTCGCCCCTCGTGAAGTTCTGGAGGAACCGACTTGACCATCACGACCCGGACCGTGCGATACGCCACCGGCGGCGACAGCAAACTGCTCGACATCTACGCCTCCGGGCAGCAGGACGACCGGTGTGTCCTGCTGTGGCACGGGATGGGGCCCGATGAGCGTGACGTGATGGCCTCGCTGGCCGAGGAGATCGCCAGGTTGGGTCCCACCGTCCTTGTCCCCGACTGGCGTTCGGACCGACCCGACGGCGGGCGGGAACATCTCACTGACGCCTTGCGGTACGGCCGCGAGTACGTACGCGAACTGAGCGACGGCGGCAGCCAGTTGGTCCTCGCGGGGTGGTCGGCGGGGGCAGGCGCCGCGATGGGTGTGGCCCTCCAGCCGGAGCACTTCGACGGCTGGCGGCCTGCCGCGATGGTGGGCATCGCGGGCGGCTACCGGCGCACGGCACCCACCACGGGCACCGTGCCTCTCCAAGCGGTTGGCCGGGCGGTGGCCTCCATCCCCATCCGGCTCGTGCACGGCACCGCGGACGAGGTCGTACCCGTCGATTCCTCGCGCGAACTGCACGAAGCCCTGCTGGCGCACGGTTGGGATTCCAGACTGTCCGAGCCGGTCACCGACCACGCCGGGGTGCTGGGCTGCGCGTACGACCCCGCTGCCGGGCGGTGTCTGCCGACGAAGGAGCCTTCCGTGTCGGACCTCGGGCGACGGACGGCTCATGTCATAGCGGGCGCGGTGCTGCCGTGCGGGCAGGCGTGAGGCGGTGGACGAGCACCACCAGCTGACCGCCGACGCCGACGCGCGTCGGCGCGAGGTGTGGGCCGACAGCCTCGGCGATGTCCTGGCTTCGGCCTGCTTGGAGGAGGCCGAAGCCGAGCGGGCCGTCGGTCGGCTGGTCCAGGCGGCGGTCTCCGACACGGAGTACGCGGTACGGGAGTCGGCCCTGCATGCCGTGTGTGAGGCCGGAGTTCACTACGCGCTCCCGTATGTCGTCCTCGAACCGCTGGCCTTCCACATCGACGCCTTTGAGCCCCTGCTCCTCGAGTACGTGCTGTTCAGCCTGTCGGCGACCCATGACAGGCGTGCGCTGCGGCCCGTCGAGCCGTTCCTGTCCCACCCTGATTCCGGCGTGCGCGGGGAGGCTGAGCGCGCCGTGGCCGAGCTTCGCGCATGCGGGGCCCGGTCGTCTCCACCCTGCGGTGCTGCCTGAGCGCACCGGCGATTACCGGTCATGCGGGCGGTGATCGCGGTTGACCGGAGTCCGGCATCGGCCAGGATGCTCGTGCGACCGATCCGCTACGAGAAGGCAGGGCGGCAGTGATGCGCGTGCTGACGTGGAACCTCTGGTGGCGCTTCGGCCCGTGGGAGGAACGCCGGAAGGCCATCCTCGCGGTGTTGGGTGAGGTCCGCCCCGATGTCATCGGCCTGCAGGAGGTGTGGGCCTGCGGCGGCGAGAACCTCGCGGAATGGCTGGCGGGCCAGCTCGACATGCACTGGACCTGGGCCGCGTCCCGTGCGCCCGAGCGGTGGCAGAAGCGGATCGGGGACTCGACCGTCGACATCGGCAACGCCGTCCTGAGCCGCTGGCCCATCACCGAGCACGCGATGATGGAGTTACCCGCCCGCGAGGCCGACTACGACGGCCGCCTGGCGCTCTACGCGCGCGTCGACGCCCCTGCCCGGCACGTCCCGTTCTTCACCACTCACCTCACGTCGGCCGTCGACGCCTCCGCGGTGCGCTGCCAACAGGTCAGGGCGCTCGCGGAGTTCGTGGCCGAGCACAGGGGTGGAACCGACTTCCCGCCCGTGGTCACCGGCGACTTCAACGCGTGGCCGGACTCCGACGAGATACGGCAGTTCGGTGGCTACAAGACAGCCCCCGCCGTCCCCGGTCAGGTCTTCCTCGACGCGTGGGAGTACGCCGACCCGGCACAGCCCGCAGCGACCTGGCTCGCCGCCAACCCGTACATCGCCGCCGGATACGAACCCAGTGTCCGCATCGACTACATCCACGTGGCCCCACCCGGCCCCGGAGGACTGGGCTCCGTCCGCTCCGTGCGACGTGTCGGCGACGAGCCGGTGGACGGCGTCTGGCCCTCCGACCATGCCGCTGTACTCGCGGACCTGAGGTCACCGCAGACATAGGAACAGTTGGGAACAGTCTGGTGCGCCGCCCCCTGCCGGGCTCAAGGGCCCGCGGCGGGGCTTTGGCACCGGGCAGGACAGGGCCTTGGTCCCCGGGATGGGTGAGGAAGGTCCCGGTATGGCGACTCCCGTCTGCGGAACGACTCGCGAGACCGCCGGAACCAGATGGGGAGAGGGCACTGTGCCAAGAGACATCGGTGTGAGCAGTGAGCGTGAACAGCAGCGGCGGGAGGGTCCGGCTCCGCGCGCGAGGGGCCGGGAGGCGCGACGCGCGTGGGCCGGCATCAGGCCCTTCCGGCGGGCCGGAGGGCTGCGTCTGGTCCCGCCGACCGGTGAGCGGGGGCCCGCCCTGCCCGGCAAGCGCCTGCCGCCGGGCACTGCGGTCAGGACGCGCGGCGCGCCCTGCTGGCTGAGCCTGGCCTCGGGCGATGCCTCGGCCGCCGGAGAGTTCTACGCCCGGGTTCTCGGCTGGTGCCACGTCCCGCTGCTCGGCCCGCGGGGCAAGCCGCGTTTCCTGGCGCTGCGGGCCGGGGCGCCGGTGGGAACCCTCAGCCAGGCCACGTGCGAGCTGGGCGTCTCCGCGGGATGGATTCCGTACTTCGGCGTCGATGACGTGGACGCCACGGTGGGCCGCCTGCGTGTGCGCGGCGCCACCGTCGCCGTAGGGCCGCTGACCACCGAGACCGGGCGGCTCGCCGTGGCGGCGGGCCCGCGGGAAGCGGTGTTCGGTCTGCGCCAGCAGGCCCCTGACCACCGCTGGCGGGCGGGTGAGGGTCCCGTCGCCCGGTTCGAGCTGCACACGCCGGACATCTTCGCCGCCGCCTGCTCCTACGGGGACGTACTGGGCTGGGCCGGCACATCGGGTGACACGTGCCAGGTCGAGTACACGCACGGGCAGATCGCGGTGCGCGAAGGGCTGCGCACGGTCGCCGCGCTCAGGGACGCCACCACGTCGGGGTGGCGCCCGTGCTTTCGCGTGGCCGACGCCGACGTGGCCGCCGCGGCGGCGTCCGGCTGGGGCGGGCGCGTCATCTCGCCGCCCGAAGGGCCTCGTTGTCGGCGCGAGGCCGTGCTTGCGGACCGTGAGGGCAACCCCTTCACGGTCGTCGCGAGCTGAGCAATCCAGGACAAGAGTGTGAGGAGCAGAGGATGTTTGTGCAGGCAGCGGATGTGGACGCCGCCGCTGAACCGACGGTGCGGGACCACGGCGAGAGCGTGGCGCTGCCGTGGATCGAGGAAGCCGACCAGGTCGCGCCGAAGGACGCCCGGGAGCTTTCGAAGCTCTTCTTCGAGCAGCTCCGGAATGCTGAGGAGGGTTCCCCCGCCTACCTGTACACACGCAACACGCTGATCGAGATGAACCTGTCCTTGGTGCACTACGTGGCCGGCCGCTACCGCAACCGCGGCAACGGTCAGCTGGAGGACATCGTCCAGGTCGGAACCGTGGGCCTGATCAAGGCGATCGACCGCTTCGACGTCGGCCGCGGCTACGAGTTCATATCCTTCGCCGTCCCCTACATCCTCGGGGAGATCAAGCGCCACTTCCGTGACACGAGCTGGGCCGTGCACGTACCGCGCAGACTGCAGGAACTGCGCCTGCAACTGGTCAAGTCCCAGGAACGGTTGTCCTCGAAGCTCGGTCGCGAACCGACGGTCCCGGAGCTCGCGGCCGACCTCACGGTGTCCGAGGAGCAGGTCCTGGAGGTGATCGTGGCAGCCAATGGGTACGCCGCCGGATCGCTGGACAGCCCGCGTATCGAGGGCGAGGAAACCGGGTCCCAGACCACCGGCCGCTCCCTGTCCGACGTCATCGGCGAGGAAGACCCCGCCATCGAGGTGTTCGAGTACCTGCACGCGCTGGCCCCGCTCCTGGCCGGTCTCGGCGAACGCGAACGCCGCATCATCGAGATGCGCTTCGGCCAGGAGATGACCCAGGCCCAGATCGGCGCCGCTCTGGGGCTTTCCCAGATGCACGTCTCGCGGCTCCTGTCGGCCACCCTCGCCTCACTCCGCACCGGCCTGCTCACCCTCGACTAGCGGGGCAGGCGGAGGGCGGCTCCTCCCCCGTTCGACCGGTGTGGGTCCGGACAGCGTGCTGTCCGGACCCACACCGGTCGTCGAACCGTCGGCGCCCCATGGCGACCACCGCTTTCGGCCTACGAGGCGTTTCGGCTGATCAGCTCTTTGAGCTGGGCGATCTCGGCCGCGTGTTCGCTCAGCCGCTGTGAGGTCTTGCCGCTGGTGTGGAGCACCGCTCCGGCGACGGTCACCGGCACCGAAAGACCGAGAACGCCGAGGATCTCGGGCCAGTCCCGCTGGGCGGCGCACGCATCGCGGAAGCTCGAACTCGCATGGGCCGTGGGGCCGTCCGTGAAGAGGCGTGACTCGCACATGCCGCCCGCGTCGTAGGGCAGGACCAGGAGCAGGGCGAACCACGCCCACAAGGCGATACCTGCGCCCAGCAGCAGGAATCCCCACGCCTCCGCGTTCTTGGCGCGTCTTTGGAGCCGTATGCCGGAAGGGGTGGTCGGGTTCATGACAGACGAACCTATCAAGGCCGCGCCGAGTCGACCGGAGTCGCCTCGACCGCGCCCTCCTCGGCCGGAACAGTCTGGAACGGAACAGTCTGGAACGGAGCCGCCTCGGCCGCCGTGTAGGAGGAGGTGAAGGTGAACGCGCGCGGGGACGGCCCGTGCGCCTGCAGGTCCGCCAGCCGCACCAGTGCCTCGCCGACTGTCGGCAGGTGACCGGCGGGGACCCACCAGAGGACCAGGTGCGCCTGGACGTGCCGCTCGAACCATTCACGGCGCTGGCGCATCACTTCGAGGTGCCCGCTGCGGTAGGTGAAGTCCCACAGTGCCTCCTGGGTCTCCCACACCGACAGGTTGACGATGACATCTTCGCCCGCCGGGCGCAGGCCGGTGGCATCGGCCGCCCCGTCCTCCACGAGCCGCCACACGAAACCGGGAGTGTCGTCAGCCGCGGCGTTGACCGGATCGAGCATCTCGACGAACGGCGCGATGCGCGGGTCGTCCAGGGGATGGAGGAGCGTGGCGATGTTGAGCTCGGCGAGGTGGGCGGCATGCGTGGCTGCGGTCATGGCGCCATCCCAGCACGGCCCGCTTTTCTATGTCAATGAGAATTGTTTTTAGAAGAGTCGAGCACGTTCGAGGGGTTGGGTACATTCGAAGCGTCGAGCGCCACGCAGCACTCCCCCGGCCGAGCGTCCATACGAGCACGGACGGGGCCCTGCGCCCCGAGCAACCCCTCCAACAGCGCCAGATTCATTCCGCAGACGAGCGGAGGGAAGCGCTCGGACACGGCGTGAAACGGGCAGTTGCGCATACGGACGACCTGCCCCGTCTCCTCGGTCTCCTCTTCCAGGTGCGGTTCGTAGCCGCGCGCGGCCAGCAGTTCCATGGCTTCTCCGAGGTCCCCGCACGGCGCCGCCGAGCCGCGCAGAGCCTCGCCCCGGCGGCGGGCCGCCGCGCAGAGACCGGCGTCGAGACCTGCCTCCTCGGCAGCCTCGGCGAGCAACTCGGCGGCGGTGCGGTAGTCGCGGGCGGGCAGTGACACCGACCGCTCGACCCGCGCCCGCGTGTAGACCTTGGCGGGGCGGCCCGCCCCCGGTCCCGAGCGGCCCGTCAGGCGGCGGCTGCCACTCTCCAGCAGCCCGGCGTCCGTCAGCTTGTCCAGATGGTGCGCGGCGAGCGTGCGCGCCACCCCGGCCGCCTCGGCGGCCTCATTACGGCCGACTTCACGGCCTTGCGCCGCCACGTACTCGTACAGGCGGCGCCGCACGGGATCCTGCAGCACCGCGATCGCTTCGATGTCCTCCACCCGGCCATTCTAGGAACAACGCGGGTTGGAGATAGAAAGACCCGCACCGAAGACGATTCAGCAGACCCGTCTCAACCGTTGCGCCACTGTCGCGGTCTTGGTACGCAGGCGGCCCTCCCGCAGCGCGGTCGGTGATCTCCACAGTCGCCCCGGGGCAGGGTGCCGCGCGAGTACGACCCGGTTCGAGCGACTGCGAGGAGTACGCAATGGCGTTACGGAAGAACACGAGGACCGGCGTGGTGGGTGTCGCGGCGGCCGCGATGGCGGCCGGTGCGTTCATGGTGCCCGCCAGGGCAGCGTCGGACACACCACCCGCGGGGGACGGCCACCGGGCCACACAGCGCTCGATGGACGCGATCGTGAAGGCGGGCACCCCCGGCATCACGGCCCAGGCGCGTGACGCCGACGGAGTCTGGGAAGCGACGTCGGGCGTCGGCGATCTGCGGTCGGGTGCGCCACGCGGCAAGGACGACAAGTTCCGCGCCGGCAGCATCACCAAGACTTTCGTCGCCACCGTCCTGCTCCAGATGGAGGCGGAGGGGAAACTCAGCCTCGACGACACCGTGGAGCGCCACCTGCCCGGCCTGGTGCGGGGCAACGGCAACAACGGCCGCAGGATCACTGTCCGGCAACTGCTCAACCACACCAGCGGCCTGTTCGACTACCTGGACGACGAGAAGTACATCGAGACGTACACGGGCGAGGGCTATCTCAAGCACCGCTACGACACCGTGCCGCCCGAGAACCAGGTGAAGGCGGCCCTCTCCCACCGGCCCCCGTCCAAGCCCGGTGCCAAGCACGCCTACTCCAACACCAACTACATCCTGGCGGGGCTGATCGTCGAAAAGGTCGGCACGAGGCGGTCGTACGAGGACGAGGTCCGCGCGCGCATCATCGAGCCCCTGGGGCTGAAGAACACCTCCAACCCGCGCAACAGCGTCCACCTTCCCCGGCCCAGCAGTCGGGGCTACTCCAAGCTCTTCAAGTCGGCACCCGACCGGATCGACGACATCACCGAGATGAACGGGTCGCAGGGCTGGGCCGACGGCGACATCATCTCCACCACGGGCGACCTGAACCGGTTCTACAAGGCTCTGCTGACCGGCAAGCTCCTGCCGCCGACGCAGCTGAAGGCGATGAAGACCACCGTCGACTCCCCCGGTGCCCCGTACGCGGCCTACGGGCTCGGCCTCGCCCGGCTCGAGACGAGCTGCGGCACCACGCTCTGGGGCCACGCCGGAGGCATCGTCGGGTGGCTCTCCATGGCCGTGACCACCCCGGACGGCCATCATCAACTCGCCTACAACTTCAACGGGGACTGGGACGCGGCGTCCTGGCTCAAGCTCACCGAAGCCGAGTACTGCGACACATCCCCGTGACCGAGCGGTCGACCGCCCGGTGGGGGCGCGTCAGTTGACGGAGACCGTCAACCGACACCCTCCCCGGCCGTGCGACCAGCGATGCACCAGCCGGACTGCCCGACCCCGAACAGGCCGCGGCCGAGATCACCGTCGTGCTCGAAGGCGCCCAGGTCAGCACGCAGAACGGAAGCATCGACCGGGCCGGGGACCGACTGATGACAATCGTCGAAGGGGTCGTTGATCAGCGTCGGCATCGGTGACAGCGGCGACCATGTCGGCGTGGAAGGCGAGTGGGTCTGCGGCAGCGGGAGGCGAACGAGTGAACGCGCAGCTGACCTGCCTGGCTCGGGCGGCATGTCCGCTCATCGGTAGCCTGCGTCTTCATGATGCGCGCTTGGGTTCTGCCGATGCTGCTGGTGCTGTGTGGTTCAGTCGTCTCGATCGGCTTGATCCTCGGCGGGAGTCCTGGCACGGCCGCCGTGCTTCTGCTGGTGTTCGCGCTGCTCGCGGGCGTGAACTCGCCGCTGTTCTTTCCTAGGCCGGTCAGTGCGCTGGAGGCGCAGCGCCGCAGCGCTGTCGACGGTCGGCCGATCGTCTTCTGGCGGTCGGGCTGCCAGTACTGCGTACGACTGCGTTTCCGCCTCGGGCGCAGCGCCCGCCAGTTGCACTGGGTCGACATCTGGCGCGACCCGGACGGAGCGGCAACGGTGAGGGCGGCGAACGAGGGCAACGAGACCGTGCCGACCCTCGTCGTGGCGGGCCAACCGCACGTCAACCCCGATCCCGCATGGGTGCGTGAGCAGATCCGCCCTTCCCGGTGACCGAGAACGGGAGCAGCAGCGGACGGGAGCAGCAGCGGAAAGGCAGCGGAAACAGTGTTCTATCCGGGCGACCGCATGGGGACGGGTCACGTTCGTAGTGGGACGCTGTGAGTGTCCGGCGCGGCGCCGCCGCCCGAGCGTGGCAGCGTCCGGGGGCGCGAGGGACCGGGGCTCCTCCACGAACGGCTCTTGCGCTTGGTGCCCCCGGCGGCGGGAGGTTGCGGGAGTTGCCTCGCCGCCGCGCCTGGCGGGCGGAGGCTGGGGCCGTATTGTCGGTGATGCGGCTCCAGTCGGCCTGAGTGCCGCCGCCACCGGCCCGGGAGCCGAGCGCTTGCGTCCGGTATCGGACCCGAGTCGTCCGCTCATCCGTTCGGGCGTTGTTTCCTTGCGCCACTCCAGGGCACCGCATCAGGTGGGACCCATCGGACGTGCACACGACGGAAAGCACGGTGCCCGCCCTCGGCGGACGCCACGCGAGCAAGGAGACACATGAGCCGGCACACCCCCGAGCACCAGCCCTCGCACGACGAGGAGCACCCTCAGACCGCCGCCGACGAGATTCTGCACGAGGTGGAGGACGCCGAGGCGCGTGTGGGGGACGACGGCAGGCGGCGCAAGCATGAGGGTGAGGCGGCAGACGCGCTGACCCCTAACGAAGGCGCGCAGGAAGACGTCCAGAAGCGCGACGCCTGACCCCGGCCCTCAGTCCCCCACCGCCTCTTGGGGCCTGCCCGGCGGATCTTGACGGATCCCGCCGGACAGGTCCCTGGCCATGGCCAGGGACCTGTGGCCCCGAGGAAGGGGTCAGCGCTTGAGGGTGAAGGTGAAGTCGCCGGACAGCTTGCCGGTCAGCCGGACCGCCGAGACGAGCTTCCCCTCCGTGATCAGCCTTTCGACCTCGGCCCGTGAGAGACCACACCCCTCGGCGATCAGCCGCACCGGCCGGACAGGGATCCGTGCCGCGAAGCGGACCAAGATGTCGATCACTTCGCGGTCCAGGTGATCCGATCCGCCGGTGTCGAGGCGCCAGGCGTCGTCCCAGTCCAGGGCGATGCGATTACGGCGCCGCACGACCGGGTCCTGGAGCAGCTCGGCTGCCAGGCCAGGGTCGTTGTCGTGCATCCGGTCCAGGAGCTCAGAACGTATCGAGCGCACATTCCTCCGCTCCAGGACCGTGAGCTTGATGGTCTCTCCGCAAGCGGTACAGAGCGCGAGGAGCCAGGCATCGAGGAGCTTGTGGTGTGCGTTGACGCGAAATTTTCCGTTCGCCCGGAAACGCTCCGACGCGCAAGCGTGGCAACGGCGGAGAACGGTCGGCAGGCAGGTGGGCATGACCACCCAGCTATTGAGCACAGAAGTACACCGGTTCCAGTGAGAAGTCCGCAGCAAGAAGCGGCACGTCGCGCATGCGCGACGGCGACGAATCAGCGCTCGGGAAGACTCACAGGGTGTACAACGGCACGTCCTTGCCTCGGCGAATCGGTCCGGCAGCACGGTAATGGCTCACGGCGGCGCTCCACCACAAGATTTCGAGCGCCTCACAGCCAAGCCCGCCCCTGCGGATCAAGGCCGGATCCGGAGCCGATCGGGCAGGCACGCCCCCTCCGCAATCCGGCACATCGCCACCAATCACCCCTGCGTGCGCCCATGTTTCAGGGCGGCCGTCACACCGTCCACACCTCGGGTTAAGGTCTGCCTGGTGTGTGAGCAGCGGACCCCTCCAGCGAACGGAGCTGGCGTGGGCGGCGTCAGGGACGTCGCGGCCGCTGCTCGCTGATCGACGAGAAGGATGGGGCAGCGTGCCGCCATGGGAGAGAACGTGACGAACATTCCGTCTGCGCCCCAGCCCGAGGACCGGCCCATGGGCCGGGGCTCCCAGGGCGACTCCCCTTCCCTCAGGAACGAGACGGAAGAGCTGCGCGCCACCGCCGAGCACCTGCGCGGGCAGGTGTCCGAGCTGGAGGTCCAGGCACGTGCACGCCCCAGGATCGCCATGGCCGAGGGTGTCCTGGTCGAACGCTATCGCCTGGCGAACGCGGAGGCGGCGTTCGACCTGCTGCGCCAGGCCTCCCAGCGGGCCAACATCAAGCTGCACCAGCTGGCCGCCGCGGTGGCCAGGACACCGGGACCGCGACCGGGCGCCAAGGCATGGTTCAGCGGACGCGAACAGCATCCGGTACCCGACCTGAGTTCACTCGAGGCAGGCACCCTCAACCCCGCCAACCAGGGCGAGGTCCTCGGCGCCGCCCTGCAGCGCGTCCTGACCGTCACCGGTACGGACATGGGGAACGTGCAGCTGCTGGAGGACGGCGTCCTGCGGATGGCGAAGCACACGGGCCTGTCCCGGCAGTTCACCGACTTCTTCGCGTTCGTCGACGGAAACACCGCGTGCTCGCGAGCCGCCGCGGCCAGCAACCAGGTCACCGTCAAGGACGTGGCCTCGTCAGCCGGTTTCGACGACGAGACCCGCCAAGTGATCCTCATGGCCGGCAGCCGCGCCTGCCACAGCATCCCGCTCGTCGACGACCAGGACGTCGTCCGCGGTGTCATCTCCTCCCATCACGCGCGCCCCCTGGTCGGCTTCACCCAGGCACAGCTCCAGACCCTGGACACCACGAGCCGCACGCTCGGCACCTGGATCAAGTGGCACCAGCACACCGTCCTCGTCGACGCCCTGGAAGACCTGCATCAACTGGCCCTCGCCACCCGCCAGTAGCCCCCCAGGCCACTCGGGCAGGCAGTCAGTCGATACCGGGCTTGCCGAACTCCTCGATCAGTACGGGATACTGCTCCCCTCCGTGTCCAGCGGCGATCGAGCGGTCGGCCATGGCCTTGATCAGCCGCGGCAGTTCGGCGTTGACGCCCAGCGCCTCGCTCTCCTCGACCAAGTGCGCCATCGCCCGCGCGTCGGTCTCCATGGCCGAGACCTCGGCCGGGAAGGACCCCTGGTCGATCTGCTCGGCGTATCCGGGCAGCCATGCGGCCACCCCGGCGGCGATCTGCTGCGCGAACGGCGCGTACGTCGCGGCGTCGACACCGGCCGTCCTGAGCATGGCGGTGCCCTGGAGCCAGGCGTTCAGGACGCTCCACATCATGGCCAGGCCCGCCACGTCGTACAGGGACGCGAGACCGTGATCCGCACCGAGGTAGGTGACCGTGCCGAGAGCGTCGAGCGTCGGCTTGTGCGCCTCGAAGTCCGACTGCGGCCCGCTGTGCAGGATCACCGCATCGACGGTCCCGATCCCCGACGGGATGGCCATGATGGCGCCGTCCAGGTAACGGGCACCGTACTGCTCGGCCCAGCGGGCGGTTTCCCTGGCCTGAGTCGAGTCGCCCGAGGTCAGGTTGACCAACGTCGTTCCATCGAGGGCGGTTTCGTCCGCACCGCCCAGCACCTCCTGCAGGGCCTGGTAGTCGGTGAGGCAGACGACCGTCAGGGCGCCCGCCTTGAGTGCATCGCCGACGGTGGGCGCCAACTGCGCTCCCTGGGCCAGCAGTTGGTCGGCCTTGGAGGTCGTACGGTTCCATATGGTCGTCGGGTGTCCGGCCTTCAGGAACGCGCCGGCGAGTGCCTGGCCCATCAGCCCGAGTCCGATGACGGCAACAGGTGTAGCGGTTTTGTTGTTCATGGCAACATCGTCAACGTTGATACCGGTATGAAGGTCAAGCGAGGTGCGATGCGAATCGGGGAACTGAGTCGTCGTACGGGCGTCAATGCCCACCAGTTGCGCTATTACGAGGCCCAGGGACTGCTTGAGGCGGACCGCAGGGCGAACGGCTACCGCGACTACGACGAGAGCGCCGTGCTGCGGGTGACGCAGATCCGGCACCTGCTCGGCGCCGGGCTGTCGTCCGAGGACATCGCGTACGTGCTGCCCTGTGCGGTCGGGGAAGCCCCGGAGCTGCCCGGGTGCTCCGAGCTGCTGACGGCGATGCGGTCGCGACGGCAGCGGCTGGAGGATCAGATGCGGCGGCTCGCTCAGTCCCGCGACGCCCTCACCGTCTACATCGATGCGGCCGAGCGATCGGGCAGCGGGAGCTATCCCCCCTTCGACGAATCCGTCCCCGCCTGAGCCCTGTCGCGGCCGGGGCGGGGACGGCGGTCCGGTCAGGGCTGGAGCGGCATCTTCCAGCAGGTGGAGGTGGCCGGCTTGCCGGAGAGCCGGTCGGTCAGCCAGGAGACGGCATCGCCCTGGTCGGTGATGAGGGGCACGAGGTGGTTGGTGAGGATCTTGTCGCCGAGGTTCGGCAGGACCAAGGGCTCGTAGGTGACGTTGCCGCCCTTGCGGCACCAGTCCACGGCCAGTTGCCGGGCTTGCGCGTGCGGAACGATGTCATCCTGCACGCCGGTCGCCAGCCGCACCGGACCGGTGGGCTTGAGCGTACCGATGCGCTGCTTGTCCAGGGCGGCTTTCGCCCGGGGGTCGGCGGAGATGATGTCACCGACGGACTTGCCGTCGGTGGTCCACTTGTTGCTCTTGGTGAAGCCGTAGCCGAACAGCGCGTCACCGACGCACATCGTCGAGGCGTCCTTCAGGGCCGCCTTTCCGGCGGTGCTGATGTGCGCGTCGACGACCGCACGCAGGTCGGGGTCCGCCTGCGCGAAGCCGGTGATCGACCAGGCGAGCGCACCGGCCAGGGCGCTGCCGTCGATCCCCTTCATGACCGAGGTGAGGTCCGCCGGCGGTGCGCCGGAGTAGGTCCCGGCGAGGTTGATGTCGGGGGCGTACGAGGACTGGAGCTCGGCTGCCGCCGCGCTGGCGCCACCGCCTTGGCTGTAGCCGTACAGGCCGGTGCGGGACTCCGCGGTGACGGATGCCCCCGGTACGGCTCGGGCGGCGCGGGCCGCGTCCAGCAGGGCGTGCCCCTGGTCGAGGCGGTTGACGTAGGTGTGCACGCGGTCGGTGGCACCGAGGCCGACGTAATCGGTGAGGACCACGGCCGCCCCGGTGGCCAGTATCCGGTAGATGGCCAGGGCTTCGTAGCCCACGGACACCGTTTCGCCGTTGAGGGTCAGCGGGTGCTGGAGCGCGAACGAGGGGGCGCACTGGTCGCCCTGCCCCATGGTGCCGGAGGCCACGGCCACCAGCGGGCGCGGCCCGGGTTTCGTCCAGGCGGCCGAGGGCTCTATGTAGGCACCGGTCACCGCGACGGGCTGCCCGGCGGAGTCGGTGGACTTGTACATGAGGCGGCTCGCGGTGCCCGGCATGGGGCGCCCGTCCAGGCCGGGGATGCTCAGCCCGAGCGGCAGGGGCTCGGTTCGTATCAACGCGCCGTTGGCGGCCGGTAGTTCGGCGGGCGGGTTGTAGAAGGTGGGGATGGTGACGCCCCGGGAGACGACGGGCTGCTCGTCGGCCGCGGTGGCCGGCGCTCCCGAGAGACCCACGCAGACGGTGCCGGCGGCGATGCCCGCCACCAGGCGCAGCCGGACGCCGGTGCCACGCCGGGGGGTCAACTCCCCCAACTCCATCCGGGCTTTGGCAGTGGAGCGGGTGGTGGGGGCAGAACGCGAAGGCTGTCTCTTGCGGCTCATGGTGTGCTCCTGGCTCGGGGTGCCGAGATCGCCGGATCCCGGGATTCAGATGATGGTGTCGATGTCGTGGGTGGTGATGGCGTCCATCGCCCGTTCGGCCACGGCGGCGATGGTCATGGACGGGTTGCACGCACCCGTGGTGCCGGGGATCAGCGCGCCGTCGAGCACGTAGAGCCCGCGTTGTCCGCGCACCCGGCCGTCGATGTCGCACACGGTGCCCATCGGTGCTCCGCCCAGCGGGTGCCAGGTGCTGTTGACCAGGGAGTTGGTGTCCGTGAGCACGCCGAGCCCCTTGGACACCCCGGAGATCCGGCGCTGGATGTGCCGGTGGCTTGCGGCGTCGCCGTCCCGGGGCCAGTGCAGCGACACGGAGTCCGCGGAGGCGTCGTAACGGAAGTGGCCGCGATCGGGGCTCACCCCGAAACCGACCAGCATGGTCGTCCTGGTGTCGAGGCCCAGGGGCGGCAGCGACGCCTGGATGATCGTGTTCGCGGTGGCCGGGTCCTGCCACGCCTTGCTGCCGAAGACCACCGGGCCGCCCTGCTCGCTCCCGAAGTCGTCCCGCAGGTTCGTCCATGCGTAGATGCGGTCGCCGTTGGTGCCCCATCCTTCGCCGAGGCCGTCGGGCAGGCCGGGGACTGTGCCGGTGGCCGCCGCGCGGACGAGGAGCTTGCTGGTGTTGACGCTGCCGGCCGCCATGACCAGGCCACGCGTGATGAGAATCTTCTGTTCCCGCACCCGTCCCGAGTCGTCGGTGCGGTCGACCCGCACCTCCCAGCGGGCGTCGGCGGTCCGCGCCACGGACGTGACGTTGTGGTGCGTCGCGACGGTCACCTTGCCGGTCGCCTCGGCCT
Source organism: Streptomyces sp. NBC_01283 (assembly GCF_041435335.1). Classification (NCBI taxonomy): domain Bacteria; kingdom Bacillati; phylum Actinomycetota; class Actinomycetes; order Kitasatosporales; family Streptomycetaceae; genus Streptomyces; species Streptomyces sp. NBC_01283. Next base: position 811,691 of record NZ_CP108430.1, read on the forward strand.
GCCGAAGGTAGGTCACGTCGACGGAGTGCTTGCCGCCGTTGTTGACGCCGAGGGCGCAATCGCCGTTCGTGTACGACGGTTTCATCTCGCCGCGCAGTTCGGCGAGGGCGTAGTCCCAGTCGATCGGCATCGGGATCTTCTCCAGGCCGTACCCGGCTCCGCGCACCCGCTCGGCGAACACCCTGGCCGCGGCATAGGTGGGCGTGCTGACCAGCGCCTCGGGGGCCGTGGCCACCCGGAGCATGTTCGCGACCCGCGGGTAGTGGATCTCGTTCATGCGCCGGTAGTCGAGTTCTTCGGGCAGCCAGGTGTTGAACACCGCCTCCGACGGCTGGAGGGTCATGCCCTGGTAGACGAGCGATCCGCCGCCGACCCCGGCCGCGCAGACGCTGAGGATGTTCTCTCCGAGCACGGGTTCCAGGAGCCCCGTGTAGGGCGCGAAGTTCAGCGGGGTTCCCAGCAGTTTGGCGAGGGGCCTGACCGCCGCCGGGAGGGTGCCGTACCAGAGCACGCGTTTGTCGAGGCCCGAAACCCGGGGGAAGGTCTCGGCGTTCGGTCCTGTCCGCCAGCGCCGGCCCCGTTCGAGCACGGTCACCGGCAGGCCGGCCTGCGCGAGGCGGAGCGCCGCCACACCTCCCCCGAAGCCGGATCCGATGATGACGACCCGGTGCTCTTCCCGGGTCAGCCGTACGCGGGTCAGCGGTGCCCGGGTTGCCCGGGAAGGTGCAGCCGAGGCGGTCGGACACGGGAGGACGCTCGCGGTCGCGAGTCCGGCGGCGCCGGTGAGCAGGGCGCGTCTACTGGGAGGGGGCATGAGCGGCTCCTGGACGGGCGGGTGGGGGTGCGAGTACGAGCGCGACGTGATTGACGTGCGCATGACAGTTCCAGCCAACAAGGGTTACCCGCTGGTCACTTACGGGAGAGTAGGGCTGGGTGTCAGTCTGTGACAAGACGTCTGCATGCGTCACCTGGCGGCTCGCTATGCTGCCGTGATCGAGGCAGAGGAGAGTCGAGAGTGCGCGACGCGCCACCCACCGAGCCAGGCCGGACGCCGGAGGACGACGTCAGACCGTCGCTCGTCCAACGGCGGAAAGCGGCTCTCCGCTTCGAGATCGCCCGTGAAGCCGTCCGCCTGTTCACCTCACAAGGCGTCACCGCCACGACGGGCGAGCAGATAGCGCAAGCCGTGGGGATCTCCGCCCGCACGATGTGGCGTCACTTCCCCACCAAGGAAAGCTGTGTGCTGCCCCTCCTGTCGGCGGGGCTGGACTTCGCCGTGGCGGAACTGCGCAACTGGCCCGCGGAGATGAGCCTGCTGGACTTCTTCGCGGAGACCTGCCGGGTCGGCGAACTGCCCGCCTACACCCCCGTCATCCTCGACCTGATCCGGATGACCTCCACCGACCCGGCGCTGCGCGCGGTCTGGCTCCAGGCCCACGACGACGCCCTGCCCGTACTCGGCAGGCTCCTCGCTCAGCGGTCCGGCGGCAGCGCCGACGACCTGAGCGTGAAGGTGCACGCGGCGACCCTCAACGGCGCGCTGCGCGCGGCGGCGGAGGACTTCGCCCAGCGGTATGCGGATGACCCCGCGGCATCGGGCGAAGAGATCACCGCTTGCCTGCTCGCGGCCTTGCGTGCGGCGTCGGAGGGCTTGCCCTACTGACGCCTGAGGGGCTTGCTCTACCGGTGGCCGACGCCTGGGAGCGGCAGACACCCAAGACCCGCGGCGCAGCAAATGCTGGTTGTCGCTTCCGCATCCGGCATGCAAGTCTGAGCCGCCCGTGATCCACATCCTCACGCGGCCACCCGGAAGGAGCCCGGATCATGCTGAAAGGCTGCACCCCGCGCCTGCCCGAGGCCATCGGCCGCTACTACGACCAGGGGTATTACCAGGGCGCCGCCCTGCCCCAGCTCCTCGCCGAGCACGCCCGTACGTACGCCACCCGCACCGCCCTCGTGCACGGCGAGCGTCGCCTCACGTACCGCGAGCTGAACCGCCGCGTCGACCGCATGGCTGCCGGGCTCACGCTCCGAGGCGTCCGGGCGGGCGACCGGGTCATCGTCCAGCTCCCGAACATCCCTGAGTTCGTCATCACCGTCTACGCCCTCATGCGTGCCGGTGCCCTTCCCGTGCTGGCGCCCACCTCTCACCGCACCGACGAGATCGGGCACCTCACCCATGTCACCGAAGCCGCCGCGTACATAGGCCCCGGCGTCCATCGCGGCTTCGACCACACGAAGATGGCCTCGCAGGTCAGCGACGACAATCCGCGCCTGCGCCGCGCTTTCACCCTTGACGACCCCGATGGCGGTCAGGGCGGCTTCGCCACCGCTGCCAGCGGATGTCTGTTCTTCCCCTTCAGCACCTTGGACGCTCCGCGCGGCCCGGACCGCGCGTACGACCCAAACGACGCCGCGTTCTTCCTGCCCTCGGACAGGCCGTCGGGCAGGTCGCCGGACAAGCCGTCGGACAGCGCCATGGCCGTGCCCGATCTGGTCCCGCGCACCCACAACGACTACGCGTACCAGAGCCGAGCCGCTGCCGAACTCATCGGCCTGGGCCCCGATGACGTCTGCCTCGCGGCCCTCCCCGCCGCGTCCAACTTCGTCTTCGGCTGTCCCGGCATCGTCGGAACCCTGGCGGCCGGCGGCACCGTCGTACTGATCGACGACCCCGAACCCGCCGACGTCTTCCGTGCGATCGAGACGGAAAAGGTCACGATCGCCTCCCTCAGCGCCGCCGACGCCGAACCGTGGCTGGACGCCCTCCCCGACGGCCGGTACGACTTCTCCAGCCTGCGCCTCGTCCAGGTCGTCGACGCACCGCTCCACCCCGAACTCGCGGCCCGCATCCGGCCTGCCTTCGGCTGCCGGCTCCAGCAGGTCTTCGGCATGGCCGAGGGGCTGCTCTCCCTCACCCGCCTCGCCGACACCGACGAGGTCATCCATCACACCCAGGGGCGCCCCCTCTCGCCGGGGGACGAGGTCCGTCTCACCGGCCCGGACGGCACCGACGTCCCGGCGGGATCTCCGGGGCACCTCTGGACGCGCGGCCCCTACACCCTGCGCGGCTACTACAAGGCTCCCGGCCAGAACGCCCGCGCCTTCACCCCCGATGGCTTCTTCAAGACCGGCGCCCTCGCCCGTCTCACCGAAGACGGCAACCTCGTCGTCGAAGGCCGCGTCCGGCCCGAGGACTGAGCGAGCGACGGCCACCGTGTCGCACCGAGCCCGGTGCGACATGGCGCGGCATCATTCGACCTGCGAGCGGGCCCGTGGCTCGGACGTGGCGCCTGCCTGCATCAGCTGCGTGCACCACACGCATTCCTCACCCGCATGTGCGGGCGAATCCAACCAGTAGGCACCGGTGAGGAGTTGACCCTGGGGCGGCGCGGGAAGCGTGTCTCTCGTGTCATCATCCATGTTCCGCCCAACGAGCCCTGGTGGGCGGGGTTTTGGGGGCGCCAATCACACCACTCCCACAAGCAGCCCATCTGCCTGAAGTTTCCTCTGCGGTGTCATCAAACGGCAAAGAGCGGGTAGAAGAAGCGACTTCTGGCTTCCAGGCCTGGGCTGTCGCCGTCCATGACCTTGCCCCCGGTCAGCCGGCTTCGGGGCCGCCTACGTCGTCGGCGGAGGCGACGAGAACGATGCCCAGCGGCTGGATCGTGCTACTGATTCCCCCAGGTCAGGTGCGCCCGGTGGCGGGGCCGACGGCCGCGGCGGTCACCACGAAGAGACCATGTGCTCCGGCGTGGCAGCGAATAGGGAGCGGTGAGTACGTCTGCTTGGCTCCGAAGGGCAAGGAGTCCCGGATGCCACCCGCTTCTTCGACGTGTCGCGCGTGATCTTCCTCGACTCTGGGGCCGAAGTCGGCCAAGCGGTCGAAGACCATGTTCGACGTCTCGTTACGCCGGGCGCGCCGACGCGGCGCCACGTTGGCGGGAAACCGCGGCGCGACCGTGAAGAGTTGGTCAGCACAGTCGGAACAGGTACACAAAGGGAGACGGCAGATGCTTTTCGGTAAAGAGCATGTCGAGCGTTACGTGGCGACCGATGGCGAGGAAGGGCACGACTGGCAGAACACGACGGTGCTGATCCTCACCACCATCGGCCGCAAGAGCGGCGAGCAGCGCAGCACTCCGCTGATCTACCAGCCTTACGGAGACGACGTGCTCGTGGTGGCATCCAACGGCGGAGCCGACGAACCGCCCCTCTGGTTCCGCAACATCGAGGCGAACCCCGAGGTCCAGGTGCAGGTGAAGGGCGACAAGTACACCGCCCGTGCACGCACCGCCACCCCGGAGGAGAAGCCGGACATGTGGCGGACCATGGCCGCCACCTGGCCTTCCTATGACGACTACCAGCGCAAGACGGACCGGCAGATCCCGGTGGTGGTCCTGGAACGCGTCTGAGACGCAGGCCACCGGATGGGCATGACGGACGAGCCGATGGTCGATGCCGATGTCGACGCGCTGGTCGCTATGGTGCTGCCGCACTTCGCCGACGGTGCCGCCCCCGCTTGACCCTGCGGACTCGTCCGTCAGTCGCCCGCCGTGAGCAGCGCTTCTCCCACGCTCGTCCGCGCGTAGAGCACAAGCCGCCCCGTCCGGTGCGCCGTCACCAGGCCCGCCGCCCGCATCGCCGTCAGATGCTGCGACACGCCTCCGGCGGTGAGGCCGGTGCGCGCGGCGAGGTCGGTCGTGGTGGCGGGGGCCGTGAGCTGGGTGAGGAGAAGGGTCCGGGAGCGGCCGAGGACGGCGGCCAGGGCGGTGGAGGGCGCCGCGGCACGGGGGTGCCACAGCGTGCCGACGCCCCGGGGCGGGTACCGCAGGGTCGGCTGCCAGGGGTCGAAGCCGATCGTGGAGAAGATGCGCGGCCAGATGAACGCGGAGGGGCACAGCAGGAGTCCGCGGCCGTCCAGGGTGCGCTCGCCGCGGACGAAGCGGTGCTCCAGGTTCAAGGTGCCGGAGTTCCAGGCGAGTTGGGGGTCCAGGTCGTCGAAGAGGCGCCGGGCGCCACCCTCGGCCAGGAGTGTGGCGCGGTGCAGGATGTCACCTTCGAGCAGGGTGCGGATGCGCGGCCAGTGCGGGGCGATCGCCACGTCCCAGTAGGCGGCGATGGTGTCCGCGAGCCGGCCGAGGCCGCGCTCCGGGTCTGCGCGCAGGGCTTCGACGCCTGCCTGCGCCGCGTCCGACGAGGTACGCAGCAACTCGTACGGGGTCGTGCGCAGGGCCGCCAACTCCACGTCGAGGGAGGGCTGCGGGGTGGTCGGCGGGGGAACCAGGAAACCCGGGATGCCGTACGTGGGGACCTGGACCAGAGCGGAGAGCGGGGCCAGGTCCAGTTTCGCGGCCGCGAGGCGGGGGCGGACCTGATCGGCCCAACGCCGGTGCAGTCCCTGCTCGTCGGCGCCCTTGAGGACCCGCACGCTGGCCACGACCTCCCACAGCGGGGAGACCGCGAAGCGGGTGCGGGCGACGTCCTCGGCCGTGAACTCGATCTGCAGCATTCAGCTCACGCTAAATCATTGGGGGGCCGCACGGACCGTGGGGCAGTTTGGCCGCCATGATCAGACGACCGGACCAGCCGCCCAGCACCGCCGACTCCCTCTGGACAGCCGATTTCCGCGCGCTGTTCACCGCGAGCGCGATCAGCCAGCTCGGCACCAACATCGGGTACGTCGCCCTCCCGCTGCTCGCCGTCTCCGCACTGGACGCGAGCGCCGGACAGGTGGGACTGCTCGCCGCGCTCGGCACCGCTGCCTTCCTGCTCATCGGGTTGCCCGCGGGAGCCTGGGTGGACCGAATACGGCAACGGCGGGTGCTGATCGTCGCGGATCTGGTGCGGGCGGCGCTCTTCACCTCGATCCCGGTGGCCTGGGGGCTCGACCGGCTCACGCTCGGCCAGCTCTACGTGGTCGCGCTGCTCAATGGCTGCGCGACCGTGTTCTTCGACGTCGGCTCGCAGACCGTGCTGCCCCAACTGGTGGGCCGCGACGGGCTGGTGCGGGCCAACGCCGCGATGGTCAGCCTCCAGGCCGCGGGCAGCATCGGGGGCCGCGGCGCGGGCGGCGGTCTCGTCCAGCTGCTCACCGCGCCGCTCGCGGTGATCTGCAGCGCCGTCGGGTATCTGGCCTCGGCGATCAGTCTTACGCGCGTACGCCCGTCCCAGCCGGCCCCGCCCCGAGGGGAGCACCCCACCGGGCTGCGCACGGAGATGGCGCAGGGCCTGCGGCACGTGCTGGGCAACCAGGAGCTGCGCGCCCTTGCCTTCTCCGCCGCCATACTCAATTTCGGTTCGGTGATCGTGAACACCCTGCTCCCGGTGCTCTTCGTGCGGGAGCTCAAGCTGCCCGAGGGCGTGCTGGGCCTGTACTGGGCGGCGGGCGGCCTCGGGATCCTTCTCGGCGCCCGCACCGCCCGCGCCATCGCCGGGCGCTTCGGCTACGGCCGTACCCTCGGCCTCGTCGGCCTCTGCCTGGCTCCCGCCGCGCTGCTCGTCCCGCTGATCGACCGGGGCGGCTGGCTGTATGTGGCGGGTGCCGGCTGGCTGATGGTGACCTTCAAGATGGGTGTCGACAACGTGCTCGGCGTGAGCCTGCGCCAGCAGCTGACGCCGAACGCCCTGCTCGGCCGCATGAACGCCACTTTCCGCTTTCTGCTGACCGGTGCGATCGCGGTCGGCTCCGCGGTGGCGGGAGCGCTCGGCGAGTTCACCGGACTGAAGACAGCGCTGTGGGTGGGCGGCGCGTTGATGTCGGTCGCGTTCCTGCCGGTCCTGCTGTCGCCGGTCCGCACCCGGCGCGAACTCCCCCGGCCCGATGTCCCGAGCGGGCCACGCCCGGCACCCGTGACGAAATCGGCCTGAGCGGCACGAGGACCGTTGCCGTCGTTTGACGCGATCTGGCCTGCCTACCTGTTCGCGACGAGGGCAGGCATGCCAGCGAGGCAGCCTCCCAAGTGCCGCGCCGACCAGGAGATCTCGCCGGCTCCTGAGCACTTGGTGGAGGAGCGGGCCTCGCCTCTCGAGGAGGGAGCACTCCAGGCGGGGCCCGCGCAGACATACCCTGGTGCTCCGGCGGTCTGCCCACCCCAGCGCGGCACCGACTCCGCCCCGAGGTGTCCCTGCAAGCAGCGTTCCACTTATGACGTGCGTGCGGCGCAGCATTTCGGGGCATATTCATGCGCGACGGACGAGCAACCAGGAGGCCGCTGTCTGACGGACCCACCCGCACACCCCATCGGCCCGATCCGCGCACCTGACCCGATCCACGCACCTGAGGAGACCACCCGGTATGGCTCCCGCCTCATCCGAACCGCTGCATGTGGATACGGTCTTGGGCCTGGATCCGGTACTGATGCGTGTGTCCGGGGACCTGGACATCGAGAGCGCGCCCACGCTGCGAAACGCGCTGGAGCCCTTGCTGGCCAGGAGGGTCGAGTTGGATCTCGCCAACGTCACGTTCATCGACTCCTCCGGCGTCAACGAACTGCTGTCGCATCACGAACGGTGCCGGGCGGCGGACGGCCGCCTGATCGTGCTCCATCCGTCCCGGGCCGTGCGGCAGATCCTCCAGCTCCTCGGCGTGGACGGGCTGCTGGCGGGTCAGCGCAGGACCGACGGGACGCGTGATCCGGGGGACGACACACCGGGCCGGTTCTAGCCCTGCCGCGGCGCTCGCTTTTTCGCTCTTATTTATTCGGTGTGCGAAACACCGTGTGCCTCCTACAGTGACCGGCGATGACACTCCTACATGCACACGACTACGGGGGCGAAGGCCCTCAACTGGTTCTCCTGCACGGTTTCTCACGGTCACTCACCGACTGGGACGCCTCGGCCGCATTCCTCACCGCCGGGCACCGTGTTCTCGCCGTCGACCTTCCCGGACACGGCCTCTCTTCTCGCCTCTCCCCCTGGACCATCCCCGCCGTGCTGCGGGACATCGCGGAGACTCTCGACGCCCACGGGGTGTCGGAGGCCGTGCTGGTGGGCCACTCCCTCGGTGGCATGATCGCCGTCGAGTACGCCCGGACCTACCCGGAACGTGCCCGCGCCGCCGTGAACCTAGACGGCTTCTGGTGGCCACGCGCATACCCCGGCGCCGAACGCGTGAGTGAAGGGCTGCTGGCGACGGCCGGGGCCATCGCGCCACCCGAGTACGTCGAGCAGAAGGTCGACGCCGCTGTCCGGTTCGGGATTCCCGCCGATCACGCGGAGGCCGCTGCCCGCGCTGCCGCACGCCCGTTGCCCGACGGCAAGTGGCAGACGTTGCCGGAGCCGGCGGAGGCGAGGGAGATCGTGGACGAACTCCACCGGCTCTCCGCGCTCGGTGTCACGGCATGGCTGGAGGGGGTCGAGCGCCCACTGCTGTTGGTACAGGCCGGGCGACAGCTGCCGCCCGCGCCCGGCATGGAGTGGTTCGCCGAGTTCAGCGCCCGGTTCGCCCAGGGGGTGTCCGGCGAGTTGGACGTGCTCTCCCGCGCCCGGCCGACGGTCACTGTCCGCCGGATCGAGGCCACCCACCCCATGAACATGGAGGTTCCTGAGGCGGTGGCGACGCTGGTCGCCGGATACGTGCGGGAACTGCCCGCCCAGCGGATGTGAGAAAGCCCCGTTGACCTGCCTTCGGGCAGGTCAACGGGGCTCTGCCGAGCGGCCCTCAGGACAGCACCTTGCCGGGGTTCAGCACGCCGTACGGGTCGAGGGCCCGCTTCACGGCCTGCTGCATGGCCATGACCTCCGGCGTGATCTCCGCGGCGAGCCCCGGGCGTTTGAGCAGGCCCACCCCGTGCTCGCCGGTGACCGTACCGCCCAGGGCGATGGCATCGGCGATGATCTCGGCGAAGGCCGCCTGGGCGCGCGTGCGTGCGGCGTCGTCGCCGGGCTGAGTGATCAGCAGCGGATGCAGGTTGCCCACGTGCGCGATGTTGGCGATGAGGATGTCGTGCCGGACGGCGGTCTTCTCGATGCGGCCGAGCATCTCCGGAATGCGCTCCTTGGGTACGCAGACGTCCTCGGTGAGGACCGGGCCCAGGCGTTCCAGCGCGGGGTAGGCGAGTCGGCGGGCCGCGAACAGGGCATCGGCCTCGTGCTCGTCGGTGGACCGCTCGGCCCAGGAGGCGCCCGCCCCGCGGAAGCGGGGGCCTAGGCTCCGGCACATGCTGAAACTCGGAGTTCCCGTCATCGGTGTCGGCGACATCCCCCGCGCGGTCGCCTTCTGGACGCAGGCGCTGGACCTGGTGGCCACCGAGGAGTGGAAGAGCGAGGCCTGGCGGACGCTCGACCACGCGGACGGCTCCGGCCGGGCCCTCGGCCTGCAGCACAGCACGTCGCCGGCGGAGCCCCGGCCGCGTCTCCACCTGGACCTGTTCACCGACACCACGGAGGAGCAACGGGCCGAGGTCGGGCGGCTGATCTCACTGGGTGCGCGAGCCGTCGAGTGGGAGCTGTATCCGCCCGACCCCGACTTCGTCGTCCTCGCCGACCCGGACGGCAACCTCTTCTGCGTGGTCGACCTGAGCCGTGCGCCCAGCGGCAGCACGTCGACACCGTGCTGAGCACCCATCCGTTCCTGGTCATGGGCACCCGCAACATCGACGCGCTGCGCGAGCGCGGAGCCGTGCCCAACCCGTTCTTGATCGGGGAGCAAGAGGTACGGCGCAACTTCGCGGTGATGGCTTCGTGCGTGAAGGCAGGGGTGCTGCAGAAGCAGGAGTGAGCCTCGGGCCTGTTCACAGCTCCCTCTTCACGGCCCCCTTTACGGCCTCTGTTCACGGCCCCCGGTACCGGTGACGGAGCCTTCCACCCCGAATGGCAGGCTGGACACCGCACCCGTACAGGAAGGTCGGCCCGCAGGTCTATGAACAGCAGCACTGTCAGCGCCTTCGAGCGTGCCGCCGGTCACCAGCGGCGGTTCGACGCGTCCTTCGAGAAGTACTTCGCCGAGCTCGCGGGTGACCTCAACGGGGCGCGGCTGGGCCGCTTCCCGGCCCGCTGCCTGGAACTCCTGTCACAGCTTTCGCTGCGCGGCGGGAAGCGGATCCGGATCACCCTTCTCCACGAGGCGGCCGGCCTCGTCACCCGGGACGAGGTGCCCGGGCTCGCGGAAGCCGCGCTGAGCCTTGAGCTGCTCCACAGCCACGCGCTCATCCTCGACGACATCATGGACGACTCACCGATGCGGCGCGGTGGCCCCTCGACGTACTACGCGTGCCGTGAAGACTTCCCGGACCACCCGCAGGCCGCTCTTGGCCTGGCGATGATGGCGGGCGATCTCGCCGGTTTCCTGGCCCTGCGCGTCCTGTTCGACGCCGACCTGCCCGCCGACCGCAAGCAGGCCATGCTCGACGTCCAGCTCGGGGTGACGACCGACACCGTCATCGGCCAGGTGCTCGACCTCGAACGCGACGTGAACCCCTCGAACGACGAGGGGCTCCTTGAGACGGTGTGCGAGTACAAGACCTCGCGCTACAGCATCCTCGCTCCCTTGCGCCTCGGCCTGCTCGCCGCGGGCGAGAACCTGGCGGAACACGAGGAGAGCCTGCGCCGCTACGCCCGGCCTGCCGGGCTCAGCGGTCAGATACGCGACGACTACCTCGACCTCTTCGGCGATCCCGACGTCACCGGCAAGCCCAGGGGCGCCGACCTGCGGGCGGGCCGCCACACCTACCTCACCCGCGAGCTCCTCGCCGCCACAGACGGCGAGGACCACGACACCGTCAAGGCCGCCCTCGGCAACCCGCACTGCACACCGCAGGCCATCGACCGCATCCGCGACATCGCCCACCGCCACGACGTCCACACCCGCCTGCAGAAGACCATCGATCACTATGCCCACGAGGCGACAGCCGAAGCCGCCACCTGGCACGGGCACTGGAACGGCGACGCCGTGTCCCTCTTCGAGCAACTGCCGCAGTGGAACACCCGCAGAAACCGGTGACGGACGCCTCAGCCCTGCTGGGCCCGGTCGTACACCTTCTTGGCCGTGGCTCCCCAGACCTCTCCGTACATCTTGGTCGGAGTCAGGGAGTCCAGTGAGCTGTTGACCGAGACGAGGACGCCCTTGCCGGTGGTGGCGTTGAAGTCGGCGAGCCACGGGCCGCCGCTGGAGCCGCCGCTCATGTCGCAGGGGATGGCCTGCGTACCGTTCTCCTTCTTCGCCGTGCCGACACAGCGCAGCAGTTCCTCGCCCAGCTGGGGGCGGGTGGCGGAGTAGCCGAAGGAGGAGATGGTGCCGCCGACGGGGCGGTTGAAGGCGATGGCCTGGGAGCCCACGAGGTCGGTGAGCTTCTTGCCGTTCTTGTCCGCGTCGACGGTCAGTGCCGACATGTCGTTGGTGGAGTCCTTCTCCCAGCTGCGCGGGGCCGCCGCCGAGCGCACCGCGAACGCGCCGTAGGGAGCCTTTCCCTTGTGGTAGGCGGGGACGAACACCATCGAGAAGTTGGTGTTGACGGGCGAGGAGCCCCGGCGCACGCAGTGGGCCGCGGTCATCACGGCGGAGCGGTTGGCGCTCTTCACGGCAGTGGCCGTGCACCAGGTGTCGGCGCCGTTCACATTGACGAAGAACAGCCGCCCCACGCTCTTCAGGGTGGTGCCCCGCCATGGCTTGGCCTTCGGCCCGGTCGGACCGAGGTCCACCGACTTGCCGACGGCCTTCATACGGGCGGGCGTCCAGTAGGCGAGGGCTTCCCGGCGTTCTTGAGCGGTGAACTTCAGGACGGAGACCGGGTCGGCCGCGGCGGCGGCGCCGACGGGATCGGCCGTGGCCGGGACCGGGACAGCGAGGGCGAGAGCCATACCGGCCACGGCGAGTGCCGCGACGCGGCCGTGGAGACGCAGGATCATGGAAGTGGATGTCCCGGGCATGGTGGAGATCTCCTCAGTGGTGACGGAACGCGGCGGACGGGGTGGTCGGTCCGCAGGGCAAGAGAGAAGAACTCCGCGTCCGGTTGGCGCTGTCGACGATCTGTGACACAAGGGCGCGGATCGCACGTGCCCGTCGAGGTGCGCCGGCTACAGCATGCGCACCTCGACCTCGGTCTCCGGAAGTTTCGTCCACCAGTGGTGGAATCGGCTGTAGACGGCCGCCTCGCGGTCGCCGAGGAACGCCGTCAGGGACCGGGCCTCCTCGGCGAGTGCGTCCCAAGTGGCGGGTGACAGCGGGTGAAAGGCCGTGGCCTCGATGGCGTCGGGCAACGGGCGCCACACACCGGCGACATGACCGTCGACCAGCAAGGTGGGCAATACGTCGCCATTGCGCCGGATCACCCATGGCCGGTACGCCGGGGGTATCACGCGACCGCGGTCGGAGTACGCCAGCAGAATGCTGTCCCACATGGCCATGAGCCGCGCGGGGGCGGGGGTTTCGGCGGGCGGCCGGGAAGCGCCCGGGAGGTCGAAGAGCGCTTCCCCGTCCGGCCCTTGGAGCCGCTCGACCGTGTCACCCAGGGCAAGGAGCGCCGTGCGTACGGCTGTTCTCTGTGCCATGGAGAACTGCGCCACGTCCGCGACCGACGCGGGCCCGAACCCTGCCAGGTAGCGCAGGACCAGGGCCCGCAGCGCCTGCGGGTCCGCAGCCCGGCCGGCCGGCACGGTCCCGTTCAGTGCTGCGACGAAGGACGGCCGGAGTCCGAAGGACCAGGGCGCGCCGGTCGGGGCGTGGTGCAACGGCGCGTACGCCTTCAGCCCCCACCACGCTCCCTCGTACTTCTCCGCCTTCGACGCCTTCTCCGCGCCGAGGCGCTCCTCGAGCCACTCCTGTATCTGTGCCGAGGTCCGCGGCAGGGCGGCGAAGTCCAGCAGCTCCGGCACCACTGCGTCGGCGTCCGCCGGGGTCAGCCCCGAGGCGGCGAAACGGGAGCCGAGCCGGGAGGCGTACAGCGTGGGCTGCATCGCCGCGCGGAAGGCGGGATAGTCCTCGGCGTGCACCGCGTGCAGTGTGATCCGCATCAGGGTCGCCTTCACCAGCGAACGGTCGGTGAACGCGGCATCGAGGTCCGCCGCGGTGAAGTCGGTGAGCCGGTTCCACAGGGCGAGGTAGGGGGAGACAGGCTGCTGTGCCTGGAGCGCGACCACGCGGCGCATGCCGTCCTGGACGGTCAATGGCTCACGTTCGAGGAGCAGTTGGCGGCTGAGGGTGGCACGGTTCAGTTCGCGCGCGGTGATCATCACGGTTCTGGATTCTGCCCTGTGCGCACGTGCCCCGTCCTGCGTCAGGCGCGCCCCGTCGCGTCGTATGCGCTCAGTGCTGCCCGCAGCGTCAGAAGATCGGTGTGTGCGGCGAGGTCGAGGCCCGTCAGGGTGGCGATGCGGCGCAGGCGGTAGTCGACGGTATTGGGGTGCACGTGCAGGCGCGCCGCCGTCTCGCGGCGGTCCAGGTTCGACGCGAAGTACGTCCGCAGGGTCGCCGGCAGGTCCGGGCCGTCCGCCAGGGGGGTCAGCAGCGCGGCCAAGTGGGCGCGGGCGGGGCTGGCGCGGGTGAGCTGGTAGTCGAGGAGCAGCGCGGTCAGGGGGTAGACACCCGGCGGCCGTCCCGTGCCCGTCGCGGTGTCGCGCAGCTCAGTGGCAAGGCGGACGGCGTGCGGGACGTCGGCCGGGGTGCTCGCGGCGACTCCCGCGACCAGGGGTACTCCGCTGACGGTGATGAGGGAGGCCGTCAGCCTTTCGAGCCGGGCCCGGTCGGTGTCGGCCGCGCGGTCCGGTGGCGCCTCGGACGGGATGAGCGCCAGGCCCTCGTCGGCGGACAGGCGGGAGAGGACGGGTTGGCCGAGGGTGCGGTCGAGTTCCGTGCGCAGGCGTCTGATCTTGCGGCGGGAGGCCACGGTGGCGTCGACGTCGCGGCGGTCCTCGTCGGGGTGGCGCCCGATGGTGAAGGCGAGGGCCAGATAGCACGGCGGGAGGCGTATCCCCAGGTGGGCGGAGTCGAGTTGGGTTCCCCTGCCGTCGAGCAGGGCGGACAGGACGGTGTGGCGGGCCGCGTCGCGCTCCCCGATCAGGGACTGGCTCTCCTCCACGTATCCCGAGGTGACGGCGGCCGTGATCTCCCGCAGGCAGTCGAGCAGCAGCCGGTGGGCCTCGATCAGGTCGTGCGGTTCGGCCGTGGCCGTCACCTCCTCCACGCAGATGCGGGCCCCGTAGTGGTAGGCGCTGATGACCGCCTCCACGGGGATGCGCTCCTCGGCGCGCCTGGCCGCCGAGCGGCGCACCGTCTCGAGGAACTCCGGGGGTGGCATGCGCTCGGTACGCAGTACGTCGGCGAAGGCGCGGATCGTCATGTCGACGATGGCCCGGACGTCGCCGTGCAGTTCCTCGGCGGGCAGCCGCGCGTAGACCGGCAGGTCGTCGGCGATGCGCCGGGTGACGGTCGCGGCCAGTCCGGGTACGTCGGCGATCAGGAAGCGGCCCACGCTTTTGTCACCGGTCACAACTGATCCCCCGGAAAGTCTGGTGGCGCGCCCAGAACACCCGGGCGGCGATGGCCCGGATCATAAGGGCGTCCGTTACCCCCGGTACACCCCACACAGGAGAGCCCGTGCGCCCCACACGCGCCCGCACCACCGCGGTCATGGCCGCCGCCCTGTCCGCCTGCGCCCTTGGAGTCTCTCCGGCCGGCGCGACGTCCTCGCGGGCCGCGGAGCCGCTGGAGTACGTCGCCATCGGCGATTCGTTCGCGGCAGGACCCCTCGTCCCCGACCAGAGCCAGTGGTCCTGTCTGCGCTCCGCACGGAACTATCCGGCGGTCGCCGCCGAGGCGTTGGGCGCACACCTCACCGACGTCAGCTGCTCGGGCGCGAAGGTGAGTGACTTCTCGGGCCGCCAGTTCGGGCTGCTGCCGCCCCAGTACGAGGCCCTCAAGCCGAGCACCGACCTGGTGACCCTGACCATCGGCGGCAACGACGTCAGTCTCGTCGCCACGGCGCTCGGCTGCGTCAACCTGCTGCCGAAGCCCGCCGGCATCTCCTGCGCCGACACCGCCGCGGCCAAGGGCGACCCCACCGCGAAGGCCATCGAGGCCTGGAGCGCCACCTTCGGCCGGGCCCTCGACGAGGTGCACCGGCGCGCCCCGAACGCCCGGATCGTCGTCGCCGGGTACGCCACCTACATCCGCAAGGACGGCTGCTGGCCCACCCAGCCCATCTGGGACAAGGACGGCAACTACCTCCAGGCTCGCGTGAACCAGCTCAACGGCGTGCTCGCGCAGCAGAGCAAGGCCAACGGCGCCACGTACGTCGACACCGCTGCCGTCAGCGCCGGGCACGATACCTGCGCCGCGACCTCCGAGCGCTACATCGAGGGTCTGGTGCCGTCCAGCGTCGCGGCACCGCTGCACCCGAACGCCCAGGGCATGGCCGCCTTCGGCGAAGCCGTCGCCCAGGCCGCGGCGCGTCCGTGACGGCCCGCACCGCGTGACGGCCCGCACCGCAGGAGAGGAGATCCCCATGCCGAGGAATCGTCGGGTGCGGCGGTCCGCCGCCGTCCTTGCGGCGTCGCTCGCGCTGTCGGCCGCGCTCACGGGCCAAGGGCTCGCGCAGCCGAGTCCCGGGCCGGACGCCGGGCGGCCCGACACCGGTCCTGGAACGGCCGCTCGTAGGGTCGACGGTTGTCCGTCGGTCGGCGGACGCTGGGCCGAGGACGGCCCCTTCGCCGTGACCAAGGAGCGCGCCGGACCGAGTCACACCATCCTGCGACCCGCTGAACTGGGCAGCAGGGGATGCACGAAGCACCCGGTGATCATCTGGGGCAACGGCTCGTTCGTGACGCCGGTCATCTACGACGGGCTCCTGAAACACCTCGCCTCCCACGGGTTCATCGTGGTCGCCGCGAACACCACGCAGTCGGGCTCGGGCACCGCCATGCTCGACGGTCTCGACGTGCTGAAGAAGGCCGATGCGGACCCCCGGAGCCCGTATTACGGCAAGGTCGACCTGGAAAGGGTCGGCTCGTCGGGGCACTCGCAGGGCGGCGGCGGAGCTATCAACGCCGGTGCCGACCCGCGCGTCGACGTGACCGTCCCCGTCGAGCCGGGCCCCCAGGGCAGGATCGGCGATCTCAAGGGCCCGATGTTCATCCTCGGCGGCGAGCACGACCTGGTGGTGATCCCCGAGCTTCTGGTGATTCCCCGCTACCACGGCGCCGGTCATGTCCCCGCCGTCTACGGGGAGTTGGCGGGAGCATCGCACGTGACTCCCGCAGGGGACGGCGGCGGGTTCCGGGGTCCGATCACCGCCTGGTTCCGGTTCTTCCTGATGGGCGACCAAGAGGCGCGCGGCGAATTCTTCGGCGCCGACTGCCGCGCGTGCTCCTCACCTGTCTGGTCGGACTTCCGGCGCAACGCCAAGGCGGTCGGGTACGAGGGCTGATCCGCCGTGCCGCGTCTGCACCAGGGGATCTCGGTGCAGACGCGGCGACGGTCGTCTCGGCTCCGGCCGCGTGGAGTTGACCGACGGCCACGGCGATGCCGCTCAGCGGGGAGGTGTTCCTGGTCGCGGTGCGCCGGTGTACGTTCGATGAGTCGGCGGTAGAAGTGGCCGGTGACCTTCGGGCCCATGCCCCCAGGATGCCGAGCGGCGGACGTATCTCTTCCGGTGGTGCGGAGACCCTTGGACGTCCTGCGCCGAGAAGTCTTGGGGGCCCGGGGCGTCGCGCGCTTCGTCGCCCGGTCCGAACCCTGCGCGGCCGGTATGCGGGGATCCCAGGCCGGCACGGCTCCCCTGCCCTGGGCGATGGACGCCGGGCAAATCGTCCGGGGATACGGAGCTCGTTGTCGATGTTGGTTCTTCCCGACGAACCTTGCTCCTCCGGACTCGCATAGCGTCGCAGGCATGTATCAGAGGAGGAGTCGAAGGTGACCGAAGATCTGCACAGCCGAACGGTCGTCGCCGACACGCACAACGACCTGCTCATGTCGGTGGTCGAGCGACCACCGCACCGATGGGCGGAGTTCTTCCGCGAGCGCTGGCTTCCGCAGCTGCGCGAGGGCGGCGTGAACATACAGGTCCTGCCGGTGTTCGTGGACGACCAGTACCGCCCCGAAGGCGCACTGCGCCGCACCCTGCGGATGATCGAGTGCGCGCACGCCATCGCCGAGGGGAACCCCGACCACGTACGCCTGTGCCTGGACGGCGAGGACATCGACGCCGCGCTGGCGGCGGGCCGGATCGCCCTGGTGCTCGCTCTGGAGAGCGCACCCGGTGTGGACGCGGACGTGGAGCTGTTCCGCACGCTGCACCGTCTCGGCGTCCGCATGGTGTCGATCGCCCACTGGGGGCGGTCCGCGCTCGGGGACGGCAGCGGGGAGGACGCCACCGGCTCCAGACTCACCCGCGACGGCGTCGAGGCGCTGCGCGAACTGGAGCGGCTCGGCATCGTGTTCGACGTCTCCCATCTGGGGGCGGCCGGTGTGGCGCACGTGCTCGAACTCGCCTCCCGGCCGCTGATCGCCTCGCATTCCGGGGTACGCGCGCTGTGCGACCACCATCGCAATCTGACCGACGAGCAGATCCGCGGCGTCGCGGCCACCGGCGGCGTCGTCTGCGTCAACTTCGTCCCCGACTTCCTGGCCGCGGAGCGGGAGCGGCAGACCATCGACCGGGTCGTCGACCACATCGAGTACGTCGTCGAGCTGGTCGGCGTCGAACATGTCGGCATCGGCCCGGACTTCCTGCGGGAGGTCGCCGCCGACATCACCCCGCCGTGCTGCGACGGCGGCGACTACACGGGCGTCGCCCTCGACGCCTCGCTCCCGGGCCTGGACGGACCTGCGGAGCTCCCCGCACTCACCGAGGCCATGGCCAAGCGGGGCCTGGACGAAGACACCATTCGCGCGGTCCTGGGCGGCAACGTGCAGCGCCTCTTCCGCGAGCAGCTGGGGAGGACCCGATGAGCGGCGCGATACCGGAGCAGCCGGACCTCAGTCTTCCCGCGATGCTCGCGGACCTGGAGGAACTGGTGGTGTGCGAGTCCTTCTCCTCCGACCTGGAGGCGGTGGCGCACAGCGCGGACGTCGTGGCCGCGCAGGGAACCCGTCACCTGGGCGTCCCGCCCGAACGCATCGTCGTCGACGGCATCACGCACCTGCGGTGGTCCTTCGGCACGCCCCGGGTGCTGCTCCTCGGGCATCACGACACGGTGTGGCCGATGGGCTCGCTGGCCACTCATCCGTGGTCGGTGACCGATGGCATCGCGCGCGGCCCGGGGATCTTCGACATGAAGGCCGGTCTTGTGCAGATGTTCCACGCGCTGGCCACGCTGCCCTCCCTGGAGGGAGTCTGTGTCCTGGTGACCGGCGACGAGGAGGTCGGCTCGGACGCGTCGCGAGCGCTGATCGAGGAGGCCGCCGGCCAGTGCGCGGCGACCTTCGTCCTGGAGGCGTCGGCGGACGGCGGCGCGCTGAAGACTGCCCGCAAGGGCACCTCCGCCTACGAGTTGGTGGTGCACGGCAGGGCAGCGCACTCCGGCCTCGAACCGGAGAAGGGCATCAACGCGGCCGTGGAGGCCGCGCATCTGACCCTCGCCCTGGACACGCTGGCCGAGGAGATCAACATCGGCGCCCCGCAGGACTGGCGCACCACCGTGGTCCCCACGGTGGTCGGGGCCGGCACGACGACCAACACGGTGCCCGCCGAGGCGCGCGTCTCGGTGGACGTCCGCGTCCCGACCCTCAGCGCGCAGGAGCGGGTGGACGTGGCGATGCGCGCCCTGAAGACCACCGTGCCCGGTGCGAGCCTCGACGTACGCGGCGGCCCCAACCGGCCGCCGCTCGAGGCGACTTCCTCGGCCGGCCTGTTCGAGCGGGCCCAGCGCATCGCCGAGCGGCAGGGCCTGGGCCACCTGTCATCCGCCGCGGTCGGCGGCGCGTCCGACGGGAACTTCACCGCCGGGCTCGGCTGCCCCACCCTCGACGGCCTGGGCGCTGTCGGCGGCGGAGCGCACGCCGACAACGAGCACCTGGTCGTCGCCGAGATGGTCCCCCGCGCCCGGCTGCTCGCAGCCCTCGTCGAGGAGGTGGCCCGGTGAGCGCCCTCGACGTACAGGCACCGGCCACCCAGCACGGTCTCGTCGTACGGGAGCTGCACGAACTGCACGAACTGGAGGGCGCCAACGCGTTGTTCGAGACGATCTGGGGCAGCTCCCCCGGCAGCTCGCCCATGGGTGTCGAGCAGATGCGGGCGCTGTCCCACGCGGGCAACTACGTCGCCGGAGCCTTCGAGGACGGCCGGCTCGTCGGCGCGTCCGTCGCCTTCTTCGCGGCCCCGGCCGGCGAGGCCCTGCACTCGCACGTCACCGGTGCGCTGCCGGGCCGCCGTGCGGGCCTTGCCCTCAAGCTCCATCAGCGCCGGTGGGCCCTGGACCGCGGGCTGCGCCGGATCACGTGGACCTACGACCCGCTGGTGCGGCGCAACGCCCACTTCAACCTGACGAAGCTGGGCGGGCGGCCGGTGGAGTACCTCACCAGCTTCTACGGGGCGATGGACGACGTCATCAACGGCGGTGACGACACCGACCGGGCGCTCATCGCCTGGGAGTTGAACGACGCCGCGGCCATCGCCGCCGTGGAGTCGCGCCTCCTGCCCGTGACGGTCCCCGACGACGCCGCGACCGCGCTGTCCGTGCGCGACGGCCTGCCCGCCGTCGGGCGCCTGGACGACGCGACCCTGATCGTCGAGGTGCCGCCGGACATCGAGGGACTGCGCCGCACCGACCCCGGCGCGGCCAAGGCGTGGCGGCTCGCGATGCGCGAGGTGCTCGGCGGTCTCCTTGCCGATGGCGCCCGCGTCACCGGCTTCCATGACCGCAGTTCCTACGTCGTCGCGCGCGCCACCGACGCCACGTGACCGCCGTCCTCTCCCCCTCCTCCAGGAGCCAAGCAGCATGAAGATCAACGGAATTGAACTGCGCCGGATCGCGATGCCCCTGCGGGCGCCGTTCCGGACCTCCTTCGGCGTCGAGACCGCACGCGACGTCCTGCTCGTCCGCGTGGTCACGCCCGACGGCGAGGGCTGGGGCGAGTGCGTCGCCATGTCCGAACCGCGCTACTGCTCCGAGTACGTCGACGGGGCGGCCGACGTGCTGCGCCGCTTCCTGATCCCGGCGCTGCCCGCCGAGGCGGACGCCCACGCGGTCAAGCGCGCCATGAAGCCGTTCAAGGGTCACAAGATGGCCAAGGCGGCCCTGGAGACGGCCGTACTCGACGCCCAGCTGCGCGCCACCGGCCAGTCCTTCGGAGGCTTCCTCGGCGCCGAGCGCGAGACCGTTCCGTGCGGTGTCTCCGTCGGCATCATGGACTCGGTCCCCGAACTCCTCGACGCCGTCGGCGGCTTCATCGAGGAGGGCTACGTACGCATCAAGCTCAAGATCGAACCGGACTGGGACATCGCGCCGGTCCGCGCGGTGCGGGAGCGGTTCGGCGACGACCTGCTGCTCCAGGTGGACGCCAACGCCGCGTACACCCTGGCCGACGCGCGCCGGCTCGCCAAGCTCGACGCCTTCGACCTCCTGCTCATCGAGCAGCCGCTGGCCGACGACGACCTGGTCCAGCACGCCGCACTGGCCAAGCAGCTGCGTACGCCGGTGTGTCTGGACGAGTCCATCGAGTCCGCCGAGGACGCCGCCGCGGCCATCACCCTGGGCGCCGCGTCGATCATCAACGTCAAGCCGGGCCGGGTCGGCGGCTATCTGGAGGCCAAGGCCATCCACGACGTGTGCGTGGCCCACGGCGTCCCCGTGTGGTGCGGAGGCATGCTGGAGACCGGAATCGGCCGCGCCGCCAACGTCGCGCTCGCCGCGCTGCCCGGCTTCACACTGCCCGGCGACACGTCAGGCTCAAGCCGCTACTTCGCCACGGACGTCACCGAGCCCTTCGAACTCGCCGACGGTCATCTCTCCGTCCCCACCGGCCCCGGGCTCGGTGTCGAGCCGGTCGACGAGATCCTCGAACGGGTGACCACGGCCAAGGAGTGGATCCAGCTGTAGCGGATCCACTCGGCGGCGACAGCGTGAAACGGCCCCTGGGGCAGGTCCTTCCCGGACCTGCCCCAGGGGCCGTCGCGCGGGGCGCTACCGCGTGGCCGTCAGCCGGACCGCCGCGCGGCGGACACCTCGGGGCGCCCCGGCTCACTCCTCCGGTGGGCCGGTGCCCGAGGCAGTCATCAGCCGCAGCTGCAGCATGAGGGCGAACCGCACGGACGGATCCTGCAGATCGACCTGCGCCACCTCCGCGACCCTGCGGATGCGGTAGCGAAAGGTGTTGGGGTGGACGAAGACGCTCGCCGACGCGGCGATGATGTCGCCGAAGGCGTCCAGCCATGCGCGCACTGTCCCGACCAGGTGCGAGCGATGCCTGGTGTCGTACTCCACCAGCCGGGCCACCGGGCTGAGCAGTTCATCCCCCTGGACCGCGGCCAGGTCCCGCAGGTCGAGCAGCAGCGCGTCGATGTACACGTCGCCGATCGAGGCCACCCGCCTGCTGCCCAGGTCACTCATCAGCACACGCAGCGCGCGGTCCGCCCGGGTCCGTGACCGGCCGAGGGCCGACGGGTCGGTCGCCACCGACCCGATGCCGATCACCACCTGCGACCGCTTGCCGGCCCGCTCCAGGAAGTTGGCCGCGATCTGCACCGCCCGCTCCCGGCCGGCCACGGGATCCGCCGGCACCGGGAGGACGGCGTAGGCGACATCGCCGAGCAGTGCCAGGGCCGACCGTGGCTGCACCGCGTTGAGGTGGATGCCCAGGGCGCTGGTCAGCCGCTGCCGTTCCGCCGCGAGCTGGGCATGGTCACCCTTCTGCCCGGCGAGGCCCATGGCCATCACCACCGTGGGCTCCTTGACCAGTCCCAGCCGGTCCAGGGCGTCCACCGCACCCGTGCCGCCTTCGAGGACCGTGCTCACGAGGTCGGCCCGGAGCCGGTTCCGCGCGTCGGCGCCCGCCCGGTGGCGCAGCAGGTGGAGGGCGACGAGCTTCGCCGCGTCCTGGAACGCCTGCTCACGATCGGGGGTCAGTGGCTCCTCGACCGCGGCCCACACCGACCCCAGGAACTCGTCACCGGCCCGCACCGCGACGGCCACCCGCGGGATGGCCGTCTCCCCCTCTTCGAGCGTCGCCGGGGCGATGTGCACGGGACGGTCGCTGCGGTACAGCTCGCTGAAGACCCCGCGGCTCTCCAGGATCCGCAGATAGCCGTCCGGCACCTGGCGGGCCAGGATCGTGGCGACGCGCGACTGGTCGGCCTCGTCCTGACGGCCCGAGAAGGCCAGGATGCGCTGGCGGCGGTCCTCGATCGTGATCGGCGCGTCCAGCAGCGTCGCGACGGCATTGGCGAGCGCGAACAGATCACCGGAGGGGACTCCCCCGAGCGACTCGACGCCCACGTCACCGACGTCTCCTTCGGTGAGCAGCGTCCGCAGGAGTTCCGTGAGCTGCGACCACGACGCGCCCTTCGTCAAGCTGATCAGGACCACGTTCGAGGCCGCCGACGCCTCGGCGAGCGCCTCGTCCCGCTCCACCGGGCCGCGTACCACCAGGGCCGCCGCACCGTGCGCGCCCAGCTCGTGCATGAGCCGGGCGATCTCCACCGGACCGTAGACGCCGACGCCCAGCACGATGGCCCGCGGCGGGTACGCGACGGCATCCCCCGGGTCGTGGATGACGACCCCTCCGACCTCGTCCGTCAGCCCGGGAGTCCCCTGGACAAGATCGAGCAGGGCAGGGCTGAAGTCCTCGAGCACGCGGGCAAGACTGGTGCGAAGGTTCATCGGCACGTCACTGGTCACCACCTCAGGCTAAGAGGGCGACTATCACCGACGTTCGTGTGCGGATACAAGTTGGCACGGGGAACTCGTCGCCCCGTACCAATGGCAGGGGTCTCAGCGGCCCCGCAGAGCCTTCCAGTCGTCCTCGAGCATCGAGTACTGGACGATGTCGTGCCACACCCCGTCCACGTGGCCGTAGTGGCGCAGGCACCCCTCCCGGACCATCCCTGCCTTCTCGATGGCCCGCTGCGCGGCGACGTTCGACGGCATGAATCCCGACCAGACGCGGTGCAGGCCCAGCCGGTCGAAGCCCAGGATGCCCAGCAGGAAGCCGATCTCGACGCTGTGGCCGACGCTCACCCGGTCGGCACGCAGCGCCAGGCCCACCTCCGCGCTGCGGTAGCCGACGCGGACCATCCCGCCCTCGCCCGACTGATCCTCGAGGATCAGCTTCGCCGAGCCGATCAGCTCGCCCGTGGCGATGTCGCTGACGCCCAGCCGGTAGTGCGAGCGAGGAGTGCGCCGGGCGCCTGCCCTGGCCTGCTCGACCAGCGCCGCGGCGTCGGAGCGCCGGAAGGGCGGCATACCGAACTCGCGGGTCGTGCGGGGGTCACCGAAGATGCCGAGTACGCCGTCGACATCGCTGGGCACGAACTCCCGCAGTCGCAGCGTGGAGCCTTCGACGAGAACCGCACGCTGCTCGGGCACCGGCGGCGGCCGTTCGTCGACCAGCGCCTGGGGCGCTTCTCGCGGGGGCCAGAGGTGGGCTTGTTCCCGCTCGGCCTCGACTTGCAGGCGATCCGTCATGCGTTGACTCCTTGGTGCTGTTTCGTCGGGCCGAACGACACACGCGTGACCCAGAGGGGCTTTCGCGTACGGATCGCAGGAAGAACGTTGGCGAGCGGCAGGAGCCACCCGCAGAGAAATCCCCGGCCCCGTGGCGCGCGCACTGCCCGCACGGCGGCGATGTTCGGGTGCACCGCGCGCAGCTTGCGCTGTTCCGCCGGTGTCATCCCCCAGAGCATCGGCGGCGGACGGTACCCGGCGGGGTACTTCCACCGGCCACGTTCGGTGCGGGCGGCCATCCAGGCGGGCGGGGTGTCGAAGACGAGCTCCGCTCCGGGGAATCGGGCGGCACACGCCTCGATGAGCCGGTGGACCGCGTCCCGCGGGAGATACATCAGCATCCCCTGGGCGAGGATCAACAGCCCGCGGGAGACATCGACCTCGTCCATCCACCGGGTGTCGGTGGCCGAACAGGGCAGAGTGCGGTGGCGTGGCGCGTCCGGCAGCAGCCGTTGGCGCAGCTCCGCGACCTCGGGCAGGTCGACCCCGAGCCACTGCACCCGGCCGTTGTCCACCCGCCAGAACTGCGTCTCCAGGCCCTCCCCGAGCGAGACGACCGTGCCGTCCGGATGATCACTGAGGAAACGTCGCACCTCACGGTCGTAACAGCGCGCCCGTACTGCCATCCCCTGCGCGAAGCCCCAGTTGCCGGTGCCGAACCGCCCCTCAAAGGGATAGTCGACAGCGTCGATCACCTCGATCGCCTTCGGGTCCCGCAGTGCCGAGCCAGGGTCCTTCGCGGCCAGAGCGCGGTGGTGCAACGTCCATAGCGTCGTCTCGGCGACGCCATCCAACTCGGCCTTCCGCTTCTGTCCGTTCATCCGGCGATGGTCACAACACTGTCGGCGCCCCAGCAAGGAGCGTCACTCCTGCGAGCGCATAGATCACTCCTTCAGTTGGGATTTCACCCCGCGAAGCACCGCAGCCCGTCATACCCGTCATGCTGCGGCGCCGTGTTGACCCACCTTTCGCCGATCAGTTGAACCTCTGATGCGACTCGTCGACACAAGGCATCTGGACATGCGCGGCGAGATTTTGACACGGTGAGACGCACCGGCCCGGGAGCCGAACGCGCGGCCGAAGCCTGCTGGGAGTTCAGCCATGCCGCCCGCCCGCCTCGCACGGGACACTGCCGCCTTTTATGCCGCGCAGAGCGCATTCTCCGACCCCCACGGGCTCGGCCGGTTTTACACCGAACTACCGGATGACCCCGCTCAACTCGCCCGCGCGGCACGGGATCTGATGCTCCACCGTCTCGACGGTGAGCTGTTCCACCACGTCGTCCCGCAGGACCGCCTGCACAACGATGCCGAGACGCGCTACCTCGACGACATCCTGCGGATCGTCATCGAGCGCAACGACGCCCCACTGACGCAGCGGCGCGAGGCCGGTGACCGGTTCGTGGGCGTCTGCCGAGACTTCGCGCTGCTGCACTGCTCGTTCCTGCGTCACACGGGGACACCCGCGCGCTTGCGGTCCGGGTTCGCCGACTACCTCGGCCCGGACGGATTCCACGGTGACCACGTGGTCACCGAGTACTGGGACAACGAGCGAGGCTGGCTGCTCGCCGATCCGCAGCTGGCAGACCCGTTGGTCATCAGCGCCTGGGGCGTGGACTTCGATCCGATGGACGTGCCGCGCGACCGCTTTCTGGTCGCGGGCAAGGCGTGGCGAGTCATCCGGGCAGGCGATGCGGATCCGGCGGCCTTTGGACTCCATCCCCCGGAGGAGGGGCCGATGTTCGGGGAGTGGTTCGTGGCCCACGACATCCGGATCGACCTCGCGGCGCTGAACAAGGTGGAGACGCTGCTGTGGGACACATGGGGTACGGACGCGGGCGGCCACAGGGAGATGACGGACGAGACCTGTGAGCTCTACGACCAGGTCTCGCTCGTGGTGGGCGACGACGTTCCCTTCGATGCGGCGCGGAAGCTGTTCGCGGAGCACGAGGGACTGCGGACGCCGAGGACCGTGGTGTCGTTGGCACCGTTCAACGGTCCGAGCGAGGTCACTCTGCGGTGAGGGACGCGCCAGGTGACGCGCCAGCCAGAAGCCTCGCCCACCGGCGTCACCGACGCACCTGATCGAGCGGCGCGCGCGAGCCGGCCTCCTCTGCCTCATCCGCCGCTGCGTACTCCAGGCGCCGCGGTCCTCGCGCGAGGATGTAGAGGAGCAGGACGGCCATGACGGCGACGCCCGCCCACATGGCCTGCTGCCAGCCGTCGACGAACGACTCCTTCGCGGCGCGGATCAGCGCCTGGGCGTGGGCGCCGGTTCCGTCCGCCGCTCCGATCGCGTTGGCGACGCCTTCGCGTGCCGTGTCGGCAGCTTCCCTGGGAACGCCGTCCAGTCGGGAGTCGATGGCGCTGTGGTAGCCGGAGGACAGGAGCGCGCCGGGCAGGGCTACGCCGAGCGCGGTGCCGAACTCCCGTGTGACGTCATTGAGTGCGGAGGCGACCCCCTGGCGCTCACGCGGCAGGGCGCCGGTGATGGCCTCGGTCGAGGGCATCATCGACAGCCCCATGCCGGTTCCCATCGCGAGCATGCCAGGCAGTACGGAGAGACAGCCGCCGTCGACGGAGACGAAGACCGCCATGAGGGCAAGGCCCGCACCGGCCAGCAGAATTCCCGTGGCCATGGTCGAGCGGGCGCCGATGCGCGCGGCCAGTTCGGGGGCCAGGCCCGAGGCCGTCATCATCAGTACGGCCATGGGCATCAGGGCCCAGCGTGGAGAGCAGACCCGACCAGCCGAGCACGGCCTGGAAGAACGGAAAAGCACCACGAAGATGCCCGCCTGGACACCCAAGACGACAAGGAGCGTGATCGAACCGCCCGCCAACGAGCGCTCACCGAACAGACGCGTCCAGGAGCGCGGCATCCCGACGGCGCATCTCCCAGGCCACGAAGCCTGCAGCGGCCAGGACACCCACGACGAGGGCGAACAAGGTCGCGGGGGCGGTCCAGCCCCGCTCGGGCCCCTGCTTCAGGACGAAGATCAGCCCGGCCACCGCAACGACGGAAGTCAGCGCGCCGCCGGTGTCGAACCTGTGCCCGGAGTCGTCGCGGGAGTTGGGAAGGGATCGCAGCGCCATCACGAGGGCCACGACGACCAGCGCGATGGGCAGGACGAACAGCCGGCGCCAGCTCGCCACGTCGACCAGGGCCGCGGAGACGAACATGCCCAGGATGCCGCCGCCCCCGGCGACGGAGAGGCCCTAGAGGAACGGCGGAGGGTTCAGGCGCGGGTGACGGCGGCCCGCTGCGTGGCGGCGAGGGCCGCCTCGGTGTCGGCGGCGGCCAGGTCGGCTTTCATGTGGGCGCCCGCCAGAGCCCCGGCAGCTCGTCGGTCGCCTCCACGGCACCGGTCACAGCAGTCCCAGCATTCACAGTGGTCAAGGTGGTCATGGTGGTCTCAGACATGGCGGCACGCCCTTTCCCTCTCGTCCAGCACGTCTTTCACGTACATCGCGTTCTTCACGCGGGCCCCCAGCCATCCGGGGGCTACGGCCACGACGATAGGCACACCTTGCGGCCAAGACATACGATGTTGCCTATGACGCAAGACAATGGCGAGCTGGACAGCCTGGTACGCAAACGGATCCGCGCCCTGCGGGTCGCACAGGGCTGGTCCCTGGAAGAACTGGCCACCCGCGCCTCGGTCAGCCAGTCCACCCTGAGCCGCATCGAGAACGGTCAACGCCGCCTGGCCCTGGACCAGCTCGTCACCCTCGCGCGGGCCCTGGACACCTCCCTGGACCAGCTCGTCGAGACGGCCACCGACGACGTCATCACCAGCCCGACGATCGACGGGGCCCACGGACAGATGCGCTGGCCGATCAAGGCGGAGCCCGGCATGAGTGTCGTACGCCAGCGGATGACGAATCCGCCGCCGGACAGCCCCGCACGCATGCGCGCGCACCCCGGCCGCGAATGGCTCGTGGTGCTGTCCGGCACCGCCGTCCTTCTGCTGGGCAACCGGCGCTTCCGCATCGAGACCAACCAGGCCGCCGAGTTCCCCACGATGCTCCCGCACGCCATCGGCGCCGAGCACGGGCCGTGCGAGATCCTGGGCATCTTCGACCGCGACGCCCGCCGCGGGCACCAGCGCGAGGCCAAGGACGACACGGGCAACGAGAGCGAAAGCGGCCGCACCGGGCACTGACCTGCCGGGCGTCGGGCCCCGCCGCGCAGGTCCGCACCCAGGAGCGCCGACCAGTCAGTTGCGCGTACGGCAGCGCGGCGGGCCAACTTCTTGCGCAGTCCGGGATTGATGGTGCCGCGAGCGCATGACCGACCTAGCGTCGCCTGCATGAACCACGTTGCCTCACACGCGGGCCACCACGGCGCCGACCACCAGCACGAGCCGGACACCGACAGCCAGGCGGAGATCCTCGACCTGGACGCGGAACTGCTCGCCGAGCACCTCGCGTCCATCACCGCATGGCTGCCCCTGGAGAAAGCGCCGCGCCACATCGTGGACCTGGGATGCGGGACCGGGGCCGGCACCTTCGCCCTGCTCGCCCGCTTCCCCGAAGCGCAGGTGACCGCCGTGGACGCGTCGGCCGATCATCTGCACCGCCTGCGGACAAGGGCCGCGGAGCTCGGTCTGGTCGGCCAAGTGCACACGGTGCAGGCCGATCTCGACGCGGACTGGCCCGACCTCGGACGGCCCGGCCTCGACCGGCCCGAGCTGGTGTGGGCGTCGGCGTCGATGCACCACATGGCCGACCCCGACCGCACCCTGCGCGAGGTGCACGGCCTGCTCGCGCCCGGCGGCCTGTTCGCCGTCATCGAGCTGGCGGGCTTCCCGCGCTTCCTGCCCGCCGACGCCCCAACGGATCGGCCCGGCCTCGAGGAGCGCTGCCACGCCGCTCTCGCGCACGAGGAAGCCGCCCATATGCCGCACCGCGGCGCCGACTGGGGGCCCAAGCTCGTGGGCGCCGGGTTCGGCATCGAGGGCGAACGCACGATCACCGTGCACGTCGACGGCTCCCGCAGCGCGGCGGTCGGCCGGTACGCGCTCAGCAGCATGAAGCGCCTGCGCGCGGGCGCCGCCCACGCCCTGCCCGCCGAGGATCTCGGTGCCCTCGACCAACTGCTCGACGCCGAAAGCCCGTTCAGCATCCTGCGCCGCGGCGACCTCGCGGTCCGCACCGAACGCAGCGTCTGGGCGGCCCGCCGGGCCTGACCCGCCCGTGCAGCAGGGGGCAGAGGAAAAGGTGGGCCCGCCACGTGCGAACGGAAACGGACCCACCCACAGCGTCCTCGGGAACGCATGCGGCCACCGTACGATCACCGCCACGGTTCCGCCTGCCGAGCATGCGGTCCGAGCCGTTCGCCGCGGCGCGGCGCCCTTTGCCGGGGCCGCGTCTCAGGCCACCGGGACCGTGACCTCTCCCGCGGGACCACTCTCCTCGGGGAACTCCCCTTCCGGGCCCAGCGGGCGGCCCTCCCACACCAGTGCCTGCCAGCCCTCGTCGGGTGAGCCCTCGAGGATCACCACGCCCGTGTTGGCCAGCGGGTGACCCGCCGAGTACGCGACGTCCACGTTGGCCGCCCGGGCCGCCACCCACGTACGGATCACGGCGCCGTGGCTGACCAGCGCCACCGTCCCGGCTCCCGTAGCGGCCGCCTCGGCTACGACGGCGTCGAAGCGCCCGAGGGCCTCTACGCCGTTCTCGCCGCCGGGCATCCGGCGCTCGGTGTCGCCGCCGGACCAGGCGAAGGCGGTGCCCATGTAGACGGTGGCGGCCTCCTTGTCGCCCCGCATCTCCAGGTCCCCCGCGACCAGCTCCCGGATACCGTCCCGGATCCGGGGCTCAAGCCCCGTCGCGGCGGCGAGGGGCGCGGCGGTGAGCTGGGTGCGCAGCAGCGTGGAGACGTACAGGGCATCGATCTTCTCTGCCGCCAACGCCTCCGGCAGTGCCGCCGCCTGGTCCTGCCCCAGCGGTGTCAGCCCCGGGCCCGGTGCCCCGGTGTCCAGGAGGTGCTTGAGGTTGGACGGGGTCTGGCCATGGCGTATGAGCAGCAGGCGCATGCGGGGACTACCTTCCCTGGGCGGCGACGGAACTAGCACTTCCACTCTGCCACCGGAGCCGTGTGTCCCCGCATGCGCCCGAGCCGGATGATCTCCGGCGGGCGGTCGTAGCGGTCGTTACGCCGGGGCGATGCGGTAGACGCTGCCGCCGATGTCGAGCACGTACAGCTCGCCACTGCCGCCCTGGGCGAAGGAGATGACCTCACCGCCGTTCACCCCGAGGTCGCTCGCGCCGGTCACCTTGCCGTTCTCCATCCGCAGCGCGCGGATGGTGCCGTCGCAGTAATCGCTGAACACGTACTGACCCCGCAGGGCCGGGATCGCCTTGCCCCGGTATACGTATCCGCCGGTCACCGAGCAGCCGAGGCCGGTGCGGTCGTACTCGTGGACCGGCGGGACGTGGTTCGCGGGCTCCGTGCCGTCCCGGAAGGGGTGGGTGCCCTCCATCTGGGACCAGCCGTAGTTCTCGCCGCCCTCGCTGTTCGCCGGGGCCCAGTCGATCTCCTCCCAGGCACTCTGACCGACGTCACCGATCAGCAGGTCGCCCGTGCCCTTGTCGAAGGAGAACCGCCAGGGGTTGCGCAGGCCGTACGCCCAGATCTCGTCCTTCGCCTTCGGGTCGTCGACGAACGGGTTGTCCCGCGGGATCGCGTAGGGCTTGCCGCCCCTCGGGTCGATCCGCAGCAGCTTGCCGAGCAGCGTGTCGAGGTTCTGGCCGTTGCCGTGCGGGTCGCCGCCCGAGCCGCCGTCGCCGAGGGCGATGTAGAGGTAGCCGTCCGGGCCGATCTTGATGTCGCCGCCGTTGTGGTTCGGGTACGGCTGCGTCTGGGTGATGACGGTGCGCCGGGTCTCCGGCCGGATCTTGCCCTTCCGGACGGCGAACTCGTCGACGGTGCTGGTGCCTTCGAGGTTCGTGAACGAGATGTAGAAGTGCGCGAACTTCTTGTCGAACGCGATGCCGAGCAGCCCGCGTTCGCCGTCGGTGGTGGTCTCTTTGGATATGTCGAGGACGGGGTGGCCGAGCCCATGGCGGTCCAGGACGCGTACGGTGCCCGCGCGTTCGGCCAGCCAGACCGTGCCGCCGGGGCCGGCGGTGCCCGCGGTCGGGTTCGTGGCCGTGGCCACTTTTTCGAGCGCGACCGCCGGGGCTTTCCGTGGGGCGGCGGGCTCGTCGGCGGACGCGGTGGTCAAGGCGAGGGAGGCGACAAGGCAGATGGCGCCGATGACGGCCGTGCTTCTGGTGCGAACGTTCACCGTGATCCTCCTGGAGGCGGCGAAAAGGGGGAGGTCACCCGGCTGCTGGGGGCAGAGGTGAGGCGATGTCGCCCGCGCCGGCGCGCAACCTGGGTGGGGGAAGGCGTGCTACTGGCCACGCATGAGACTACTGGGACGGAGAGTGCTGGTATAGACCAAGGAACCCTCCATCTGCCTCCTCACGCGAGACTGGGACACTTCCGCCATGCCGATCGTCTAAGCCTCGCCCGGAGTGTCCATCGCCAACGAGGAGTTCGGTGATCCCGCGGATCCGGCCGTGTTGCCGGTGATGGGGTTCGGCAGCCAGATGATCGCCTGGCACGAGGACTTCTGCCGTGCGCTCGCCCGGCGTGGGCGCCATGTGATCCGCTACGACAACCGCGACTGCGGTCTTTCCACCACCTTCGACGATCCCTGTCGGCATGGGCCGGTTCATCGCCGCGGTGAGCTAGCCCTCGGGATCGAACGAGCGCACGTGGTCGGATCCTCGATCGGCGGCATGATCGCCCAGACCATGGCCATCAGCCGCCCGGAGCGCGTGCTGACCCTGACGTCGATGATGTCCTGGACCGGCGAGAGCGAGTACGGCCGGGTCGGCGCCGACGCCCAGGCGGTGCTCTTCAGCCCGAGGCCGGCAGACCGCGAGAGGTACATCGCCGCGGCGGCGAAGAAAATGGTGTGGGCCTCCAAGCGCTACGGCAGCCCTGCGCTCCTGCGTGGACTGGCCGTCCAGAGCTACGACCGCGCCTACCGCCCGTCCGGGATCGGGCGGCAACTCGGCGCGATGATCCTCGGTGGCTCACGCGCCGACGCACTGCGAGAGTTTCGCGTGCCGACTCTGGTGCCGCACGGTCTGGACGGCACGCTGATCGATCCCAGCGGCGGCAGCCGAACCGCCGACCTGGCGCCCGGAGCGAAGCTCGTACTCATCCCCGACATGGGACACGACCGCCCCCGGGAACTCTGGCCCGAGATCATCGACACCTTGGACGCACACACCCGCTGAGCGCGCGCCGGGGCGGCTTCGGCCCCGGTTTCAGTGCTGCTGCGTCATGTGGGCGAGGGTCTGCGCGGCGCTGTCGGGGGCGAAGGCGCCGTCGATTCCCTCGGCCGCTCCCTCGGCGGCTTCGACGGAGCGGGGCAGGAGGGTCCTCTCGTACGCGGTGATCGCCGCGTCAACGGTGGGGTGGTCGACGAGGGCCCGGGCGAGGTCGGCGCCGTCGAGCATGGCGAGGTTGGCGCCCATCCCGGAGAAGGGGGACATCAGGTGGGCGGCGTCACCGAGGAGGGTGAGGCCGGGTGTGTGGGGCCAGGTGTGCGGGACGGGCAGGGCGTACAGGGGGCGGTTGGTGTAGCCGGTGTCGGCGGCGGTGATGAAGCCGAGGAGGTCGGGGCTCCAGCCGGTGAACTCGTCGAGGAGGGCGTCGCGTACGGCAGCGCTGTCGGTGAGGTCGAGTCCGGCTTTCCGGTGCCAGTTCTCGTCGGTGCGCATGCCGACGTAGACGCGGATGTGTCCGCCGCTGTTGCGCTGGGCGACGAAGCCCTGGTTGTTGTCGAGGGCCATCATGGTGCCGTCGCCGGTGAGTTCGGCGAGGCCGGGGTGGCGGCGGTCGGCATCGCTGAGGCCGGTCTCGACGAAGGTGACGCCGGTGTAGACCGGCGTCGCGTCGGACAGTTGGCGGCGCACCTTGGACCAGGCGCCGTCGGCTCCGACGACGAGGTCGGCTTCGGTGATCGTGCCGTCGGCGAAGTGCAGGCGGTGAGTGCCGTCACCGAGGGGATCGACGCGGGTCAGCCGGTGGCCCCAGCGCACCGCCTCCGGCTTGAGGGAGTCCAGGAGGAGGGCGCGGAGCCGGCCGCGGTCGATCTCCGGATTGCCCCCGGCGACGTCGGCCTCGGGCGGCACCGCGTCGAACAGGATCCGGCCGTCGCGGCCGATCAGCCGCATCTGCTGGCCCTCGGGCCGGGCCTCCGCCAGGAAGTCCTCCAGCAACCCCGCTGTCCGCAGCGCGTGTTGGCCGGATTCGGGATGCATGTCGAGGGTGCCGCCCTGGTCGCGGTCGGTGCGGGAGGCGTCCCCGTCGTAGAGGGTGGCGGTGATGCCGTGCTCCTGCAGGATGCGGGCGCAGGTCAGGCCGCCGGGTCCGGCGCCGATGATGGCGATGCGGGGTGCGGAGGCGGCATTCAAGGTGGTGTTCAAAGTGGTGTCCCTTCGGGTCGCACAGCGGTGCCGTGCTGTGGTGCGTAGTGGTGTGCCGCGCTCTTCTACGACGCGATGTGCGGTGGAGCGGAGGTCAGTTGGCCGCCGTGGGGGCGGGGCTGTTCCGGGGCCGGTCGGTGGCGGGCGGCGGCCCCGCCTTCTTCAGGGGGACTTCGATGACGAACAGTGCGGCGACGAAGGCGAGGGCACACAGCGCCGCCCCGGTGAGGAAGATCTGGTGGGTGCCGTCGGTGACCGCGCCGAGGTAGGCGTTCCTGACACCGGCGGGCAGCTCGGACACGGACACGGCGGACATGTCGGCCGGGGCACCGACGCCCGGCAGGTGCGAGTGGACGGAGCGGGTGAACAGCGAGCCGAAGACCGCGACGCCGAGTGAGCCGCCCAGCGTGCGGAAGAGGTTCACCGAACTCATCGCGGCACCCATGTCACGCATGGCGACGCTGTTCTGCGCGATGGTGCCCGCCATCTGCAGGGTGAAGCCCAGGCCGATGCCGACCAGCACCATGTAGAGCCCCGTAAGGAGCCGTGAGGTGCCGGTGTCCATGGTGGCCAGCAGGGCCAGGCCCGTGGCCAGGAACGCCGTGCCGAGAACGGGGAAGATCTTGTACCTGCCCGTGGCGGACATGACCTTCCCCGCCAGGGTGGAGACGATCACCACCGGGATCATCATGGGCAGCATCAGCAACCCGGAGTTGGCGGCCGACGCGCCCTGGACGGTCTGCTGGAACAGCGGCAGGTAGAGCCCCGCGCCGAAGGTGACCACGCCTGCGGCCAGGATCATGGTCACCGCGAGCGGATAGTTGCGGTGTCCGGTGAACACCGACAAGGGCAGCACCGGCTCACCGGCCCGCTTCTCGGTACGGACGAACAAGGCGAGCCCGATCACGGCTACGGCACCCAGGGCGAGGATCTGCCAGGAGCCCCACGCGTAAGTGGTGCCCGCCCACGTGGCGGCCAGCACGATGGCGCCGATGGAGAGGGTGAGCAGGGCGATCCCCACCCAGTCGATCTTCGCCCTGAGGCGCTGGGTGGGCACGTGCAGCATCCGCCACAGCCACACCAGGGCGATCAGGCCGAGCGGCAGGTTGACGTAGAAGGCCCAACGCCAGTCCCAGTGCCCGGTGATGAACCCGCCGAGGAGCGGGCCACCGACGGTGCCGATCGCCATGACCGAGGCGGTCATGCCCTGGTACTTGCCCCGTTCCCGGGGCGGCACGAGGGCGGCGATCAGGGTGAAGGCGCCTGCGCCGATGCCGCCCGCGCCGATTCCCTGCAGGGCCCGGAAGGCGATCAGTTCGGTCATGGACTGTGCGGCGCCGCACAGCGCGGAGCCGAGGACGAACACGGCGATCGAGGCCAGATACATGGGCTTGCGGCCGAACAGGTCGCCGAACTTGCCCCAGACCGGCGTGGTCACGGCGGTGACGAGCGTGTACGCGGTCACGACCCAGGACATGTGCTCGAGGCCGCCGAGGTCGCCGACGATCGTGGGCATCGCGGTGCCCACGACCATGTTGTCGAGCATCGCCAGCAGCATCGCGAGCATGACGCCGAGCAGCACCCAGCGCACGCTTTTCGGTACGGCGGTGGGGCCGGTGGGGTCGGTGGAGCCATCAGGGAGGGACGCAGACGCGGACATGGCTGATCACCCCTTTCGGGGCTTCGGGAACTTCGGAGATGACGACCAGGAGGGGAGACGTGAGGGCCGGGCGGCGCCTCGCAGCCCGCCGATCCAGAAAAGCACATCGACTCACTAAGTGCAACGACTCAACTTTTGAAGCTGGGCAACCGAAGGGGTAGAGTCGCGGCATGACCGAGATCGAGACCAAGGGCGACACCCAAGGCGGCACCGAGGGCGAGACCGGCGCCCCGCCGGCGCCCATGGGGCGCCGCGAGCGCAAGAAGGCCGCCACCCGCCAGGCCATCGCGGATGCGGCCCTGCGGCTGTTCCTGGAGCGCGGGTACGACGATGTCGGCATCCGCGAGATCGCCGACGCCGCCGACGTGAGCACCACCACGCTGTTCAAGCACTTCCCGGTCAAGGAGGCCCTCGTCTTCGACGAGGACTCCGCGCAAGAAGCCCGTCTGCTCGCCGCCGTACGCGAGCGGCCCCAGGGCCAGTCCATCCCCGCGGCACTGCGCGAGCACGCGCTGCGCCACCGCATGGCGGCCGCGGGCGGCGACGCCCGCTTCACCGCCTTCTTCGGCCTGGTCAACAGCACCCCGGCCCTGCGCGATTACGTCCAGAACATGTGGCTGCGCCACACCTCCGCCCTGGCTCGGGTCATCGCCGAGGACAGCGGCCTGCCGGCGAACGACCCCGCCTGCGCCGCGCTGGCCCACTTCGCCCTCGAAGCCCCCCGGACCGCGCGCGGCAGCGAGGACCCCCGGCAGGCCATCACCCGCGCCTTCGAGCTACTTGAGAACGGGTGGGAAGCCCTGACCTGAGCGGGGAGTCCAGGTCCGCCCCGAAGCGTGAACGGGGTGTTTCCAGGGAGCGAAACTCATCCATACCGCCATCCGCGCCGCTCCGCTAACATGATCGAACTCACGACGAGTGCCCTGATCGCCCCTATTTCGCCAGGAATTGACGCCATCTAGCACGAAGAGTGAGCTATTACCCACAACTAACAAATCGGCCAAATCAATTGATATCTAGAGCATCGCGGACTTCTTCGCGAATCGACTACCGATCAGTGCTCGCGGCGTGGCGCCGACCGCGGGCGATGCTGTGGACCGCGGCGGCCGTGGTGGCCTTCGGGTTCCTCGTCGCGCTGGAGATCGCCGCGCGCCACTACGGCGTCGCGGGGCCGATCACCAACCAGGCGCGAGAGGTGATCTTCGCCCCCAAGTCGGGGCCGCTGCTGTACGCCGGCATGGCGTTGATGATGGTGGTGTTCACCTGGCGGCAGCGGTTCATCGCGCTGGGTGTCGCCGTCTGCATCGACGTCGTCTTCTTCCTGGTGCGGTGGGCTGTCGACGCCGAAATGATGTTCGGCAACGGTGCGTTGTGGGTGATCCTGGGCTGCGCGGTCATCGCCGTCACGCGCCGCACCGGTCAGGAACGCGTCCTGCTCCTGAAGGGCGTCGGGCTGAGCCTGCTGCTGGTGGCCGGCCGCAAGACGGGCGACACCTGGCTGCTCATCACGTCGAAGACCCGCCCGACGGTGCTCGACCAGTACGTCGCCACCGCCGACCACGCGCTGGGCAACCCCTCCTGGCTGGCGGGGCGGTTGGTCTCGGCCACCGGCCCGGTCGGCGCCCACGTCCTCGACTACGTCTACATCCAGCTCGCGGTGGCCGCTGTCATCGTCGCGCTGTACCAACTGCGCAACGTGTCCGTCGAGCGCCGCTTCCCGGGCCATCACCTTGTGCGCACGTTCCTGGTCATCGGCCTGCTTGGACCGGCCATCTACATGATCTTCCCGGTGGTCGGACCCATATTCACCTACGGCACCGGCGCCTTCGGCACCGGTGGCGAGCAATGGGCCCTGGCCGACCTGTGGCCGCACACGCCGCCACCGGTCGCCACCCCTCACGCGATACCGTTCGACGAGATCACTCCGCGCAACTGCATGCCCAGCCTGCACACGGCGTGGGCCACCACGATCTTCATCCACTCCCGCAAGGGCCCACGCCTGCTGCGGTACGCGGGCGTCTTCTGGCTGGTCGCCACGCTCGGCGCGACGCTGGGCTTCGGCTACCACTACGGCGTGGACATCATCGCCGGCGTGGTGTTCGCGTTCACGATCGACGCGGCGCTGCGCTCTCTCGACCGCGGCTGGGACCGGGCGGGGATCCAGCTGGTCGCCTACGGCGCGACGGTCTTCGCACTGCTCCTGGTGTCTTATCGCTTCCTGCCGATGCAGATGGCCACGTACCCCTGGGTGTTCGGACCGCTGCTTGTCCTGGCGATGCTCTCGGTGGTCCAGGGATATGCGCGGACCACCAAGCTGTGGGATCCGAAGCCCGTACCGGCGCAGCAACCGGAACCCCAGCCCGAAATGGTCTGAGTCATGTCGGTGCCCGGCCGCTGACCCCGGTCAGCGGCCGGTGGCGCCGTCGATCCGCTCCCGGAGGATGTCGGCGTGGCCCGCGTGCCGGCCGGTCTCTTCGATCATGTGCACCAAGACCCATCGCATCGATGGCGCCGCCCCTCGACGCGGGGCTCGCGGGGCGGGAAGTGCCAGGTCCGCGCAGGCGTCGATGACCCGGTTCGCCCGCTCGACCGTCTCCCGGTAGTCGGCGAGCACGCCGTCGACGGTGTCCTCGTCCGACGGCCGCATGGTCGCGGGCCAGTTGTCGACGTCCTCGCCGAGGAAGTAGAACCGTTCGACGCGGGTCAGATGCCTGACCAGCCCGAGAAGGTTCGTGCCCGAGGGCACTCCCCCCGTCCGGACCCGCGGTTCCGGCACGCCCGCGGCCTTGTCCGCGACCGAGTTCCGCAGGTAGTCGAGAAAGCCCCGCAGCGTGTCCTTCTCGTCGGCGCCGGTCCGCGGGGGTCCGGTGTCCTTTGTCCGCTGCGCCCGGTCTTCCGCGGTCACTCGGCGGTCCGCTGG
Source organism: Streptomyces sp. NBC_01283 (assembly GCF_041435335.1). Taxonomy (NCBI): domain Bacteria; kingdom Bacillati; phylum Actinomycetota; class Actinomycetes; order Kitasatosporales; family Streptomycetaceae; genus Streptomyces; species Streptomyces sp. NBC_01283. The sequence continues at coordinate 849,357 of NZ_CP108430.1, forward strand.
ACGAGCAGGACGTTGTCGGTGACGGTGGCGGTCTCCCCGGCCGGTCCGGTGGCCCGGCGCTGGGGCATGTCGGCGCGCAGGACGGACCAGCGCGCCGGGTCGAGATCGAGTTCGGCGGCGACCTCGGTGGGTGTGGGGTAGTGGATGCCGGGGTCCTGGTTCCAGGACCAGGGCGCGGTGGAGCCGTGGTCGACGATCAGCAGGAGACCACCGGGCCGCAGGGCCCTCGCGGCGGTGCGCAGGACTCGGCCGCGGGACAGCTGGAGCGGGGTGTGGAAGTACTGGGCGGAGACGAGATCGAACTGCCCGGCCGGGAAGCTGTCGGCCAGATCGTGCTGTTCGGCGGCGACCCGGTCCGCGATGCCGAGCTCGCGGGCTCGTTCCCGCACTCGTTCGACGGCGGTGGTGGAGATGTCCACCGCGGTGACCTGCCAGCCCTCCTCGGCGAGCCAGATGGTGTCGCCGCCCGCACCGCAGCCCAGGTCCAGGGCGGCGCCCGGACGCAGCGGTGAGGCGGTCTCGGCGAGCAGCGGGTTGACGCGTGCGGCTCCGGGACGCCGGGAGCGGTAGTGCCGCTCCCAGAACGACTCGGCGCTCTCTTCCGCCGCGCTCCGGCCGCCCTCGGAGGTGTCGGAAGTATCGGAAGCGCTGGCCGCGGCTCGTCGGCTGTGGGTGGAATCCATCGGAGGTGCCCCTTCGTCGACCGGCTCGACGCCGGTGGTGTACGGACAGCATCGGCATCTCGGTTTCGGGCTTGCAAGAAAAATTGCGGATCCGCATCATCGAGGGCATGGACAGCACGGAGGACCACAACAACAGCGCGGGAGACGTCCTGGCCGGAGTCGGGCCACGTCTGCGGGCGCTGCGCCAGGCACGGAACGCCACGCTGGCGGCGCTGGCAGACGAGACCGGCCTGACGGCGAGCACCCTGTCCCGCCTGGAGAACGGGAAGCTCCGCCCCACGCTGGAGCAGCTGCTGCCGCTGGCCCGGGCGCACGGCGTCCCGCTCGACGATCTGGTCGCGGCGCCGCCCACCGGCGATCCACGCGTCCACCTGCGGCCGGTGCGGCAACACGGGCTCGTGCTGGTGCCGCTGACCAGACGGGCCGGCGGCATCCAGGCATACAAGGTGATCTACCCGCCCGCCGGCCGGGCGCCCACCTTGAAGCTGCAGGTCCACGACGGATACGAGTGGTTCTACGTCCTCAACGGGATCGTCAGGTTCGTGCTCGGCGAGCGGGAGTTCCAGCTCGGTGAGGGCGAGGCTGCCGAGTTCGACACCCGCGTACCGCACTGGATCGGCAGCGCCGACAGCCGTCCCGCGGAGCTGCTCGCCCTGTTCGGCCCGCAGGGAGAGCGCGCGCATCTGGAGCCGTCCGGAAACTGATCACCTCAGGCGGTGCGCCTTGGTTTCCGTGCGGCCGTCTTCTTCTCGGGCGCCTTCTTGGCCGTCGCGGACCTGGTCGACGTGGACTTGGTCGCCGTGCTCTTGGCGGTCGACTTCTTGGCGGTGGCCTTGGTGCCGTCGGCCGTCTTCTTGCCGATGGTCTTCTTGGCAGCGGAGGTCTTGGCCGTCGTCGTCTTCTTCGCGGTTTTCCTGGCCGCCGTCTTCTTCTTCGGCATCTCGTGGACGGTGGCGTCCTCGCCGGTCTCGCCACGTGCCGACCGGGCCTTCTGTACGGACTCCTGCAGCGCGGCCATCAGATCGAGCACCTGCCCGGCCGGCTCTTCCCCCTCTTCCGGCTTGGGCGGCTTCTTCCCCCCGGCCTTCGCCCGGATGACCTGCTCCAGGGCTTCGGTGTAGCGGTCGGTGGCCCAGTCCTGGTCGGCGATGCCGTCAGCGGTCATGGAGTCGATGAGCAGGATCGCCCGGTCGATCTCGTCGTCGTCCAGATCCATCGCCTTGGGGGCCAGCTCCTGGGGGTCACGGACCTCGTCGTCCCACTTCATGGCGTGCAGCAGGATCACGTCGTCCTGGACGCGCAGCAGGCCCAGCCGCTCACGCCCGTGCCACGCGAACTTGGCGACGGCGGCCTTGCTGTTCCGTTCGAGGGCTTTGCGGAGGAGCGTGTAGGGCTTGTTCGCGACCTGCCCGTCGGCCTGTAGGTAGTACCCCTCGCCGATCCGGATCGGATCGATCGACTCGTAGGGCACGAAGCCGGCGATCTCGATCGCCTTCGCGGTCGGGAGCGGCATCTCGTCGAGCTCCTCGTCGGTGACCGCGACGATCGTGTCCTTGCTGACCTCGAACCCCTTGCCGATCTCGGCGTTCGTGAGCTGCTTGCCGTCGAGATCGCAGATCTTCCGTGTGCGGACCCGGCTCATGTCCTCCAGGTGGTACTGGTGGAAGCTGATGCTGTGGTTCTCGGTGGCCGGCAGGACCTTGATCGGGATCGTGACCAGGCCGAACGAGATCGCGCCTGACCAGACGGGGCGGGGCATGCGGTACCTCCGTGACAGCCCCGAGAAGACCAGTGTGTGAGCGCGGAACCCGCTCCACAAGCCGACGGCCGCCACGTGCGCGAACCGCGCGCAGCGACCGGTGCGAAAGACCCCCGGAACGGGGCCCTTCGGCCCCGTCCGATCTGCCAGCCGATCGTGCGGTTTCCCCTCGCTGCTGCGGAAGCCTCACCACAGGACGTTTGCGGACGTACGAGGTTCGGGCGCGACGGGTCGACTCCACGTCCCGCGCCTGTTCCCGACGAACCTGTGAGGCGGCACCGCCTGATCCGGGTACCGCACGGCAGACGTCTCCCGTCGCGACAAGGGATCTTCAGGTCGTTGATCTTGGGCACACGGAGACAAGTGATCTTCGTCGTCCTCCGTAAAGGAACCTAATGACCGTACCCTCGCGCCCGGTTCGCCCCATGAACCGTGAGCGGCGCTTCAATCTGCGCGCGACCGCCCTGTTCTTCGCCCTGCTCGCGATCATCCTGTGCATCCTGGTCTTCGTGATCCGCACCGCGGCGGACATCGCCGAGAGCCGTCCGCTGTGGGCAGCTTCGATCGTCGTGATGGGCATCGCGGCAGCGCACCTGTGCCGGTCCAGATGGCGCCGCTTCTCCGCCGCGAGATACGCGCGCCGTGCCGCCGAGGCGCTGGAGGAGGCAGCGGAACTGGCCGCGGCGAAGTCGGAGGTTCTCACGGAGGCGCCCCATGTCGACCCTGCGGCGCAGGTGTTGGACGGCGAGGAGGCCACTGTCGTCCTCGATCCTCCAGAAGACGACGCCGAACTCGACCCCGACGGTTTCGAGCAGGCGATAGCCGACCTGTGCGTCCGTGACGCGTGCCGGGAGGTGGAAGTGGTGGGAGGCGCCGGTGACTTGGGCGCGGATGTCGTGGCGGTCACCGCCGAAGGACTCCGCATCGTCATCCAGTGCAAGCTCTACGGTGACGACAACAAGGTCGGCTCGCAGGACCTGCAGCGCTTCGGCGGAACGTGTTTCACCGTCCACCGCGCCGACATCGCGGCGCTCGTCACGACGAGCGATTTCACCGCTCCCGCCCTCGATTACGCCCAGCAGTGCGGCATCGTGTGCGTGAACGGCGAAGAGCTGCGGGCCTGGTCCGAGGGCACCGGCCCCAGCCCCTGGGAGGAAGCAGGCGTCGAGGTCTGACCGGCCAGAACCATACGGGCCCGCTTCACGCGGGCCTTCGCGTCGTCGCTAGCGCAGCTTCACCTTGCTCAACGCGGCGACGCCCAGCGCCGCGAGGCCGATCTGGATGAGCCATTCGATCCAGTCCACGCCGTCGGTGTTCGCCACGCCCAGGCCCGCCGCCACGGCCGTGCCGACCAGCGCCGCCGCGATGCCGACGACGAGCGTCCACAGGACGCCGATGTGCTGTCGTCCAGGAGCGACGAATCGCCCCAGTATCCCGATGACGGTGCCGATCAGCACCGCACTGATGAGACCCGAAATCTCCACCGTTTCCCCTTTGTTGGCGTCCTCTCACCGACCGAGTGCCCGTGGGCCGGAGAGATAGGCACCGCTCCCCCGCCACGGGGTCAGCGGTAGCTGACCCCGTCCAGGCGTCTGAGCACGGGCGAGGCCGCGGCCCCGTGCAGCATCACCGACAGCAGGACGGTGAACGTCACCACCGCCCACAACTCCTCCTGGTACGCCTGAAGATGCCCCTCGCCCAGGGCGTAGGCGAGGTAGAAGACGGACCCGATCCCCCGGACGCCGAAGAAGGAGGTCACCGCGCGTTCCCCGAGAGTCGTCCTCCCGCCGAGCTGCGCGATCCAGCCGGTGAGCGGACGGATCACGAGCAGCACCAGGAGGGCCGTGACCGCGCTGCCCCAGGAGAGCGCGGAGAGCCCGCCGCAGGCGATGAACCCCCCGATGAGAAGCAGCACACCGGCCGTGAGGAGCCTCTCCACCTGTTCCATGAAGGTGTGCATCACCACTTGGTAGCCGTGGGCCCGTTCGGCGGCCCGGATCGCGCAGGCCGTCGTGAAAACGGCGAGGAATCCGTAGCCGTGCAGTACTTCTGTGAGGCCGTACGAGATGAAGGTCGCCGCAAGTGCGACGAACCCTTCCCGGTGTTCGGACAGCCGGAGCGCTTCCCAGCCCGCCCGGAAGAACATCCACCCGAGCAGCCGGCCGATCAGCAGACCGACCGCCACACCCACGGTGACGCGTACGATCACGTCGCTCCACAGCCAGTGGCCCACCCACTCGCCTGACCAGCCCGTTTCCGAGGCGGCGAACATCGCGAGGGCGGCCAGGACCAGCGGGAAGGCGAGGCCGTCGTTGAGGCCCGCTTCCCCGGTGAGGGCGACGCGCACCTCCTCCTCGTCGTTCTCGGCGTCGGTCGGCTCACCGACACGTACCTCCGCCGCGAGCACTGGGTCGGTCGGGGCGAGCACGGCGCCCAGGAGCAGGGCGACGGCGGGCGGCCAGTCCACGAGGCCCCAGGCGACGAGGGTGGTGGCCAGCACGGTCAGGGGCATCGTGATGCCGAGGAGCCGCCATGCGGTGGACCAGGACCGTCTGCCGAACGGCCGGTTGATGGCCAGCCCGGCACCCATCAGGGCCACGATGACGCAGACTTCGGTGAGGTGCTCCAACCACGCCCTGTGCTCATAGGGGTCGAGGTCGGGCAGCCCGGTCGGCAGCAGATAGACGACGAATCCGACGGCCAGGAAGACCATCGGCATGGACATGGGCTGCCGCGCCACCAGTCTGGGCAGCACCGCGGCCAGCAGGGCGCCGATCCCCATGCAGGCGTATCCGACGTCCGCAGCGGTCACGTCCATCTACCGGCACCCGTTCTCGTAGTCATCTCTCCTGACCTGTGGTGTCTGTCGCGGCTAGCGCACGTCAGGGTGCCGGGTAGGGCTGACGGCCGAGCAGTTCGGCCAGGTGGAAGGCATTGACCGCGAGGGCGTGGGTGGCGGAGGCGACGGACTCGGGGGTCTCGTCCAGGTCCTGGTAGTCGGTGCCCTGTTTCGCCTCGCCCACCCAGTAGGTGACCGCGCCGGGCGCCAGCGAGAAGCCGAGGTCGTTGCAGGCCTGGAAGACATCGGCACTCACCTTGTGGGCGCCGTCCTCGTTGCCGACCACGGCCACCGCCGCGACCTTCCCGTACATCAGGGGCCGGCCCGTGGCGTCGGTCTCCGACACGTCCGCGTTCAGGCGCTCCAGGACCCGCTGGCAGACACTCGACGGGTGGCCCATCCAGATCGGCGTGGCCACCAGCAGGATGTCGGCCGCCAGCACCTTCTCGCGCAGAGCCGGCCACGCGTCACCGTCGCCCAGGTCGGCGGCCACACCGGGGTGGACGTCGTGGTCGGCCACCCGGACCGTCTCGATCTCGACCCCCAGCTTGTCGAATTCAGCCATGACCTGATCGGACAGGGTGTGGCTGCTCGATGCGGTGGGCGAGGAATTCAGCGTGCATACCAAGGACAGCGCGCGCATACGGGGCTCCATTCGTCAGCGGCGAGGGGAGTACGGGTCGTATCCCGTCGTATCCCGTCGTATCCCTGGAAGGCGTTCCCTATTGGATCAACCCTAATCAAGCACTCGCGGAACGAAATCGCATTGAGGGTGGAGTGAGAACGGCATGAAGGCACTGCTCGAACGCCGCCATGTTTTCGTCGTCGCTATCAGGGCAACCGGTAGCAATCAAGCCGCACAGCGGTTAACGAACTGACGGCTGGCAAGTAAAGACGTTCTATGGAGGTTCCTCATGCTGAAGGCCATTGCAGATGTACTCCGAGCCATCGGTGGAGCCATTGCCACGGTGGTCACCCTGCCCTTCCGTGCCGTCGCGCGGCTCTTCGGAGGGGCTTCCTCCAGTGCCCACGGCCACCACTGAGCGCAGGGCGTCCACCCGGGTCCGCGAGGCCCGGTCACGCCGGTTGATCGACGTGCCGCTGGAGCACGTCGCAGGCGTGCTGGAACTCCTCCATGAGCCGGGTGGACTCCACGACAAGGACACCGTACGGACGAGCCGGGTCGGTCAGCGGAAGACCGGCCCGGCTCGCCGCGTCGGTCACCTTCCGGCAGCATTCCTGGGACTCGTCGGCCAACTGGCACAACTGCCGGGCCTGCTCGGTGAGGGTGTCCTCGTCCAGCTCGCCGAGCACCCGGCCGATCTTCGCGAGGGATTCGAGGAAGTCGGCGTAGCTGTCGAGGAAGGCCCGGTCGTCGTGCCGGCCCCCGTCCTCCTCATGCCACTGGTGCAGGCTGCGCGTCAGTGACGCCACCTGGTACAGCGAGCGTTCGAGAGCCGACAGCACTGCGCCGTATCCCTCGAACGAGGAGCGGCCACGGTGCCTGCGCAGCAGTCGGCGAGGGTTGAAGTAGAGGCTCTCCTCCGCTGTCCGGAACCCTTCCCGCGCCTGCGTGATCAGGCCCCCGGTCTGCTCGGCGCGCCAGCGCCACTGCTGGCAGCGTTCCTCGTCCAGCTCCCCTTCGCGCAGCACCGGGTACATGTCGCTCACCAGCTCGCCCAGGGCGGTGGACAGTGAGCGGATGCCGTACTCGGCGCTGCGGTACCGCATCGGCGGGGCCACCGTGACGTTGACGACGACGCCGATGCCGCAGCCGATGAGGACCAGCAGGATGATCTCCCCGAGCTGGGTGATCTTCTGGGTGGCGGAGGTGGCGGCGGCATAGGTGGAGAAGGCGAAGAACGCGGCCGTGGCGACCTGTGATCCCTGCGCGCCGAGCGCGGGCCACCGTCCGATGGTCAGGCCCACCAATGCCACCAGCACGAACGTGAAGAGGTCGGGGCCGCCGAGGAATCCCAGGCCCGCCACCATGGCCACCCCGACGGCCACCGCCCCCAGATAGCGCAGCGACTGCAGCAAGGACTGGTACACCGTCACCTGCATGATCAGCACCGCGGAGAACGGCGCGAACGCCGGCGAGGGCGCGTCGAGCACGTAGTAGGAGACCACCCAGGACAGGGTCGCGGCCAATGTGCTCTTGAGGACCAGGAGCAGGGTGTGGCGCTCATAACCTGGCGTGTCCCAGGCCCGCCGCCACCATGGGCGCACACGGTCGAACCACCCCTGGGCCGCGGCTTCCGTCCGCTGCCCTCCGCCCTTGCCGGCCATGCACCGACTCCATTCCGTTCAGCAGATGATCGAGTTCAGCCTGCTACCCGGAGGAGCCGTCCGCATGCGCGCTGCGGGCCGCGACGGACCCGCAGCGCGCTTCCAGGAGGCCGTTGGCCGCGCCTACCAATAGTGTTTTCGCCCGCCTACCGCGTGACCGACGGAACCCATAATCCACAGGACCAAACCGATGACGACGAGGATGACGCCGATGGTCCACAGGATGGAGATGCCGGCCAATAGGCCGATGATGAGGAGGATGATTCCGAGTGCGATCATTTGCGCCTCCGACCCTCAGAATTATTTCAAGTATGCACCCGATGAACGCCGATGACAGTTTGACGCCGGTCCCGCTGATCCCCGTGAGCGGCCGAGCAGTCGAACAGTCCGCACCGGCGCGTGATACGCACAGCAAATGTGACGGTGCGTGACGCCAGGCAACCCAATCGTGCCTCCACATCCGTGCCGATCTTGTGCATCTTTCCAGCCCCCGGCGTCGAACCCGGACGAGACCTCCCATCTTGCTGGGTTGCCGCAGCCATCGGCGTGATAACACGGAGTGATCAAATCCGAAGGAGACGACGCGACATCATGGGTATCTTCAGCCGTCGCCAGACCACGACCCTCGAGCCGATATCGGCGGTCGGCCCCAGCACTTCCTTCTCGGCGACCGCCGGTGCCGAACTCGACCCGGCACTTCGTGCGCTGACCGGGGAGTGGACCATCGACCGCCCGCACAGCCGCATCGGATTCTCCGTACGGCACGCGATGGTCACGACGGTGCGAGGTGCCTTCGGTGACTACGACAGCACGCTGTACTTCGACGGCGCCCGGCCCTCCGAGTCGCGGGCCGAGATCATCATCCGGGTCGGCAGCGTCGACACCGGCGTGGAACAGCGGGACGCGCACCTCGTCGGCGGCGACTTCTTCGACGCACGCCGCCACCCGGAGATGTCGTTCCGCAGCACCTCCACGGTTCACGAGGGCGGGGAGTCGTTCCGCATGGCCGGGGAACTGACCATCCGCGGTGTCGCCCGCCCCGTCGAGCTGCAGCTGGACTACCTCGGTTCGGTCGTGGACCCCTTCGGCTTCGAGCGGGCCGGCTTCGACGGCACCACCACCATCGACCGCACCGACTGGGGCCTCGTCTACAACCAGCGCCTGGAAACGGGCGGCGCCATGGTGAGCGAGAAGGTACGGCTGCAGTTCGACATCTCCGCGATCCGGGCCACGCCGCCGGCGTAGCGCGCGGAACCGGGTCGCGTCGGCGGCCCCACCGGTCGTGGCGCTGATGCCGAGGGAGTCCGGCGCCAGGTGGGGCATCGGCGCTGCGTCCAGTCCTGCCAAGGTGACAGGAGCACCGCAGCGCCGAACCGCTCAAATGCGCTTGTCCGCCTTTGCGACTCCGCACTACCTTGGCGCCGTGGATCTCTTCTCGCGCTCTTGGACGGCCTTGCGCACGGCGGTCTCCGACCTCCCCGACGAAGCCTTCACACAGCCCTCCGGCTGCACCGGCTGGCTCGTGCGGGACCTGGTGTGCCATCTGATCGTCGACGCCCAGGACGTCCTGATCACCCTCGTGACCCCCTCCGACGCGGAGCCGACCCACGACGCGCTGACGTACTGGGACGTCAGCGCGACGCCGCCGACCGGCGAGGACCCGCTCGACGCGCTGACCGTCCGGCTGGCCGCCGCGTACGAGGAGCCCTGGCTGCTCAAGTTCCACCTCGACGACGTCGGTTCGGCCGCCGGCCGCGCCGCCGGGCTCGCCGACCCCGCCGCCCGGGTGAGCACCCGCGACGAGGTCCTCACCACGGGCGACTACCTCACCACGTACGTCATGGAATGGACGCTGCACCACCTCGACCTGATCGCGTACCTCCCGGACGTGGCCGGGCCGCCCGCGGAAGGGCTCGCCCGCAGCCGGGACATGCTGGAGCGGATCGCCGGCGCCGTCTTCCCCGCGTCGTTCTCGGACACGCAGGCGCTGCTGGTCGGCACGGGGCGGTGCGCCCCGACCGACGCGGAGAAGACCGAACTGGGCGACCTGGCAGCGAGGCTCCCGCTCGTCCTCGGCTGAACTTTCGCGGACAACGGTTTCTACATCGCGGCGCTCAACTCACGCTTACCCCTTGAGCGTTCGACCGCGACCATGCTAGAAACCGCTTACTGTCCACCTGTCGCACACGTGGACACACAGCCAAGCGAGCCCCTCCCCCCACTCGCAAGGAGCCCCACATGCGCAAGCGAACCGGCACGCTCACGGCCGCCACCTCCTCCCTCGTCCTGCTCACCGCCGCACCCGCCGACGCCTCCGTCATCTGGGACGGGGACGCATCCGGCGGGACCGGCGTGTTCTCCTCGACGCTGTGCGACTCGCCCGGCAGCGTCTCCGCACAGGACAACGGCGACGGCCGCGGTCAGGTCTTCAAGTTCAACAAGCCGCTGGGCCTTGAGCGTTGCGAGGCCCACGGGATCAGCGTCGGCGGGTCGCGGTACACCTTCAAGAACAACTCGACGTACTGGATCGGCTGGGACACCTCCACCAACACCCCGGACGCGGGCACGATCTTCCAGTGGAAGTCGTACGGCACCAACGATCAACACCAGCAGAACTACCCGGTGTTGATGAAGGTCGAGGGCGGCGAGCTCAAGCTGTTCCACATCGAGGTCGGCGAGAAGTGGACCCTGAAGTGGTCCACGCCCGTCACGACGAGTACGTACAAGCGCATCGTGCTCGGCATCCACACCTCGTCCGACGCTTCCACCGGGTGGGTGTCGGCCTTCTACAACGGCACCAAGGTCGCCGAGTTCTCCGGCCGCACCTGGGACGACCTGGGCAATGACACCCGCTTCGGCTCCTACGGCTCCGAGGTCCAGGACAAGCGCGTCATCAACTGGATCGACGGGCTCAAGGTCGGCACGACGTACGGAGACGTGGCCGACTGACGCCGGCCGCCCGCCCTCAGCTTCGCTCGACCAGCCGGCCCTCGGACAGCTCCAGCAGCCTGTCCTGATGGTGTTCGCGCAGGGCCCGGTCGTGAGTGACCATCACGACCGGGCCCGTGAACTGCGCGACCGCCTCCTGCAGTTGCTCGACCAGCGCCAGGCTGAGGTGATTGCTGGGCTCGTCGAGCAGCAGCAGATGCGGGCGCCGCGAGAACAGCAGCGCGAGTTCGAGTCGTCGCAGCTGGCCCTCGGAAAGCCGGTTCACCGGCACATCGAACTCCGAGGCCGCGAACAGGCCGAAGCGGGTCAGCTCCCTGGCGGCGTCGTCGACGTAGACAGCGCGGTGGGCGGCGAAGGTCTCCAGCACGCCGCGCTGCTCCTGGGAGAAGTGGCTCTCCTGCGGCAAGTAACCGATGCGCAGACCCGGTTCACGTACCACCCTCCCCGCGTCGGGCTCCCGGAGACCTGCCAGTACGGACAGGAGCGTGGTCTTGCCCGCGCCGTTCGCTCCGGTGATCACATGCAGTGAACCGGGGGCGAGTTCCAGGTCCACACCCCGCACCACATCGCCGACGACAAGACCCTCGGCCCGGAGCAGCACGCCGCCTGGCGGCTCCCCACTCTCCGACGCAAGGATCGACGCCTGCTCCGACGCCTGGAACGGCGGCTGGAAGGACAGCGGCTCGGGTGGGCGGTGCACCTCCTCGTCCAGCAGCCGCGCCAGTTGCTGCCGGGCCGCGCGGGTGGCACGGGACGCGGCGGCCTGGGCACCGCCTCCGGCGAGGTTGTAGGAGAGCTTGTCGCTGTCCCGCATCGCACCGAAGGTGCGGCCGGACCTGCCGGCCCTGTCCAGCCGCCGCCGCGCCTCGGCCAGTTCCTGACGCCAGTCGCGGTACTGCTGCCACCAACGCTCCCGGGCCGCGGCGCGTTCGTCGAGGTAGTCGCGGTAACCGCCGCCGTAGCGCACGGTGGAGCCGCGTGAGCCGTCCAGGTCGACGATGCCGGTGACGGCGGTGTCCAACAGCAGCCGGTCGTGCGACGCGATCAGGCACGGCCCCTGGTACTGGGCCAGCCACTGGACGAGCCAGTCCACCGCACGGTCGTCGAGGTGGTTCGTCGGCTCGTCGAGGAGCAGCCCCGCGGGTTCGGTGAGCACCAGCTCCGCGAGCGCCAGTCGGGACCGCTCGCCTCCCGACAGCGTCTCGGTGGGGCGCCGCCGCTCCAGGCCGCCGAGGCCGAAGACGTCGAGCACCTCGCCGATACGGGCGTCGAGTTCCCAGCCTCCGCGTCGCGCGAACTCGTCCTGGAGGCGGCCGTACTCGGCGAGCACCTCGCTCAGGTCATCGTCGTCCTTGCCGGAGGACATCAACTCCTCGGCGGCTCGCATTCGTTCGGACATGTCGGCGAATTCGGCGGTCGCCCGCGCGACGACGGTCTCGATGGTCGCTCCGTCCGGGAAGCCGGGCTGCTGCGGCAGGAACCCCACCTGGCCCGCGACCGCTCGTACGACCTGGCCTCGCTGCAGCGGCAGTTCACCGGCGAGCGCGCGCAGCAACGTCGACTTGCCCCGACCGTTCTCGCCGATCAGGCCCACCCGCTCGCCCCGTGACACCTTCAGCGAGACGTCACGCAACACCATCCTGTCCCCGAGCACGCAGTGCACGTTCTCGGCGAGGAGGTGCGCGAAGCGGTGGTCACCGGCCAGGACGTCCTGCGCCCCTGGGTGCGCACCGGCGTGAGTCGTCTTCGCTTCGGGCATCTTCAGGAGCTCCTGTCTGGTGGCCGAGTGGTCGTGAGCCGAGAACCGTCCGACAAAGCCGGTCTCCGTCAGTCGTCGGCCAACGGTGTTCCGCAGCGGGCGCAGTAGCGGGCGTCGCGTTCGGCGGCGAGCCGGCCGCATGCGGGGCAGACGCGGCCGAGCAGGCAGACCGGTTCGCCCGCCTCGGACCCGTCGGCCGAGCCCGCGGCGAGGACCGGGCGGCGGCGGTGGGCGGTCGTGTAGACGAGCCCTTCCTCCCCCGCGTCCACGCAGCGGGTGATGCCCGCGGGAAGCCAGGCGAGGGCGCCGGGCGCGAGCCGCCAGGCCGCGTCGGGGGTGCGGAGTTCACCGGTGCCGGTCAGCACGGTGAACAGGACCCCCCACTGTTCCTCCGTGTGCTCGCCGATGCTCGCGCCCGGGGCCAGCCGGACGACATCGGCGTCCAGCTCCCTCGTACGGTCGCCGAGCGACCACAGGACGCTGATCGGCCCTCGCCCGACGGCCGCGGTCTCTTCCGGTCCGACGAACACCGGAGCGGCGGGGACGGGCGTGCTCATAGAACTCCAGTCAGCGACTCACGTATCTCGTATCCCGTATCTCGTACGGATCGGCTGCGGCGTCGGCGGGATTCGAACCCGCGGACAGGGAAGGGCAAGGCCCGCCCGGCTCCCGTCAGTCGGCGTGCGAGGGGCTTCCCGCACGCCGATCGCAATGGGCCGCTCTGCCACGGCGCCGCAACCTGCGGGATCGCGCGATCCCGCTCCGCCGAGAATATGGACATCGCCCGGCGGAGGCGAGTTCATTTCACCGCGGACCGAAGGCCCGGGGCCACCGCGAGCGGTGGCCGTGTCAGGGGCGCGGCCCGAGGAACAGGCCGCCGCTCGCGTCGATGACCTGGCCGGTGATCCAGCGCGCCTCGTCGGAGGCGAGGAACGCGACGACGTCGGCGATGTCGTCGGGCCCGCCGAGACGGCCAAGGGCCGTCCCCGCGGTGATGAACTCGGCCAGGCCCGGCGCCGCGAAGGCCGCTTCGTTGGTCGCCGTCCTAGTGGCGCCGGGAGCAACCGCGTTCACCGTGATGCCCCGGGGGCCGAGCTCGTCGGCCAGGGTCATGCTCATCGTCTCGATCGCGCCCTTCGTCATGGCGAAGGACGTCTGGGTGGGGAAGGCGCTCCGGGCCGCCACGGACGACATCGTGATGATGCGGCCGCCGTCCCGGAGCACGGGCAGGGCGCGCCGGATGATGAAGTACGGCGCACGGACGTTCACCGCGAACAGGCGGTCGAACTCCGCGCGTGTCGTGACGCCGAGCGGACCGGCGGGCGGGGCCGCCGCGTTGTTGACGAGGATGTCGAGCGGCCGCCCCACCAGGCCCGCCTCGACTCCCGCGAAGAGCGTGTCGACGTCGTCGTCCGCGCCCAGTCGCGCCCTGACGGCGAACGCGGTGCCCCCGGCGCGCTCGATCTCCTTGACCGTGGCCGCCGCCCCGTCCTCGTCCGAGCCGAAGTGCACGACGACCGTCGCCCCCTTGGCCGCCAGCCGCGTGGCGATGGCCTGCCCGATACCGCGCGAGGCTCCGGTCACCAGGGCCGTCCTGCCAGTCAGATCACTCATGTCCGCCACCCCTCGATGCGAGTGACTACCAATTTGGTAGTCACTACCACTACGGTAGGGTCTACCACATGCCCGACCACCACTCAACACTCCGCGCACAGAGGCGAATCGAGACGCAGCGCACGATTCAGGCGCATGCGGTACGGCTGTTCACCGAGCGGGGGTACGACGCCACGACCGTGACCGATGTCGCCGAGGCCGCGGGTGTGTCGCCCATGACCGTCTACCGGCACTTCCCCACCAAGGAAGATCTCGTGCTCCTTGAGCAGCACAGCCGCCTCGTCGCCGAGCGGATCGCCGCGTCGACGGCCGCGCAGCCTCTGGTCCGCCGTATCGGCAGGGCGCTCGTCGACTCGGCCTCGGCGATGACCGGTGGCGCCAAGGGAGAGCAACTGACGGCGGACGAGCGGTTCCTGCTTGCCCAGCTCCGGCTCATGATCTCGACGCCGGCTTTGCGGGCCAAGCACCTGGACAGTCAGTACGCCCTGCAGCAGGCGATCGTCGACGGCCTCGGGGACGAAGCCGCCGAGGGCGGCGCGGCGTTCCGGGCCCAGGCGGCGGCCAGTGCCTGCCTGGGCGCCATGCACACGGCATTGGTCCGCTGGGCCCAGGACGACGGGCGCTCCGCGCTGCCGGACCTGATCGCGCAGGCGCTGGCCGCCGCGTTCGGCGAGACCATGATCGACAGCGAATCGGCCGGGGGCGACACCCCCTCGCCTGCAACCTGAACCGCCCGCCCGGAACGCACCATTGACCCACGTAGGCCAACGGGACCCCGCCCGGCCATCGAAGATCATCGGGTGCAGAATGACCCGTATGTCGATGACGAATACTCCCAAGAAGGCCACGATCGACGATGCTTCGCAGATCGGCCGCACCCTGGCCCGTGCCTTCGCGGACGACCCGATGATGCGCTGGTTCTTCCCCGCCGACGCCACCCGCGAGGCGGGGCTCGCCCGCTACTTCGCCACTCTCTTCACCCGGCAGTACGTCCACCACGGCGTCTGCGAGCACACCGCGGCGGCGGCCGCCTACTGGGTGCCGCCGGGCGCCCAGGACAAGGCCGTTCCCGACGCGGAGACCATCGCGGAGCTCGGGGAGATACTCGGCGACCGGGCCCCGCTGTTCCAGGAGGCCACCACCGCGGCCGCCGCGCACGGCCCCCAGGAGCCGCACTGGTACCTGGCCGTGGTCGGCGCGGACCCCGCCGCCCAGGGCCAGGGGCACGGAGCGGCCCTCCTGCGCTCGGGCCTCGCCAAGGCCGACGCGGACGGCCTGCCCGTCTACCTGGAATCCTCCAAGCCCGCGAACCTGCCCGTGTACGAGCACTTCGGCTTCGAGGTGCTCGGCGAGGCGCAACTGCCCGGCGGCGGGCCGACCTTGTGGCCGATGCGCCGCGAGCCCCGCGGTACGGCCCGCGCCTGAGTCACTCGCCCGCGCGCATCAGCAGATGGCCGCGCCGGAACCGTTCGCCTTCGTGCGGCTCGCGCAGCATCCTGCCGACCTCCACGAACCCGGCCTCGCGGGCCAGCTCCGCGAGGCCGTCGACGGGCCAGCGGTAGGCGGTCACGACCTTGTGGTCGAACGGCGTGACCGGGCCGCCGTCCGCCTCGAAGAACCCGAGCAGGATGTGGCCGCCCGGCGCGATGACCCGCCGGAACTCCGCGAAGTACGGCGGCAGATCCTGCGGCGGGGTGTGGATGAGCGAGTACCAGGACACGATGCCGGCCAGCTTGCCGTCGGCGAGGTCGAGGGCGTCCATGGAGCCGAGTTCGAACCTCAGGTCCGGGTGGTTCTGCCGGGCGAGCTCGATCATCGCGGGCGACAGGTCGATGCCGAAGACGTCGAGACCCAGGTCCCGCAGGTGCGCCGTCGTCCGGCCGGGGCCGCACCCCAGTTCGGCGACCGGTCCGGCACCGGCCGACACGAGTTCGGCGAACGCGGCGAGCACCGCGCGGTCCAGCGGAAACGCGTCGAGCGCGTCGCGGGACAGTTCGTCGTAGAGGACGGCGACGGAGTCGTAGGCATCCGCTGTCGCGGACAGGTGGGAGGAGGTCTCAGTCATGAGCGAGGAATCTAGTCCACGCCCGCCGCTCCGTCCCTTGCCCCCCCCTCCCCCTCCATGCGGCGCCGCGCGGATCAGCCTTCGCCTCTCAGACCTGACGTCGGGGCAGGCGCACCACCTGGACGAAGAAGTCGTCGATCTGGCGTACCGCGGCGATGAACTGGTCCAGGTCGACCGGCTTGGTCACGTAGGCGTTCGCATGCAGTTTGTAGCTGCGCAGGATGTCCTCCTCCGCCGCCGACGTGGTGAGCACCACCACCGGAATGTCCTGCAGGTCCTGGTCCGACTTGACCTTCTCCAGGACCTGGCGCCCGTCGTACTTGGGCAGGTTGAGGTCGAGCAGGATGAGATCGGGACGCGGCGCCGCCGTGTACTCGCCGCGCTGGTACAGGAAGTCGAGCGCTTCCTCGCCGTCCCGGACCACGTGCAGCGTGTTGCGGATCTTGTTGTCCTCGAACGCCTCGCGCGTCATCAGCTCGTCGCCCGGGTCGTCCTCCACGAGAAGCACGTTGATCGGCGCGGCATCAGGGCTGGTCATGTCAGAGCCTTTTCCTCGGTGCGGGATGGGGTGGCCGCGGCCGTGTCGGTTTCAGTGTCGGTGTCGGTGTCGGTGTCGGTGTCGGACGGCAGCGTGAAGCAGAGGCGCGTTCCCTCGGCCTGGCCGCTGTCGATCCAGATGTGGCCGCCGTGATGCTCGACGATCTTCTTGCACAGGGCGAGGCCGATGCCGGTGCCCCCGTAGGCATCCCGGCCGTGCAGGCGCTGGAAGATCACGAAGACCTTCTCCGCGAACTCCTCGGGGATACCGATGCCGTTGTCGGTGACGCTGAAGCTCCAGATGCCGGAGCCCTCGTCCTCCTCGCACGTGATCCGGATCCGCGGGGTGCGTTCGGGGTGGTGGAACTTGACGGCGTTGCCGACGAGATTCTGCCAGAGCATCGTCAGGAGCGTCGGGTCGCCGATGATCTCGGGGAGCTTCTCGGGGCGTTCGACGATCGCGCCGGTGTCCTGGACGGAGGTGTCCAGGTTGGCCAGCGCCTTGGACAGCGCCTGGTCGAGGTCGACGGGCACCCGGGCGTCGTTGAGGCGCCCGACGCGGGAGAAGGTGAGCAGGTCGTTGATGAGGATCTGCATGCGCTTGGCGCCGTCGACCGCGAAGTCGATGTACTGCTTGCCGCGGTCGTCGAGTGTGTCTCCGTACCGCTTCTCGAGGAGCTGGCAGAAGGAGGCGACCTTGCGCAGGGGCTCCTGGAGATCGTGGGAGGCGACGTAGGCGAACTGCTCCAGTTCGGCGTTGGAGCGGCGCAGCTCCACGGCCTGGGCGTCCAATTCGGCCGCCTGCTGGGTCAGTACGTCCCGCTGGCGGCGCGAGGCCCCCAGTTCCTCCACGATCTGCTGCCGCATGCCCTCTACGTCCGCCGCCACCGCCCTGAGGTCCGACGGGCCGTCGATCGTGATGACGTGGTCGAAGTCGCCGCGCGCCACTTGGCGGGAGGAGGCACGCAGCGCTTCCAGGGGCCGGGCCACCAGCGCACGCACCAGGAACGCCAGGACGACGCCGGCCAGCAGGAAGACCGCCACCATGGAGCCGAGGATCACGGTGCGCACCTTGCGGGTGCTGTCCAGCTCGGCCCTGCCGTCGTCGACGGCCTCGGCCAGGTCGGCGTTCTGCGCGGCCCACACGGTACGGATCTGGTCGAAGACCTTCTTGCCGCGCTCCACATTCGTTTCGGCGACGGCCTTCGGCTCACCGGGCGTGACCTTCTCCACCAGCGGTTCGGCGTACGCGCGGCGCCAGTCCGCCGCCTCCCGCTGGACCGCCTCGAGGTCTGCCACAAGGCGCGGCTGGTCCCCTATGAGGTCGCGCAGCCGGGCGGCGGCGCGGGCCTCGTCCCGCTTGCCCTGGACATAGGGCTCCAGGAACTGGCGGTCGGCGGTGATGGCGTAGCCCCGGACGCCGGTCTCCTGGTTCACCAGAGCGGCCTGCAGACGGTAGGTCTGCGTGCGGGCCGGCTGCAGACGGTCTGCCAGCTGGTCGGTCACGTCCGCGGTCTGCCCCAGCAGACGGGCGCCGACCACGGTGCCCGCCACCACCAGGAGCACCATCAGGACCAGTACCAGCTGGAACCAGCCCTGGACCGTCAGCCGACGGCCGATCCATGCTCTGCTCGTCGTCTCAACCACGGCGTTGTTCTCCGATGCTGCTCTTGTAGCGGCCTTCGGCCACAGCTCTCGTCGGTCCGTCTCCGCTCCCGTGCCAGTGCAGGTGCACGACGGCCACGTCGTCGGCCAGACCGCCCTGTTCCTCGGCGAGGCCCTCGGCCCGCTGGATCAGCGTGTCGACGAAGGCCGCCGGTGCCAGGGGACCCAGCTCGCGCGCGAGGCCGAGGAGTCCCTCTTCGCCGAGCCGCTCGCGGCCCTTGCCGATGTGCCCTTCGAAGAGGCCGTCGGTGAACAGCACCAGCGCCGACTCCGCGGGCAGCGGCAGTTCCTCGACCGGCCAGAGCGGAACACCCGGGGCGACGCCCAGGGCAGGCCCGCCGGCCGCCTCCATCCACTCGACGCCGCCCTCCGCGGTGCGCAGCAGCATCCCGGGGTGGCCCGCGCGTACCAGCCGCACGTGCTGTGCCCCCGCCGGGACGGAAAGGCTCGTCAGCGTGGCGAAGACGTACGGCTTCACGCGCTCCGCCAGCATGATCTCCTCGAGCCGGCCCACCTGCTCGGCGCCGGTGACGCCGCTGAGCACCAGCGTGCGCCAGGCGATGCGCAGTGCCACGCCGAGCGCCGCCTCATCGGGTCCATGACCGGAGACATCCCCTATGAGGGCGTGCACGGTGCCGTCCGCGCTCTGGACGATGTCGTAGAAGTCGCCGCCCAGCAGGGCCTGGGCGCGGCCGGGCCGGTAGCGGGCCACGACGTTCACGCCCGCGCTGTTCAGGAGCGGCCTCGGCAGCAGTCCCCGTTCGAGCCGGGCGTTCTCCTGGGCCTGCATCTGGCTGGCCTGCAGGGCGACGGCCGCCTGCTCGGCCTGCTTGCGCTGGATCGCGTAGCGCACGGCCCGGCCGAACAGCTCCGGTTCCACGCGGCCCTTGACGAGGTAGTCCTGGGCCCCCGCGGCCACGGCGGCGGAGCCCGTCTCCTCCTCGGCGAGGCCCGTGAGCACCACGACCGCGACCTGCTCGGCGTGGGACCGGACCATGGACACGGCTTCAAGGCCCTGGGCGTCAGGCAGGTGCAGGTCGAGCAGCACGCAGTCCGGCACCTCAAGGGCCAGCGCCGCACGCGCCTCGGCCATGGAACGCACCCACTGCAGACGCATCTTCAGCGCACTGTCGGCGACGAGTTCCTCGACCAGGAGGGCGTCGCCGGGGTCGTCCTCGACCAGCAGTACCAGCGGCGGCGGCAGCTGCCGGGCCGTCGCGGTGTCACTCTCAATGGCTGAACGCATGCCGGAAGTCCATGGCTGTGACGCCACCGCTCTTCTCCCGCCTTCCCCACCCGGTAAGCCCACCTGGCCATGCGGCCGTTGCCGACCGTCGACGTCCGCGGCGGGTCCGCCACCGTGGTCGTCGTACGGTCTTGGGATCTTCGCACAACGCACACACCGCTCGGTAGCCGACCGTAGAGGTCGACGGGCCGGTGCCGGGCGGCGGGTGTGGGCAGGGCGTGGGCAAGGTGCGGGCGGGAACGCCCGCAAGGGGCGCTTACCGTAAAGGTTTACGGGTAGGGCGGTGCCGTCACCTCGTGACCCGGGCAGTCGTCACTGGCCCACCCGGCCGTCGATGCACTCGCGCAGCAGGTCGGCCTGCCCGCAGTGCCGGGCGTACTCCTCGATCCTGTGCACCATCAGTTCCCGGACGGCGAAGCCGTCCTTGCCCAGGCGTTCGCCCAGATCCGGGTATTCGGCCAGTTCGTCGTCCAGCGCCGCCTGCTCGCGCGCCAGGTCGGCGTATGCGGCATCGACCACGTCCTGGTCGCCGACCGCCCCGTTGAAGTCCGCGTCGCGCTCGCCGTACAGCTTCGGCAGCGGCTCGCCGTCCCTGATCCAGTTGCGCCAGTCCCGTTCCACCTCGGCGAGGTGGCGCAACAGGCCGAGCAGGGACATCGTCGACGGCGGAACCGACCGCCGGGCCAGCTGCTCCGCGTCCAGGCCCTCGCACTTCATCTTCAGGGTCAGGCGGTAGTTCGTCAGGAAGTCCTGCAGCGTCGCCAACTCGCCGTCCGGGCTGACTCCGTCGCTGTTGCGGGGGTCGTCGTCCGGGTCCGCCCACATGTCGGGGTAGGTGGTCGCCTGACTCCATCGTTCGGGTTGGTCGCTCATGCGGGACATGGTCGCGGGTGGGGACCCGGCGCGCCACCGACTTTCGTGGCCGGGCGTTCCTACTCGCTGTGCTGGATCTGGATCAGGTTGCCGCAGGTGTCGTCGAACACCGCGGTGGTGACCGGGCCCATCTCCAGCGGCTCCTGGGTGAAGTTCACCCCGAGCGCGCGCAGCCGCTCGAACTCCGCGGCCACGTCGTCCACGGCGAAGGAGGTCACCGGGATGCCGTCCTCGACCAGCGCCGTCTTGTACGGCTGCACGGCGGGGTGGCCGGAGGGCTCAAGCAGCAGTTCGGTCCCGTCGGGAGCCTCCGGCGAGACCACGGTCAGCCACCGGTCGTCCCCGATGGGGACGTCGTGCTTCTTCACGAAGCCGAGCACGTCGGTGTAGAAACGCGCTGCCTTCTCCTGGTCATCGACGAAAACGCTGGTCAGGTGGATTCTCATGAGGTGCGCTCCGGTGCTTCGGGCCTGAGCCATCGGGTCACGATGACCTTGAGCGGTTCGGTGTTCAGGTCGTGGAACTTGTAGCGGCCCTCGCGCCGCGAACGGACCAGGCCGGCGGATTCCAGCACGGCCAGATGCTGACTGACCGCCTGCCGGGACAGTCCCAGGCCGTGCTTGTTCAGGAGCCTCGCGCATATCTCGAACAGCGTCTGGCCGTCCCGCTCCACCAGCTCGTCAAGGATGCGCCGACGGGTGGGGTCGGCCAGCGCCTTGAAAACATCCTCCGCCATGAGCACCACCATAGGCAAGTAACGGCTTGCCTATCAAGGCGATGCGCCGACGGAGGCCAGGAGCGGAGGCATGGCCTTGCGTGACGGGAGGATCCCGGTCAGCGCCAGTCGGGGGCGCCCGGGGTGGGTGACAGGAGGGTTTCGATCTTTGCCTGGATCTCCCGCATGACGGACACGACGCGGCTCTGGTGTTCGTCGGTGAGGCGGGCCACGGGCACCGAGCAGCTGATGGCGTCGACGGCCGGGGTGTCGTACCGCAGGGCGAAGCCGAAGCCCGCGATGCCGGTCACCGTTTCCTCGCGGTCGATGGCGTAGCCCCGTTCACGTACCCGACCGAGGTCGGCGAGCAGGGCGGCCCGGTCGGTGTGCGTGCTCTGCGTGAAGGCGGGCAACGACCCTGCGGGAAGCGGGAGTTCGCTGCCCTGGCGCTCGGCCAGCAGCGCCTTTCCCAGGGCTCCGGCGTGCGCGGGGACCCGGCGGCCGACCCGGCTGATGGTGCGCAGGTACTCGTGCGACTCCCGGGTCGCGAGGTACACCACGTGCGGGCCGTCGAGCCGTGCCAGGTGGATCGTCTCGCCCAGGGCGTCCGAGGCCTCGTCGAGATACGGACGGATGGCGCGCACCCGCTCGTCGCCGTCCAGGTAACTCGTGCCCGTGAGCAGGGTGCGGATCCCGATGCCGTAGAGGGACCCGGTGGTGTCCGTGCGCACCCAGCCGCAGTCGGTCAGGGTCCGCAGGAGCTGGTACATGCTGCTGCGCGGTACGTCCAACTCCTCGGCGAGCTCGTCCAGGCGGGCCGGCCGGTCGGCGCGCTCGGCGAGCAGTTCGAGCAGCGCGACGGTGCGCAGCGCCGACTTCACCCCGCGAACACCCGCACCCGCCCCGCGGTCCGTTCCGCTCTCCGACATGCGCCCATCGTAGATCCGCGGTTCCCGGCCATTGACCCCGTCCGTTCATGACTCTAGCCTCCATTCTCATACGTGGACGCCATCTGCATATAGAGATGAGATTCATGAACAAGCTCAGCATGAGCACGACGCCCCAGGACGTTGCCCAGCGGCTGCGGGAGGGCATGGCACGCGGCGTGCTGTCTTTCCCGCTCACGAGCATGAGGAGTGACGGCAGCCTCGATGTGGACGCCTACCGGGCCTACCTGACGGCCCAGTTGGCGACGGAGCCGGGCGCGGTGTTCCCCGCCTGCGGAACCGGCGAGTTCTTCTCACTCGACGAGGAGGAGTACCGCGCGGTCATCAGGGCCACGGTCGAGGTCGCCGACGGCCGGCTGCCGGTGGTGGCGGGCACCGGATACGGGTGGGCCCAGTCGCTGCGGTTCGCCCGGATCGCGCAGGAGGAGGGCGCGGACGCCCTGCTGGTGATGCCCCATTACCTGGTCGAGGCCTCGCAGGACGGTCTGGTGGAACAGCTGCGCCGCATCTCCGCCGGCACCGCGCTGCCCCTCATCGCCTACCAGCGCGGCCAGGTCGCCTTCACCGCGGACGCCCTGCGCCGGATCGCCGACATCCCCTCCGTCATCGGCCTCAAGGACGGGCACAGCGACCTCGACCGGCTGCAGCGCCTGACCCTCGCCGCCCCCGAGGGCTTCCTCTTCTTCAACGGCGCCGCCACCGCGGAGATCCAGGCCCGCGCCTACACCACCGTCGGCGTCCCCGCCTACTCGTCCGCGGTCCACGCCTTCGCCCCCGAGATCGCGGGCGCCTTCCTCACCGCGCTGCGGCAGCAGGACGACGCGGCGGTCGACCGGCTCCTGAGGGAGTTCTACGTCCCGCTGGTCGAGCTGCGCGACCGCGCACCGGGATACGCCGTCTCGCTCGTCAAGGCCGCCGCCCGGCTGCGCGGCCTGCCGGTCGGCCCGGTGCGCGCTCCCCTCACCGACCCCCGCCCCGGTGATGTCGCCGACCTGGAGAAGGTGCTCAACGCCGGACTGGATCTCGTCTCGGCTCCGCGACACAGGGCCTGAACCGTCTCCCGAACGCTCTGAGCCACTTGCTCCACAGTTCAAAGGGGAACTGAAATGCCGCTCGTCGTAGTCGGGGTCAGCGTCGTGATCCTGCTGTTCCTCATGACCCGCCTGAAACTGAACGGCTTCGCCGCCCTGCTCGTGGTGGCCGTCGGAGTCGCGCTGGTGCAGGGGATTCCGGTGGCCACGATCCCGGACGTCCTCTCGGAGGGCATCGGCGGCCAGATCGGCGACACGATGCTCGTCATCGGGCTCGGCGCGATGGTCGGCCGCGTCATGGGGGACTCCGGCGCCGCCCAGCGCATCGCCAACAAGATGCTGGACGCGTTCGGACCGCGCTGGGTCCAAGTGGCCATGGTCGTCACGTCCATGCTCATCGGCGTCACCATGTTCTACGAAGTCGCCTTCATCATCATCGTGCCCATCGCGTTCACCCTCGTACGCGTCACCGGCGCGAAGCTGCTGTGGATCGGGCTTCCGATGTCCATCACGCTCTCCACGATGCACAGCTTCCTGCCGCCGCATCCCGGCCCCACCGCCGTGGCCGCGACGTTCCACGCCTCCGTCGGTCTGACGCTGGTCTACGGCCTGTTCATCGCGATACCCGCCGGCGCGCTGATCGCCCTGGTGTGGCCGAGGCTTCCGTTCATCAGGGCGATGAATCCCTCCATCCCCAAGGGACTGGTCAGCGAGCGCGAGTTCACCGACGAGGAGATGCCGGGCCTGGGCTGGTCGCTGACCGTGGCCCTCTTCCCCGTCGTACTGATCGCCGGTGCATCGGTCACCGAGATGGCCACGTCGGGCGAGAGCCCGTTCCTGCACTTCGTCACCTTCATCGGCTCGGCACCGATCGCCCTGCTGCTGACCCTCTTCCTGGCGGTCTGGGCGTTCGGTCCGCGCATCGGCCGCAGCCTGTCCGACGTGAGCGCCTCCTGTACGTCGGCGGCCCAGGCCATGGCCATGATCCTGCTGGTGATCGGTGCGGGCGGCGCCTTCAAGAACGTCCTCGTCGAAGGGGGCATCTCCGACCACATCAAGGACACCACCGACAGCTGGGCCATCTCACCGCTCATCCTCGCGTGGCTCATCGCGGTGATCCTGCGCATCGCCCTGGGCTCCGCCACGGTCGCCGTAGTCACCGCCTCCGGCGTCGTACTGCCGCTCCTGGCGGGCAGCGGCGTACACCCCGAGATACTCGTGCTCGCCGTCTCCTGTGGATCGATCGCCTTCTCCCACGTCAACGACCCCGGGTTCTGGCTGTTCAAGGAGTACTTCAACCTCTCGGTCATCGAGGCCATCAAGGTCCGCACCACCTATACGACGGTGCTCGCGATCCTCGGCCTCGGCGGCGTCCTCGCGGTGGAGTGGGCCCTGGACGTCCTCACTCTCTGACGTCCCTTCGACGTTTCCTCGACTCGCGTGTCCCCAACCCAAGGAATCTCTGATCATGAACAGGCAGCCGACCGTCACCGCGTTCAGCGTCTACCCGGTCGCCGGCCGGGACTGCATGGAGCTCAACCTCTCCGGCGCCCACGGCCCCTACTTCACCCGCAACATCGTGGTCCTGAAGGACTCCGAGGGCCGCACCGGCCTGGGCGAGGTGCCGGGCGGCGAGAAGATCACCCGGACCCTGCGCGACGCCGAGTCCCTCGTCGTCGGCGCCCGCGTCGGGGACTACAAGCGCGTCCTGCGGGAGATCGGCGACCGTTTCGCCGACCGTGACGCGGGCGGGCGGGGCGCCCAGACCTTCGACCTGCGCACCGCCGTCCACGCCGTGACCGCCGTCGAGTCCGCGCTGCTCGACCTCCTCGGCCAGCACCTGGAGGTGCCCGTCGCGGCGCTGCTCGGCGACGGACAGCAGCGCGACTCCGTCCGCGTCCTCGGCTACCTCTTCTACGTCGGCGACCCCGACCGCACCGACCTGGACTACGTCCGCGAACCCGGCTCCCCCGTCGACTGGCACCGCATCCGGCACGAAGAGGCCCTCTCCCCCGAGGCCATCGTCCGGCAGGCCGAAGCCGCCTACGACCGCTATGGGTTCCGGGACTTCAAGCTCAAGGGCGGCGTCCTGGAGGGCGCCGACGAGGTCGCGGCCGTCCGCGCCCTGAAGGACCGCTTCCCCCAGGCCCGCATCACCCTCGACCCCAACGGTGCCTGGTCCCTGCGCGAGGCGATCGACCTGTGCGCCCCCCTGACCGACACGCTCGCCTACGCCGAGGACCCCTGCGGCGCCGAGGGCGGCTACTCGGGCCGCGAGGTCCTTGCCGAGTTCCGCCGCGCCACGGGTCTCGCGACCGCCACCAACATGGTCGCCACCGACTGGCGGCAGCTCACTCACGCCCTGGCCCTGCAGTCCGTCTCCATCCCCCTGGCGGACCCGCACTTCTGGACCATGCAGGGCTCCGTACGCGTGGCGCAGCTCTGCAACGCGATGGGGCTCACCTGGGGATGCCACTCCAACAACCACTTCGACATCTCCCTGGCCATGGTCACCCACTGCGGGGCCGCGGCTCCGGGCGACTACAACGCGCTGGACACCCACTGGATCTGGCAGGAGGGCCTGGAGCGCCTCACCACCGCCCCGCCCCGCATCGTCGACGGGGAGATCGCCGTACCCGACGCCCCCGGCCTGGGTGTAGAGATCGACATGGACCGGCTCCTGGCGGCGCACGACCTCTACCGGCAGAAGGCCCTGGGCGCACGCGACGACGCCACCGGCATGCGCTACCTCATCCCCGACTGGCAGTTCGACAACAAGCGGCCCTGCCTGGTGCGGTAACGGCCGCGGCGCGGACGCGGTAGGCGACGACCGCGGCAGTGGTAGTGCCTGCATCAGGGCTGGTCAGAACGGTGCTCATCGGACCTGGTCGCAGGCCGCGCGGCCGGGCTTCGTAAGATCTTGGGTGAGTACGCGGACGCCCAGACCCCGGGCCGCCGATGCTGCCCGGGCCCCTGCCGACCGCACGGGCGACCGTGGCGACTCCTGCCCTCTGTCACCCCACCGTCCGGGTCCCCCGGCGGCTGAAGTCCGGAACGTCCTTCTCTTGAGCACCGACGAAATCATCGAGGCGCCGCCCGCGCCCGCCCGCCCACGTCCGCTTTCCCCTGTCCGCACCCGCGTCCTGCCCCGCCTCGTGGGCCGCGCCCCCGCCCCGCCGCCGACGGGCACCGCCCTGCACAACGTCAGCGCCGTCACCGCCGTACTGCTGGCCCTGGTCGCGGTCGGTTCCGTCGTGCACGAGCCGGTCCTGATACCTCCGCTGGCGGCATCCGCGGCGATCGTGCACAGCGTCCCCCGGCTGCCACTGGCCCAGCCGCGCAGCGTGATCGCGGGCCATCTGCTGTGCGCCGGAGTCGGCTACGCGATCCTCGCCGCGCTGGGCAGCGCCCCGTGGGCCGCGGCGCTGGCGGCGGGCATCGGCCTGGCCGTGATGACCGTGGCGCGCACCCCGCACTCACCGGCCTGCGCCACCGCCGTCGTGATCGTCCTGCACCACCCTCGGCCCATGACCTTCGTGCCCCTGCTCGCCGGGGCGGTCGTCGTGGTCGTCCTCGCCGGGTGGGCCGTTTCCTGCGCCCGTCCCCGCGCGCCGCGCTATCCCGCGTACTGGTGGTGATCTTGATCGGTTGTGCGAAGGCACGAGGGCGTGGTGATGTTCTTGGCGTGACCGCGCGGCATGGGCACGGATGAATCCGGGCACCTGCGCTGTCGTGCGCAGACCGCACACGCAGAGATTCGAGAAGGGATCCCCGATGGCAGCGGCCAAGACAGTGACGTTCCCCTCCGGTGTGAGCGTGCCCGCCCTGGGCCAGGGCACCTGGCACATGGGCGACGACCGTTCGCGCCGCGCCGAGGAGCTGGCCTCCCTCCGCAGGGGCCTGGACCTGGGCATGACGCTGATCGACACGGCCGAGATGTACGGCAGCGGCGCCGCGGAGGAGCTGGTCGGCGAGGCGATTCGCGGGCGACGTGACGAGGCGTTCCTGGTGAGCAAGGTGCTGCCGTCGAACGCCGACGCCCGTGGCACCGTCGACGCCTGCCACGCGAGCCTGCGCCGCCTGGGCACCGACCGGATCGACCTGTACCTGCTGCACTGGCGGGGTGGTGTGCCGCTCTCCGAGACCGTCGAAGCCCTCGAAGGGCTGGTGAGCCGCGGCAGCATCGGCGCCTGGGGCGTGAGCAACCTCGACGTCGACGACCTGGAGGACCTCCCCGATGGCGCCCTCCCGCAGACGAACCAGGTCCTCTACAACCTCACCCGCCGCGGCCCCGAGTACGACCTCTTCCCGTGGTCCCGCGAACGCTCGGTGCCTCTGATGGCCTACTCGCCGCTGGAACAGGGGCGCCTCCTCGGCCGGCAGGCCCTGGAGTCCGTGGCGTCGGCGCACGGGAGCACGCCGATGCAGGTGGCGCTCGCCTGGGTGCTGCGGCACGACGACGTCATCGCCATCCCCAAGGCCTCCACGACGGCGCACGTGGAGGAGAACCACGCCGCCCTCGAACTCACCCTCACCGACGAGGACGTCGAGGCCCTGGACGCCGCGTTCCCTCCGCCGGCCCGCAAGCAGCCGCTGGAGATCCTCTGAGGGGTACCGCGACCCCCGTCCGTACCGCTCGAAACCGGCCGCGGCCATCGGCCCTTCGGCCCTGATCCGGAAACCTCCGTCGGGGGACGTGTGCGCTCCGGATGTCCGGGCACCCGCTAGGTCCGTCAGGTCCTGCGCATGCCTACCCGAGAGTGTCGCTCTAGGGTGAATGCCGGGGCCCGCTACGCCCCGGGGCTGCCGGCCTCGGGCCCTACTGGAGGCCGTACATGCCCCTCGCCGCAAGCGGAACCGCGTCGCTGATGCTGATCGTCGGCGTGGTGATCGTCGTCGGACTGCTCGCCCTCTTCTGGTTCGGACGGCGACAGGTCACCCGACGCCCCAACCCACCGCAGGAGCCCCAGCCGCGCGCGGATTCCTGGGAGGAGCCCCACGGCGGCCCTCCGCAGTCGCGCTAGGCGTCCCGAGGAGGAACGGCATGCCCATCGCCACGGTCAACCCCGCCACCGGCGAGACGCTCGAAACCTTCGAGCCGCTTGAGGACGCGGAGGTCAAGCGCCGTGTGGCGGCGGCCCACACCGCGTTCGGCGAGTACCGCACCAGCACCTTCACCGAGCGCGCCCGGTTCCTGAACCGGGCGGCCGACCTGCTGGAAGAGGACAACGCCTTCATCGCCCGGACCATGACCACCGAGATGGGCAAACCCGTCAAGGCGGCCAGGGCCGAAGCGGCCAAGTGCGTCAAGGCCATGCGCTGGTACGCCGAGCGGGCCGAGGACCTGCTCGCCGACGAGCACCCCGCGCAGGCCGACGTGGAGGACTCCGGCGCGAGCCGGGCCATCGTCCGCTACCGCCCGCTCGGCGTCGTGCTCGCCGTGATGCCGTGGAACTTCCCGCTGTGGCAGGTCGTACGGTTCGCGGCGCCCGCCCTCATGGCGGGCAACGTCGGCCTGCTCAAGCACGCCTCGAACGTGCCGCAGACCGCGCTGTACCTCGAGGACCTCTTCCGCCGCGCCGGGTTCCCCAAGGGCTGCTTCCAGACGCTGCTGATCGGCTCGGGCGCCGTCGAGAGCATCCTGCGCGACGAGCGGGTGGCCGCGGCGACCCTCACCGGCAGCGAACCGGCAGGCCGCTCGGTGGCGTCCACCGCCGCCGACGAGATCAAGAAAACCGTCCTGGAACTGGGCGGCAGCGACCCCTACCTCGTGCTGCCGAGCGCCGACGTCGAGCGTGCCGCCACGACCGCGGTGACCGCCCGGGTGCAGAACAACGGGCAATCCTGCATCGCCGCCAAGCGCTTCATCGTGCACACCGACGTCTATGACGCCTTCCGCGACCGGTTCGTCGCGGGCATGCGGGAGTTGACCGTCGGCGACCCGATGAGCGAGGACACCGACGTCGGCCCGCTCTCCACCGAACAGGGCCGCAGCGATCTGGAGGAACTCGTCGACGACGCGCTCGCCCGCGGCGCCACCGCGCTGTGCGGCGGGCAGCGCCCCAAGGAGCAGGAGCGGGGCTGGTACTACTCCCCCACGGTCCTCGCCGACGTGACCGAGCAGATGCGCATCCACCGGGAGGAGGCGTTCGGCCCGGTGGCCACGCTCTACCGCGTGGCGGACCTGGACGAAGCCGTGAAGCTGGCCAACGACTCACCTTTCGGGCTCAGTTCCAATGTGTGGACCCGCGACGACGCCGACATCGAACGCTGCGTACGGGACCTCCAGGCGGGCGGCGTCTTCTTCAACGGTATGACCGCCTCCCACCCCGGCCTGCCCTTCGGCGGCATCAAACGCTCGGGCTACGGACGCGAGTTGGCGGGCCACGGCATCCGCGAGTTCTGCAACGCCACGACGGTGTGGTTCGGTCCGTCGGACGCGAAGGGCTGAGTGCGCCCCCGGACGGCATCGAGGCCGCGCTGACCGCGTACGAGCAGGACCTGTTCACCGGAGGCGAATAGCCCCCGGCAGACGGCCTCAGTGACCCGGCAGCGGCGGCTCGCCGTGTTCGGCGCCCGTCAGGCGCAGCTGGAGCTGTACTTCCTGGTCGCCGGACGCGGTGCCGTTGGCCGAGACGACGAAGGCCGATTCGAGCGTGGCACGCAGGCGGTCCACCGCCACCGGGCTGCCTTGCAGGTCGGCGGTGACGGGCCCCGCCAGCAGCACGCCCCGGACCGGACCGGTGCTCTCGGCGGCGATGAAGGCTCCGGTCCAGACGGCAGGACGGGGCTGCTCCGTCCGGTGGGGCGCGTCCTCGCCGCGGTCGGAGGGGAAGTGGGTCCGCAGCACCCCGAAGACGGCGTCCGCGTCGGCCGCGGAGCACTCGCCGAGGACCACTTGCACCAGGTCCGGGGAGTCGGACTGTGCGGTGGGGGCGGCCGGGTCGGGTGTGTCGTTCACGCTGTGCTCCAGTGGGTTCGCGGGGCCTGATGTGTGATCACGGGTACCCGATGTGAGGGCAGGTATCTCAGGGGGCGGCCGGTAAAGGGCACCTCAAGGTGTGCAGAGGCGATCAGAGGTGCCCAGCGGCTCTCAGAGTTCGCGCAGCGCGGGAAGCAGCTTCTTCTCCGCCCAGTCGATGAAGGGGCGCTGCTGGTCGCCGCCCACCTGGACGAGGGCGACCTCCGTGAAGCCCGCGTCGACGTAGGGGCGTACGGCGTCCACGAAGGCGTCGACGTCGTCGCCGCACGGGATATGGTCCGCGATGTCCTGGCGGGTGACGTACTGGGTGGCGCCCGCGAAGCCGGAAGGACCGGGGAGTTCGGAGTTGACGGGCCAGCCGCCGACCGACCATCGGAACTGGTCGTGCGCGCGGGCGACGGCCGCGTCCTTGTCGGTGTCGAAGCAGACGGGCAGCTGGCCGACCCGCGGCTTGCCGGTGCCGCCGTGCCGGTCGAAGGAGTCGATCAGGTCGGCCTTGGGCTCGGTCGCGATGACCAGGTCGGCCAGGCGCCCGGCCAGCGCGCAGGACCGTCCGCCGGAGACCGCCACTCCAATGGGCGGCAGCTCGTCGGGCACATCCCACAGGCGGGCGTTCGCCACGTCGAAGTGGGTGCCCTGGTGGTTGACGTTGTCGCCGGTGAACAGCGCGCGGATGATCTCCACCGCCTCCTCGAGCATGTCGAGGCGGACCTGCGGTGAGGGCCAGCCCTCGCCGGTCACGTGCTCGTTCAGGTTCTCGCCCGAGCCGAGGCCGAGCCGGAAGCGGCCCTCGGAGAGAAGCTGCATCGTCGCGGCCTTCTGCGCCACCACGGCGGGGTGGTAGCGGACGGTCGGGCAGGTCACGTACGTCATGAGCGGGATCCGTGAGGTGGCCTGCGCCGCCGCACCCAGGACGCTCCACGCGTAGGGCGCGTGCCCCTGCGAGTCGAGCCAGGGAAAGTAGTGGTCAGAGGTGACGGAGAAGTCGAACCCCGCCTGCTCCGCCGCGACCAGGTCGTCGACGAGGGCTCGGGGGCCCGCCTGCTCGGTCATCATCGTGTAGCCGATTTGCACCATATTTGTACGCTTTGCCGAATGGCTCCCGCTGAAACATCACCGTCAGCGGTCACATGAGCCTGCTGCCCACGCCACGCGGGCCTACTCGGGTCACCTCCGGTCCGCCATCCGGCGGCCCACCGATCCAGCGGCCCTACTTCCAGCCGTAGGCGTACGCGGCGACCCAGGTGATCTCCAGCTGCGCACTGCTGCCGGGCGCCGCCCCCGGGCCCTCCAGCGCGCTCTCGTTCTGCAGGACCCAGGACAGTGGCTGGTCCGGCACGCCCCGGGTGTCCTGTCCGGTCTCCTGTCCGTCCACGAAGAAGCGCACCCGTCCCGGGGTCCACTCCGTCGACACCGTGTGCCACTCGGTCCACTCGTCGGCGCCGCGGAACGAGCCCTGTTCGCCGCCGCCGCACGGATGGTGGAAGGCGGTCAGGGATCCCGCCCAGTTGCCCTCGGGGTGGTCCATCTCGCAGCCCCCGCCGTAGTGCAGCCAGGCCGACTTGTATCCGGGGGCCGGCTTGGTCACCTTGATGCGGGCGCTGTACTTGCCGTACTTCATCTGCATGACGGCGCGCGGTACGACCGCGGCGGCGTGGACCGGGCCTCCGTCGGACGGCCGCCACATCCGTATGCGCATGCGGCCGTCGCCGTCCTGCGCAGGGCCCACGCTCACGGTGTCCTCGGGGTGGTAGACGCCGACGACGTCACGGCCCCGGTCGTTGGACGTGTCTCGCCAACCGGTGGGGTAGGCCCACCAGTTGTCGCGGTAGGAGCCCTTGAGGCCGTCGCAGTACGCGGCCGAGGTGTCGGTGTGATGGTCGCAGTCGCTGAACGCGCCCAGAGGTACCCGGTCACCGTTGAAGTCCTCGGCGACGACCTGCCAGAACGGCCCGCAGTCGCCGCGCGGCAGCTCCGTGCCGACATTGCCGCAGGCGTCGGCCGGCTGCGGCGCTCCCCCCGCGCTCGGGATGGACAGCAGGGCGGCGAGCAGTGTGGTGCCGAGCGCCGCGGACACGACCGGCCTGCGCCGTTTCGCCGCCGCGTGTGTTCCCATCGCGATGCCCTTCCTCCCGGCCGCGCACGCCCGCGATACCCCTCGCGCGAAGGGGGTCATCCTCGCGGAGGCCCTGAGGTCCCGCCATCCCCTCGGCGCGACGTACCGCCGGCGGTCCGGACGGCCCTCTCCCGCCTCTGCCCGGCGGTCACTGCCCGGCCGTAGACGGCTCCCCCGTGAACAGCTCACCCGTAGACGGCCGGCCCCCGGGGCCAAGGCGTGTCCCCCGCCACCGTGGGCACTCGGATGGCCAACCGAATCCCGGGAGGACCCGTGCAGGTTCCCGACGACATGGCCGCGATCGCGTACAAGGGCGTGGAGAGCACGCCGACATGGCTGATGATCCCGATCCTTCTGCTCATCGTGATCGGGATCCTGCTGGCGTGGCGGGAGAGCCGGAACAAGTAGCGTCGCTCCGTCCCGGCCGGCCCGGGGAACGCGCCGAGCGCCTGAACTGGGGTACGCGTCCGGACGGTTGGGACGTAGGTTGTGCGTTGAACAGTCACGCACGCCTCGGTGGAAAGACGGACGCTACCCATGACCGACCACGCCACGACGCCCGGACCTGCGGCGCAGCAGAAGATCGACTCCTCGGTGCCGCACTCGGCCCGGATCTGGAACTACTGGCTGGGCGGGAAGGACAACTACCCCGTCGACGAGGAGGCGGGCGACGCCTACAGCTCCGTCTTCCCCGGCATCGTCACCGTCGCCCGCAGCAGCCGCGCCTTCCTGCGCCGCAACATCACCTATCTGGTCTCCGAGGCGGGCATCGGGCAGTTCCTGGACATCGGGACCGGCCTGCCGACCGTGGACAACACCCACGAGGTGGCCCAGCGGCTCGATCCCTCGACGAGGATCGTCTACGTCGACCACGACCCGATGGTCCTCGCGCACGCCCGCGCCCTGCTCACCTCCACGCCCGAGGGAGCGACCGCGTACGTCGACGCCGATCTGTCCGACCCCGACCGCATCCTGGCGGCCGCGGCCGAGACCCTCGACCTCTCCCGCCCCACCGCGCTGATCCTCAGCAACATCCTGGGCCACATCGCCGACTACGACCAGGCGCGCGCCATCGTCACCCGCCTGATGGAAGGCCTGCCCTCGGGCAGCTACCTCTCGATCAACGACGGCTCGCGGGGCACCGACGCCGACTACGAACAGGCCCAGGACGCCTACAACGAAACCGGCGCGGTCCCCTACTTCCTGCGCCCCGTCGACCAGATCGAGGCGTTCTTCGACGGCCTGGAACTCCTGGACCCCGGTGTCGTCTCGGTCCCCCTGTGGCGCCCCGCCCCCGACGCCCCCGCCCAGGACCCCATCGGCGAACACGGCGGCCTCGCCCGCAAGCCGTGAGGGCGTGACGTCGTGATGCCGTGACGGGGCGGTCTCGCGGGCCCGGGGCTACGCGGGGCCGCCCCGCCTGCACGCGCCCGGCATGCCGGAACGTGTGTCCTGGCTCAGGCTGGTTACGCGGTCACACCGCAGACCACGCGTCGACGAGGGAGCAGAGCCATGGGAACCGATGTGTTCCGCTCGGAAGTGCCCCTGACGGTGAACGGCACGCCGTGCCGCCCCACCGTCGACCACCGTTCGACGCTGCTGGACGTCCTGCGCGAACAGCTGGGCCTCACCGGCGCCAAGAAGGGCTGTGACCACGGCCAGTGCGGCGCCTGCACCGTCCTCGTCGACGGCCGCCGCGCCAACAGCTGTCTGCTCCTGGCCGTCGCCCACGAAGGGTGCGAGATCACCACCGTCGAAGGGCTGCACGCCGACGACGGCGAGGGCCCGCACCCCGTGCAGCGTGCATTCCTGGAGCGTGACGCCTTCCAGTGCGGCTACTGCACCCCCGGCCAGATCTGTTCGACCGTCGGCGTCCTGGCGGAGGCCGCGGCGGGCAACGCCTCGCACGTGACGGAGCCGGGCACGGACACCGGCGCCCCCGTGGAACTGACCAGGGACGAGATCCGTGAGCGGCTCAGCGGCAACCTGTGCCGCTGCGGCGCCTATCCGCACATCGTCGAGGCCGTCGAGGACGTGACCCGGTGAAGCCCTTCCGGTACGTGCGCGCCTACAGCGTCGAAGAGGCGGCCGCTGCCCACGCGGGCCGCCCCGGCTCCCGCTATCTGGGCGGCGGCACCAATCTCGTCGACCTGATGAAGCTGGGCGTCGAACGGCCCGGGACGCTGATCGACGTCAGCCGGCTACCGCTGGACACGGTGGAGGAGCTGCCCGACGGGTCCGTCCGGGCCGGTGGGACGGTGCGCAACAGCGACCTCGCCGCCCACCCTCTCGTACGGGACCGCTACCCCGTGCTCGCCCAGGCGCTCCTCGCGGGGGCGTCGGGCCAGCTGCGCAACATGGCCACGACCGGCGGCAATCTCCTCCAGCGCACCCGCTGCCCCTACTTCCAGGACCTGAGCAAACCGTGCAACAAGCGCGAGCCCGGCACCGGCTGCGGCGCACGTGACGGCGTCCACCGCGACCACGCAATCCTGGGCCACTCGCCCCAGTGCATCGCCACGCACCCCTCCGACATGGCCGTCGCGCTCGCCGCGCTCGACGCGCAGGTGGAGCTGCACGGTGTACGGGGCCGGCGCACGCTTCCCGCCGCCGAGTTCCACCGGCTGCCCGGCGGCCGTCCGGACCAGGACACCGAGATCGCACCCGGCGAGCTGATCACCGGCGTGCGGTTGCCTCCCGGCTCGGCGAGGCTGCCCTCCGCCTACCGCAAGGCCCGCGACCGCGCCTCGTACGCCTTCGCACTCGCCTCGGTGGCGGTGGTCCTGGACGTCGAGGACGCCGTCGTACGCCAGGTGCGGATCGCGTTCGGCGGCCTGGCCCACCGGCCCTGGCGTGCCCGGCAGGCCGAGGAGATGCTGCTGGGCGGCGCGCCGGACGACGAAGCGTTCGTGCGGGCCCTGGACGCCGAGCTCGCCGCGGCCGAGCCGCTGCGGGACAACGCGTTCAAGGTGCGCCTCGCCCGCGATCTCGCGCGTGACGTCCTCGGGCGCCTCGCGGCAGCACCCCCCGTGTCCTGAATCCAGCCCTCGCCTGACCTCCGCTTCCAGGGAGAACCCCATGCCGGACACCGCCAGCGCCCTCGGGACGCCCGCCGAGCGCAGGGAGGGCCCCCAGAAGGTGACCGGGACCGCCCTGTACGCCGCCGAGCACACCCCTGAGGGATGCGCCTACGCCTGGCCGGTGCCCGCCACGGTGGCGCGCGGCGCGGTCACCGCCGTCGACGACACGGCGGCCCGTGAGCTGCCCGGCGTCATCGAGGTCCTCACCCACCTGAACGCGCCGCGCCTGGAGAAGCCGGACGACGCGACGCTGGCCGTGCTGCAGGACGCGCGGGTACCGCACCGGGGCTGGTACGTCGCGCTTGTCGTCGCCGAGAGCCTGGAGGCGGCACGCGAAGGCGCGGCGGCCGTCCGCGTCACCTACGCCGAGGAGCCGCACGACGTCACCCTGAAGGCGGATCATCCCGGGGCCTATGTTCCGGAGGACGAGGACGGCACCTCGGGAGAGCACGTCCGCGGCGACGCGGAGGGCGCGTTCGCCTCCGCTCCCTCCCGCGTCGACGTCTCCTACCGGGTGCCGCCGCTGCACAACCACCCCATGGAGCCGCACGCGGCCACCGCCGGGTGGCAGGACGGGCGGCTGACCGTGCACGACAGCAGCCAGGGCGCGACCACCGTCCGCGACGTCCTGGCAAAAGTGTTCGCTCTGCCCAAGGAGCAGGTCACGGTCGTCTCCGAGCACGTCGGAGGCGGCTTCGGCTCCAAGGGCACGCCGCGCCCGCACGTGGTGCTGGCCTCCATGGCCGCCCGCGTGACCGGCAGGCCCGTCAAACTCACCCTGCCGCGGCGCCAGTTGGCGGCCGTGGTGGGCCACCGCGCGCCGACCCTGCACCGGGTGCGGCTGGGGGCGGAGAGGGACGGCAGGCTGACGTCCGTGATCCATGAGGTGACCACGCACACCTCTCACGTCAAGGAGTTCGTCGAGACGGCCGCCGCCGCCACGCGTGTCATGTACCCCTCGGCGCACGCCCGCACCACCCATCGCGTGGTGCCGCTCGACGTGCCGAGCCCGTCCTGGATGCGCGCCCCGGGCGAGGCCCCCGGCATGTACGCGCTGGAGTCGGCGATGGACGAGCTCGCCGCGGCCCTGGGCATCGACCCGGTGGAGCTGCGCCTGCGCAACGACACCCGCACGGAACCCGACACCTCCAAGCCCTTCAGCAGCCGTCACCTCGCCGAGTGTCTGCGCGACGGCGCCCGGCGCTTCGGCTGGTCCGAGCGCGACCCCCGCCCCCGCTCGCGCGCCGAAGGGCCCGTCCTGGTGGGCAGCGGGGTCGCCGCGGCCACCTACCCGGTGGTCGTCGCACCGTCCCAGGCCAGCGCCCACGCCTACCCGGACGGCAGCTTCGTGGTCCGCGTCAACGCCACCGACATCGGCACGGGCGCCCGCACCGTGCTCGCCCAGGTCGCCGCCGACGCTCTCGGCGTCCCGCTGGACTCCGTACGCACCGACATCGGCAGCAGCGACCTGCCGTCCGCGCCACTGGCGGGCGGTTCCTCGGGGACGGCGTCCTGGGGCTGGGCCGTCCACGAGGCCTGTACGCGGCTTGCCACACGCCTTGCCGGACAGCAGGGCCAGCAGCTGCCTCCGGAGGGCGTCGGCGCCAGCGCCGACACCGCGGGGGAGGCCGACGCGGACAGCGACTACGCCCGGCACTCCTTCGGCGCCCACTTCGCCGAGGTCGGCGTCGACACGGTGTCCGGCGAGGTCCGGGTGCGCCGGTTGCTCGGGGTCTACGCGGCCGGGCACATCCTCAACTCCCGTACCGCACGGTCGCAGTTCATCGGGGCCATGACCATGGGCATCGGCATGGCGCTGACCGAGGGCAGCACCATGGACGCGGCCTTCGGCGACTTCACGGAGGCCGACCTCGCCGCCTATCACGTACCGGCCCACGCGGACGTGCCCGCGATCGAGGCGCACTGGATCGACGAGGACGACCCCCACCTCAACCCCATGGGCAGCAAGGGGATCGGCGAGATCGGCATCGTCGGGACGGCCGCGGCCATCGGCAACGCGGTGCACCACGCGACAGGTCTGCGGCTGCGTGAACTTCCCCTCACGCCGGACCGGGTACTGACGGGCGGTCTCTGACCCGCAGGGGTACAGGACACGCGGTGGTCACACCGCGGCCCGCTTCTCCCGCGTCCAGGCCAGCAGTTCCTCCGCCGTCCAGGTCGTCACCACGCGCTCGGCGGGCACCCCGCACTCCTCGGCCCGCGCGCACCCGATCACCTGCCAGTCCAGCTGCCCCGGCGCGTGCGCGTCGGTGTCCACGGAGAACAGCACTCCGGCGTCCACGGCACGGCGCAGCAGCCGACGCGGCGGGTCGAGCCGCTCCGGCCTGCTGTTGATCTCCACCGCCGTGCCCGCGGCGGCGCACGCGGCGAACACCTCGTCCGCGTCGAACTGCGACTCCGGCCTGCCGCGCCCGGTGACCAGCCGTCCGGTGCAGTGGCCGAGCACGTCCGCACGGGGGTTGCTGACGGCGGCGACCATGCGCCGGGTCATCGCGGCGGCGTCCATGCGCAGCTTGGAGTGCACGGAGACGACCACCACGTCGAGCTGGTCGAGCAGCTCCGGCTCCTGGTCGAGCGAGCCGTCGTCGAGGATGTCGCACTCGATGCCCATGAGCAGCCGGAAGGGCGCCCAGCGCTCGTTGAGGCCCGCCACCACCGCCAGCTGCTCGCGCAGCCGCTCCGGCGACAGGCCGCGCGCGATGGTCAGCCGCGGCGAGTGGTCGGTGAGCACGGCCCACTCATGGCCGAGCGCCTGGGCCGCGCGCCCCATCTCCTCGATGGGACTGCCGCCGTCGGACCAGTCGGAGTGCAGGTGGCAGTCGCCGCGCAGCAGCGCCCGCAGATCGGCGCCGCCCTCGGCGAGCGGCGCGCCCGCCTCGTCCTCGAGCCGCTCCAGATATCCCGGCACGTCGCCGTTCAGTGCCTCGCGGACCACTCCGGCGGTCTTGGGGCCGATCCCCTTGAGCGACTCCAGGGACCCGTCGGCGACGCGCCGCGCGGCCTCACCGTCGGCGAGAGCGCCCACCACCGCGGCCGCGGTGCGAAAGGCCCGCACACGGTAGGTCGGGGCACGGCCGCGCTCCAGCAGGAAGGCGATCCGTTCCAGCGCCTCGACGGGATCCATCAGCACCTCCGGCCGTCGGGGACCGCGACGGCGTACGTGTGCTTCCAGCGTCGCCCACAAAGGGCGGCGGGGCATGTGAGGGCTGGAGCCCGCCCCGGGGTGCCCCCGGGGTGCCGCCTACGCCGCGGGTTCGGCGGAGGGCTCGTCGGGCATGGCCGCGACCGGCCCCCTGAAGTCCAGCACGGCCTCGGCTCTCTGCTGGGTCTCCTCGGCGGCCTTGCGGGCTGTCGCGAGGACGTCGCCGTGCTCCTGGACGAGGGTTTCGTAGATCGGCGCCTCAGCGGCGTCATTGGCTGGCATGACCAGCAGCTCCTTGGTCGGGTGACTGTAATGGTTCAGTTCGGCCGCAGGCGGCCGGTCCGCGACCTTACGCTGCGCGTGCGGGTCTCCGCGGACCGGGGTCGACCGCTGAGACGCCCGCCCCGGTGAACCGTGGAGAGCCCGGGTGAGCCGGAAATCCGGCGGGTGTACGTGAAATGGGCGCCCCACCCGCCCGAAGCCGGGCGGGATCCGGGGGCCGATGTGAGACTGCTGGTGAGGCGGTGATCACAGATGTCGAGCCATCCCAGGGAGCCCGAACCCGGTGCCCCGGGCCCCGGTGACACCGGTCACGGCAAGCGTGACCCTCGGCAGCCCGGTCCCGGGGAGCAGCTGTTCGAGCAGTTGCTGGCGTCGGCGCACGCGGCGGCGCCGATGGAGCTTCCCGCCCTGGCGCGGCGCTTCGCCGACGCCGTCGGGCTCGACGGGGTCGACGTGTACCTCGTGGACCTCCAGCAGCGGCATCTGGTGCCGCTGGGCGAGGGGCCGCCCAGCCTCGGTGTGGACACCTCCGTCGCCGGTTCGGCCTACCGGGCGCACGCGCTGCGGATCGAGGAACTGCCCCACGGCAGGATCGTCGCCTGGCTGCCGCTGATCGACGGCGCCGAGCGTCTGGGTGTGATCGGTGCCACGGCGCCGGTCATCGACGTCGCGCTGCTGCGCCGCTGTCGCATGCTGGCCTCCGTCCTGGCCATGACGATCACCTCGAAGCGGGCGTCGAGCGACAGCTTCGCGCGCCGGACACGCTCCGAGCCCATGCGGCTTCCCGCCGAGATGCTCCGGGCCTTCCTGCCGCCCAGGACGATCGGCAACTCCCGGGTGATCTCGACCGCCGTCCTCGAACCCGCGTACGAGATCGGCGGTGACGCCTTCGACCATTCGCTGACCCCGTCGACCCTGCATGTGGCGATCCTGGACGCCATGGGCCACAACCTCGCGTCGGGGCTGACGACCGCCGTGGCCATGGCGGGCTGCCGCAATGCCCGCCGCGCCGAGGCACCGCTGCCCGAGTTGGTCGAAACCGTCCAGCACGCGCTGGCCGGGTGGCTGCCCGAGCAGTTCTGCACGGGAATCCTCGCCCAGCTCGACCTGGCCGACGGGGTGCTGCGCTGGTGCAACTGCGGCCATCCGCCGCCCCTGCTGATCCGGGACCACCGTGTGCTCGACAGGGCGCTGGAGCGGCCGTCCCAGCCGCCCATGGGGACGCCCGCGCTGCTGGCCGACGTGACGTGGGAGGTCCACGAGGAGGCGCTCGAACCGGGTGACCGGGTGCTGATGTACACCGACGGCGTCACCGAGCTGCGCACCGGGGGCGGTGCCGAGTTCGGCCTCGAACGGTTCACGGACAGCATCATCCGGGCGACCGCCGCGGGCGAACCGGCGCCCGAGGCCCTGCGCCAGCTCATCCACTCCATCCTCGACCGGCAGGACAACCAACTGCGCGACGACGCCACTCTCCTGCTCCTGGAGTGGCGCCCGCCGGGAACGCGGTGACCTGCGGTCCTTCGTGTCCGTCCCGCTCCCCCGCATGCCGGAACGTGTGTTCTGGATCAGGGTGGATACACGGCAGAACACAGCATCAGTCGCGCATGAAGCATGAAGCACGAAGGAGGACGAGCACCGTGGGAGACGACGAGGTCATGGGCGACGAGGTCTACCAGCCCGATGCCGAGGAGGTCCGTGAGGACGAGGGCATCCTCGATGCGGAGGACACGCTCAGCGACCGCGGGGCGGATCCGTACGACGAGGGCTGGTCGCCTCCCGAGAGGCCCCTCGGAGTGGCCCACACCGGTACCACCGCTCAGGAGCAGCAGGAGGGCGAGAGCCTGGCCGAACGCCTCTCCGAGGAGCGGCCCGACCCCACGCTCGAGGTTCCCGATCCGGCCGCGGACGACGACGGCATCGGGGACACGACCGACACCGACGGCGAGCCGATCGACGAGGCGGAGGTGGGAGACGCCCGCGCCGGACGCCTGGTCGCCCCGGACGAAGGGGCGAGCGGGGACCCGGAGCACGACGCCGCACAGGACATGATCGGCGAGGACATGGGCATCGACGGCGGAGCGGCCTCCGCCGAGGAGGCCGCGGTGCATGTCATCGACGGGGACGCCGACGCGAGGGACTCCGCGGGCTGACCGGGGGTTGTCCTCCGTCAGCGCAGGTCGAGCCGCATCAGGATCCGGGGGTGACCGGCGAGCACGGACGTCGTGTCGGCGGCGTGACTGAACCCGGCGCGCTCGAAGTTCTTCCGGAGCCCGGCGTACGCCATCGTCAGGTCGACCTTGGCGTCGCCGTTGTCGAGCGGGTACGCCTCGACCGCCGGTGCGCCCTGGGCGCGGGCGAACTCGACCGCGGCGGCGATGAGGGCGCGCGAGATCCCCTGCTTCCGATGGCCGGGGCGCACCCGGACGCACCACA
This sequence comes from Streptomyces sp. NBC_01283, assembly GCF_041435335.1. Lineage (NCBI taxonomy): Bacteria > Bacillati > Actinomycetota > Actinomycetes > Kitasatosporales > Streptomycetaceae > Streptomyces > Streptomyces sp. NBC_01283. Next base: position 890,387 of record NZ_CP108430.1, read on the forward strand.
GGGACCAGACCGGCAGATCGTCGACGTGGGGGATCTTGCGATTGCGCGCGAAGGAGGTTTCCGCGCGCGGCGCCACGGCGGCCCAGCCCACCGGTTCGTCACCGTCGTAGGCGAGCACCCCCGGAGCGGGTTCCGCACGGCACAGCTCGGCGACGTATTCGCCGCGGTCCGGCCCTCGAAGTTCGTTGTTGAGCTTGGACGGGATGCGGTGACTCAGGCACCAGCAGACGTTGGCGGTGGGCGACTTCGGGCCGAGCACGGCCCGGACGTCCTCGAAGACCGTGGCCGGGCGCACTTCCATGTCCATGGAATCAGAGTGGCACGTGCGGCGGCATGGGCACGGTGTACTCGGCGGAAGCGCCGGCCCTACGCGTCCGCCCCGCCCTCCCGCACTTCCTCGGCCACGGACGCGGCGGCGCGGACCAGGGCCGCCGTGGCCGTCGAACAGGACTGCTGCGGCCAGGCGATGGCCAGGATCACGGGCGGCGCGTCCTGGACGGGCCGGTAGACGACACCCGGGCGGGGATAGCGGGCGGCGACCGAGGCGGGCAGCAGCGGGATCGGACCGCCGAGGCCGACGAGCGTGAGCAGTTGGGCCAGGTCGCGGCTCTCGGTGCGGATGTCCTCGACGTACTGGTGCACGTCGCCGGGGCGCAGGTCGAGGTCGGCGAGGGAGAGCCGGTCACGGGCGGCGAGCGGGTGGGTGGCGGCGAGGGCGGCGACGCGTGGTTCGGCGACCAGTGTCTCGACGTCCAGGCCGGTGCGGTCGAACGGCTCGTGGACCAGGGCCGCGTCGGCCTCGCCCAGGCGCAGCAGCCGTGGCTGCTCGTGCCAGCCGCACAGCCGGACGGCCACGGGCAGGGCGGCCGGTTCCGCCGCGAAGCGCGCCAGGATCGGCTCCAGAAGTCCCGCGTCCCCGTCGGCTTTCACCGCCAGGACCAGCTTCGGGTCGGAGGCTGCCGCGCGCTGTGCCCGCCGCCCGGCGGCCTGCAGAGCGTCCAGGGCGATCCTGGCCTCCGCCAGGAGCATCGATCCGGCCGGGGTGAGCGCCACGCTGTGGGTGGTGCGCTCGAAGAGGGTGACGCCGAGCTCCGCCTCCAGCTGGCGGATCGCGCGGGACAGCGGTGGCGGGGAGATGCCGAGCCGTTCGGCGGCGCGGGCGAAGTTGAGCTCCTCGGCGACGGCGAGGAAATAGCGCAGCGGACGAGACTCCACGCTCGCCTCCTCCACTCCCGGGTATTGCCCTGAGGGTAACAACCCGGAGCGGATCGATCCTTCAGTTCGGGCGCGCGACGCAGCAGGCTCAAGGGCATCTGACGAAGCAATCCCTGGGGAGTTATCCATGATCGTCGTCACCACCCCCACCGGCCAGATCGGCCGCGATGTCCTCGACCTCCTGCTCGAATCCCCGCAGGCGACCGCGGGAATCCGGGTGATCGCCCGCGACCCGGCCCGTCTGCCGGCGCGGGTGCGCGCGCAGGCAGAGGTCATACAGGGCTCGCATGCCGATCCCATGATCCTGAAGGAGGCCTGCGCGGGCGCCGACCGCGTGTTCTGGCTGGTGCCCCCGACACCTCGGGCCGACAGCGTCGAGGTCCACTTCCGCGCCTTCACCACGCCGCTGTGCGAGGTGATCGCGGACACGGGCATCCAACAGGTCGTCGCTGTCTCCACCTTGGGCCGCTCGGTGGCGAAGAACGCCGGGCCGATCTCGGCGTCGCTGGCCATGGACGAGGCGATCGAGGCCACGGGTGTGCACTACCGGGCGCTGTGCCCGCCGTTCCTGATGGAGAACCTGCTGGGCCAGGCCGATGCGATCCGCGATGCGGGTGCGTTCTTCCTGGCACTGGAGGAGGACGCCGTAGTACGCCTTTGCGCGACCGGCGACATCGCCGCCGCGGCGGCCCGGCTGCTTCTGGACGATTCCTGGACGGGACAGGCTGACGTCCCCCTGGTCGGACCGGACGACCTGTCACCCACGGGCATGGCCCAGGTCATCTCCGAGGTCCTCGGCCGGGCGGTACGCGTACAACGGACCAGCAGCGCGGACTACAAGGCGACGATGCTGCGTTACGGCGCGAGCGAGGCCTGGGCACAGGGCCTCGCCGACATGACGGACGCCTTGAACACACAGGGCTTCTACGGCGCCTCCGCCCCGAGCACCCCCGGGTCCGCACCGACGGACTTCCGCCAGTGGTGCGAACAGGTACTCCGCCCGGCAGTCCACCCGTAGCGACCTGCGCGCCGCTGCCGCTCGGGGCCGAGCAGGCGCGAACGGCAGCGGCGTCGGGGCTCCCCCTCGTACGTCCCACGTCCCGAGGCATCGCGACTGCAAGGCTCTGTGAACGCAAAACCCGCATGTGGTTCACATGATCTCCACGTGAACCCTTGCCCAACGGTTGAGGCTTCGACCAACTCGCAGCTCAGGGGCGTTTATTACTCAATCTTTGGCAGATTTTTGCTCTGTCATCAGAGGTTAATGCAATGGCAAAGTGAGAGTCACAGCCGCCGTACAGGCTGTTCGCGGGGTCGACGTGGTGCCCGCTGTCACTCAGCGGTCCACGCCGCCTCACTGTCACCATCGACCCGACCACACCGCGTCCCGGCTCCGCCGCAGAGACGCAGGAGGCAGGCCAGCATGAAGTCCCTGATCGACAACGCCCGTTCCTTCGCCGCGACGCACGTCGCGGCCCCGCACAACACCGCGGCCTTCCAGGCCCTGGGGGCCGGGCAATCGCCCGAAGCCCTGTTCGTCACGTGCTCCGACTCACGCGTCGTACCGGCCCTGATCACCGGCGCACGCCCTGGCGAACTCTTCGAACTCCGTACGGCGGGCAACGTCGTACCGCCCTACCCCTCCGGAGAAGACGCCAGCCCGGACAACCGCCCCATGAGCGAGGCGGCCACCATCGAGTACGCGGTGTGCGTGCTCGGGGTCCGCGACATCGTCGTCTGCGGACACTCGCACTGCGGAGCGGTGGGCGCCCTGGTGAGAGGCGAAGACCTCTCGTCCGTGCCGGCCGTGCGCGACTGGCTGGACCACTCCGTCGCCCCGGACGCCGCCCTGCGGTCCCTGACCGCGTCCTCCGAGGACGCGGCGGACGTGGCCGAAGCCGTACAGACACACGTGCTCGCGCAAGTGGAGAGGCTGCGCGCGTACCCCTGCGTGAGAGAGCGCGTCGACGACGGCTCACTGACCCTGCACGCCTGGTACTACGAGGTGCACACGGGCACGGTCATCGCCCATCGCCCCTCGTCCGACGACCAGCGGGCTTTCGGTCCGCTGTGAGAGCCGCCACGCCCCACCGCCCGGCCCGCTCCCACGACAGGACCCCCCACCCTCATGTCCTCCTTCCTCTCCTCCCTTCCCGCCCCCTTCCGCTCGCTGCGTGAACCGGGCGTCGCGCGCCAGGACTTCCTCGCCTCGCTCGTCGTATTCCTCGTCGCCCTGCCGCTGTGCGTCGGCGTGGCCGTCGCCTCCGGCGTACCGGCCGAACTGGGCCTGGTCACCGGCATCGTCGGCGGCCTGGTCGTCGGCCTCCTGCCGGGCAGCGCCCTGCAGGTGAGCGGACCCGCCGCCGGACTGACCGTGCTCGTCTTCGAGGCGGTCCAGGAGTTCGGGCTCGGCATGCTCGGCGCCATCGTGCTGCTCACCGGCGCCCTGCAGATCGTCCTCGGCCTGCTGCGCTGCGGCCGGTGGTTCCGCGCCATCTCCGTGTCCGTGGTCCAGGGCATGCTCGCGGGCATCGGCCTCGTGCTGATCCTCGGTCAGCTCTACACCATGGCCGGGGCCGAGCAGCCGCGCTCCGGCGTCGACAAGATAGCCGGGCTCCCCGGGCTGCTGGTCGACATGCTGGGCGACACCACCGCACTGACCGCCACGGCCGTGGGCCTCGGCACCATCGCCGTGCTCATCCTCTGGCCGAAGCTGCCCGCCGCCGCCCGCGTGGTGCCCGCCCCGCTGGCGGCCGTCGCGCTGGCCACCGCCGTGACCGCCGGTCTTGGCCTGGACGTCGCGAACGTGACGGTGCGCGGCCTGGTCGACGCCATCCAGCCGCCGGGCTTCGGCGACCTGGCCGCGCTCGGCAGTGTGGCCGTGCTCGGCACGGTCCTGGCGTTCACCCTGATCGCCTCCGCCGAATCGCTGTTCAGCGCCGCGGCCGTCGACCGCATGCATGACGGGCCCCGCACGCAGTACGACAAGGAGCTCGTCGCCCAGGGCGTCGGCAACACGGTGTGCGGCGTGCTCGGCGCGCTGCCGATGACGGCGGTCATCGTCCGCAGCTCGGCCAACGTCGAGGCCGGTGCCCGCACCCCGCTCTCACGCATCCTGCACGGCGCGTGGCTGCTGCTGTTCGCCGTGCTGCTGCCGACCGCGCTCGGCATCATCCCGCTGGCGGCACTCGCCGGTGTCCTGGTGCACGCGGGCTGCAAACTGATCCCCACCAAGGAGATCGTCCCGCTCGCCCGCGCCCACCGGGGCGAGGCCGTCGTCCTGACCGTCACCGCGATCGCCATCGTGGTGACCAACATGTTCGAGGGTGTCGTACTCGGCCTGATCCTCGCGGTGGTCAAGTCCGCCTGGGAGACCTCCCACATCAACGTGGACGTCCGGGAACTGACCGACGGCCGGCTGGTCGTGACCCTCACGGGCAACGCGACGTTCCTGCGCCTGCCCCGCATCCTGGAGACGCTGGAGGCCCTGCCCAAGGACCGGCCCATAGAGCTGGACCTGACCGTCGTGCGCCACTTGGACCACGCCTGCCGTACGACGCTGGAGAACTGGGCGCTGCGGCACAACGACAGCGGTACGGAGGCGGTGCGGATGAAGACGTCTCCGGTAGCCGCATCCGGGGCCGGGAGTCCCGCCGCGAAGGCACAGGCACCGCACTGACGCCGGGCATCCGCCGGCGCTGACCGCACAGAAGCCGGGGATCCTCCGGCCCTGGCCGCACAGCCGCACGGCGTCCACCCCTGATCGCCGTCTGCCGCCCGCCCCGGCGGCAGACGGTGCGGGGTCCGTCGGCATGCCCGCATCCGGGCAACAGCCGGGCATCCGCATGCGGTTTACGCCATCCAGTCCGTCCCCCTTGACACTCTCTTGACTATCTCTTTACGTTCAAGGGGATGGGGACGAAGGCCCAGAAATCTCTCGAACCCGTCGATTTCATCGATTACTCGGCTATTGCCGAATAGCGAACCAATATGGAGGTTCCAACATGGAGCAGCTCATCAAGCGCATGACCGAAGAGTCCGTGTGGCAGAAGTGGGTCGCCACCAACTCGGCCCAGACAGGCGCCGGGCAGGGCTCGAAGGACGGCTGCATCAGCTCGGCGCCCAAGAGCGGCTGCATCAGCGCCACCGGCAAGAGCGGCTGTATCTCCTGACCAGCTGATGCCACGGGGCCGCCGCCGCACCCTTCGCGGCGGCCCCGCCCCCGCTCCCCCACCCCCTGCCTGCACCGGAGCCGCCGTGAACCGCCTGCCCAGCGCCGACGTCCTGGACCGCGTACGCGACATCCCCCTCTACCGCGCCTCCGCCGAGCGCGGTGACTTCCCCGTCCTGGAGAAGCCGGACATCGCCCGGGGCTTCCCCGACAACTGGATGACCCCCGAGCTGGCGCGCGCCCTGGAGACGGGCGAGGCCGAGTTCGTGCTCTCCACCGGGACCAACCACGCTCGCATGCAGATCATCCGGCCGCCGTACTTCCTGCTCCGCTCCTACTACCGCCTGTGGAGCGAGCACCCCGACCTCGGCGCCACCTGGCACGCGGGCGCTAGGCGGATCTCACTGACCACCGTCCTCGCCACCGAGCACGTCGCGCGGGTCAACGCGCGCAAGCCGGGCGGGACTCCGGGCGAACGCTGGCTCGACGACCGCACCTTGTACCTCAACCAGCAGATGGACCCCGCCGACTGGGAGCGACCCGAGGTCGAGCGGATGCTCGCCGAGATCCGGGAGGTCAGCGCCGCACACCCCGACGGCTCGTATCTCCTGGACTGCTCCGGCTACCACCTGGCGCATCTGGTCCGCAAAGTCACCGAGTGGGGCCTGTGGGGCGGCTTTCCGCAACCGGCCGGCATCGTCCATGCGTATGAGTACACGCCGTTGAACGTCCGCGCCTACCTGCGCGCCCACTTCGACTGCCCGGTGGTCGACCTCTTCGGCAGCACGGAGCTGGGCTACCTCTTCTACAGCGATGCCGAGGGCCGCTACCAGCCCTATCTGCACGGCATGAGCGTGGAGTTGATCCCGGTGGAGGCGGGCAGCGGCATCCACAGCCTCATCGTCACCAGTATCCGCAATCCCTATATGCCGCTCGTGCGCTATCGGTCCGGCGACTGCGTCCGCACCCGCGACGGCTCCACCGACCCGAAGGAGATCGTCTCCTTCTGCGGCCGCGAGAAGGAACTGCTGCCCACGCCCGGCGGGCCCGTCGCCCAGGCCGATCTCGACGCCCGCATCGCCGCCGCCTGCCCCCGCGTCTTCCTGCACCAACTGCGGCTGACCGGCGGGAACGAGTGCCGCCTGTGGTGCACGACATTCGACGGCGTGCCGCTGACGCCCGACGAGCAGAGCGGGTTGGCGGCATCGGTCGGCGTCCTGACGGGCCGCTCGTGCCACGTCGAGCACCGCAGCCACGTGCCGATCGGGCAGTCGGGCAAGTACGCCTGGCTCTCCATGCCGGGCCCCGCCTGACACCGGGCCGGTCCGACTCCTGCCTGAATCCTGCCTGGTTCTTGCCAGACCCCTGCCTGATTCCCGCCCGCAGCGCCGACAGGACAACGCCATGCACACACCTGCCGCACCCGCACCCGCACCCACCGCCCACGAGCTGCTCGGCAGTGCTCTGCACGATGAGGTGGTGGCGCATTTCGCGGCGAAGCCCGGCGCTCCGGCCGCCTCCGTCGTCACCCACCAGGTCCGTGAGTGTCTGCGCTATCTCTACCTGGTCTCGCGCCATCCCGACCGGCTCGGCGGCCTCTTCCTCCCCGTCGAGCAGGACATCGACGAGATCTGGCACTACCTCATCCTGCAGACCCACGAGTACCGCGACCTGTGCGAACAGCGGCTGCCCGGCGGCCACTTCATCCACCACCGCAGCATCTCGTACGACGCGTATCAGGCGGACCCGGGGCGCGAGACGGCCGCCGAGGAGGCCCTGCGGTGGATTCCCCTCTACACCGCCGCATTCGGGCCGTTCGACGAGGACGCCCTGCCGCACTGGACGGTCGTACGGTTCCTGCACGAGGAACTCGACCTGTCCCTGGCGCAGATCGCGGCCCTCGACGTCGGCGAGCAGACGCCCGTGCCGGGAGCGGCATGACCGCAACCGTCACGCGGCCCGGAGAAGGGGCGTCGCCCCGCGTACTGCGGCGCGTGTTGACCGTACTCGTCCTCTCGCAGGCACTCGGCGGCGCGGGCATGGCGGCCGGCATCACGGTCGGCGCGCTGCTCGCCGAGGATCTGCTCGGTTCCACGGGCCTGGCCGGACTGCCGACCGCGCTGTTCACCGCGGGCGCGGCCCTGGGCGCCGCGCTCATCGGGCGGGTCTCCCAACGCCTGGGGCGACGCCCCGGCCTTGCGCTCGGCCATGGCATCGCCGCGCTCGGCAGCGCCGGGGTCGTGGCGGCGGCCGCAGGGCAGTGGGCGGGGCTGCTGCTGGTGTCGCTCTTCGTGTACGGGGCGGGTACGGCCACCGGGCTGCTCGCCCGGTACGCGGGCGCCGATCTCGCGCCGCCCGAGCGGCGGGGCCGCGCCACCGGCACGGTACTGCTGGCCACGACGCTGGGCGCGGTCGCGGGACCCAACCTGGTCGGCCCGACCGGCGCGCTCGCACACGCCTACGGCATCCCGCGGCTGGCCGGGCCCTTCCTGCTTGCGGCACTCGCCTACACGGCCGCGGGTCTTGTGCTGCTCATCTGGCTGCGCCCCGACCCGCTGTTCCTGGCCCGCCTCCAGCCGCCGCATGACGCCACGGCCGCACCCGTACCGCAAGCTGACGCACCGGCCACCTCAAGTGCGCCCCGGCCGCCGGAGCGCTTCTCCCCCGGCGTGGTCACGGGTGCCACAGTGATGATCACCGCCCAGCTGGTGATGATCGCCGTGATGACGATGACTCCCCTGCACATGACCGGGCACGGCCACAGCACTCAGGCCGCGGGGTTCGTCATCGCGCTGCACGTGGGCGCGATGTTCCTGCCCTCGCCGCTGAGTGGACTGCTCGCCGACCGGATCGGCCGGCTGCCCGTGGCGGCTGCTTCCGGGGCCGTCCTGCTGAGCGCGGGCGTGCTCGCCGGGCTCGCCCCGCCGGACAGCGTGCCGCTGCTGGCCTGTGCGCTCGTCCTGCTGGGCGTGGGCTGGAACCTGGCACTGGTCAGCGGCACGGCTCTGATCACGGATGCGGCCCCCGCCGACAGCCGTGCCTCGGTGCAGGGCCTGGCCGACGTGGGCATGTCCTTGGCGGGCGCGACGGGTGGCATGGCCTCGGGCCTGGTGGTGGCGGGCGGCGGCTATCCGCTTCTGGCGATGGCCGCGGGCACGCTGGCCGTCGCGGTGATCCCGGCGGTCGCTCTCCGTGGGGCTACAGCCTGACAGGGAGTCAAGCGCCTCCGGATTGACGGCAGTTGTGCATGCATGCCACCGAGACGATCGAGGAGATCGTGCGCTTCAACGAGGTGGGCGCAGGCGAGTGACGCCGCTCGTCGCCACCTTCGCCGCCGTCAGACAGTCGGCTCGTCCGCTGTGGCGAGCAGCTTCGGGCGCAGGTGCTGGTAGGCCCAACTCCCCAGAGTGGTGGGGGTCGTTGTCGTCAGGTCGCGCGCTTGCTCGGGGACGAGATCGCGCGATCCGGCGGTCATGCCGACGATCCCCTCCACCGCGCCGGGCGGCAGCCCCGCCGCGCGGAGTGCGTCACGTACACCGTCGTCGGTGATGCTCTCCAGCCTGACCGGATATTGCAGGACCCCCGAGAGAATCTCGGTGACGCGCGGATACGTGAGGTCCTCCGGGCCATGGACGGCCTGGACCACGCGGCCACGCCAGCTGTCGCTCAGGAGCCGGGCGGCGACCACGTCCCCGATGTCGCGGGGGTCGACCCACGGCATGACGGCGCGCGGGTCGGCGGTGCTGGTCAGCGCCCCTCGGGCCAGGTCATCCAGGTCGAACAGGAGGTTCGTGAAGAAGTAGCCGCAGCGCAGGTGGAGGACATCGGCGCCCGTGGCGTCCAGTTGTTCCTCGATCCTTGCCAGGCCGTCGATGTGCCCCACTCCGTGGCGCCGCTCGGCGCCGATGCTGCTCAGCAGGACGGCCCGGGCAATGCCGTTGTCCCGCATCGCCCGCGCGTATCCGGCACCGACCGCGCGTGAGGCCTCCACCGGTTCGGGGTCCGTGTGCGGAGTGGGGTCGACCCAGAAGACGGTGCGCGCGCCTTGTGTCGCCTCGCGGACGAAGTCGGCGTCCGTCAGATCGCCCTGGCGTACGTCGACCAGGGCCCGGGTGGCGGCATCCAGTCGGGCGGGGTCGCGGACGATGACACGCGGGCGGGCCCCTGCCTGCAGCAGGAGCCGGACGACACGCATGCCGACGTGGCCGGTCGGAGTGGTGACGACGATGGTCAAGACCGAAGTCCCTTCGTGCGCGGTGCCGGCGGACGGACTGTATGGAGACGGGCTGTATGCATCTATACCGCCGATCAGCGACCCCGGCCCGGGATCTCCGGTGAAACTCGTATGCGTGGTCCGCGTTTTCCGGGGCACCCGACTACTTGGTCCCGCCGCGTCCCCCCGTCGCGGCGGGGCCGTCGGCTATCGGCGGCTGCGTACGAGCAGGTACACGAAGTACGGCGTACCGACGACCGCCGTCATGAGTCCCGCACCCAGTTGGGCCGGGGCTATCACCGTGCGGCCCAGCAGGTCGGCCAGGCAGACGAGGGACGCACCGAGCAGCATCGCCACCGGGACGACCCGTACGTGGCGTCGGCCCACCAGCGCGCGTGCCGCGTGCGGCGCCACGAGTCCCACGAAGCCGATCGTGCCGGCCGCGGCCACCGCGGTGGCGCTGAGCAGCACGCTCACGACGAGGAACCCGAGGCGTCCGCGGGCCAGGTCGAGGCCCAGGAGGCGCGGGGTGTCCTCGTCGAGCGACACGAGGTCGAGTTCCTTGCGGCGGGCGAGGGCCACGACCGCGCCGGCCACGAGCACGGCCGCGACCGGCAGGACGTCGGTGCCGCTCCGCCCGTAGGTGGAACCCGAGAGCCAGATCAGCGCCTTGGTCGCGCTGAACCGGTCGGTGAGCACGATCAGCAGGCTGATGAGCGCCATCGTTCCCGAGGACACACCGATGCCGACGAGGACGAGCCGGGTGTTCTGGAAGCCCCCCTTCGCCGCGAGCCCGAAGACGACCACGGAGCTGACCGCTGCGCCGGCGAACGCGGCACCCGCGATGCTCCATGATCCGGCGCCCGGTGCCGAGGTGACGAGGATGATGGCGCCGAGCGCCGCTCCGCCGGAGACGCCGAGGACGCCGGGTTCCGCGAGCGGATTGCGGGTCACCGACTGCACGAGCGTGCCGGACAGTGCGAGTGCGGCACCCGCGAGGAGCGCGGCAAGCACCCGTGGCACGCGGGTGTCGAGGACGAAGGTGATGGCCTGGCCCGACTGGCCGCGGGCCCAGTTGACCACGTCGCCGAGCAGGAACGTGCTGTCGCCGACGAGCACCGCGGCGATCGTGACGCCGACCAGTGCGCCCACGAGGAGTACCACCGTGATGAGGTAGGCGGCCCGGCTCGGGATGCGCAGCTTGTCCGGCGCAGCGGCCCCGGCGCCGTCGCGGGTGCGCATCGCCATGACGACGAGGAACACGGCGCCGACGACGCTGGTGATGACGCCCGTGGGCACGGTGACCGCGACCTGGGAGGACGTCACGGCGCGCAGCAGCACGTCGGAGCCCAGCACGAGGGCGGCGCCCACGAGTCCCGCCACCGGGATGCGGATCCGGTGGCGCAGGAGGCCGCGGACGCGGCCGGCGACCGGCCGTACCAGGGCCGGAGCGCACAGTCCGACGAAGGCGATCGGCCCGGCCAGCGTCACCGACCCCGCCGAGAGCAGCGAGGCGAGGACGACGGCCGCGACGCGGGTGCCGCGAACCGGGATGCCCAGGCCGCGCGCGGCGTCGTCGCCCAGGGCCAGGGCGTCGATGCGGCGGGCGATGAGCAGCAGGCCCGCCAGCGCGACCAGGACGACCGGTGCCATCTCGGCCACTCCGTCGAAGCCGTTCTGGCTGATGCTTCCCTGGCCCCACTGGTACATCCCCTGTGTCTGTTCGGGGAACAGCAGGAGCAGCGCCTCGGTGATGGCGTTGAGCCCGAGGGCGAGCGCGCTGCCGGCGAGGACGAGGCGGACGGTGCCGCCACCGCGTCCGGCGAGCGCGAGGACGACGCCGGCAGCCGCGAGGCCGCCGATGAACGCCACGCCCGACGAGGCGAACAGCGGCGCCGTGGCGCCACTGGCGACCAGGAGGGTCAGCGCGAGATACGAACCGGCGTTGACGGCAAGGGTGTCCGGTGCCGCGAGCACGTTGCGGCTGACGGCCTGGAGCGCGGCGCCCGCCGCGCCGAGCGCGACGCCGACGAGGATCCCGGCGACCATGCGCGGCATGCGTGAGGCGATGACGACGGAGGAGTCGCCCTGCTCGGCCTGGCCGGTGAGGGCCCGCCACACCTCGCCCGGGCCGACGGACGCGGTGCCTTGCGTGATGTCGACGACGGCGAGGACGGCGACCAGAAGAACGAGACCGGCCGTCACCGCGACCGCGCCCGATGGGGACGCGACCGCGCGCTCGGGCGTGGCTGAGGGCGTTGCGGTGACGACCACGGTCTCCTACTTCGTCAGGGTGTCGACGAGGGCGTCGATGTACGCCTCCATCGCCCCGGGTCCGCCGAACATCCAGATGCCGTCGTCCAGTCGGTGGACCTCGTCGTCCTTGACGAACGGCAGCGACTTCCAGACGGAGTTGTCGGCGAGTTCGTCGGTGAACACGTCGGAGCTGTCGTCGCCCTTGTTGCCGATGTAGACGAACCGCACGTCGTCGCCGAGCGCGGTGAGGCCCTCGACGTCGGTGGTGGCGAGGCCGTAGTCCTTGTCGCCCTTGATCTTCCAGGCGTTCTTCAGGCCGAGGTCCTCGTTGACGGCGCCGAGCAGGGAGGTGCTGGTGTAGCCGCGCAGGGAGACCTGGTTGGAGGCGGCGTAGCCGTCGGCGAAGGCGATCTTCGAGCCGTCGAGCTTGGCCTCCTTCAGCGCCTTCCTGCCTTCGGCGACCTTCGCGTCGTACGACTCCTTGGCCTTCTTGGCCTCGTCCGTCGTGCCGGTGGCCTTGGCTATGACGTCCAGGGTGTCGAACATCTGGCCCACCTGGTCGGAGGCGTCGGCGGCCTTGACCTGGAGGACGGGGCCGACCCTCTTCATCTGCTTGACGGCGGAGGCCGACATGTCGGTCGTGGTGACGATGAGGTCGGGGGTGAGACCGGCGAGGGTGTCCATGCTCGGCTCACCGCGGGTGCCGATGTCCTTGGGGTCGTTCTTCAGCGGAACGGCCGAGTCCCACGCCTTGTAGCCCTTGACGTCCGCGACACCGACGGGGTCGACGCCGAGGGTCACCAGGGACTCGACGACGTTCCACTCGGTTCCCACGACCTTCTTGGCCGGGCCGTCGAGCTTCACCGTCTTGCCGTTGGCGTCGGTGAGGGTGATCGGCTCGGACTTCTTTTCCGCACTGGTCTTCGCGGGCTCGGAGGAGCCGCAACCGGCCAGGATGAGGGCCACGGCGGTGGCGGCCGTCGCGGCGATGAGGGGGCGTCTCATGAGGAGGTGTGGAGCCTTTCGCTTCTGCTGTGGTGGCGGCCTATCGCGCGGGTGCGCAGCCGGCCGGTGAGGGGGTCGGTGTCGACCTCGATACGGATGCCGTACGTGGCGGAGAGGCGCTCCGGCAGCAGTACGTCCTCGGGGGCGCCGTCGGCGACGATGCGCCCGGCGTCGAGCAGGGCGATCCGGTCGGCGACGGCGGCGGCCTGGTCGAGGTCGTGCAGGACGACGCCGACGGCGATGCCGCCGTCGTCCGCGAGGTCACGCATCAGGTCGAGGAGTTCGATCTGGTAGCGCAGGTCGAGGTAGGTGGTCGGCTCGTCGAGGAGGAGTACGCCGGTCTCCTGGGCGAGGCAGCTGGCGAGCCACACCCGCTGCAGCTGTCCGCCGGAGAGCTGGTCGACGGCGCGGTCGGCGAAGCCGTCGACGCCGGTCAGGGTGAGCACCCGCTCGACCACGGCGGCGCCTCCCGCGTCGGCCTGACCCCAGCGGCCCCGGTAGGGGTAGCGGCCGAACTCCACGACGTCACGGACGGTCAGGCCGCCCGGTGTGGGGCGCCCTTGGGATGCTCCTATGCTTGTCAAGCTGCAGGAGCGAGGTCGGTTTGAGTGATTCGTTCCGTTGGTGTGGCGGTCAGAGCGCGGTAGACCTCGCGGGCGACGAACCGCTTGAGGCAGCGCATGATGTCCTTTTTGTTTAGCCCTTCCTTGGTGCGGCGTTCGACGTAGGCGCGGGTACGTTCGTCGAAGCGCATGCGGACCAGCACGATGGTGTGCAGGGCGTTGTTCGCCGCCCGGTCGCCGCCGCGGTTGAGCCGGTGGCGGTGGGTGCGGCCGGACGAGGCCGGGATCGGGGCGACTCCGGCGAGGTGCGCGAATGCCGCCTCGGAGCGCATGCGTTGGGGGTTGTCGCCGGCTGAGGCCAGCAGCTGCCCGGCGGTCTCGGGGCCGACGCCGAACAGTTCCAGCAGTGCTGGGGCGGCCTGCTTCACCAGCGGTCCGATCTCGCAGTCCAGCTCGGTGATCTCCTCGTCCAGCGCCAGGTGACGGCGGGCCAGTCGCCGCAGCGATGCCCGGGTCGCCGCGAGCGGGCGGGACAGGTCGTCGCCGGGCCGCAGGCGGGCGAGCGTGCGTATCAGCACGGCCCGGTCCAGCCCTGCGACCTGCTCGCGCAGCATCGCGGGCGCGGAGACAAGCAGGCCGCGGATCTGGTTCATCGCCTGGGTGCGGGCCTTGACCGCGCTGCGGCGGGCCATCCGCAGGACCCGCACCGCCTCGACCACGCCGTCCCGACTCTTGGGAACGCCGGTCGCCCGGCCGGACAGTACCGCCGTCGCGGCGGCGTAGGCGTCGATCGGGTCGGATTTTCCCTTCATCCGGCGGGTCTTGCGGTCGGGGCGGTCCACGTCGATGACGGTGACCCCGGCCGCGGTGAGAACCCGGGCAAGTTCGGCCCCGTAGGCGCCGGTGCCCTCCACTCCGACCGCTGCCAACTCGCCGCGGGAACGCATCCAGTCCAGCAGGTCGCGGTAGCCACGGATGCTGGCGGGGAACTCCCGGTCGGCCAGGTGCCGGCCGATCTGGTCGATTACCGCGGCATGGTGCGTCAGGCCGTGGGTGTCGACTCCGCCGGTGATCTCCCGGGCTTCGTGCGTCATGCTGGTCGTGTCCGTCCTTGCGAGTCCGTTCCGAGGGCGGCACGCGCCGGTCGGGCGGGTGGACAAGACAGTGACGGGGCTTCTGGACCAAGCTCCTATGAGGTCACAAGCGCCCGTCCGGCCGCGTGCATGGCGGACCCGCCGATGAACCGACAAATCCCAAACAGGACAGTCGCTGACGTCAGTCAGTAGGCGAGTCAGGCTCACCAGCGGAACCACCAATCACATCTTCACTGTCAGGAGCGCGACGCGGCGTGCGAACTGGCGGGCGGTGAGGTCGAAGCCGTCGGCGGCCTCGGCCGTGCCGGAATCGAGGGTCAGCGTGCCCTGCCGGGCGCCCTGGAGACGGGCGACGGACCGCAGCAGCGTCGACTTCCCGCTCCCGTTGGGGCCGACGAGAGCGGTCACTTCGCCGGGCCTGAGCTGGATGGCGGCGTCGTGGACGACGTCGACGCCGTCGTACGACACCGTCATGCGCTCGGCGGACAGTTCGTGACCGCGCGGACGTGTTGCGCTACCTGCGCGTTCACCTGATCTCACGGCGTGAAGGTTAGCCTAACCTTAGTCTGGCTGGAAGTAGGGGGTCCGAACCCGGGAAAGAGCGCGCACACCACTCCCCTGGCAGCGACCCCGACGATCACCCCGCTTCCCCTCAACCACCCGCCACAGCAGCCCCGTTACGCACGAGTGCCGCCCATCGGCCGAGACGATGGGCGGCACCGGTGGAGCTGGACCGTCAGTACAGCTTGTTGACCGCCTTGATGGTCGTGGCCTTGAAGTCGGCCACCTGAGCGTTGGCGAAGTTGCCCATCTGCCCCCACTTGACGAGCGTCACCGTGGTGCCGTCCCGGCCGACGGAGAACATGTTGATGTCGGAGGATCCACCGGTGGACTCGGTGTGGACGCCGTAGACGTGGGCGCCTTCCTCGACGTTCAGCTTGCCGTAGTACTTCTGCGTCGCGGTGATGTCGGGGTTCTCCTGCATCACCTTCTTCGCGCAGCCGTCCAGGTCCTTGCGCAGCAGGGCCGCGAAGTCCTTGGCGCGCTGCTCGCTGCGCTCGACCACCGTCACCTGGAGGGCGCTGGTGTCCAGATCCGTGCGGTAGGCGCGGTGCACGGAGATCGAGGGCAGGGCCTCCCCCACGCACATCGGCAGCGGGTCGGGCTGTCCGGAGGTCACCGGACCCGCGGTCCACGCCGACGACGCGTGCGGCGGCAGTTCGGCCGGAGCAAGGAACCGGGGCGATCCGGCGGCGGAGGCCGGGCTCGTGCCGGCCACCACACCCGCCACGGCCACCGCGGCACCCAGAGCACACAGTCCTCGGCTCATGCGAACGCTCATCATCGTCAACTCCCCGTTGTCGAAAGGTCAGCTTGCCCGACCCTCACACCACATACGACCTGCGACACCCCGCGTCCGTTGCCCTCTCCCCCGTCACAGCACTGTCCGCAATGTCACCGAACGGCAACGGCGGAGCCCGGGCCCGTGCGCACCCTTGCATCCGCCGTCCGCGGGAAGACGCACATCCAGGAGGTGTACCGCCCGGCGCCCGCATGCCGGGGCGGCTGCGGGAGAGCAGTGGAGGGCAGTGGAAGATTGAATTCCGCTCGCTTCCGCGTAACGGGCCCGGGCGACCGGCGTCCAAGGAATCGAGCGGATAGGGCGGCGCGGTGCGCCGTCGGCAGCAGAGACAACGAGGAGTAGCCCATGGACAGTTCCGCGACGCCTGCGCGTGCGACCGCCCGCGTATCGGACGGGTCGGGCGCGCTGTGCGCCCCTGCGGGGCGGGCCGGGGCCTCCTCGGCGTGGGCGCGGCGGGGCGCCGCGCTGCGCCGCACGCCGGTGGCGATGTGGAACGACGACGTGTCGGACTGGGCGGCGGCACTGACGTACTACGCGATTCTCGCCCTGCTCCCCGCCCTCCTGGTCACGGTCAGCCTGATCAGCCTGGTCAGTCCCGGCACCACCCAGACACTCATCGCCGAGGTCTCCGACTGGGCACCCGCAGAGTCGGGCAGCGCCTTGCACGAGGCGCTCACCGAGATGGCCGACGCACGGTCCGCCGCCGTGACGGTGGTGATCGCCGGCGGGGTCAGCGCGCTGTGGTCCGCCTCCAGTTACGCGGCCGTCTTCCGGCGGGCGCTGCACGCGATGCACGGCGTCAAGGACACCCGGCCCGTGTGGCGCAAGGCGCACCGCGTGCTGATGACCGCCGTCGCGCTGCTCACGCTGTTGGCCGCCAGCGCGCTCCTGCTCGTGCTGAGCGGCTCTCTCGTCCCGACCGTCGGACGGCGCATCGGGGTCGGCGACGCGGGACAGACCGTATGGAATGTCATGAAATGGCCCGCTCTGGTCTGTCTGGTCGTCCTGCTCGTCCTCGTGCTCTTCCGCAACGCGCCGCCCTCGGAGCGCGGATGGCGCCGCAGCCTGTCGGGGGGTTTCCTCGCCGCGCTTCTGTGGCTCCTGTCCTCGGGCCTGTTCACCTTGTACGCCACCGGATTCGGCAGCTACGGCAAGCTCTACGGCTCGCTGGCCGGGGTGGTCGTCTTCCTGGTGTGGCTCTGGATGTCGAATCTGGCGCTGCTGGCCGGAGCGCAGTTCACGGTGGAGATGGCCCGCGTACCGGTCGCCGCCGCACCCGAGTCCTGACGCCCGCCCGGCCAGGGTGGGGCGGGTTGCGAACGGGGTGGGCCGTGGACGGGGTGTGCGCCCCCGGGCGGAAATACCGGCCGACGCGTCCCAGTCCGTTCTTCCCTGCGCGCCGCGTGCGCTCCCCCCGCAGGGGTTCGGGCACGGCGCGCACCGGTGATAGGCCTGAAGGACAAACTACTCGTGCGCGTGTTCGCCCACGCGGCATCGAAGAGGAGTCATCCCATGGCCTCGTTCGACACGGGACGGTTGTGCGCGATCGTCAAAATCCTGGACCAGGCAAGCACCCACCTCCGGCTGGCCGCCCGCGAGTCCACCCTCGCCGAGGCCGCGACAGCCCCCCTGACCCGGCCGGCCGGCGATCCTGACGCGTCCGGCATCACCGCGCTCCTGAGCGTCTCGGAACAGGCGTCGGGCAGCGTCCGGCGCGCGCTCGTCCACATCCGCAACGGCGAGGACCAGCGCGCCCAGCACGAACTGGACCAGGCGCGGACCACGCCGTGCGTGGCGGCTCTGGCTCCGGCGGGTCTGCCACGGCCCCTCCCCCGGCGCGTGAACACGGCGCTGCGTCTGATGCAGGGGATCACCGGCTTCTTCCCGTCCGAGACGGAACAGGTCCTGGTGCGGGCAGCACTGCCCTAGCCGGCCCTGCCCTGGGGCGGTTCACCCGTACGGGCTAATCGCAGGGGCGGCGGGCCAAATCGCCCCGATCGCCGCAAACAGCCAGCGAATGGACCTCATACTCGCCGTCCGCGCACGCTCAGTGACTCTCCTGGTTGCGTCGCCCACCGGTCCGGAGCGGGATGGAGGGGACGCGTGCGACGTCCGTGGCGAGATTCGGTTCGCCCGTCGCGCGCTGCGAGGGAGTGATCACCCATGACTCAGGGCGAGGCCTTCACCAGCGCCGATGGGCTCGCGGGCCTTACGGCCTACGACCGGACCGGCGAGAAGATCGGCAGCGTCGAGCAGGTGTATCTCGACGACCGAACTGGGCGTCCCGAGTGGGTGACCGTCAAGACCGGTCTCTTCGGCATGAAGCAGAGTTTCGTGCCGCTCGCCGGAGCCCGCCGTCAGCAGGACGAGCTCCACGTGACGGCCACCAAGGAGGCCGTCAAGGACGCTCCGCGCGTGGACGCCGATCAGCACCTCGACCCGGGCGAGGAGCAGGACCTCTACACCCACTACGGGATGAAGCGGACCGGCGGCACGCCCCGCTCCGCCCCGGCCGCGGGTAACCGCGGTGCCGCGGGCATGGCCGGAGCCGGCGCGGGTGCCGGTATGGGCATGGGTGCGGGCGAGGGACGCAACGCGGGCGCGCGTGAGTTCGCGACGCGCTCCGGCGCCGGCGACGACGCCAAGCGGGACGAGATGATCCGCTCGGAGGAGCGACTGCGTGTCGGGACGGAAGAGCAGGAGGTCGGGCAGGCCCGACTGCGCAAGGTGGTCGTCACCGAAGACGTGAAGACCTCCGTCCCCGTCTCGCACGAGGAGGTTCGTGTCGTACGCGAGCCCATCCGCGAGGGCGACCGCACGCGCGCCAACATCGGCGAGGAGCAGACCGAGGTGACCCTGCACGCCGAGAAGGCAGTGGTCAGCAAGGAATCCGTGCCGGTCGAGCGTGTCCGCCTGGAGACCGAGAAGGTCACCGAGACCCAGGAGGTCTCGGACACCGTGCGCAAGGAGCAGATCGAGTTCGACGACGCCAAGGGCGAGCGCGGCGCGAAGGGCGAAGGCTGGCGCGACCGGAAGCAGGGCCCGCGCCACTGACGCACCTCGGGACGCCCTGAACCAGGGCACCTGACGCCGGAGGGAGGGAGCACTCAGGTGAGTGCTCCCTCCCTCCGCACGCCCGCGTCGGTGCGGCATGCCGCTGCCGCTGTCTCGATGACCTGTTCGTACAACTCGTCGTCCAGCAGGACCGTGAGCCCGCAGGCGATGCCCCAGGCGACGTGTGCGGCGTCCTCTCCGAGGAACTGTTCCTGCTCGTGGAGCTCTCGGCCGAGGTACTGGCCGTGGAGGTCCCGGGGGCCCTGGCTCTCCGCGCGACGCCGGACGGCCTCGACGGCGCTCTCCGTGAACGTCTCGTAGTGGGCGTCTCCCAGCAGTCCGCGCAACTGCTCGAGCTGGGCGTGAGCGGCACGCAGGCGCAGGGGCCAGTCACGGCTGCTGCCGAAGTGCTCTTCCATGGCCTGCGTCAGGTCGATCCGCCGGAACATCACGTCGAGTGGGTCGTAGGTCATGATCTCTCGGTAACGGCTGCCGAGGCCGGCGCGGCGCAGGCTCGCTGCGGGCTCCCCCGTGTGGCCGCACACCGGCGGGCCCGCGGCAGGTCCACGTTCAGGCGGGGGGCACCGGCCCGGTGGCGAAGTACGGCTTGCAGACCGAGCCCGACCAGTCCGTGGCGATCTCAAGGAGCCTGTTCCCGTCGGCCGACGGCAGCAGGCTCGAGCTGTAGTTGGGGCAGTAGTCGACGGCCGTCGACTCCACGGCGACCGGCGCGGGGATCTCCCGCCAACTTCCGGAGCCGCCCGCACTGTTGACCCAGACGGTGCGCCCGCTCCCGGCCGCCTTGCTGCCGTCGCGGTTGTACATGACCTGGCCGACGAGGAAGAGCCTGCCCTTCGGGTTGCCCGCCTGCGGCGCCCAGGCCAGGTTCGGCGCGTGCTTGAAGTACTTGCCGTCGGCGGTCTCCGGGCGGATGCCCAGGGATGTGGTCGAGCCCCAGTTCCAGCCGTCGGACGAGGTCCGGTAGTGCACGACGCACTGGAACTGGCCCGCCGCCGCGCAGATCTCGAACGACATGAAGTAGGTCCCGTCGCCCATCTTGCGTACCACCGCCATGCCGGGCCGGTCCGAGGCGAGCGTGCTCGCGACGGTGTCGTGGTGGCCGGTCCAGTTCACTCCGTTCGCGGTGCGCGCGGCCACCAGCTTCTGGCTGTGCGCGGCATCGGTCTCGTCGGAGTAGTGCGCCACGAGCTGCCCGGAGGCGTCGACGGAGAACTCCGGCTCCCACAGCCCCTTGTCGTTGGACGCCGTGGCGATGGTGGACAGATAGCTCCAGCTGCGGCCCACGTCGTTGCTCTTGAAGACCCGCAGGGCCATGCGCCGGT
This sequence comes from Streptomyces sp. NBC_01283, assembly GCF_041435335.1. NCBI lineage: Bacteria > Bacillati > Actinomycetota > Actinomycetes > Kitasatosporales > Streptomycetaceae > Streptomyces > Streptomyces sp. NBC_01283. The sequence goes on from NZ_CP108430.1 coordinate 910,664, forward strand.
TCGGCTCGTCCTGCCCGACCGACGCCGCCCACAGCAGCGTCCCCGCGGGCAACTTGCCGATGCGCTGTGGGAGTTCGTACAGCGTCGAGCAGCACAGCCCCTGCCCGCCCGCGGCCTCGGGATCGCGCACGGTGCCGACCTCGCGGAACGACGCACCCCCGTCCGTGCTCTCGTGGATCGCGCCGAGCCCGTTGTTCCCGTCGAACGTGACGACCGAGGCCAGGACGCGGCCGTTGGCATCGCCGTTGTGGGCGAGTCTGACGGCGCGCGGGTACAGGCCGGTGCCATCGCGCAGCAAGGTGCCCGTCGCGGCGTCGGCCGACGACCCGGACTGCGTGACGAACAGCGCCGCCAGGAAGGCGAGCAGCAAGGGGAACAGAACAGTGGGGCGGAGGAGACGTGATCGTGCGGGGTCGTGCGCGGACATGGGCCTCTCCTGACTCTGCGGTGGATGGTGCACGGGAGTTGAGGGAACGAACTGGGCCCGCTGTCAGTCGCGTTGGGGCGCGAGCCGGATGACGTTCCAGGACACCGGCGGGATCTCGGCCGTCAGCGCACCCTCGGCGGAGATGTGCGTACCGGACGCGCGGCGCGGCACCACCCGGTCCGGCTCCGCCTCGGTGTTGACCGCGTCCGGGTCCTGGTCGGCGAGGACCAGGTGCTCCACGACGCGGTATCCGGCGGCTTCCCCGCGCAGCGCGGCCTCGAGCAGCAGGGGCTGCTCCTGGTCGCGGTTGACGGCGAGGACGGTGAGCGCGCCGGTCTCCTCGTCGTGCGTCACCACGGTGTCGAGGGCGGACACGTCCCCGTACTGAGGTGTGTCGATGCGGGGCCCGGTGGCTTCGGTGCGCAGCACGCGTCCGGTGGCGAACCGGGCCGCCTGGGCGAAGGGATGGAAGATGGTCTGGCGCCAGCTGGCACCGCCGGGCTCGGTACGGATGGGCGCGATGACGTTGACCAGCTGGGCGAGGCAGGCGATGGCCACCCGGTCGGCGTTGCGCAGCAGCGTGATGAGCAGCGAGCCGACCACCGCGGCATCCGTCACGCTGTACGTGTCCTCGATGAGGCGGGGCGTCTCGGCGGTCTCCAGGTTGCGCTCGCCGACGAAGCGGGCGGCGTACCAGACGTTCCATTCGTCGAAGGAGAGCTTGATGTGCTTCTTGGCGCCGCGCACCGCCCGCACGTGGTCGGCGGTCGACACCACGTCGCGGATGTACTGGTCCATGTGGGCGCCCGAGGCGAGGAAGCTGGCGCGGTCGCCGTCGAACTCCTCGTAGTAGGCGTGCAGGGAGAGGTAGTCGACCTCGTCGTAGGTCTGCTCGAGGACCTCGCGCTCCCAGGTGCCGAAGGTCGGCATCCGCGAGTTGGAGCTGCCGCACGCGACGAGCTCGATGGAGGGGTCGACCTGGCGCATCGCCTTTCCGGCCTCGGCCGCCAGCCGCCCGTACTCGGTGGCCGACTTGTGGCCGGTCTGCCAGGGACCGTCCATCTCGTTGCCCAGGCACCACAGCTTCACGTCGTGCGGTGCGCTCACGCCGTGCTTGATGCGCAGGTCCGACCAGGCGGTGCCGCTCGGGTGGTTGCAGTACTCGACCAGGGCGCGGGCGGCGTCGATGCCGCGCGTCCCGAGGTTCACGGCCATCATCGGGTCAAGGCCCAACTGGCGCGCCCAGCCGAGGAATTCGTTGGTTCCGACACGGTTGGTCTCGATGGAGCGCCAGGCCAGGTCGAGGCGGCGCGGGCGATCGGCGACCGGGCCGACGCCGTCCTCCCAGTGGTAGCCGGAGACGAAGTTGCCGCCGGGGTAGCGCACCAGGCCGGTGCCCAGTTCGCGTACGAGATCGGCGACGTCGCCGCGGAATCCGTCGGCGTCGGCGGTGGGGTGCTCGGGGTCGTGGATGCCGGTGTAGACGCAGCGTCCCATGTGCTCGACGAAGGTTCCGTACAGGCGCGGGTCGACGTCTCCGACGCTGAACTCCGGGTCGATGACGAACCGTGCGGTGTGCGGCATGTTCTGGTGCCTCTCTGTGGTGCGGCTTGCTGACTTGGCAGGGGCTTGGCAGGGCTGAGCCGGCCTGGCCTGGCCGTGGGCTACTTGAGGCCGGTGCCTGCGATGCCCTCGACGATGCGGCGCTGGAACAGCGCGAAGACGGCGAGCAGTGGGATCGCGCCGAGCACGGCGGAGGCCATGAGCTGGGCGTAGGGCACGCCGAACACGTCCTGGACGGAGGTGAGTCCGACGGGCAGCGTCATCATCTCGGGGTCGGTCACCACGAGCAGGGGCCAGAGGAAGTTGTTCCAGACGCCGACGAACACGAAGATCGTGACGGCGGAGACGGCCGGGCGGGAGATCGGCATGACGATCTGCCAGTAGGTGCGCAGCCAGCCCGCGCCGTCCGCGCGCGCCGCGTCGATCAGCTCCCGCGGGATTCCGTCGAAGAACTGCTTGAAGACGAACACCGCGACCACATTGGGCACTTGGGGCAGCACGACACCCCAGTAGGTGTTCAGGAGTCCCGCCGACTGGAGCGCGAGGAACTGCGGGATCATCAGGACCTGCCCCGGGATCATGATCCCGGCGAGCAGCATCACGAACGCGGCCCGGCGCAGCCGGAAACGGGTCTGCGAGAGGGCGAAGGCGGCCAGGGACGCCATGATCACCGTGAGGACCGTGGTGAGGATCGAGGTGATGAAGCTGTTGGCGTACCAGTAGGGCAGCTTGCCCGCGTCGAAGATCTCCCCGTACGCGTCCAGGGTGGGATGCGCGGTGAACCAGCCGGTCGGGTTGGTGACGACCTCCTGGGCCGGCCGCACGGAGGTGGCGAGGGCCCAGGCGAGCGGCACCAGCCACAGCAGCGCGAGGGCGATGAGCGTGCCGAGCGCCACCCGGTTGAAGAGGCGCTCGGAGTCGCGGCGGCGGGCCGGCGGGGTGGTGGTGCCGCGCTGTCCGGTGTCGGGGCGCGTGGCGATCGCGGTCATGGTCAGTTCTCCTTCTCGGCACGGCGTACGAGGGCGAACCAGACGAGGGAGACGAACAGGATCACCAGGAACAGCAGCAGCGACACGGTCGATGCGTAGCCCACGCGGCCCTCGACGAACCCGGTGTCGTAGATGAGCTGAAGGGAGGGGCGGGTGCTGCCGTCGGGTCCGCCGCTGGTCATCATGTAGATCTGGTCGAAGACCTTCAGCGAGGCGATGACCTGCAGCACCGTCACCAGGGTCGTCGTACGGCCCAGCATCGGCACGACCACGTGCCGGATGCGCTGCCAGGGCCCGGCCCCGTCGATGGCGGCCGCCTCGTGCACCTCGCGCGGCACGTCCTGCAGGCCGGCCAGATAGAGCACGAAGTTGAAGCCGATCGTCCACCACACCGTGGCCGCGGCGATGGAGATCATCGCCCAGTCCGGGTCACCGAGCCAGGACGGCGGGGTGTCGACGCCGAACCACTTCACCACCTCCTGGGCCAGGCCCAGTTGGTCGGCGTAGATGAACATGAAGAGCAGCGAGACGACCGCGGACGGCAGTACGAACGGCGCGAAGAACGCGAAGCGGATGAACCAGCGGCCTCGCACGAACCGGTCGGCGAACAGCGCGAGGACCAGGCTGAGCAACACCAGCGGCACGGTCGTCAGGACCGTGAACCAGAGCGTGTTGCGCAGGGTCCGCCAGAACTCCGCGTCGCCGAGCACCGCCGAGTAGTTGGAAAGGCCCGCGAAGTCGCCGAGACCGCTCTTGAGGAGGCTCGTCTCGAAGAATCCGGCGACCACGGTGTAGATGAGCGGCCCCACCAGGAACACCAGGTAGAAGAGGGCGAAGGGCAGCAGCATCCCCGGGCCTGCCCAGCGGTCGCGTCTGCTGGACGTCGAGGAGGGAGCGGTCGTCGTGGCCACGGTTCGGCCTTTCGGTCAAGGCGTACGGGATCCAAGGGCGGGTGGTGCGAGATGAGTCGGGCGTCGGCAGGAAGCGGGCCCGGTCATACGGGAGCGGGGCGCGACGCCAGTTCGCGCAGATCGCGGCGCAACCGCGCGGCGCCCGCCGTCGGGCTGGTGTCGCCGGTGAAGACGGAGGTCACGGCGTCGCCCACCACGTTCTGCATGGTGCTTCCCGCGCCGCCGTACCAGGCGGCCGGGTCGTAGACCGCGCCGTCGGCGGCCGTGGCGTAGTGCGACTGCGGAACGAGTTCCTTGTACGCGCGTGAACGCTGTGTCGGCAGCCAGGCGGGCACATGGCCGCCCTCCGCCCACAGTTTGCTGGAGTGCAGCATCGACGCGATGAATCCCAGGGAGAGATCGAGGCGCTGGGCCGTCTCGGTGGGGGCCTTGGGCAGCACCAGGGCATGCGAGTCGGCGGCGCAGGCGTAGGGCGCGTCCTTGAAGATGCGGGGCAGGGGCCGCATGTCGAACTTCACCTTCGCCGACTGGACCGCGAGGGCCTGCCAGACGCCGTCCATCAGGAATCCGGCCTTGCCCGTGGTCAGCAGCGTGATGGCACCCTTCCCGTCGGTGTTCGCGGGAATCACCTTCTCCTGGCTGAGGCGGCGGATGTACGCGAGTGCCTCGGCCGCGGCAGCGGTGTCGATGACCACCCGCTTGCCCTGGTCGGCTACGAGATCCCCGCCGCCGACCTGCCGGTAGAACGACCAGAACAGCCGGAACTGCATCGAGGCCTCCTTCACCGAGGCGACCGAACCGCCCCAGGCGCCGGTCACCTCCTTCGCGGCGCGCAGCGCGTCGATGAAGGCGTCGGGCCCGTCCACATCGGCCAACTGGCCCTGCTGGTCCAGCAGTCCGGCCTTCTCTGCGATGTCCGTACGGAAGAAGAGCACAAAGGGATGCGTGTCGAGCGGCACGGCGTGCGGTGCCCCGCCGAACTGGGATTTCCGCCAGGGCCGTGCGTCGAACTTGTCCTCGGTCAGCCCGTGCCGGGCCAGATCCCCGGTGTGCAGCTCGGTGAGCAGGCCCGCTTCGGCGAGCGTGGGCAGCTTCGACAGGTGGACCACCGCGACCTGCGGCGGCCGGTCGCCGAGCGTGGAGAGAGTCAGCTTCGTGTAGTAAGGGTTGCCCCACAGGAACGTCGCCGATTTCAGTTCGGTCGAGCGGTGCGCGGCCCGGTAGGCGTCCTGCATCGCCAGCATGCGCTCGCCGTCGCCGCCGGTGAACGGGTTCCAGAAGTTCAGCCGCGACGGTGAGGGAGCGCCGCCGGTGAACCCCTGCGCGAGGGTGCTGCCGCAGCCGCCGAGGGTGAGCGTGGCGGCGCCGGCCGCACCGAGCGCGAGCCCTCCGCGCAGTACACGACGGCGGGACGGGGCTGGCGGCGACGGGGTCGGTATGCGGTCCCGCATGGGCATGCGTCCTTCCACGGCGAACAAGACTGGGCAAGGGGAACAAGGGCGGACAAGACTGAGACAGAGTGCAACGTTGCAATACACATCGATGACAGCCGCGCTTCCTGGCTGTCCGCTGCGTTTACAACGTTGTACTCAGCTGGCAATACGGCGTCAACACCTCGGCACGCATTACCTGTTCACGTACTCGACGAAGGACCGACGCCTCCAATGCCTCCCCCGGGTTACAACGTTGGACCATGACGTACGCTGCTGCTGTCGGGGGAGGGAGGAACACCGTGGCAGGCACCCGCCTGAAGGACGTCGCGGAGCGCGCCGGAGTATCGATCAAGACGGTGTCGAACGTCGTCCGCGGCGAGACCAGGGTCGCCGACCGGACACGCGAGCGCGTGCTGCGCGCCATCGCCGACCTCGACTACCAACCCAACGCCTCCGCACGCCACTTGCGCACCGGACGCAGCGGCATCATCGCGCTCGCCGTGCCCGAGCTCGTCGCGCCGTACTTCGCCGAACTGGCCGCGCAGGTCATCGCGGCCGCGAAGAACCGCGGCTGTACGGTGTTGATCGAGGACACCGGGGGCAGCGCCGACGAGGAGCTCCGTATCGCCTGCGGCCTCAGCGACCCGCTCATCGACGGCGTCCTGCTCAGCCCCCTCCGCCTCGACGAGCAGGTCCTCGCCGCCCGCGAACGCCGCGTACCGCTCGTGCTCCTGGGCGAGCAGTCCTACGAGATCCCCGCCGACCACGTCCTGATCGACAACTCGGCGGCGGCACGCGAGGCGACCGGCCACCTGCTGTCCCTCGGCCGACGCCGCGTCGCCGTCATCGGCCAGCCCTCGGGCCCCGCTCACGCGACGACGGTCCAGCGCATGCACGGCTACCTGACGGCCCTGCACGCGGCGGGCGTCCCGCACGACCCCCAACTTGCCCCGGACACGCGGTCGTTCACGCGCGCGGCAGGCGCCGACGCGATGCGGGCGCTGCTGATGCTGGACGACCCGCCGGACGCCGTCTTCTGCTTCAACGACCTGCTGGCCTCCGGTGCGCTGCGCGTGGCGCACGAACACGGACTGCGGGTCCCGCACGACCTGGCCGTGGTCGGCTTCGACGACGTGGAGGAGTCCCGCTACGGCGTGCCGAGCCTGACCACCATCGCCCCCGACAAGCGAGGCATCGCGGAACTGGCCGTGGACGCGCTGCTCCGCAGGATCGACGCGGGAGCGACGGCCCCGCACACGCGTCTCACCGCGGGATACGAACTGGTGGTGCGGGAGAGTACGCGGCCAGATGGCGCACGAGACGGGTGCTGAACCGGCTGAGGCTGGGCGGCCGTTGCGGTTGCGGTTGCGATTGCGATTGCGGTTGCGCCTGGAGGGTGGCCGCGGCAGTGACCGAAGCTGACGCTTGGGTCACTGCAAGCAAACCCGAGGATTGACTTGGGTGTCGGGCGGACGGGACGCTCTCTGCGGGTCCCAAGGCGGCAACCTGCCCCTCCCCCAACACTGTTCCACGCACCGGCGTCGCAGGGTGGACCGGGCGTCGCCCCCATCGACCGGAGGAATCCGCGCCCATGCCCGACGCCCCCATCGACCGCCGCACCCATGCCGCACGCCAACTCCTGCACGACCTCGGCGCCGAGACCCTCGACCACCCCGGCGGCACCCTCCTGGCCCACCTCGAACGCGTACGCCGACAGCTCGCCCACTGGAACGCGCGGCCGACGCTGCGGCTGGCCGGACTCTGCCACGCGCTGTACGGCACCGACGGCTTCGCCACGGCACTGCTGCCGCTCGACCGGCGCACGGAAGCCACCGGCATCATCGGCCCCGAAGCCGAGTCCCTCGTGCACTTCTACGCGAGCTGCGACCGGCGGGCCACCTACCCCACGCTGACCGACGAGACCCCGCACTTCCGGGACCGGTTCACCGCCCGCACTCTCGTCCCCATCCGCCGCCGGTGGGAGGACTTCGCCCACCTCACCGCGGCCAATGAACTCGACATCGCACGCGTCGACAGTGACTTCCGCGCCCAACGGGGCGCCGACCTGCTGAAGCTGTGCAGCAGGCTCCGCCCCTTCCTCAGCCCCGCTGCCTGGCAGGACTGCGAGACCGTCCTGACCCCTGCGCCCACACCTTGAAGGTGAGCCGCCGTGTGGCCAGATACTTGCACTGCCTGGCCATCTGGCCACTCGTCCCCCACCGGGCCGCGGCGCAGGATCGATGGCATGAAGATTCTTTGGGTATTCGCACACCCCGAACCGCAGTCCCTCAACGGCTCCCTGCGTGACGACGGGATCCGGGAGCTGCGCGATCTCGGGCACGACGTCCGCGAATCCGATCTCTACGCGATGGACTGGAAACCCGTGGTGGACTCCGGCGACTTCCACCGCGAATCGGTCGGCCGGCTGCTGGTCGGCGCCGCGCAGGAGCACGCCTACAGCGCGGCGAAGCTGACGGACGACATCACCGCCGAGCAGGAGAAGATCGCCTGGGCCGACACGCTGGTGTTCCAGTTCCCGCTGTGGTGGTTCGGTCCGCCCGCCATCCTCAAGGGGTGGTTCGACCGGGTGCTCGTGCAGGGCTTCGCCTTCGGACTCCAGGACGACTCGGGGCGGACCCTGCGCTACGGGGACGGCGGACTCGCCGGCAAACGCGCCATGGTCATCACCTCGGTCGGGGCGCGGGAGTCGGGCTTCGGGCCGCGCGGCGTCCACGGGCAGCTCGACGAGGTGCTGTTCCCCGTGCTGCACGGCACCTTCTGGTACACGGGGATGGACCCACTCCCGCCGTACGTCGTCCACGGAGCCGACCGCCTCGACGAAGCGGGCTACGGTGACCGCGTGGCCGAACTGCGCGAGCGGCTCCGCGCGCTGCCGGACACCGAGCCGCTCCCCTACCGCCACGAGCACGGGGGCGACTACGACGACGCACTCGTCCTGCATCCGGAGATCGCACCGGGCCTCACCGGCATCGCGGCCCACCGGTCGCGCCCACCAAAGGGTTGATGGGGCCCGCTCAGCCCCGGAGGTGTTCGATCATCTGCCGGATCACGGCGACCGGCAGGGCCGGATGCCGGGCCGCGTCCTGCGCGGTGTCCCTGTCGCCGAGCAGCCGGACCAGCACCCGCGCGGGCAGCCGCGGGTGCCTGGCGGCGGCGTGGCGCACGGAATCCCGCGGGTCGTCGAGCAGCCGTATCGCGGACGCGGCCGTGAGGCGCGGGTCGCTGGCCGCACGGTGGCGCACCTCCTCGCTGGAGTCCCGGCTCAGCCGCTCCACCAGCTCAGGTGTCGACTCCGGGTCGTCCGGAGCCAGCCGGCGCATGCGGGGGTCCGGATCGTCGGCGTAGTGCAGCAGGCCGGTGCGGGGGAAGTTCGGGTGGCCGCGTGGGCGGTCGGGGGCGGTCAGGCTGCCGGTCCACCACTGCCACACCCGCAGGAGCATGTCGGCGGGCGCGTCGTCGCAGGATTCGGCGAGGAAGAGCTGTACGACGCGGTCCTCGTCCCGGGCCAGGCGGTCGATGACGTCCGGTGGGAGGCGACGGGCCCGGGCCACGCTTCTGCGCACCAGCGGGTGGGCGGAGGCGGCCAGGCGGCGCATGGCGGCGGGGTCGTGATGGAGCGCCTCGACCCAGTCGAGCGAGCGGTGGTGAGTACCCGGGTCGAAGGTGATGGGGATGGCCGCCCGCTGTTCCTCGGTGAGGTCGGGTCGCCTGGCCACCACGTCACGGACGCGCTCGTCGAGATCCTGGGCGAGGAGGGCGACAAGGTCAGGGTCCATGAACGGATTGCCCGCGAGGGAGCCGCGTTGGGCCTCACTCCCGTGGCGGGCCAGGTGTTCGGCGAGGTCGCGCTCCAGCCGGCAGCTGCCCAGCGCATCATCCGTGAGCCCCTCGGCGTCGAAGACCGACCGGGACAGCGGGTGATCCTGGTGGTGGCGCAACAGTGCCGTGGCACGGACCTTGCTGTCGGGGTCGGTCAGGAGCAGGCGCCGGGCCGGCTCGTCGAGGTGGGGCCAGGCCGCGCGGCAGGCCTCGGCACGTACGGCCGGCTCGGGGTCGGCGGCCAGGGCGGTCAGGATCCGTGCAGGCAGGCCGGTGAGGCGTGCGGCCTCTTCGCGGACCTGCGCGGACCCATCGGCGGCCAGCTGCTGCTGCACGGCCTCGTCGAGCACGTCACGCCGGTCCGCGGCGATCATGGCGAGGATCCACCGCCGCCGGGAGTTCTCCTCGCCGAGGATCAGCCGGGACCACTGGTCGGCCGTGAGGCCCGGCTGGGCTTCGGCGAGCAACTGCCGTACTTTCCAGTCCGGATGGACGATGGCCGCCTCCACCACCGCGCTCGGCAGCCGACGCCACAGCAGGTGATGCGACAGTCCCAGCAGGTCGCCCCGCAGGTCGTCCGGTGTGGCCGGGTTGAGGGCAAGACCATGCGCCCACGCCTCACGCACCCCGGTGGAGGGATCCGCCCCCTGGAGCAGCGAGGCCCAGGCCGCCGCCCGCTCCTGCGGGGTTTCCCGGGCCTGCGCCTGGGCGGCTGCCTCCTGCCGCTCTCGCACGCCGCTCACCGTGACGAGCCGGACCTCTGACTCCTCCGTGGTCACCCCGAGCAGGGCATCCCCGTCGGAAGCAAGCGTGACGAACTCGGTGGCCGCCCGATCGCCGAGGAGCGCGGCAAAGCTCCAGTCCGGGGTGAGCCGTACCCGGGTCCAGCGCCGGGGCGGGCAGCACGTCCACTCCCCGCCGACATCGATCAGGAACTCACCGTCCGCGCCCATGAGCCCCAGCTCGACGGCGAGCCGATGCCACTGCGCGTCGACCTCGGCACTCAGGCCGGGCCGGTCCGCGCGCACGGCAACGACGGTCCGGGCTTCTGGCGAACCGGTCCACCGCCACGCGGATCGCGTTCGCGGCACGTTCTCGCCGTGACCGTCCCCCACCACTTCCAGCCCGGCCCGGCGCAGCAGCTCCGCGAGCTCATCTCCCCAACACGTCATGGGGCGTCATCCTGCCGCAACCGCTACATTCACCGACCATGCAGCTCTTGGGCTCGGACATCCTCACCCTCGCCGACCGTCTCACCGACGCCTACGTCGAGGTCTTCACCGCCCCGCCCTGGGAGCACCGGGATCCCGCCGCCACCCGGGAGGCGTTCCGCGAGCGCCTGGAGACGGACGCGCACCGCCCGGGTTTCCGGGCTGCTCTCTCCCTCTCGGCGAGCGGCGAGGTGGACGGCTTCGTCACCGGATGGATCACGCAGGCCCCGTTCCCCGCCGACCGCGCCTACGGCAAGGTGACGCGCCGCCTCGGTCCCGACCGTGTCGAGGGGTTGTTGGTGGGCGCTTTCGAGGTCGATGAGCTGGGGGTACGCGCGCGTGCTCGCGGCACCGGCCTGGGACGGCAGTTGCTGTCCGCCCTCACCGCCGCCGCGCCCGACGGCCGGGCCTGGCTGCTGACATGGGACGAGGCCCACGAGACGCTCGCGTTCTACCGCCGGATGGGCTGGCACGAGCCGGAGCCCCTGCCGGGTCACGACACCGGCATCGTCGTGTTCCTGTCCGCGCCGCCGCGGGCAACGCGCCCGCGGATGCCGTCAGTTGGGCGGTGAAGCACAGCTCTTCACCCTCGTGCCCGTCGGTAGTCGTTCCTCACCGGGGCACGCCGGCCGACCCTGCCCGCGGCTCATCGGGCCGCCCGTCGCCGAGCCCCGCCACGTACGTGTCGACCATCGCGATCTGCCGCTCCGCAGGGAACTCCTGAGGCGCGAACAGTGCCTGGACGACCAGGCCCAGCACAAAGCTCTGGGCAGCGGCAGCGATGTCCTCGGGCCGGGGGCCGAGTGGCAGTTCGCCCAGCTCCTGGGCTCGCACGACGTGCCCGGACATTCGCTCGCGCGCGCGGCGGTAGCGCTCCGCGTGCTCCCGGGCCAGCTCGGGATCGGCGAGCGCCACGTCCCAGGAAGCCACCCAGATGCGGTTGCTCGCGGCGCTCTCGGCGTCCAGCGGCAGGATGTCGAGCAGCGTCGCCCGCAGCATCACCAGACCGGATGCCTCCCCGGCCCGCTCCGCCGCGGGGCGCGGGCGATCGGCCGAGCGCCGGTCGAGTACCTCCAGGGCGTGTTTCAGGAGCGCACGCTTGCTGGGGAAGTAGTGCGTGAGCAGGCCGGTGGTGGCCCCCATCTCCGCGGCGACCGCACGCAGGGTGAGGCCGCCGAAGCCATGGGCGGCGAGCACCCGCCACACCGCCTGGGAGACCTCGGTCCTGCGGGCGTCATGATCTGTTCGGGCCGGCGGAGTCATAGCCGCTAGAGTACATACCCAACGTTCGTTACGTACCTGGTGCGCGCTGTCCGGACACCCGCCCGTCCATCTGCCCGCGCCCAGCCGGACCACCGCATAGGACCCGCCATGTACGCCATACCGCTGACCGAGAATGCCGAGCTCCGCATGCTGGAGCCCTGGCAGGACGCCGAGTTCCTGGCCCACATCGACCGGGCCCGCGCCAACACCGACCCGTGGATCCCCTGGGCCTCGCGCTCCACGGACCTGGAGTCCGCCCGTGCCACCCTCCAGAACTTCGCGGACAAGCAGGCCGCCGACTCCGGACGGATCTACGGGATCTGGCGGGACGGCATCCTGATCGGCGGCGTGATGTTCGTGCAGTTCGACGCCAAGAGGGGCAACTGCGAGATCGGCGTGTGGGCCGAGCCGGCCGGTGAGGGCCACGGTCTGATCAGCGCCTCGGTCCGGCACTTGATCGCGTACGCGTTCGGCGAGCGCGGCATGCACCGCGTCGAGTGGTGGAACAGCGCCGGGAACACACGCAGCCGAGCCGTCGCCCAGCGCATGGGCATGCACCTGGACGGCACCCTGCGCGAGCAGTCGCTGTACCAGGGCGTCCGCCATGACATGGAGATCTGGTCCCTGCTCGCGCACGAGTGGCAGGGCGCGCAGGACGCCGCCTGACCCACGCACACCGGATCGCGGCCACGTGACGTGCGCGCCTCAGGCCGCGAGGCGTTCCGCGAGGAGGAGCACGCCGATCACGATCATGGCGGCGCCCGAGACGCGGGTGACGGCGCGCGCGGCCGTGGGGCGGGCCCGCAGGATGGTGCGGGCCAGTACGCCCACGCACAGGTAGATCGCCGCGCAGCTGAGCGTGTGGACCAGGCCGAGCGTGCCGATCTGGGCGGCCAGCGGCCAACTGCCGTGCGGGGCGGTGAACTGCGGCAGCAGGGCCAGGAAGAGCAGCAGCGCCTTGGGGTTGAGGCCGCTGATCCCCACCCCCTTGAGGACCCGGGCCCCCACCGCACCGCTGTCCTCCTCCTGCGAGGCGGCGCCGGCGACGGCGGGCCGGGCCAGCGTCGTGGCCCCGAGCCACACGAGGTAGAGGGCGCCGAGGACGGTCAGGGCGGTGAGGACGGACGGTGTCCGCGCCACCACCGCCGCCACCCCGGCGGCGACCACGGCGGTCAGTGCGACATAGCCGAGCAGCAGACCGCTGACGGCCGGGACCACCGACCGATCGCGGAGCCCGGCGTTGATCGCATAGGCCCAGTCCGCCCCCGGCACGAGGATGAGCAGGACTGAGACCGCCCAGAAGGCGGTGATGGAGCTGACTGCCACGACGTACTTCTCCCTCTCAAACAGGTTCTGAGTAGGAGATTAGTTCCGAAGAGCCCAAAGGTGTTTCCAAGTATTCCCGTCTGAGGGGGCACCAGTGGCAGAATCTTCCCCATGGACAATGTGGACCGGAAGATTCTTGCGGAGCTCCAGACGGACGGCCGTCTGACGGTCACGGAACTGGCGGCCCGCGTGCGGCTGAGCCTCTCCCCGTGCCACCGTCGGCTGCGGGAACTCGAACGCAGCGGGGCCATCCGCGGCTACCACGCGATCCTGGACGCGCGAGCCGTCGGTCTGAGCTTCGAGGCGCTGGTCTTCGTCACCATGCGTCAGGAGGACCGCGACACCGTCTCCGCCTTCGAGCACGCCCTCGCCGAGATCCCCGAGATCCTGCAGGCCGAGCGCCTCTTCGGGGACCCCGACTATTTGGTACGCATCGTCAGCAAGGATCTGCCCGCCTTCCAGCGGCTCTACGACGACAAGCTGGCCACCTTGCCGGGCGTGCAGCGCCTGAGCTCGACGCTCGTCATGAAGCACGTGGTGAACGAGCGCGCCCTGCCTCTGTGAACGTCGGCAGCTGACGGCTCCTCACGTCGTGGACGCGGGGTCCGCGTCCGCCCGCGGCCCCAGTGCGCCCGGCGTGCAGCCGGCGAAGGCCAGGACGTCCCGATGCAGGTGGGACTGGTCGGCGTATCCGCACACCACGGCGACCTCGGCCGCGTCGAGTCCCGTCGAAAGGCCTCGGACGGCGCGGTCGAACCGTACGAGCATCGCGGCGCGCTTGGGCGTGAGGCCCACCTGGGCGGTGAACCTCGACCACAGCCTCTTGCGGCTCCACCCGCACGACACCGCCAGGTCGCCGACCCGCACCTGGCCCCGGCGGGAGACGATGCGCTCCCAACTCACCACGACCTCCGGGTCCATCGACGGCGCCGACGCATGGCGGCGCACCAGGAAGTCGGCCAGCAGCGCGAAGCGGTCGTCCCACTCCTTGGCGGTGGTCAACTGCTCGCGAAGGCGGGGCTCATGGCGCCCCCACAGCTCTCCCAGGCTGAACACACCGCCGTGCAGGTCGGTGGGTGAGACGCCCAGGAGCGAGTAGGCGCTCACCGGGGACATGTGTACCTCCACGCAGTCCACGCGCTCCGCGCGGACGCGGACCGCCCCCGGCGACATTCCGGCGGCCAGACTCCACAGCGCCCTGCTGCCGCCGGTGTTCTCGACGACCAGAGCGTCGTCGCCGAGTTCGATGACGACCGTCAGGATCGGTTGGGGGAGGACCCGCAGGTCCAGCCCGGCCGCCGCCCGGTCGCGGAATCCGGCGATCTCCACGCCGTCGAGCGGCGCCGCGCGGCGCGGGCGCGCGACCTCCCACCCGCGCAGGCGGTCACCCTCGTAGAGGTGGTCACCTTCGTGCGGGCGGTCACCCTCGTGCAGAACAGGGTCCACGCCTTCCAAGCTACCTGCGTCCCGCTCCCCCGCCGCCCTCACCACTCGGCGAACGAGCCGTCCTCGTGGGGTTGCCGCGACTGTCGACGGTAGCGCGGCCTTGCGGCACAGTTGCCGGCCGGTCGCGTCACTCGGAAGCGAGGTGGACCGGGTGCGCGTCGAGGTCGATGGTGAAGGCCACCCGGTCGAGCCCGGGGCCGTCGTAGTCCGGCTTCATCGTCGAGACCGTGAACCCGAGCCGGGCGTGAAAGGCTTGCGACGCGGTGTTCTGCGGGCTGGTGATGCAGTGCACGTACCGGCGGCCGTGCGACCGGGCGAGTGCGAAGAAGGCCCGGTACAGGGCGCGCCCGATGCCCTGCCCGTGCAGTTGCGGGTCGACACCGACGAAGTGCACGTACGCGGCGTCGGGATCGGTCTGCGAGAGGAATCCCACCAGGAAGGCGGCGACCTTCCCTTCGTCGGGCTGTCCTCCGTCGGCCTGCCCTTCGTCACCTTCGACCAGGAAGCTGGTGGTGGTGAAGTGCTGGAAGTACAGCCTGGGCAGGAGCAGCGAACGCTCCAACGCCCCCGCCGGCCCTTTCAGACCGCCCCACCAAGTGTCCAGCACCGCGAGCACGCGCGGGTGATCCCCCTCGACAAGGTGCCGTGCCGTCAGACCACCAGGAAGAACATCGATCATCGGCGCAGTCTGTCATCGGTTCCATGAACGCCGCCAGCCAAATTCCCGGCAACTGAGCTAGGTTGACGCGGCCGATGATCGGCTGGCTTGAGACATGAGACTTGAGGCTTGAGGGGGGAGCGGAACAGGTGAACGGACGACGCGTGGTCCCGATGCTTGCGGCGGCCTCGGTGGTGATCACGGCTCTCGCGGGCTGCGGCGGGGACCCAACCCAAGCGGGGCAGGGCAACGCGTCCCCGTCCACGCCCTCACCACCCTCGCCCTCCCCCTCGCGTACGCGGGAGAGCCCCGCCCCTGAGATCCTGTCGCCCACGGGCCCGGCGACCGCACCCGGCCGCGACACCGTCGCGAACCCTCAACAGGTCTTCACCGGCCCGGAGTTGAAAAAGGCTCTCCTGCC
Source organism: Streptomyces sp. NBC_01283 (assembly GCF_041435335.1). NCBI lineage: Bacteria > Bacillati > Actinomycetota > Actinomycetes > Kitasatosporales > Streptomycetaceae > Streptomyces > Streptomyces sp. NBC_01283. The sequence goes on from NZ_CP108430.1 coordinate 926,152, forward strand.
GGACTCCACTTTCGGCCGGCATCTAAAGCGCGGCGACGAGTACACGATGGCCTTCGCGAGCAACCGCGAGCAGCGGCGGGAGCGTTGGCAGTACTGCCTGCCCGGGGCCACGAACCCGGCCTGGCTGGGCCCGGCCACCTACCGCGGCACGGAGACGGCGGCCCACACGCTGCGCGTCGTCGGCAACGAGGGCGAGGCGGTGGCCGTGCAGCATCTCGTGTCGCTGCCCGTGGCCTCGGCCCGCGACTACATGCGCCTCGAACAGGACATCAGACGACACTGCCGGTCCTTCTCCTCCGACATGGAAGCGGGCACGGCGGACGAGACCTACTCCGTGGAACCCCTGCGGGGGCTCGGCGACGAGGCGTACCTGGAGATCCACGAGATCGATTACGAAGGCAGCGTCCGCACCGAATACGCCGCCCACGTCCGCGTCGGCGGCGTACTCGTCGCAGTCATGGGCGTCGCGGGTACGGCAGACCGCGACGACACCGTCCGGTGGACCGCACACCTCGCCCGGGAGGTGGGCACCACCTTGTACGGCACAGACGTTTAACCCGCGCGGCCGGCATGGGTGATGGGCTTCGGCTGGCAGCGCAACGACTTCGTCGGCGAGGCGGACCGGTGGGTCGCGACGTCAGCAACGGCCTACTGGATGCTCCAGCGGTGCGGGTGGCCGGGATCGGTGGGGCAGGCGAAGATGTTGGCCTCGCCCGCGCGGCCCACGATGACCTTGGTGGGCGTGGCGAACGGGTGCGGGGTCAGGTCTCGTTCCTCCGTCGGCTTCCAGCTTCCGCTGCCGCCGTCCCACTCCGAGCTGTCGATGGTCAGCAGCAACTGCATGGGCGTGGTGCACGTCAGGCAGTTCATGGGGGAAGGGTCAGTGGTGTGCCAGGACGCGAAGCCGCCGACGCGCCATCCGGGTGGGATGGACAGGTCGTACTGGTAGCGGATCAGCCCGTCGTCGTCTCCGCCACCGCCCTCACCCTCGTACTCGTGCTCTTCCGTCCTCTCCTGCTCCGCCTGTTCCTCAAGTGCCGCCTCAAGCGCTTCCTCAAGAGCGTCCTCCCGGGCGTAGATCCTTTCGCACAGGTCCTCGGGCAGGAGCCCGGCGAAGGGGTACGTGACCACCTGCTCCGGCTGCAGCACGCAAGGCTCGGGCACATAGCCGTCGGAGCCGACGACTTGCGGCTGGGGCGGCGAGGCCAGCACCTCGCCGACCTCCGCCGACCTGCGCCAGCGGAGGTGGAGCAGCATGCCGTACCGGGTGGGTCCGTGTGCGTCGAACGGGCAGCAGAACACCTGGAGCAGGTCGCAGTCGTCCGGGCCCGCCGACAGGTCGGGGATGTCCCGCCGGTACAGCTGGGCAAGCGCGACCAGCGGCAGCGGATCAGTGTCGGAGAGGCCGGGGATCCGGTGCCTGCGGTCCAGTTCGTCCAGGAGTTGCCGGTCCTCCTCCGAGGGACCCCGGAACGGTGGGTGAGCCCATGCGCGGTCCAGGATCTCCCGCCTTCGGTGGATGTCCGCAGGACGCCGGCCACTCCTACGAGGATGAGCCTCGGGGCACACCGGCCACGGCTCGTCCGCCGGCCACAGCATCGGCCCACCCACGGAACTGGCCGTCACGTCGGGGCTGCCCGGCCTCGGGTGCAGCCGGGTGGTGGTGCCCCGATACGCGGCGAGCTCCGGGAAGAGCGCCTCGACGTCCAGTGGCCGGGGCGGTGTGGTCTTCGTCATGGCGCCGACTCTAAATACCCGGCGGTCTTGCCCTCGCGGCGCCCCCACGCGCGCCTGGCATCACCAACTGCCGCCAGTTGGCGCGGTCGACACCACACCCGATGGCACCTCACAGCAACCGGCTTCGGCATACCGCTCCGCGGCCTCTCCCTCCCGGGTCGAGTCCGGCGCGAACCGCTGTCCCTCGCGGTTCGCCTCCCCACTCCCCCTCTTCCCGCCCTCCACCGACCCCGGCTTCTGACGCTGCCCCTGCCCCTGCCTCTGCCTCTGCTCGTGGGGCGAGGACGGCTCACACGTCGCCGAGCCGGTGCACGCCTGGCCATCCCTGCGCGGCACATCAGGGCCGCCCTTCAGGGAGGGCTTCAAGGAAGGCTTCAGGGAGGGCTCACTCTCCCCTTTGATCGAGCGGGAATTGGGATCGGCCGTAGGAGCTGCAGGGGTCGTAGAGGCCGTCGAGGAGTCGAGCATCCAGCGCTGCTTCTTCGATCCGTCACGCACCTTGACCACGACATCCGCACCCTTGCGCTCGGAGGCGGGCGCGACCGCCAGCCGTTCGTGCCACCGGGGCAGCAACTCCCCCAGCACAGTCAGGTCGTAGCGCACCTCGTCGGCTCGCGCGGCCGAAGGTGCCGCGCACGTGCCCAGGACGATCACCCCGTCGTTCCGGTGGGAGTCGAGGCAGAGTTCGGGGCGCGTGACGCTGCTGAGCAGTCCGTTCTCGTCGTACGACCACTGCTGGCTCCCCGCGGTCGAGCACTTCGCCAGTTTCGCCTCGGCACCGGGCTTCGCCTTGCCCCGTACGTCCAGGCACAGACCCGCCGCCGCATTGCGGAGTCTGCCCTGACCGGGACTGCCGGGGTACCCCGCGGAGGTGGGCGTGGGCGTGACCGTAGGGGTGGGCGCGGAGGCTCCGGCGGAGGGCGTCTCGCCGCCAGCGCCCGGAGGAGTGTCCCGACTCCCGGTCATCCCTGTCATCCCCGTCATCCCGGTCGGGGGCTCGGTCTCGCCGCTGTTGTCGTCGCCCGACGAGAGAGTGATGACGAGTACGGTCGCGAGGAGGGCGGCGGCTCCCAGGGCCGCTCCGGTGCGCAGCGCCCCGGAGCGTGTGCGCGCCGAAGCGAACGGGCCTCCCCGCGGGGCGAGGTGTGACGCCGTACGATGCCGTCCGCCGCCGCCCGAGTGCCTGCCACCGAGGCCGGTGCCCCCTCCCGCGCGCTTCGGGGTACCCCCGCGCCCCGGCCGCGACTCCAGATAGCGACGGGCGCCCCAGCCGAGTACCGCTTCGGCGAGAAGCGTCTCCAACTCCCGCTCTACACAGCCGAGTTGATCGGCGACATCACGGCAGTGGCGGCACCCCTCCAGATGCTGCCGCGCATCGGGCAGCAAGGCGCCGCCGCGGCGAATCGTGACGTCGAGGATTCGGTTGTAAAGGGGGCATTCCTTGGTCGGCGCGAGTTCGCGGTGACCGCGGACGATACCTGCCCGGAATTGTTCACGCGCCTGCTCCAGCGCGTCGGCCGCACGGTCGGCACTCAAGCCTGACAAACCGGCGGGTATGGATATGTGTTCAGCTTCAACTACCGCATGCCACAACAGGCACTGGGCGACTCCGGGAAGAGCCCAGAAGGAGCGCGCGGCGAGTCGTCGCTTTTCGGGTGTCATGGAGGTCGCCGCCCGCATACCGCGACCACCGGTCGGTTTGCGGAGTTCCGGCATGAGGCCGGATATGCGGTCGTCGACGGTCCACTCCCTGACCGTCTCCCGCACGGTCACCAGGAGGTACGGACGCAGGGCCCCGCCCGGCTCACCACTCGCCAGGTGCCCGAGCACCTGATGGAAGGACGCCGTGGCGACAATGGACGCCGAACTCGACCGAGCGGCAAGGCAGATGGCCGCGTAGTCGTACGTCGCCTGCCAGTGCCGCGCGAGCAGGAGCGCGACGGGCCGGTCCGAATCCCCCTCCGACCGGCCACGCAGTCGAGCGGCGAGACTCGTGTCGGATTCATCGGGGTTCACACCCGGACGAGGAGGGTGAGTCGGGCGTGGGGGATGCGGGGGGTGCGGGGATTGCACAGAACCTTTTCCTTCCAAGCCGCAAGACGGCGCACGGAAATCACACCCGCCGAGATGGGGCGTCTGATTGGTGCATACCTAAGGCTCACCGAGGCAGGAAAATGGATCGACAAAACCGCGGAACCGTCCGAATGCGGCAGCCTCAAGACCTTTTGGGTCGGCGGCACGAATCCCGAACGAGAAAGGCGAGCCTGATCATTGCCTCAGCGCGAGGAAGCTCACCTTGGCACAGCCGACTCGCGGGAAACAAGAAGTTCGAGCGACTTCCATTCGGGAACGGAGAAGGACGCAGGCGTTACCTGCGGTACTCGCACCCGCTTTCGAAACCAAGCCGCTCGAACGACAAGCTCACCCCTGCCAGCCCTTTGCCCGCCCCTGCCTCACCCCTTGATGAACTCGGTGATCTGCGGGGCGAGTTTTCTCGGGGCCATGACGACGGCGCCGTGGTTGAGTCCGGGCAGGGTGCGGTGATCGGCCTGCGGCACGATCTCGGTGACGGCGAGGGCGGCACGTCGGAAGGCGGCCGGGCTCTTGCCCCCGGTCAGCACACGAGTGGGCACGGCCACCCCTTTCCACTCTTCGGCGTCGAGCGGCTTGCCTTGCTGGGTATCGCCCATCACCGCGATGTCGTAGGGCAGGGTCCGGGCCAGCTTCGTGAGGCTCGCCCATGTCTTCGGCATGAGCTTCATGACGAACACGGCGATGCCGGGCATGCCCTGCACCCTGGTCATGAAGTACTTGACGGCGTCGCTGTGCCGGCCTCCCGCAAGCAGCACGGTGATCTGTTCGGCGAGATCCGTGGGCGGCCCCTTGTCGCCTTCGGCGACCACGAACGGCGGCTCGTACAGGGCCAGTCGGTCGACATTCACTCCGGCGGCAGCCGCGCGCAGCGCGAGGACCGCCCCGGAGGACGAGCCGAACAGCGACGCCGAACCGCCCACGTGCTCGATCAAGGCGGCGATGTCCTCTATCTCGCGGTCGGGGGCGTAGAGGTCGGCGTCACCGCTGGCGCCCCGTCCGCGCCGGTCGTAGTTGACCACGGTGAAGTGCTCGGCGAGGAGAGCCGCGAGTTTGGTCGTGTCGGAACGGTCGGCCAGTGCCGAGGAGACCAGGACGACGGCCGGGCCGCTGCCCGACTGCTCGAACGCGATCTCGGTGCCGTCGGCGGAGACGACACGGTTCTCGGCTCCGGCCGACTGCTCTCGGGCTGTGGACATGTTCACTTCTCCGGTTCACGTAGGGCCGTACCGCTGTGGCGTGAGTTCCTGCCGATGAGACCCCCGCGGAGCAGGAAACTCATCGCTGCACGACCCGGCCCCGTGTCACGCCAACGAGCGCGTGAGCCAAGCCACTTCGCCACTGTCTTCCGTGGACACGCGATCCCGCTCGAACCCGAGCTTCTCAAGGACACGGAGCGACGGTGTGTTCCAGGTGCCGACGGTCGCCCAGATCCGTTTCCGCCCGGTCGCCATGGCGGCATCGAGCACCGCGCCGGCCGCCTCGGTTGCGTAGCCACACCGATGCGTGCGCTGGAACAGCTCAAACGCGATTTCGGGCTCCTCCAGGGTGGAGCGGCCGATGATCAGCCCGCAGTAGCCGATGAAGTCGCTTTCGTCGCGCCGTTGGATGGGCAGCAGGGCGATCCCCGTCGTCACCGTCGCGGCGAGCAGCTCCGCGATGGACGTCCGGATGCGCTCGACCGGAGGTGTCCCCTTGCCGCGTTCGGAGAGGAGCGCGCTGAACTCGGCGGCGTCCGACTCGGCCCAGGGCCGCAGTATCAGCCGCTCGGTCTCCAGGTGGAACGACATCGTCTCGTATGTGGACATGGGCCCTACTCTGCCCCACAGGTCCTCACGGACGACCGCTGGAGTGCCGGGGCGGCCGGTCCAGCGGCGCGGACACGGCCAGGCTCTCGTCGAGCCTCGCGACCAGGGCAGCCGTGAGGGGCGCGAAGCCGCCGGAAGCCCACCGTTCCACGGACTTCAGGAACCCTGCGAGGTCGTCCCGGACGGAGCCCAGGAGTTCGCGCAGCTCCGCCCGAGGGATGTCGACGGGGAGCCCCTCCTGACGGGCCGCGTCGGGCCACAGCCGGATGACCGCCCCCACGTGCTCGACACGCGGCTCAGGGTCATGGCCGAGCCAGGGCTCGCCGCCCTCCACCAGGTCGAGCCAGTCCCGCCAGTTCTCCAGCCCGAAGCAGCAGCCGGGCGACGCCGTGACCCCGGTGACGGTGTCGCGAACCCGCAGACCGCCGGGTGCCACTACACACTCGGCCGTCAGCAGACGGCGCACCTGTTCCCCGCCGTCACCGGCGTTGCGCTCCCCACGGGTACGACGCCCTTTGTTGTAGCTGGTCAAGACCGCCATGGCCGTACCGACCTGACGCGGCGACAGTCCACCGGACAGACTCAGAAGACGGTCCTCAACGGGTTCGGAGACAGGCCAGAGAGCAAAGTCCCTGGCCTCATAGGTCTCCAACACGGCATCCATGATCAACACACCCCCCAGTCTCCCGCGCCACCACCACGCACGCCTCCGCTTTTCCGGGGACGGCGTGACGCGTCGGGGTGGGAGCGGCGCAGTGGCGGATCACGCCAGGGTGACGCGCATGCCGCCCTCGTCCAGGGCATCGAGGACCTCGGCGAACAGGTCGTAGGGCCGGCCGGTCGGTGTCAGGGTTCGGGACAGGTGCTCGCGTGCGGTCGAGGCGTTCCGCCAGAGCAGACGTGCGGGGGCTGTGTGGCCGAAGTCGCCACCCAGGCATTCGTCGAGGGCTGACAGGCAACCTCCGAAGTAGCCGCCCGGTCCGTTGACCGCCTCGCCGAGCGCCAGGTAGAGACCCGGTTCGTCGGTGATGTGCCTGCCGTCGAGTTCGTAGGCGTGGCCGGGGGGCCGGGTGGGGCGGGCACGGCGGCAGCCCAGCTCCTGGACGAGATCGAGCCAGGCCCAGCGGCGCCGGGTGTCGAGGTCGGCCCAGGCACCCGGCGTGTCCGGGGGCCCGGCGAACCATCGTTCCCAGATGGGCCGGGCGTAGGCGGGAACGGGCGTGAAGTGCTCTCCGTCGAGCTCCAGGTCGATCAGGTCCGTTCCGTGGGCAGAGGGGCGCCAGGCGTTGACCTCGGTCCACAGGAGTCGCTCGGTGAGCAACTCGCCTTGATCGTCATGCACTTCCACCGCGACCTCCGCCAGGTCCAGAGCCCGCCGGGTGCCCTTCATCAGTGCCGCTCGTAGCCGTTCCCCCGGAACGAGCCCCCGCAGGACGAGCGGCGCCGCCTCCCGCTCGGGCGGCAGTACGAGGGCGAACTCTCGGCACGAGCCCAGCCACCGGAACCCGTCATGCACGCGAACGGGCCCTCGGAATCCCCCGGGTGGGCCTTCGCAGTCGTCGAGACCCGTGAGTACGAGGCTGTCCGTCCCGGGCAGTTGACCCAGACTCTCCGCGTCCTCGAGGAGCCAGGGACCGAGTGCCTTGTCGTCGGGCACCAACCACACCCGGCTGCCGGCCCACCCCCGCACTTCGACGCCCTCGGAGGCCCAGCCGAACAGTTCGTACATTCCGCGGCCGGGCTCCCCGAAGAGTCCTTCCACTGCGGCACATACGCCCCAGGCGCGGTCGCGCTCGGTCTCCTTCAGCGTGAACCGCCCAGAGCCGCGAGAGTCACTGTCCTCATGCACGGGCGCATCATGCCCGGACCAGGCTTCCCGGACGAAGAGCTTTTCCGCGGGGTTGGCGCGCGCGTTCACGAAGCAGCGAGCGCCTCGCGCCAGACCGGGCTGTCCACGTAGTGGTTGTCGTAACGCTCCGAGGATTCCGCGATCTTCTTCGGGTCGGTCTCACCGCGCATCACGCTGCCGAGGAGCCGCAGGTAGTCGAAGCGGGCCATGCCGGGAGTGAAGGTGAACAGGACGTCCGCCTCGCAGCCCGGGGCGGCGGCGAAGGCGTGCGGGGTGTGCGGCGGCACGGCGAGGAAGTCACCGGCGGTCAGGACGGTGATCTCGTCGCCCACCAGGACCTGGAGGGAGCCGCTGATCACGAAGAAGAGCTCCGTGGCCTTGGTGTGGAAGTGCGCGGGAGCGCCGACGGCTCCCTCGGTGAAGGTGGAGCGGTAGGTGGTGAAGCCGCCGCCCGGCCCGTCGGTGTCGGCCAGCAGGGTCATGACGCTGCTCGGGTCGGCGCTGGTCTCGGCCTCCGAGGCGCGGGTGAGGTGGGCGGCGAAGTCTGCGTTCTTGCTGTTCATGGTGGTGTCCCCTCCGGTTCCGCGGCGGTCTCTCGCCTCGTTGTGATCACCACTCTATGGCGCCGAAAGACCCTCCCCCGAGTGCAATTCAGTGCCGGAAACGAGGGTCAATTCATGCGCCTGGCCCGCTGTCGCCGAGCCGGTCTCGCTGGATCTCGTGGGCGAGAGCCCGCCGCACGGAGGCCGAGCCGGTGACCGCGGTGGCGGTCACCTTCGCGGGGACGTCGAGACGACGACTGATCTCGTCGTACGCGCCCCGGCAGCCGCCCGGCAGTTGAGTCTGATGCTCCCTCAGGTCCGCTTCGAGAAGGCGTCGCAGCTCGTCCACGTTCTGCGGCGTGAAGCGCTTCTTGCCCCGGCCCAGGGCATTCACGTAGCCGGTGCAGTGCGCGCTGTCGTCCATGGCCTCGGAGACCACCTCGGCAACGCCCCACAGGCGCCCTTCGAGCCACGGCAGGTCTCGCTGGTCGAGGTGGAGCTCCATCGGCGGCAGCCGGTCGCCGCCTGTCTTGTACTCACCGTCCGCCTTGTACTCGCCGCTCGTCTTGTACTTCGCCACCTGCTTGGAGACGGCGGGCTGACTCATGTCCGCGAGCTCGGCGATCCTTTCCTGCGTCCAGCCGAGGTCGACGAACAACTTGATCATCTCCGACCGCAGCTTCCGCATCTCCTCGCCCGCGCGGATGACCTCGTTCATTCCGGCCAGCATGCGCTCGGCCTGCCCCTCGGTCAGTACCCCGGGGCCCTCGTGAGTGTCCTCGTTACCCGCCATGGGTCGGTTATACAGCTCGGCACACCCGGCGGCATAACCGGGTTGTATAACCTGGTTATTAGTGTCAGTATCCGCGTCATGCCTCCCTACTCCTCATCCGAGTCCTCCGCGCCCGAGCCCTCCTCGTCTGTGTACACCGCGTCCGAGTACGTCGCGTCCGACGGGACCCGGCTCGCCTACCGCGTATTCGGAGCCGCACTCGACGCAGCGCATGACGACCGCGGCCCCGTCGTCTGCGTCCCCGGCGGCCCCGCCGACTCCCGCTACCTCGGCGACCTCGGTGGCCTGTCCGCACACCGGCAGCTGATCGTCCTGGACACCCGCGGCACCGGCCGGTCCGCGATTCCCGAGGACCCCTCCTCCTACCGGTGCGACCGACTCGTCGAGGACGTCGAGTCCCTGCGCGAGCACCTCGGGCTCCGCCGGATGAACCTGCTCGGCCATTCCGGCGGGGCGAACGTCGCGACGCAATACGCGGCCCGCCACCCCACCAGGGTCAGCAAGCTCGCGCTGATCGGCCCCGGCACCCGGGCCGTCGGCCTTGCCATCCCTGGTGAGATGCGGCGTGAGCTCGCGCTGTCGCGGAAGGGCGAGCCGTGGTTCCCGTCCGCGTTCGCCGCCCTGGAGGCGATCACCGAAGGCACCGGCACGGACTGGGATGCCATCAGCCCCTTCTTCTACGGCCGGTGGGACTCCGCCGCACGGCAGCACCACGCCACCAGTCAGCCGGAGAACAAGGAGGCTGTCGTCGGCTTCGCGGCCGAGGGCGCTTTCGACGCGCAGGCCACGCGTGCGGGGCTCGCCGGCTGTGCCATGCCGGTGCTGCTGCTCACCGGAGAGTTCGACATGAACAGCCCCCCGCGTGCGGTGGCCGAGTTCGCGGAGCTGTTCCGCGACGCGACGTTCGTGGTGCAGCCGGCGGCTGGGCACTATCCCTGGCTCGACGACGCCGAGCGGTTCGTGGCGGCCACGGCGGCGTTCCTGGGGTAGCCGCAGGCAGCAGGCACCCGCGCGCAGCCAGCCCGCACCCGACGACGCATTGATCACAGAAACGTGTGACCAGCTGAAATCAGGTCACACGACGTGCATGACGCGTTTCGCAACGGTGGGCCTGCTGATCGCCTGCACAGTGGGCGGTGTGCTCCTCGCCCTCCTGGCATCCCCATGGTGGTGGTTCGCCGCCGCCCCTCTCCTGGTCGTGGCGCTGACCGGTGTCTACGACCTGGCGCAGAGGCGGCACTCCGTGCTGCGGAACTACCCCGTGCTCGGCCATCTGCGGTTCCTCATGGAAACGCTCCGTCCTGAACTGCAGCAGTACTTCGTGGAGCGCAACTACGACGGCAGGCCCTACGACCGCGACACCCGCAGCATCGTCTACGAACGGGCCAAGGGGGTCGCCGCCGAGGAACCGTTCGGCAGTGAGCGCGACATGGACGCCCGCGGCTACGAGTTCCTCGTGCCGTCCATGGCGCCGGTGCCCGTGCCCGACGAGCCGCCCCGCGTCCGGATAGGCGGCCCCGACTGCACCCAGCCGTACGACATGGCCCTCCTGAACGTCTCCGCGATGAGCTTCGGCTCGCTCTCCTCCAACGCCGTGGTGGCGCTGAACACGGGTGCGGCACGCGGCGGCTTCGCCCACGACACCGGCGAGGGCGGCCTGTCCACCCATCACCTGCGGCCCGGCGGCGACCTCGTCTGGGAGATCGGCACCGGCTACTTCGGCTGCCGCACCCGTGACGGGGAGTTCGACGCGCGGCAGTTCGCCGAGAAGGCCGCCCACCCTTCCGTGCGCTGCGTGTCGCTGAAGTTGTCGCAGGGCGCGAAGCCGGGGATCGGGGGCGTCCTGCCCGGCAGCAAGGTCAACGCCGAGATCGCCTCCGTACGGGGCGTGCCCGAAGGTGAGACCGTCGTCTCGCCGCCGTACCACCGCGTCTTCTCCACCCCGCGTGAACTCGTCCGGTTCCTCGCCCGGATGCGCGAACTGACGAAGGGCAAGCCGGTGGGCTTCAAGCTGTGCCCCGGATCGCGGACCCAGTTCCTCGCCGTGTGCAAGGCCATGGCGGACGAAGGGATCACCCCGGACTTCATCGTGGTGGACGGCGCCGAGGGCGGCACGGGAGCGGCACCGCTGGAGTTCGCCGACCACCTCGGGATGCCGCTCAGCGAAGGCCTCTTCACCGTGCACAGCGCCCTGACCGGCGCGGGCCTGCGGGAGAAGATCCGCATCGGCGCCAGCGGCAAGGTCGCGACGGGCACCGACATCGTCAAGCGCCTTCTCCTGGGCGCCGATTACACCAACGCCGCCCGCGCCATGATGTTCGCCGTCGGCTGCATACAGGCCCAGCGCTGTCACACCAACCGCTGCCCGACCGGCGTCACCACCCAGGACCCGCACCGGGCCCGTGCCCTGGACGTCGTCGACAAGGCCGCGCGCGTCACGCGCTACCAACGGGCCACCGTCCACAGCGCCCTGCAGATCATGGCCGCGATGGGCGTCCGCGACACCGCGGAACTGGGCCCGCATCTGCTGCGGCGCCGCGAGGACCACGGCGAGTTCCGCTCCTACGCCGAGCTGTACGAGTGGCTGTCCCCCGGCGAACTGCTCGCGGCACCGCCGGAGAGCTGGGCCGCCGACTGGCGGGCGGCGGATCCGGACACCTTCGCCGTCTGACGACCACCTCCCTGCCGTCACCGCTCCCCTGACCGCCGCCCTTGCCCACCGTCTCGAACGTCTCGAACATTCTGAAAGGAACACCTGATGACCCGCACCGTTGCCCGCGTGACGATCGACGCCCTGGAAGAACTCGGAGTGCGCCACGTCTTCGGCGTGGTGGGGGACGCCCTGAACCCCTTCACCGACGCCATCCGCGCCAGCGAGTCCGTCGAATGGGTGGGCTGCCGCCACGAGGAGGCCGCCTCTTTCGCCGCCGGCGCCCAGTCCCAGCTCACCGACACCCTCGGGGTCTGCATGGGCACCGTGGGACCGGGCTCCGTACATCTGCTCAACGGGCTGTACGACGCCGCCAAGAGCGGCACCCCGGTGCTCGCCATCGCCGGCCAGGTGCCGCTCGCGGAGGTCGGCACCGACTACTTCCAGGAGGTCGACAACGACCTCCTCTTCCGTGACGTCGCCGTCTTCCGCGCCACCGTCACCTCCCCCGAGCAGATGCCCGGCCTGCTGGAGATCGCCGTACGCAACGCGATCGGGCGCCGCGGTGTGGCCGTGCTGACGGTTCCCGGCGACATCGGCGACCAGGAGCTGCCGGCGGACCGCCCGGCCCGGCTCTCCGTCACGGAGTCCGCCAACCGGCCCGACGACCCGATCCTCGACGAGGCGGCCACCGCCATCTCCGACGGCGGCAAGGTCACCATGCTGGTCGGCCGGGGGGCTCGCGGTGCCCGCGAGGATGTCCTCGCCCTCGCGGACCGGCTGGCCGCGCCCATGGTGCTCACGCTCAAGGCGAAGGAGGGCTTCGAGGGCGACAACCCCTACCAGGTCGGCCAGACGGGCCTCATCGGCAACCCGGCCGCCGCGCACGCGATGGACCACGCCGACACACTGCTGCTGCTCGGCACCGACTTTCCGTACCGGGACTGGTATCCGCAGGGCAAGAAGGTCGTCCAGGTCGACCGGGTCGCCGAGCACATCGGCAGGCGCGTCCCGGTCGACGTGGCCCTCGCCGCCGACGTCGGCCCCACCGTGCGCGGTCTCCTGGAGCGCCTTGAGCGACGCGCGGAGCGCGACCACCTGGACGACGCGCGGGAGAAGTTCGTCAAGTGGCAGGAAGGACAGCAGCGGCTCGCCACACCCGGGCACGACCACGGGCTGATCGGCAAGGTGCGCTCCGCCTTCGACAACCGTGACCACCTCGTACGTCCCGAAGCGCTGGCCGCGGCGGTGGACGCCCTGGCGGCCGACGACGCCGTGTTCACCTCGGACACCGGCATGGCCACCGTCTGGCTCTCGCGCTTCGTCGAGATGCGCGGCTCCCGTCGCCTGCTCGGTTCGTACAACCTCGGCTCGATGGCCAACGCGATGCCGCAGGCGATCGGCGCACAGCTCCTGGACCCCGACCGGCAGGTCGTCGCCTTCTGCGGCGACGGCGGGCTCGGGATGCTCCTCGGCGACCTCATGACCATCCGCAGCCGGCAGCTTCCGGTGAAGCTCGTCGTCTTCGACAACCAGCGGCTCGGCATGGTGAAGCTGGAGCAGGAGCAGGCGGGTCTTCCGGAGTTCGGCACCGAACTCGACAACCCGGACTTCGCCGCGGTCGCCGAGGCGCTCGGCATCACCGGCATCCGGGTGAGCCGTGCCGAGGACCTCGCCGAGGGGGTCGGCCGGGCCTTCGCCACGCCGGGGCCGGTCCTCCTGGACGTCCTGACCAACCCGGAGGAGATCGCCGTGCCGGGCAAGCCGACCATTCAGCAGGGCTGGGGATTCGCCATCGCCAAGATCCGCGAGAACCTCACCAGTCCCGGCGGCCACTGAGCGAGCGCCCGCCACGGCCCGCCCCGCACCGCTGCGAGGCGCCGCAGCCCGGCGGTAGTGCGCCACTTCCCGCGCCCCGGCCGGAAACGGAAGCGTTCGCCACGTATTGGCGGCGCCAAGTCGGGCACTCGGTGACTGTCCGGCGAAAGATCCACCCCCGTCGGCCCGCGCCGGGCGGAAGCAGGTGCACAACGAGCGCAACACGAACAAATGGCCACACCGGCAGAAAAGCCGCAAGATGGACTCGACGCCAGCACGCCGCCGAATCCGCCACACCACGGACAGGCCCTCGACACACAGCCCTTCGCAGCCGCGGGCGCAGGCCGTCGCGGCGCAGAGCACGTCACCCACCGAAAGGCACTCGTACCTCATGAGCGACGTCACAGGTAAGGCGACCACCACGGACGCCGGCGTTCCGGTCGAAAGCGATGAGCATTCGCTCACCGTCGGCGCCGGTGGCCCCATCCTTCTCCAGGACTCCTATCTGATCGAACAGATGGCGCAGTTCAACCGGGAGCGGATCCCTGAGCGGCAGCCGCACGCCAAGGGCAGCGGCGCCTTCGGCCACTTCGAAGTCACCGGAGACGTCAGCTCCTACACGAAGGCCGCCCTCTTCCAGCCGGGCACCCGCACCGACCTGGTGGCCCGCTTCTCCACCGTCGCCGGTGAGCGCGGGAGCCCGGACACGTGGCGTGACCCGCGCGGATTCGCGGTGAAGTTCTACACCACCGAGGGCAACTACGACATGGTCGGGAACAACACCCCGGTCTTCTTCGTGAAGGACCCGATGAAGTTCCAGCACTTCATCCGGTCCCAGAAACGCAGGGCGGACAACAACCTCCGCGACCACGACATGCAGTGGGACTTCTGGACCCTCTCGCCCGAGTCCGCCCACCAGGTCACGTGGCTGATGGGTGACCGCGGCATCCCGCGCACCTGGCGCCACATGAACGGCTACACCTCGCACACCTACATGTGGATCAACGCGCAGGGCGAGCGGTTCTGGGTGAAGTACCACTTCAAGACCGACCAGGGCGTCGAGCACTTCACCCAGCACGAGGCCGACCAGATGGCCGCGGCCGACACGGATTACCACACCCGTGATCTCTTCGAGCACATCCGGGACGGCGAGTACCCGAGCTGGACCCTGTACGTGCAGCTCATGCCGTACGAGGACGCGGCCACCTACCGCTTCAACCCGTTCGACCTCACCAAGGTCTGGCCGCACGCCGACTACCCGCTGGTCGAGGTCGGCAAGATGACCCTGGACCGCAACCCCACGGACAACCACGCGGAGATCGAGCAGGCGGCCTTCCAGCCGAACAACCTGGTCCCCGGCATCGGCCCGAGCCCCGACCGCATGCTCCTCGCGCGGCTGTTCTCCTACGCCGACGCACACCGCCACCGCATCGGCGGCAACTACCAGCAGCTCCCGGTCAACGCCCCGATCTCGCCCGTGCGCACGTACTCCAAGGACGGGGCCATGGCGTACCGCAAGACGGAGGACCCGGTCTACGCACCGAACTCCAAGGGCGGCCCAGCGGCGGACACCAGCCGCTACGCACCGCCGAGCTGGTACGCGGACGGTGACATCACCCGCGCCGCGTACGTCGACCACGCGGAGGACGACGACTGGGGTCAGCCGGGGACGATGGTGCGCGAGGTCCTCGACGACGCCGCGCGCGACCGCCTGGTGGACAACGTCGTGGGTCACCTGCTCAACGGAGTGTCCGAGCCCGTCCTCGTCAGGGCCTTCGAGTACTGGTCGAACATCGACAAGTCGATCGGTGAGCGCATCCAGCAGGGCGTGCGCTCCAAGGCGGACGAGAAGGACCCCAAGGCCGCGGAACAGGCCAACCCGGCTCGCAGCAGCATGCAGGACAAGGCCTGACCGGTCCTGACAGGCCTGACCGGTCACACGCGTCGGCCGCTGCCCGTGGGGGGCAGCGGCCGACGCGTGTGTGCGGGTCATGGGAGACGCACGGCCGCCAGAAACCGATCACTCCTCCGGCACGCCGAAGTCGCACCAGACCGCCTTGCCCTCACCCCGCGGCTCGATTCCCCAGCGCGAGGCGACCGCCTCCACCAGCAGGAGGCCACGGCCCGAGGTGGCGGTCTCCACCGGGGACCTCTTGCGGGGGCGGGTGCTCGAGCGGTCCTTCACCCACAGCCGGACCCGGCGAGGCGGCCCGGTCAGCACCTCCAGCGTGAGGATGGCGCCGCCGTCGGTATGGACCAGGGCGTTGACGAGGAGTTCGCCCGCCGCCACCTCGACGTCGTCGGCGACCGCCCCAAGACCCCATGCCGCGAGGTGTTCCCGCAGGGCCGCGCGCGCGTCGGCGAGTCCTTCGGGGTCGGCCTGGTGGACGTACCGGTGGATGCGCGGCTCCTGGAGCGTCCCGGGGTCGGGCAGCCGGCGCAGGACCAGGAGCGCCACGTCGTCGCTGCTGCCCCATCTCTCCCACAGCGCGCGCGAGAGATGGTCCGCCAGTTCCTCGGCGCTCTCGGGGCCGTCGGACAGCACCTCGGCGAGGTTCTGCATCCCGGTGTCGAGATCGAGGCCCGCGTCCTCCACGAGCCCGTCCGTGCACAGCACCATGGTCTCGCCCGGCACGAGGTCGAGCCGCACCTCGGGGTAGTCCTCCATGCCGAACTCGGTGGCCAGCCCCAGCGGCAGCCCGCCATGGACCCGGGGCACGCCCACGCGGCCGTCCACATGCCGCACGAGAGGCGGCAGGTGCCCGGCCCGTACGGCGCGCACGATGCCGGTGGCCGGGTCGAACTGGGCATAGGTGCAGGTGGCGAAGCGCTCGGTGTCCAGCTCGGCCAGGAAGCGGGAGGCACGCGAGAGCACCGTCGCGGGCGGATGCCCCTCACCGGCGAACGCCCGCAGGGCGATGCGCAGCTGACCCATGATGGCCGCGGCGTGGGTGTCGTGTCCCTGTACGTCGCCCACGACCACGCCGATGCGCCCGCGGGGCAGGGTGATGACGTCGTAGAAGTCGCCACCGACGTCCCGCCCGCCCCAGGCGGCGTGGTAACGGACGGCGACCTCGGAGTCCGCGACGTCGGGAACCCCGCGCGGCAGCATCGTGGCCTGCAGGCTCTTGGCGAGGTCGCGTTCCTCGTCGAACAGCATGGCGCGCTGCAGCGACTGGGCGACGATGCCGGACAGGCCGATGCAGAGGTTGCGGTCCGCGTCGGTGAAGTCCTTCCGGCCGCGGTAGAAGAGCGCGAGTCCGCCGATGGCGCGGTCCTGCGCGACCAGCGGCAGGAACGCCGCCGAGTCGAGCTCCATGTGCTTGATGTAGGGCCCGAGGCGGGTGAAGCGCAGCCCGAGGTCGGGCAACGAGCCCACGAAGCGGGGCTGCCTGGTCATGACGGCCTCGGCCAGCGGCAGTGACTCGTCGACCTTGTGCAGCTTGATTTCGTCCAGGGCCTGCATCGTCTGGCCCACCAGGGCGATCAGCTTCAGGTTGTCCCCGTCGACCAGGCCGAGGACCAGGCCGTCGGCGGCGAACCGGTCAAGGCCGCTCGCGCCGGAGAGCACCGCCACCACGTCGTCGACCGTCACGGCCCGGGAGAGGGCCTGCGTGGTGCCCTGCACCATCAGGGCGACGCCCTGCCTGCGCTCTTCCCTGGGGTCGGTGGCCGCGAGCTCCGACCCGTCGTTCGCGGCGGTCCGCACGATTCCGACGGCGCGCACGGCCCGGCCCGCGTCGTCGCGCAGGATGCGTCCACGGGCGTGCGCCAGGTGCACCGAACCGTCGCCGTGGCGGACACGGAAGTAGACGCCGTAGACGTCGGCACCCGTGGTGTCCGCCTCCGTGACGGCGAAGCTGATGCGTACCGCCTCCTCGGGAGGCACGCGTTTCCGCAATGAGGTGACCCGGCCGTGGAACTCGTCGGGACGCAGGTCGAGCACCGCGAGGGCACTGGCGTCGAGACCTAGCTCACCGCTCTCCAGGTCCCAGTCGAAACTGCCCATGCCGGTCAGGAACAGGCGCTGTTCCAGGTCGATGTGTGACTTCTTGGCTGACGTCATGGATGTCTCCGTATGCCGCTCGGTCACCATAAGCGCCAGCGGCCCCGGGCGCGCGGCCGTCGCGTCCCCGCAGAAAGTGGACATCGCTCTTCCGGTGATCTACCGGAGCAACGGGGTAACCGGGTGTTCCGCGGCCTCGACGGCCGCGGGCGAGCGAAGGGCGCAGGCGCGTCCTCAGGAAGGAGCAGACGTGGTGAAGGGCAGCAGAACGATGGCGGCCGTGATCACCGGGGCGGCGTTAGTGGCCCTGTCGGGATGCGGCGGGGACGACTCGGGCGAGGGCTCCGGCGACAGCAAGCCGTTCGCGGGCAAGAGTGCCGACCAGATCGCGGCCGACGCGGTCAAGGCCACGAAGCAGGCCGACTCGATGCACATGAAGGGCACCGTGCAGCAGTCGGCGGGTTCCTCCACGACCGTCGACCTGTCGGTGGACAACAGCAAGAACTGCGACGGCAGCATCCAGGCAGAGGGCGCGTCGGCGGATGTGCGGAACGCGAAGGGGACGTTCTATCTGCGGGGCGACGAGAAGTACTGGCAGAAGGCCCTCAAGGGTCAGGCCGGCGGTGACAAGATCATCCCGAAGATCGCCGACAAATGGGTGAAGGCCCCGGCCGACGACGCGACGACGAAGAGCCTGTGCGACAAGAACGCGCTGATGGCTTCCATGGACAAGGACACGTCGGAACGCAAGGGAATGAAGAAGGGCTCGACGGCGACCGTCGACGGCAACGAGACGATCCGGCTGACGAAGAAGACCTCCGGCGGCGAGACACTCACGCTGTACGTGGCCACCGAGGGCAAGCCGTACATCCTGCGCTCGACGTCGACCGGCGGCAAGGAACCCAACACCGCCACCTTCAGCGACTACGGCAAGTCGGTCAGCCCTGAGACACCCGCACCCGGCGAGACCGTCGACCTCAAGAAGCTCGCCGCAGCCGGCCAGAACGCCTGACACCTGACACCCGCGCAGCGGAGTGGCGATTTCGCATGGCCCGTCCCGTCAGGGGTACCGGAGATCCATGCCTCACCGGCCCGGAGATCCCGTGGCCACTCCCCCGTCCAGAAAGAGGTGCGTATGTCCGCGTCCCTGCTCGAATCCGTCGATGTGCAGGCACCGGTTTCCGTCGCCTGGCAGCTGTGGAGCGACGTGGCCCGCTGGCCCTCCTTCCTCAGCCATGTGCGGCTGGTCGAGCCGATGGACGAGCGACGCTTCGCGTGGCAGCTGGAGCTGCCCGGCGCGGAGAAGAATTTCGTCGCCGAGCTCACCGAAGTGGTGCCCGAGAACCGGATCGCCTGGCACACGATCGAGGGGGTGGAGCATGCCGGCGTGGTGACCTTTCACCGCCTCAGCGACACGACGAGCCGGGTGACTCTCCAGATCGAGTACGACCCCAAGGGATTCATCGAGCACCTCGGTGCCCTCACCAATCTCGACTCCACCCTGGCCAACTACGACCTGGGTGAATTCCAGAAGCTCGCCGAGAAGACAGCGCGATAGGTCCCCTCCGGGCCCCATGGCGAGAGGGTGGCGGGCCCGCCTCCGTGGAGGCGGGCCCGCCACCCTCTCGCCTTGTGTCAGGCCGTGGTCAGGCCGCGTCGCTGTGCTGCGCGGCGGCGGACGCTCGATGACGTCCCGTGCGGCCTTCCCCGTGGATGAGACGAAGGTGGCGTACGCGCCGATCGGTTCTCGGCCGCGCTTCCCCGTTCATCCGGTCCTCGATGCGGTCCATGGCGATGATCAGGAGTCCCATGGCCGGCAGGAGCATGAGTGCGACAACTAGCATCGGCAGCGTCCTCCTCGCGGCTTCCCTTCTCGCCTGCCCCCGTCCGGCATGCCCACGACCCCGAGGTTATGGAGAGCCTGCAACGCTCTCTTCACATCCATGACTTCCGTCGGCTTTCAACGGCTTCCGGGCAGCCGTCACCCGGTCGGCCGACACAGGAATGACCTTTGGCCCGTCATGGGTGACCTTGGTCCCGTGTGTGATGCCCGCGGATGGACATTGGTCCCACTGTCGGACGGCAGATCACACACCGACACGTACGCACACGCACACAAGGGAAAGGAACATTCTCGTGGGCATCATCGCCTGGATCCTGATCGGTCTCATCGCGGGAGCCATCGCCAAGGCCCTCACCCCCGGCAAGGACCCGGGAGGCTGCCTGGTGACGATGCTGATCGGCATCGTGGGCGGCCTGCTCGGCGGCTGGCTGGGCAAGGTGATCTTCGGCGTCCACTCGATCAACGGGTTCTTCCACCTGTCGACCTGGATCGCCGCCATCATCGGCTCCGTGATCGTCCTGATCGTCTACCGCCTGCTCACCGGAGAGCGATCCCGCTAGGCATTAGATCGTACGTTCGAATCATTCGGTACACTGGCCTCATGGCAACGCACCAGCTGCACCAGCCGCATCAGCCGCATCAGCTGCAGGGATCGCTCTTCGACCAGAGCGATGACGTGCGCCTGGGCCCGCTGGACGGAATCCGCCGGACGGTCCTCGGTGACGGTGCGTGGATAGACCTCCTGCCGGGCTGGCTCAGCGGCGCCGACGTCCTGTTCGAGCGGCTGGCCACGGACGTCCCATGGAAGGCCGAACGCAGGCAGATGTACGAACGGGTCGTGGACGTCCCGCGCCTGCTCGCCTTCTACCGCGCCGGAGAACCCCTCCCCCACGCCGTGCTCGACGAGGCCCGGCAAGTCCTCTCCGCGCACTACGCCTCCGAGCTCGGCGAGGCCTTCACGACGGCCGGCCTGTGCCACTACCGCGACGGGCGCGACAGCGTGGCCTGGCACGGCGACCGCATCGGCCGTGGCGCCCGCGAGGACACGATGGTCGCCATCCTGTCGGTGGGAGCACCGCGCGACCTGTTGCTCCGTCCGCGCCACGGTGGCGACGTCGTCCGACGCCCTCTCGGACACGGCGATCTGATCGTGATGGGCGGCTCCTGTCAGCGCACCTGGGAACACGCCATCCCCAAGTCGACCCGGGCCGCGGGTGGACGCATCAGCATCCAGTTCCGGCCGCACGGAGTCCAGTGACCGATGGCCCGCGGGTGATCGGGAGCGGCGCACGGGCGCGGATGTGCGGTGGGCCCGCCCCATGCGCTAGAGTCGATCATGCGCTTGTGGCCAGGAACTCCTGGCAGCGGGCCATGCGTTGGTCGTCCAAGGAAAGACGCCCCGCTTCCTGCGGGGAAATGTAGGTGCAAGGCCTGCCCAGCGCTCGCGACAAGCCCCGGTCCCTCGTGAGGGACCGGGGCTTTTTCGTGCTGCCCCGCCACCAACGGCCTTACCCGGACCGCGCCAGGTGAGCGGCGGCCGACTCCGCGAACAGGCGCACCGCCGGGTGCCAGCGGCGGGCCTGAGGCCCTGTCAGCACGAGGCGGCGGGACATCTCGGGCTTCAGCGGAAGCAGGACCAGATCGGGTGGGAGCTGGGAGCGGGAGACCTCGGACAGGACGGTCACGCCGATGCCCGCCTGCACCATGCTGATCAGCGTCGCCAGGTCACGCACGCGGCGGTTGGGCGTGAAGGGCAGCCCGGCCCGCGTGTGGATCGTACGGATGCGGGCCTCGCAGCTGTCGGGCGATATCAGGAACTGGTCGTCCGCCAACTCCCCGATGTCCACGTGTGATTGGTCCGCCAGGGGGTGGTCCTTGGGCAGCACGGCCCGGTAGTGGTCCTCGGCCAGGTGGATGCCGGTCCCGGGCGGCGGGTCGATCAGGACGGCCGCGTCGGCCACACCCTCCGCCAGCCAGGCGGACACCTCCGCACTGTCACCCTCGAACGCCCTCACCGTCAGCCGGGGTTGGTCATCGGCCCAGTACCGGAGCAGGGCCGGGAGCAGCCCCCGGCAGACCGTCGGAGTGCAGGCCAGCCGTACGGTGCCGGTCAGTTCCCCGGCGGCCTCGGCCGCGATCTCTTCCACGGATCGGGCTGCCGACAGGGCGGCGCGGGCGTGCGGCAGGACCCGCTCACCCAGCGCCGTGGTCCGTACCGGCGTGGCGCGGATCAGCAGCGGAGCCGCCAGCTCGCGTTCGAGGGAGGCGACGGCGTGCGACACCGCGGACTGGCTCATGCCCAGCTCATCGGCGGCAGCACTGAAGCCGCCCACCTCGACCACGGCGAGGAACGCCCTCAGCTGGGGAAGATTCACGGTCATGCGGTGGCCTCATAGAGCTATGACGTAGGTGCGTTGGATCCATCGTCGCAGGTCGGCGAGGCTTGCCGAGTGCCGCCGCCCCGGTCGGCACCCACCGAGCGCGTACCAGTCCATAGCAGCGTGTACCGAGGAGAGCCATGCCGTACATCCGTGTCACCGTCACCGACGCCGACCTTCCCACCGCCACGCAGCGCACCCTGGCCGAGGGCCTCACCGGCCTCGCGGTCTCGGCCCTCGGCAAGGCCCGTGCGCGCACCATCGTCCACATCGACCTCGTGCCGGCCGACCGGTACTTCGTCGACGGCAAGCCCCTGACCGGCGGGCTCGACGCACATGTCGAGGTCAGCATCACCCTGGGCACCAGCAGCGCCGCGGAGAAGGCGGCGTTCATCGCCGCGGCCGATCAGTTGCTGACGGAACTCCTCGGGCCGCTCGCCCGGTGCGGGGTCGCGCTGCACGAACTGCACCCCGAGAGCTACGGCTACAACGGGGTGACCCAGTTCGACTACTACCGGCGGGCCGCATCGGCCGCCTGATCGCCCAGTACCGCGGGGGTCGGGCCGTCGGGCCGGACGGTGATGCTGTAAGCGGCCCCGTCCGGGATGGAGCGGAAGCGCGGGGTGTGGGCGGGCAGCAGGTGTTCGAGGAGGACGGTCGACTCCCGAAGGGCGAACTGCAGGCCCAGGCAGGCCCGGGGTCCGATGCCGAACGGGAAGTAGCTCCCCGGGTGGACGGGGCGTCGCCCTGAAACCGTGAAGCGCGTCAGGTCGAAACGGCTTGGGTCGTCCCAGAGTTGGGGGTCCCGGTGGGTCAGATAGGGGCAGACCAGCACGTCGGTGCCCGCTTCGATCTCGTACCCGGCGAGGATGTCGTCCTCCGCGGCGCTGCGCGGCAGGATCCAGGCGGACGGGTAGAACCGCAGCGCCTCATGGACGAGCGCCTGGATGGCAAGCCGTCGCTCCGGCGATCCGTCGGCGCCCGCGGCGAGTGCCTGTTCCCGCGCCTCCGGGTTGCGGTCCAGCAGGAGGTAGAGCCAGGTCAGGGTGGTGGCCGTGGTCTCGTGCCCGGCGACGAGCAGGGTGACGAGCTCGTCCCGGATCAGCCCGTCGGTGTACTCGGGGCGTGTCTCGGCCGCGTCGAGCAGGACGTGCAGCAGGCCGGGGCCGTCGGGTCCGGCCTCCTTGTCCCGCGCGGCGGCGATGGCGTGGCCGGCCAGCGCGTCGATGACGGCCAGGTCGGCGGCGACCGTCCCCTCGGGCGCGGTGCTGTCGGCGGGCAGGCTGGGCAGGGCGGCCACCACGGCGGGCACGGCGGCCAGTTCACGCTCCGTCGCCGGGTCGAGCGGATGCCCCGTGAGGGATCGCCAGATGGTGTCCAGGGCGAAGCGGCGCATCTCCTCGCCGACGTCGAAGACCTGCCCGGTGCGGGCGTACTCGGCCCAGCGTGCCGCCGAGGTCCGGGCGGCCTCGGTGATCCGCTGCTCGTAACGGCGCATGCCCCGGCCGGTGAACTGGGACTGCAGCAGCCGCCGTTGACGCTGCCAGGCCTCGCCCGTCGCGGCCAGGACCCCGTCGCCGATCAGCAGCCGGGCGCGGTGGGAACGCTTCACGTACCGGCCGGGATGGAGCGCGAGCACGTGCTGCACGGCCACGGGGTCGGTGACCAGGACGGTCGGGCGCGGGCCGAGCCGGAAGGCGGCGACGCCGCCGAGCTGTTCGCGCGCCTGGGTGAGGAGGTCGATGATGTCCCCTCCCCCGGCCTGCCACTGTCCGACGAGGGCAGGGTCCAACTCGGGTACGGCGTGGGTGGCCACGGGGGTGCTCCTGATCGGCGGCTGTACGTCGACATGGACGGGGTGGGCGTCACGCACTGTAGGGGAGCGGGAGCGGCACGCAACAGGGCGCCTCAGCAATGCACTTGGCGCGCCAAAGGGGCCGGGCCGCCGGATGGCGGGCCCGGCCCTCCCGTCGGACGAGGACAGACGTGGTCAGACGCGGTCGGCCGCGATCAGGACGTACTGGAACGAGCCGTCCTTGTACGAGTTGATGAAGGCCTCCTCGATGCCGGTGACCAGCGAGGACGTGGCCCGCAGCTCCCAGTACGGCAGGGTCGCGGGCGTCAGGTCGATGACGGCCTGCGGCACGAGACGGTTGTCGGCCATGGCCCGCAGATATTCGCGGCGGGAGTGGATGTTGCACTCGAAGTGCGCGTTGATCTGCGAGACCCACTTCGACGGCTGGCCGTACCGAGGGTTCCAGCAGCCGGTGATGGTCACATAGCGGCCGCCGACCTCCAGGATGCGTGAGTGCTCTCCGAAGAGGTCGTGCAGGTCGACGTACATGCTCGACTCGTTGTTCCACGAGCCGACCGCCTGCCCGGTCTCGAAGGGCATGTCGAGCATGTTGCACACGCGGGCGCGCACGTGGTCCTGGATGCGGAGTTCCTGGGCACGCTGGTTGGCGAACTCGGCCTGCTTGGCCGACAGGGTGAGGCCCTCGACCGTGCAGCCGAACCGCTGGTGGGCCATCACCATCGAGCCGCCCCGGCCGCAGCCGGCGTCCACGAGCGTGTCGTCGCGCCCGATGGAGCCGAGGTTGTCCAGGAGCACTTCGGCCTGTGCCGACTCCAGGCGGTGGAGCTCGGTGATCAGCTTCTTCTCGTGCTCGCTGTCGTCGACATCCCCCAGGGCGGCGTGGTCGACGTCCCCGATGCCGTAGTGGTGGTGGTAGAGCCCGTCGACGTCGCCGAGGCGCAGGTTCACGGGCCTCGCCTCGTTGTTCCAGTAGCGCGCGATGTCGCCCTGGTAGGGCGTCGCCGGGGCGGGGACGAACGCGGAGGCACCGCTGACGGTGGGGATTTCAGTGCTGGTCACAGTGGATTCCGTCCTTACCAGAAATCGGGCAGGCTGTAGCGGTAGGTGTTGGTCTGGTGCCAGTAGTGGTTGCCGTCGACCCATACGGCGACGCCCTTGAGGAAGCGCAGCACGCTGGGGACGGGGCAGGCGGTGGCGAGGGCCGTTGCCTCGGCCTCAAAGTCCCGCATGAGGTCGTTGTGGACCTCGACCGCCTTCAGATAGCCCTCGCGGTCGGAGACCTTCTCGCGATCGGCGATCACCACGGGCAAATTCAAGTGCCGCCCGGGACTGGCGAGTTCCTTGGTGTACGAGTACAGGTCGTTGACGATGGTGCTGGCGTTCCCGGCGAGCGCGAGCACCCGCTGCATGTCGGGCCGGGCATGCAGGTCCGTCGGCAGTTCGTAGCCGCCGATGCTGTCGGTGATGGCGGGGCACGGCCGGAAGTTGTTGAACTGCCGCATCGCCAGGTACTCCCACACCTCAGGGGTGTGGTCCGTCTGGGCCCAGGCGGCCTCGGCGAGATACCCCAGGTGCAGCCGCGCCATGTCGTGCCGGAAGCGGTCGGCCTGGGAGGGGGTGGCCTGCTGGACGAAGTACTCCATCGCGGAGCGGTAGGCGCGGCGCGGGGCATCCGCGTGCAGCGACTCCGCCCATTGCGGCTGGTATTCCTTCGTGACGTGCAGGGGGTCGAGGGCGGTGTGCGCGAGGAGGAGACGTCCCCCGAGGCCGATGGGTGAGCCGCCGTGGTCCTCGCAGTAACAGTCGTCGACCGCGTTCTCGGCGACCATGAGCCGGGTGGCGACCATCAGGTGGTCGGTGGTCGGGGCGTCCGGGTGGCAGGCGACCATGTAGCGCCCGACGGAGAATCCGTCGAACTGACCCTCCCACTCGTCGGGGAACAGCTCGACCTCGTCCACCGCCCAGTCCTTGATCCTGCGGCTGACCTCCTCGACCCGCGCGGGGTCGGGCTCCGGGACGGGGTGGTAGTAGAGGCCCGGGATGTGCAGGGCCTCCGCGGGAGCCGCGGGTGCCTCGGCTGCCGGAGGTGCCTGCGGTTCTCGCGGCTCCGGCAGCTCCACGCGTCGGCCCAGGTGCAGGCCCGCCGTGCCCAGACCGCTGGGGCCGCGAAGGATGCGTTCCAGTGCGGGGCTCGGCTGCAGAGGGGAAGACCCGGGTTCGGGCATCCGTCGCTCCTTGGTGAGAGGGGTGTGCTGTCCCGGATCCGGGCATGGAGGCCCGGCC
Organism: Streptomyces sp. NBC_01283; assembly: GCF_041435335.1. Classification (NCBI taxonomy): domain Bacteria; kingdom Bacillati; phylum Actinomycetota; class Actinomycetes; order Kitasatosporales; family Streptomycetaceae; genus Streptomyces; species Streptomyces sp. NBC_01283. The sequence continues at coordinate 951,766 of NZ_CP108430.1, forward strand.
CGGGGGCGATCCGGGCTGTCATGGCCGTACGACGGATCCTCTAGGCGGACCTGCGGGCGATCTGCACGTTCTCCAGCACGCCGAGGGCGTTGGGCACCAGGATGGCGGCGGAGTAGTAGGTGCTGACCAGGTACGAGGTGATCGCCTGCTCGTTGATGCCCATGAAGCGCACCGAGAGGCCCGGCTCGTACTCGTCCGGCAGCCCGGTCTGATGCAGACCGATGACGCCTTGGTTGTCCTCGCCGATACGCATGGCGAGGATCGAGCTGGTCTGTTCCTTGGTGATGGGGATCTTGTTGCAGGGCAGGATCGGTACACCGCGCCACGCCGGTGCCTGCTGCCCGCCGAGGTCGACGTGATCGGGGTAGATCCCGCGGGCGTTGAGCTCGCGCCCGATGGCGGCGATCGTCCTGGGGTGGGCGAGGAAGAGCTTGGTGCCACGGCGGCGGCAGAGCAGCTCGTCGAGGTCGTCCGGGGTGGGCGGTCCCGAGTGGGGCTGGATCCGCTGCTTGAAGTCGGCGTTGTGGAGCAGGCCGAATTCCCGGTTGTTGATGAGCTCGTGCTCCTGGCGCTCGCGCAGCGCCTCGATGGTGAGCCTGAGTTGCTCCTCCAGCTGGTTCATCGGCCCGTTGTAGAGGTCGGTGACCCTCGTGTGGACCCGCAGAATCGTCTGGGCGGCTGAGAGTTCGTACTCGCGCGGCTTGAGTTCGTAGTCGACGAAGGCGCCGGGCAGTGCGACCTCGCCCGTATGGCCGGCCGACATCGCGATCTCGGCCTCGCCGTGCTTGTTCTGGCGTTGCCTCGGGATGCGGCTGAACTCGTCGAGGTGCGACCGCAGGTTCGGGGCCGTGGACAGCACGGCGTCGAAGTCGGCGCGGGACAGGGTGAGCAGCGTGCCGGCGGTCTCGGCGGTCGCGGTGGAGTCCCATCTGGCATCGGTGTCCAGAAGTGCGCTCTCCCCGAACCGGTCGCCGTCGGCGAGCACGGCGACGCCGACCTCGTCTCCGTACGGGCCCACGGATTTCTGGTTGATCCTGCCGTGGGCGATCAGGTGGAGCTCGTCGGCAGGGGTGCCGCGCTCGGCGAGCACCTCTCCGGCCCGGAAGTCGCGCTGGACGCACCGGCCGGCGATCGCGGTCAGCACCTCCACGTCGTCGAAGCCTCGCAGCAGGGCCAGTTCGCCGAGTTCCCGGGGGATCACACGGACGTCGCCGCCGTCCTGGACGAATTCGATGCGCCCGTCTCCGACGGTGTAGCTGAGCCGGCGGTTCACCCGGTAGGCGCCGCCCTTGGTCTCCACCCACGGGAGCATCTTCAGCAGCCAGCGGGAGGTGATCTCCTGCATCTGCGGGGCGGATTTGGTCGTGTGGGCGAGGTTGCGGGCAGCCGCGGTGCTCAGGCTGGACTGCCGGGGTGGCTCCAGCTGTACTTCCGGGCCGGTCTCAACGGTCATCGGGCGAGCTCTCCTTCGCAGGGGTCTTGACCGGCCTGGGCGCACCAACCGGAGATGGCGGAACCAGAGGCGAATCACGTGGATTTCGTCCAGATCCACGAACCATTTAACGGCCGTTGCGCCCTGCTCGCCCGATAAGCCCCTCGGCAGCACTCGAAGCGGTGATCTTGCTTGGCGGGGGGTTTATCCGAACAACCCACTGGGTTCTGGCCACCCCTGGCCGAGAGACCACACGCCCCGCCCGCTCAGGCCACAGCCATGAGCGAGCGGGGCGCGTATACGCATGAGGTACTGAAGGTCAGGAGAGGCGGGAGGTCAGGACAAGTAGGCCTCCACTTCACTGAACTGGGCCGCGGGCCACCCGGTGTTGGCCGTGACGCGCAGCCGCAGGTGACGGACATCGGGAGCGGAGGCGGGCAGGGTGATGGTCACCTTGTTCCCGTCGGCCGGGTCGAAGCGGTAGCCCTTCGAATCGGCCAGCGTGCTGAAGGTGGTGCCGTCGGTGCTGCCCTGGACGGACAGGGTCTGGGTCCTGGCCCCCCAGACGGCGGGCGGCGGCAGCTTCAGGACGAGCCTGCGCACCGGTTCGGCCTTGCCGAGGTCCACGGTGATCGCCTGGGGGAAGGCGTTGTTGGTGGACTCCCAGTACGTCGCCGCGTCACCGTCGACGGCCTTGGCGGGTGTGTAGACGTCGGCGGAGCCGGTCGCCGTGGCCGGTCGCCCCTTGGCGAGGTTGCGGCCCGGGTCCGGGTCGGGGTTGCCCGCGCCGGGCTTCGGCCACGTCGAGCAGTCCTCCCAGGTGCTGTCCCAGCCGGAGTTGCCCCCGCCGTCGGTGAGGGTGAAGGTGCCGGAACCGGTCGGGTAGGGGCAGTTGTACTTGCCGGCCGCGCCCACGCCGGTGGCCTTGACGTTCGACATCTTCACCGCGCCTGGCGTCTCGGCCTGGACGACGACCGTGCCCGCCTTGTCGATGGTCGAGCGGTCGATGCTGACGTTCTTCACGGCCTTGCCGGTGCCGCTGCCCGACACGAACTCGTACGCGCTCCAGGGGCTGTCGGTGATGGTGGTGTCGGTGATGTTCACCGTGGCCTCGATGGCGCTGTCGTAGGCGTCCACGCGCAACGCGCCCATCGGGTGCTGCCAGTTGGGGTTCATGGCCCCGGTGCGCACGAGGGTGTTGCCGGAGACGGTGATGGTTCCGGCCAGCGGGAAGAACGGGTCGAGGAACTTCTGGTTGGAGATGGCGATGCCGCTGCCCAGGGCATTGGTGTCGAGGATCAGGTTGTCCTTGACGGTGATGTCGCGGCCGCCGTAGATGGCGATGCCGTTGGCGAGGTTGGGCTGCGAGATGGTGTTCCCGGCGAAGGTCGAGTCGCTGTTGGTGGTGTTGAGGGCCCACATCGCCAGGGCGTCGTCGCCGGTGTTGCGCAGGAAGTTGTTGCGCACGCTGACACCCTTGGCCGTGCCGTTGAGGTTGAGGCCGTCGGCGGTCATGTCGAGGATCCGGTTCTTCTCCACGACGAGGTTGTCGTTGTTGCCCGTCAGCCAGAAGCCGACCTTGAGGTGCTGCAGCCACATGCCCGAGACGGTGGAGTTCGGGCCGAGTGATCCGTTGACGAAGTTGTCAGGGCTGCTGTCGACCCGCTCGGTGACCTCGCCGATCACCGCGAAGTCGTGCAGGCCCACCTTGCCGGTGGATACGCCCGACTGGTCGATGAAGCGTGAACTGCGCACGATCGAGTGCCAGTTGCCCGCGCCTTGGATGTTGACGTTGTCGACGTTGTTGAGCGACTGGGTCAGCTTGTACTCGCCCGGCGGGATCCAGACCGTGCCGCCCTTGGCCGCTGCGATGGTCTCGCGGAAGGCCTGGGTGGAGTCACCCTGACCGCTGGGGTCTGCGCCCTTGTCGGTGACCGAGAGCGCGCCGGAAGGCTTCGGCGCGGCCGCCGCGACCTGCTCGAAGTCGGCCACGTCGACGGTGACCTGGGTGGAGGTCGCCTCCAGTTTCACCTTGTCGCCGGACTGCAGGTTCTGGCCGAGCTGCAGCCGCGCGTTGTCGAAGAGGTGGTGGGTCTTGGAGCCCGCGATCCAGGAGGTGTCGACGTAGCTGTACTTCGATGTGACGGCCAGCGTCTTGGATGTCTTCTGGCCGTTGACGTACACGGCCATGGAGCCCGACTGGCCGTCGAGGACGTTGTAGGCGACGTTCAGTGCGTTGGCCGCCTTGGGGAGGATGAACTCGACGCTCTGGCCCGCCGCGAGACGCACCGCCTGCCGGCCCGATGCCTCGGAGGCGACGGTGCCCTGGGTGTAGTCGGGGCCCACCTTCGTGCCGTTGGTGGTCGCGCTTTCCGCCTCGACGGAGGTGAAGGGCAGGGTGGCACCCGCGGCCGACTCGGCGGCCTGCGCGCCGGTGGTCGTGAGGCCGGTGACGAGGGTGCCGACGAGGCCCGCGGTGGCCACGACGGCGTACCACTTGCGGACCGTTCTTGGAGTGCTCCTGTCAGGTCTGGTCATGGAGTGGTGCACCTTCCTTGTGGGTGGGGAGGTCAGTGCTCGGACTTGGAGGGATGGGGCGAGCGGTCGCGTCACATGCGCAGCCAGACCGCCGTGTCCTGCGGGAGGCGGCCCGACTCGTCCAGGGGGCCGCTGGCCAGCAGCAGGCGGGTGTGCGCGGGGAGTTCGCAGGGATCGGGGGCGAGGTTGACGACGCAGGCCAGGCCCGGCTCCCGTACGAAGGCCAGCACGCCGTCGGCGGTCGGCAGCCAGGTCAACGGGCCGTCGCCGAAGCCCGGTTCGATGCGGCGCAGGCGCAGGGCGGCGCGGTAGAGCATGAGCATGGAGCGGGGGTCCGCCGCCTGCAGGTCGGCGGCGTACGAGGGCCAGCCATCGGGCTGGGGCAGCCAGGGGGCTGTCATCGACCCGAAACCCGCGTGCGGTTCTGCGGCCGTCCAGGGCAGGGGTACCCGGCAGCCGTCGCGGCCGGGGTCGGTGCCGCCGGAGCGGAAGTGCATGGGGTCCTGGATGCGGTCCCGGGGTATGTCGGCCTCGGGCAGGCCGAGTTCGTCGCCCTGGTAGATGTAGACCGCGCCGGGGAGCGCGAAGGCCAGGAGGGCCGCGGCGCGGGCGCGGCGGGTGCCGAGGGTCAGGTCGGTGGGGGTGCCGAACACCTTGGTGGCGAAGTCGAACCCGGTGTCGTCGCGGCCGTAGCGGGTGACCGTGCGGGTCACGTCGTGGTTGCAGAGCACCCAGGTCGCGGGGGCGCCGACCGGGGCGTGCTCGGCGAGCGTGGCCTCGATGGACGTCCGCAGCTGTCCTGGCTCCCAAGGACAGGACAGGAAGGAGAAGTTGAAGGCGGTGTGCATTTCGTCGGGGCGCAGATAGCGGGCGAAGCGCTCGGCGTCGGGGAGCCAGACCTCACCGACGAAGACACCCGCGTACTCGTCGGCGACGGCCCGCCAGGAGCGGTAGATGTCGTGCAGTTCGTCGCGGTCGATGAAGGGGTGCGGGTCGACTCCCTCGGTGAAGTCGGGCAGAGCGGGGTCCTTGGCGGGCAGTGCCGCGGAGTCGATCCGTACGCCCGCCACCCCCCTCTCGAACCAGAACCGCAGGACGTCCTCGTGCTCCTGGCGGACCGCCGGGTGGGCCCAGTTGAGGTCGGGCTGCTCGGGGGCGAAGAGGTGGAGGTACCACTCGCCGTCCTCGACGCGGGTCCAGGTCGACGCGGTCGCGGAGAACTGGGACGGCCAGTCGTTGGGCGGCAGTTCGCCGTGTTCGCCGCGGCCGGGGCGGAAGTGGAAGAGCTCGCGTTCGGGGGCTCCGGGGCCTGCTGCCAGGGCCGCCTTGAACCAGACGTGCTGGTCGGAGACGTGGTTGGGGACGATGTCGACGATGGTGCGGATGCCGAGCGCGCGGGCCTCGGCGATCAGCTTCTCGGCCTCGGCGACCGTGCCGAAGGCCGGGTCGATGACGCGGTAGTCGGCGACGTCGTAGCCGCCGTCGACCATCGGCGAGAGGTACCAGGGGCTGAACCACAGGGCGTCGACGCCGAGTTCGGCGAGGTAGGGCAGCTTGGCCCGGACACCCGCGAGGTCTCCGGTGCCGTCGCCGTCACCGTCCGCGAAGCTGCGTACGTACACCTGATAGATGGCGGCCGAGCGCCACCAGGAGGCATCGGTCGGGGAGGTGACTGCCACGTGAGGTTCCTTTCGGGCAGGTGGGACCCCGCCGCCGTGGCTCGGTGCGGTGGCGGCGTGCGGGGTGCGGGGGTGGTCCCGGGGGTCAGCCCTTGAGGCTGCCGGCGGTCAGGCCGCTCATGATGTTGCGCTGGAAGATCAGGAAGATGATCAGGGTCGGCAGCGAGGCGATGGCGAGGGCGGCCAGGAGCCAGTTCTCGGAGACGCTGGCGGCCAGGGAGTAGATGCCGACGTTGACGGTCTGCTTGCCGGGGTCGGGCAGGGTGAGCATCGGCCAGAGGAAGTCCTTCCAGACCGCCACCACCGCGAAGATCGACACGACACCGAGGATCGGCCGGGACAGCGGCAGGACCACCGAGCGCAGCGTGCGCAGGGAGGAGGCGCCGTCGATGGCGGCGGCGTCCAGGAGTTCGCGCGGGATCGAGTCGAAGAATCGCTTGAGCAGGAAGATGTTGAAGGCGTTGGTGACCGAGGGCAGCCAGATCACCCAGGGCGAGTTGATGAGGTTGCGCTCCACGACGGGCACGTCCAGGACGGTGAGGTACTGCGGTACGACCAGGACGGTGGCCGGGATCATGAGGGTGAGCAGCATCATTCCGAGGATCGCCTTGCCGAACACGGGCCGCAGCTTGGACAGCGAGTAGGCGGCGGCCACGTCGAAGACCAGTTGGAAGGCGAGCGCGCCGAACGCGTAGTACAGGGTGTTGAACAGGAGCTTGGCCAGGTCCATCACGCCCCAGGCGTCCGCGTAGTTCTTCGGATGGACGGCGTCGGGGATCAGGGTGGGCGGTGTCTGGGCGAATTCCTGCGGGGACTTGAGGCCGCTGATGACCATCCAGTACAGCGGGCCGATGAAGACCAGGGTGAAGAGGACCGTCACCGCGGTGAAGGCGGTCCAGTACAGGAACTTGCCGCGGGGCCTGGCCAGTTGGGCCGGGGAGATCAGGGTGCGTGTGCTCATGTCGGTCGTCTCCCCCGGCTAGTCTTCGCTGCCGGCGCGGCTCAGTCGCGCGTACGCCGCCGAGAATCCGGCGAGCAGTACGAGCAGGACCAGGCCGAGCGCCGCCGCGCTGCCGTAGTTGTTGAAGGTGAACGCGTACTGGTAGATGAGGTGGACGACGGTCAGGGTCGCGCCCTCGGGGCCCGCGCCGCCGGTGAGCAGGAACGGCTCCACGAACACCTGCATGGTGGCGATGATCTGCAGGAGCAGCATCAGCGAGAGGATCAGCCGGGTCTGCGGGATGGTGACGTGCCAGATCCGGCGGAAGACGCCCGCGCCGTCCAGCTCGGCCGCCTCGTACAGCTCGCCCGGGATCGACTGCAGCGCGGCCAGGTAGATCAGCGTCGCGCCGCCCATGTTCATCCAGGTGGCGGCGACGACCACGGAGAGCATCGCGGTGTCGGTGTCCTGCAGCCAGGCCTGTCCGGGCAGGCCCACGGACTCCAGGATGCGGTTGAACAGGCCGTACCCGGGGTCGTAGAAGTACTTGAAGAGCAGCACCGAGGCGACCGGCGGCAGCATCACCGGGAGGTAGACGAGCAGCCTCAGGTAGCCGCGTCCGTGCCGGAATTCATTGAGGATCAGGGCGATGGCGAAGGGCACGGCGAAGCCGAGGACCAGCGCGAGTGCGGTGAACAGGAGGGTGTTGCGCCACGCCTGCCAGAACGCCGGGTCGTTGAAGATGTAGGTGAGGTTGGACCAGCCGGCCCAGACCGTCTCGCCGTTCTCGGTCTTCTGGAAGGCCAGGATGAATTCCCTGACCATCGGATACCAGGAGAAGAGCGAGAAGCACAGGAGAGCGCCGATCAGGAAGGCGTGGGCGGTCAGGTTGCGCTTCAACGCCTGGCGGAACGCGCCGGGTTCGGGGCGGGCGGCCCGGCTGTCCGTCGGTGCGGACGGCCGGGCCTTGCGCTTGGAGAGGGTGGGAGCGGACATCACTGGTTGGCCAGAACCTGGTTGACCTGCTGCTCGGCGGTCTTGAGGAGCTTGTCCGCGTCGGCGTCCTTGTTCGTGAGGACGGCCGACATCAGCGTGTCAAGGACCTTGTAGACCTCTTGGGCCTTCGGCGGCTCGGCCTTGCCCGTGACGGGCTTGTCGGTGAACGCCTGGAAGTTCTCGACGGGCATGGTCGAACTGGCCGCGCGGGCCTTGTCGTCCTTGGCCTTGCTCTCACCGGTCCAGAAGTTCGGCTGCGGCAGGCCGACGGGCAGGCCGTCCGCCTTGCTGCGGGCCCAGTCGAACTGGCCCTTGCCGACGCTGAGGAACTTGAAGTTGATCCAGGCGATCGCGGCCTTGATCTGGTCGGGCGAACTGCCCTTCTTGATCATGTAGTCGTTGCCGCCGAAGAGGGTGGCCTTCTGGCCGGGGATCGGGCCCATCCCGAAGTCGTCGTACTTCGCGCCGAGGTTCTGCACCATGTAGGTGATGTCGTCGGGCGCGGCGAGGAACATGCCGAGCTTGTCGGAGGCCATCTGCTTCTGCAGGTCGCCCCACTTCAGGAGCTGGGTCTTGCCCATGCTGTTGTCGTCCCAGCGCATGGCCTTGAGGTTGTCGACGATTCGTTTGCCGGTGGCGTTGTTGAAGGCGGCCTTGGTGCCGTCGTCGGACACGATGTCGCCGCCGAGGCCGTACGTGGTGGCGGTGAAGTGCCAGCCGCCGTTGTTGCCGGCGCTGTACTCGCCGAAGCCCGAGACGCCGTCGCCTAGGGCGGCGATCTTCTTGGCGGCCGTGCGGACCTCCGCCCAGGTGGTCGGGGGCGAGTTGGGGTCGAGCCCCGCCTTCTTGAAGAGCTTGCGGTTGATCAGCAGGCCCATCGTGTAGTTGCTGTAGGGCAGGCCGTAGGTCTTGCCGTCCTTCTTCAGGACGTCGAGGACGTGCGGGTCCATGTCCTTCAGGGCCGGTATGGACTTGTCGTTGACGTACGCGCTGATGTCCTGGGCGCCGTCGTTGTCCAGGACCTGCTGCAGGTCGGTGAAGTAGGTGTAGAAGACGTCCGGTTGGGACTTCGCCTTCAGCATCGCCGTGAAGCGGGGAGGCTCCAGGCAGGGGTCGGTCTGCTTCCCCTTGAGCGTGACGTTCGGGTACTTCTTGTTGAACGCCTTGACGTCCTCCTTCCACTGCTTGAGCTCGGCCTTCTCGGCGGCCGGCGGCATGCAGTCGATGGTGAGCGTCACCTTGGCCTTCGGGTCCAGCGGGGCCGCGGCGTTGGCCGCGTTGGCGCTGTTGTCCCTGTCGGAGTCACCGTCGCTGCTGCTGGTGCCGCAGGCGGCCAGGGCGGTGAGGGCGAGGGCGGAGGCGACGGCGATCGTGGCCGTACGACGGCGGTGGGCGCCGCTCGTACGAACGGTGGTGCGGCGGCGGATACGGCGAAGTGGCATCCGGTAGCTGCTCATCGGTGGACCCCTTTGGACAGCGCCGCCTGCCCGTGCGGGCAGGGACGGCATGGCAGGAGCAGGAAGCCCACAGCTGCGCGGACTGTGTGGCGGCGCTCACTCAAGCACCGTCGACAGATCAACGCAATATCTCGCGCGATGATTGAAAGAAATTGACAGTACGGAGGGACGGCGCGAGGCAGCGATCGTCAGGCGGTCGGCCCGGCCCCTTCCCGCGGCTACTCCCGCGGCGGCTGCCCCGTCGAGCCGCGCACCACGAGCTCCGGCTCGAAGAGCAGTTCCTCGGTGGGCACCGCGCTTCCCGCGATCTGCAGCGCGAGCAGTTCGACGGCGGCGCGACCCATGGCCTCGATCGGCTGGCGCACCGTGGTCAGTGGCGGATCGGTGCAGGTCATGAACGCCGAGTCGTCATAGCCGACCACCGAGACGTCCTGCGGGACGCCACATCCCCGGCGGCGGGCGGCGCGCACCGCGCCGAGCGCGAGGGGGTCGCTCGCGCAGACGATGCCGGTGACCCCGGCGTCCAGGAGTCGTGCGGCGGCGGCCTGGCCGCCCTCGATCGAGAACATCCCCCGCGAGACGTGCTGGTCGGGCAGCTCGCCACCCGCCTGTTCGACGAGCGCGCGGGCGGCGGCGAGTTTGCGCTGCGAGGGCATGTGGTCCGCGGGCCCGAGCACCAGGCCGATGCGGCGGTGGCCGAGCGTGGACAGATGCCGCCAGGCCTGCTCGACCGCGACCGCGTCGTCGCAGGACACCGCGGGAAAACCGAGCCGCTCGATGGCCGCGTTGACGAGGACCACCGGGATCTTGCGCGCCGCGAGCCGCTTGTAGTGGTCGTGCGGGGCGTCCGCCTGCGCGTACAGTCCACCGGCGAACACGACGCCCGACACCTGCTGTTGCAGCAGCAATTCGACGTAGTCCGCCTCGGAGACACCGCCCTTGGTCTGGGTGCACAGAACGGGGGTCAGCCCCTGCTGGGCGAGCGCCCCGCCGATCACTTCCGCGAACGCCGGGAAGATCGGGTTCTGCAGCTCGGGCAGCACGAGCCCCACCAGCCGGGCCCGCTCGCCGCGCAGCTGGGTGGGCCGCTCGTACCCCAGAACGTCCAGGGCCGAGAGCACGGACTGCCGGGTCGCGTCGGAGACGCCCGGCTTGTTGTTGAGCACCCGGCTGACCGTGGCCTCACTGACCCCGACCTTCCGCGCCACCTGAGCAAGTCGTCGTGTCATGCACGCAAGAATAGTGCAATTCTTGCGTTCTGTTTGCGTGCTTGCTGAATCCGTTCCGGACGATTGCTGGGAACCCCGGCCGGGACCGAATGGGTGAGGGCGGATCGTTTCGGCGGTGGATCCCGTCGGATTCAGGTATCACTGCTGGTCAGGCCGGGAATGCGGGATGCGTTCACGTGCCGATTGCCGTTCTCAGCTAAGGAAGCGATCCATGCGCCTTCGTCACTCACTGGCCGCCGCGGCCGGTGCCGCCGTACTGACTCTGACCGTGCCCGGCTCCGCCTGCGCGGCCGAGGGCGACTTCAGGTACACGTACATCGACAGCACCGGCGAGGAGGAGCAGGCCACCCTGCACGACCCGGACAGCGGCGAGTGCATCATGCTCGCCGAGGCCGCCCGGGAGTACGACCAGCCGCCCGCCCACTCCCCCAGGAACCGCACCGGCTCCTACGCGATCGTCTTCACGAACGCGGACTGCTCCGGCGACGAATTCACGTTGCGCCCCCACACCGGTGGCGCGAGCGAGCGGCTGAAGATGCGCTCGGTCATGTTCTCCTGAGCCCACGCCGGGAGGCCCGCTTCCCGCGTCAGGGAATGCGGGCCACCGCGACGTAGAAGCCGCTCAACTCGGCCTTCGGGGCAGGCGATTCCTTGTACCAGTGCGTCGCCGTCACCAGGCCCGGCTCGACCAGTTCCAGTCCCTCGAAGAAGCGCTCCACCTCCGCGCGGCGCCGCATCCTCAGGGGCACCTGGCCCTTCTTGTAGGTGTCGGTGACGGAATCCGCGAGCTCCGGGTGTTCGTCGGTGGTGCCGTGGGACAGCACCAGATAGCTCCCGGAAGGCAGCGCGTCCACCAGGGTGCGTGTGAGGGCGTAGGGGTCCTCGTCGTCGGTGATGAAGTGCATCAGGGCGATGAGGGACAGCGCGATGGGCTGCTTGAAGTCCAGGAGTTCGCGAGCGTGGTCGAGGATCGCCTCGGGGCGGCGCACGTCTGCCTGGACATAGTCCGTGGCGCCTTCCGGACTGCTGACCAGCAATGCCTCGGCGTGCCGCAGGACGATGGGGTCGTTGTCCGCGTACACGACCCGGGAGCTGGGAGCGACCGCCTGAACGATCTGGTGGAGGTTCGGCGCGGTGGGGATGCCCGTGCCGATGTCGAGGAACTGCCTGACACCGTTGTCAGCCAGCCAGGCGGCGGCGCGCTGCATGAACGCCCGGTTCCGCGCCGCGTTCGCGCGTGCCTCGGGCGGCAGCTTCTCGCCCATCTCCTGATCGACCAGGTAGTTGTCCTTGCCGCCCAGCAGCCAGTCGTAGACACGCGCCGGGTGCGGCTTGCTGGTGTCGATGTGGACGTTGGCGTCGTCTGCAGTCATCCATGGCTCCACTACGTGTCCGACCGGTTTCACTGTGCGGTGGGCGCCGTGCCCCCGGCCCAGCCTGCGAGGATCTTCCGAGCCTACAGGTCGAAAGGTCAACTGTTCTGCCTGGTGAGGGAGTTCTCGGGGGCAGTGGTCGGGCGATGGCGGGGGCTGCGGGGCACCCGCGGCTAGAGCTGCCGGAGGTGGTCGCGCAAGCTGCGCGCGACATGTGCCATGAGGGCATCGGCGCCGGGCTGCGTACCGGCCGGCACGAGGGATTCGGTCAGGGCGGCTACCGCGAAGGACTGGCCGTCGGAGTGCTCCACGACTCCGATCTCGTGACGCAGGTTGAGGAGGCTGCCGGTCTTGGAGGACCAGGTACTGGCGTCGGAGTGGAAGTCCGGGGTGAGCCGGTGCCGCAGGACGTTGTGGGCCATGAGGTCGCGCAGCCGCTGGGCCACCTCCGGGTGGATCTTCGACGGCGTCCACAGGGCTTGCAGCAGGTCGACATAGGTGCGGGCGCTGCCCGTGTTGGCCCGGGTGGTGTCGAGCTGCGGCACCCGGTGGCCACGGCCGCTGGTGCCCGCGTCGATGGCCAGGGCGTGGGCGAGATGGACCTGGTCGGCGTCGAAGCGTTCCACGGGGGTGTCGGACAGCTCGCCGACGCTGTGCCGGACGGCGATGCCGCGGATGTCGAACTCATGGAGGATTGCGGTGACCTGGGCGGGCGGGGTCAGCTCGAACAGCGCGTCGGCGGCCATGCCGTCGCTCAGACAGGTGCTCAGGTAGAGCAGGTCGTCGATCGCGATCCGGGCGGGGTGGCGGAAGCGGCTCAGCCCGGTGGGGCCGGGCGTGGTGACGCGCCCCGGCTGCACCTCCAGCGTCGTCGCTCCGTCGAGTTCGCCCCGCCGGATCCGCTCCAGCGTCGCGAGCGCGAGCGGGACCTTGACCAGGGAGGCGGAGGGCAGGTGGGTGTCCGCCTCGATCCCCAGCTCGTCTCCGGTGTGCAGGTCCCGCACGAGCAGGCAGCCGTGCAGACCGCCGTCGCGCAACTGCGTGCGCAGCTCGCGCAGCAGGGTCTCGGTGCGTGCGCCGCCTCGCGTGTATCCGTCCATGCCATCCCCCGTACCGGTGGCCCCACCTGTGCCGGCGTTCATGTCACCACCCCCACCCTGGATCATCGCGCTGCCCCTCCCGTGGCCTCTGCCTGGGTGCCGGTCCGAGACCCTGCCCGGGGCCCAACCGAGGTCCCGGCCGGGGCCCCCGCCGGCTCCCCCGCGCCCAGGCAGCGGGCGATAGCGGCACCCAGGCGCGCCTCGATGTGCTGCGGGTTGCCGTCCGCCGCGGCGGCCAGGGCGTAGCCCCTGCCGAGCGTGACCTCACCCATGGGACGCCAGGTCAGGGCGAGTTCCTCGGCCTGTGCCAAGGAGCACAGCAACAGGTCGCCGGAGCACAGGACTTCGGCCGCGGCACTCGTCAGGTCGGCCGCGGCGACGAGCTGTGCGGGCCGTAGGCCCAGCGCGTCGCGCAAGCGTGTCAGGGGGTCGCGGATGTGCGGTACGTCGTCCTCCGGCTGGATCCAGACGCGCCGGGCGGGACCGGGCGAGGCGCGGCCGACCCGCAGGGTCTCCAGAAAGACGCGCCGTACGCCGGGGTCCCGCGCACCGGCGAGCCCGAGCGGCACGGACCACGTCGCCTCGTCCGCGGGCACCGCGAGCAGCGCGGCGCGCACCTGCTGGGCGCGGAGGAGCTCCGTGCGCTGGGTCGGCGCCGCCACCCGCAGGTCGAGCGTGACACCGTGACCGCGCGCCTCGGCGACGAGGCGGGCGAGACCGACCGTGGAGCAGATCCCCGGTACCGCCAGCCGCCACGGCTTGCGCTTGACGGCCTCCGACTCGTCGAGGAGCACGTCCGCCGCCTGCACGAGCTGCCGGGCGGTGGGCAGCATGTCGCGCCCGAAGGGGGTGAGGACGGCTCGCCGGGAGGTGCGCTCGAACAGCGGCTCGCCGAAGCGTTCCTCCAGCGCGGCGACGCGACGGCTGGCCACCGACTGGGACATCCGCGCCGCGGCCGCTCCGTCGGTGAAGCTGCCGTACTCGCTCACGCTCACGAACGCGCGACATGCTCCCACCAGATCCACGCCCCGGATCCTATGCCAGATCAGCATGGAATCGCGCATGAGCGTATTGGACCGCATACGCACCCCCGGGTGAGGGTGGCTCCGGCACTCACGACCACGCACCGGGACGGAGCCGTGCCGCCCCGTCCCCTATGCGCCCTGCCCCCAGGGCGCCCCGGAGGTTTTGCCCATGCAGCTCACCCGTGCCCGTCTGCGGCAGACCCGTGCCCGTCGCGCCGTTCTCGGTGCGCTCGCCACGTTCTGCATCGTCCCGCTCATGGCCTGCGCGGACGGCGACTCATCGGCTTCGTCGTCACCGTCCACGGCGACCACGAAGCCCGCGGGGGCGACGAAGGCGTCCGGCCGTGAATTCAAGGCACTTGAGCGCAAGTTCGACGCGCGGCTGGGCGTCTACGCCGTCGACACCGGCACCGGGCACGAGGTGGCCTACAACGCCGGGGAGCGCTTCGCCTACAACTCCACGTTCAAGGCACTGGCCGCCGGAGCCGTGCTGCGCAAGTACTCCCTGAGCGGCCTCGACCGGAAGATCACGTACTCCAAGGACGATCTCGTCGCCAACTCGCCGGTGACCGAGAAGCACGTCGACACCGGGATGACACTGGGCGAACTGTGTGACGCCGCCGTCCGCTACAGCGACAACACCGCCGCCAACCTGCTCTTCGACCGGCTCGGCGGCCCCAAGGGCCTGAACGCCGTGCTCAAGAAGATGGGCGACGACGTCACAAGGATGGACCGCATCGAGCCCGATCTGAGCACCTGGGTCCCGGGCGAGAAGCGGGACACGAGCACACCGCGGGCGCTGGCCAAGGACCTGCGCGCGTTCGTCCTGGGGGACGCTCTGCGCAAGGGGGAACGCGCGCAGCTCACCAAGTGGCTGCGGACCAACACCACCGGGGACAACACCATCAAGGCCGGTGTGCCCAAGAACTGGGTGGTGGGCGACAAGACCGGAACCGGCAGCTACTACGGCGCACGCAACGACATCGCCGTGGTGTGGCCGCCCGACGGCGCCCCCATCGTCATGTCGATCCTGTCGAACCGCGGCAAGAAGGACGCCGAGCCCTCCGACAAGCTGATCGCGGAAGCGGCCTCCGTGGCCGTCGACTCACTGTCGTAGCGAAAAGAACGCCTCGCTGTCCTTGGTCATAGCGAAAAGAACGCCCCGGTGTCCTTGACGGAAGCGTGCGGTGCGCACCGCACGGGCTTGCCGCGTGCGCACCGCCCCCCTCCCCGACGTTCCGCTGTCCGCAGCGGGAACCCATGACAAGGAGCCCCCGATGACGGATGTCGCACCGCTCACCGGCCCCGGCCGGAGACCCGTCGGCCCCGGCCGCAGGCCCACGAGGAAGGCGCCCCGCGTGGTGGTCGCGGCGGGCCTGGCCCTCGCACTCGCCGCGGGCATCGGGTACGCCACGGAGCTCGGCCCCTTCGACCCGGGGCCCGCGATACCCGACCCCGAGGCGACGAAGCAGGCGCGCGCTTTCCTCGCCGACTGGGAGGCGGGCCACATGGCGCGGGCGGCTGCGCTGACCTCGCGGCCCGAGCAGGCGGAGCGCGTCCTGAACAGCTTCACCGCCGGGCTCGACATCAGCCGGCCGAAGCTGACTCCGGGGGCGGTCACGGCCGGTGAGGACGGCGCCGTGACCATGGCCTTCACCGCCAGGATGCCCGTCACCGGGCTGGGCACCTGGACCTATTCCTCCGCCGTGCCCCTGCGCAAGCAGGACGACGGCGCCTGGAAGGTGGAGTGGGCGCTGTCCCTCGTGCACCCGAAGCTGAGCGCCACGGACAAGTTCCGTCTTGAGCGGGATGACACCGCCGGGCCCGAGATCAACGACCGCGACGGGAACGCGTTGTCGAGTGAGAAGTACCCCTCCCTCGGCCCGCTCCTTCCCCAGATGGCCGGGGACGCGGGAGGCGGACCGCGTGGCGCGGTGCGGCTCGTCGACCGGGCCACCGGCAAGGTCAAGGCCACGGAAGCCTCGTTCGGCAAGAAGTCCGGCCGGCCCGCCGACCGGCCTGTGGCCACCACCCTCGACGCCACCTGGCAGGCCGCCGCGGAGAAGGCCCTGGCCGCCGAGACCGACGGCAAGGACGCCGCGCTCGTCGCCCTGCGGATCGACGACGGGGAGATCCTGGCCGTGGCCAACTCCCCTTCCTCCGGCTTCAATCGCGCCGTCTCGGGCACCTACGCGCCGGGCTCCACCTGGAAGATCGTCACCACCAGCGCGCTGCTGCTCAAGGACGCGGTCGCACCCGGCGATGTCGTGGACTGCCCCAAGTACCTCACCGTCGGCAAGCGGTTCCAGAACGTCGAGACCTCCGAGCACCGGGGCGCCACCTTCCGGAAGGACTTCACCGCCTCGTGCAACACCGCCTTCATCAGCCTGCGCGACAAGGTCGGTGACGGGGAACTGGGCGATGTCGCAGGCAAGTACTTCGGGGTCGGGCAGAAGTGGAGCGTTGGCATTCCGTCGTACGACGGGTCTGTCCCGACCCCGCGTGACCAGACCGAGAAGGCCGCGTCGATGATCGGCCAGGGCAGGGTGCAGGCCAACCCGCTGATCATGGCGTCCGTCACGGCGACGGCGGTGTCCGGCACCTTCCACCAGCCCACCCTGACGAGCGGCGCCAAGGAC
This sequence comes from Streptomyces sp. NBC_01283, assembly GCF_041435335.1. NCBI lineage: Bacteria > Bacillati > Actinomycetota > Actinomycetes > Kitasatosporales > Streptomycetaceae > Streptomyces > Streptomyces sp. NBC_01283. Next base: position 968,174 of record NZ_CP108430.1, read on the forward strand.
ACGACCAGGACCACGCCGCTGCCGCGCGAAATCGTCACGCAGCTGCGCGAGTTGACGCGCGCCACCGTCACCGACGGCACGGCCTCGATCCTGGCCGACCTGCCCGGCGACGTGGGCGCGAAGACGGGTACGGCCGAGGTCTCCGAGGACGCGCCCAACAACGGCTGGTTCGTCGCCCACCGCGGCAATGTCGCCGTGGCCTGCGTCGTCGAGAAGGGCGTCACCGGCGGCGCCTCGGCCGGTCCCGTCGTCCGCAGCCTGCTGGGCGCCGTGCCCGACGACCCCTCCTGAGCCTCAGGAGTCCTTGCACTCCACGTGGCCCCAGCCGTGCGCGTTCTTCGTGATCTTCTCGCCCGCGTCGTAGGGCTTCTGGCAGTGGCAGCGGCCGGGGAACTTGGCCTTGATGACTCCGCCCGAACTCCCCTTGCCCGTCCGCGCCGTCGAGCTCTTGCGCGGCCGGGCGGCGGGCGAGGCGGTCATGCGCTCGGGCCGCGGCTCGGGGATCGTGAGCGCCCCGTGGACGGTCCCGGCGGGCTGCTGCGTCGTCGCGGCGTCGCTCGCCGCGACGTCGGCGATCGCGTTGAGGTGGTCGCCGTCCGCCTGGTGGGCGGCGACATGCCGGAAGGTGACCGCCCGGCCCTGCAGCAGTGCGTCGATGCGCACGACGAGGTCCTTGTTTGCCACCGGCTTCTTCGACGCCGTCAGCCAGCCGTTGCGCTTCCAGGACGCGATCCACTTGGTGACCGCGTTCATCGCGTACTGGCTGTCCATGCGGACCTCCAGCGGGACGGCCGGGTCCGTGGACTCCAACAGCTCGGCCAGCGCGGTCAGTTCGGCCACGTTGTTGGTCGCGTCGCCGAGCGGTCCCGCCTCCCACCGCTGCGGGCGCTCGTCGGCATCGGCGACCACCCAAGCCCAGGCCGCAGGACCGGGGTTCTTCTTCGCGGCTCCGTCACAGGCGGCGATGATCAAGTCAGACATCCCTCGATGATGCCAGCCCCGGAGAGCTCCGAAGGCCACCGCCCCTCCGGCGCCTGCCCGCCGGACCCTGGGCTTCGGGAGCGTCCAGCGCCGGGGCGATGACCGCGAAGGCCCGGTCGGTCAGCTCGGCCGGATCCTCGACGCCGTCACTGTCGCTCCACCGTTGCAGCACGGCGTCGAAGGCGCACAGCGCCATTCCGGCGGCGAGCCGCGGGTACAGGTCCACGCCCGCGTCCCGCCCCAGACGGCGCGCCACCTCCCCCGTCAGGTCGTCGCCCCACTGCGCCTGGTGCTCCAGGAAGCGTGCGCGCAGGGCCGGGGTACGCAGGATCAGCCGCACCACGGGCAGCACCCGCTCGGAGTGGTCGCCGCAGGCGGCGAGGGGCACCCACACCGCGTGCCGCAGCGCCACCGAGGGCCGCTCATCGGCGGGGCGGGCCGCCAGCTCCGCGTGGATGCCGACGCCCATGTCCGCCAGGAACTGGACGACCACGTCCTCCTTGGACGCGAAGTACCGGAAGAACGTCCGCCGGGAGACCCCCGCGGTGGTCACGATCTCGTCGACGGTGACCGCGTCGAACCCCTTCCGGGCAAGGAGTTGCAGCGCCGCTTCGGTCAACTCGTTCGAGACGAGCTGTCGTTTGCGCTCGGCCATGGTCACTTCGGGGCGGGAGCTCACCGGGCCATGCTACACGCCAGCCGTACACACCATGCCTTCCATGACACTCAGGCTCCTCTTGACACTGAGTGCCACTGGCGACAACATGTGCCGCATGACGCAGCTACAGCGCTGGACAGCCGAGCAGATTCCCGACCAGACGAAGCGGGTGTTCGTCGTCACCGGGGCCAACAGCGGCCTCGGTCTCGCGACCACCCGGGCGCTCGCCGCGAAGGGCGGGCACGTGATCCTCGCGGTGCGCGACGAGGGCAAGGGCCACCGGGCGGCAGCGGAGATCACCGCCGCACACCCGGGCGCGCGTCTGGAGGTACGCCACCTCGACCTGGCCGACCTCGCATCGGTCCGCGGCTTCGCCGATCGGCTGCACGCCGACCACGCGCACATCGACGTGCTCATCAACAACGCGGGCGTCATGGCGCCGCCCCGCACCCTGAGCAGGCAGGGGCACGAGCTGCAGTTCGCCTGCAACCACCTCGGCCATTTCGCGCTCACCGGACTGCTGCTCGACCTGCTGGCCGCCGGGAGCGACCCCCGGGTGGTGACGGTCAGTTCGATCAACCACCGGCAGGGGCACATCCGCTTCGACGACCTGACCGGCGAGCGCGGCTACAAGCCCATGGGCCACTACAACCAGTCCAAGCTCGCCAACGCCGTCTTCGGCCGCGAACTCCACCTGCGGCTCACCGACTCCCGCAGCCCGATACTTAGCGTGCTCGCCCACCCCGGCTACACCGCGACCAACCTCCAGATGGGCACGCCGACCGGCCCGTGGCGGGTGCTGCTCGGCCGCATCGGCAACCCGCTCTTCGCCCAGCGCCCGGCCGACGGCGCACTGCCCCAGCTGTACGCGGCGACCGACCCGGCGGTGGAGAGCGGCCAGTTCATCGGTCCTGGTGGCCTGGCCGAACTGCGCGGCGCCCCGACCCGGGTGCAGCTGGCCCCCGTGGCCGCGGACGCGGAGACCGGGCGGCGCCTGTGGGAGCTGTCGGAGCAGCTGACCGACGTACGGTTCGCCTTCCCGGCCGCCGTATAGCCGTATAGCCGTATAAGGGCCGGCCGGATCGCCGCCTACCCAGTCGCCCTGTCAGCGGGCCGCCACGGGGCGGATCAACTCCCAGGCCTGAACAGCGAAGTCGAGGGTCATGCCGTGGCGCTCGTACAGGGCGAGGGCGCCACTGCTGTCGGTGTCCACAGCCAGGCCGATCCGCTCGCGCCCCAGCGCCGCGTAGTGGCCGAAGGCATGCCGCAGGAGGTAGCTGCCCAGGCCGTTCGCCCGGGCCTTGCGCAGCACTCCGAGGTGGCCGATCCAGGCCATCGAGGTGCGGTCGTTGTCAGTGTGAAGCACCGCCGCGTCACCCAGGCCGTCGAGGTGCGCGATCCACATCAGCGACCAGTCGGCGCGCTCGGCGTCGAGATCGTCCAGCCACTGTTCGTACGTGCGGGGGTGGAAGTCGAAGTGCTCGGCGAAGGTCTCCTGAAGCAGTGCGTGAGCACGTCGGCGGTCCGGCTCGGCCAGGCAGGGGCGCAGGGTCACACCGGGTGGCGGCTCCGGCAACCGGTCCGCTTCCCGGGACAGGGGGCGGACCATCGAGTTGTAGCGGCGGACCGGCGTCCAGCCTCGTTCACGCAGCGCGCGCAGGTCCATGGTGGGGGCGATGTTGAGGTGCAGGTGCACCACGGCCCGGTCCGCTCCGTTGGCGGCGGCCCGCTCGGCGGCGCGCGACTCCATCAGGTCCAGCAGGTGCTGGGAGGCCTGGGGCCGGTCGGGCAGCGTGCAGTATTCCGTGTCGATCTGCTGACCGCCGGACTCGTCCCACAGCAGGCCGTACGCGACCAGCCGCCCGTCGTCGAACAGCAGCCAGGAGTCGTGCTCCAGGTCAACTTCCGGGTGCTTCAAGTCGGCCTGGACAGCGCTGAGTTCGGTGTCGGCGCGGCCGATCTCCAGCAGGTCGATCTCATTGAGCAGCGCACACACCGCCGCCGCGTCGTCGACCGTCGCGGGGCGCACGGCAAGGCCTGGCGGGAGGGTGGTGGGCATGGTCATGGATCCACTCTCCGATGCCGGGAGCCGGGTCCGCAACGGACTTTTCCGGGGCCCTGTCAGGGGCCTTCCGGCGCCGCGCCGGGGCCACGAGAGCCCCGGCACGGCAGAGTTCCGGCGGTGCCGGACGGTCAGATGCCGAACGGCGCGGCGTAGCGCACCATGCCGCTGGGCAGCGGGTGACCGGCGTCGAGGGCAAGGGCCATCATGGCCTCGTCCGGGACGTCGATGTTGATGCCGATGCCGTACGTCGAGGCACGGGTGAAGCCGAACCGCGGATAGTACGCCGGGTGCCCGAGGACCGTGACGAAGCGCTCGCCCCGGTCCGTGGCCACGCCGAGCGCGGCACGGATCGCCGCGGAGCCCGCACCGGTCTTCTGATGCTCGGGGAGTACGGCGACGGGGGCCAGGCACAGGGCCGGAGTGTCCCCGATGTGGCAGCGGGTCAGCAGCGCGTGGCCGACGATCCTGCCTGCCCGGTCGGTGGTGACGACGGACAGTCCGTCGGTCCACGCGGTGTCGGCGCGCAGCGCGTCGACGAGGTCGGCTTCCGCCGGGGTCTCGAACGCGGCGGCGACGACGGCGCGGATGGCGGGGATGTCAGCGCTGGTCTCGGCGCGCGTGATCCAGGAGTTGCCCATGCTGTTGCTCATGGCGTTGCACATGATGGATGTAGATCCGTTTCCTGGTGGGTTCGTGTGGGTGGTGCCCCGCGAGCTCACGCTCCCGGCGGGGCGAATCCGATCCGACTGAGGTCAGGCCACAGCCCGGGACGTGAGGGTGGTCCGGGCGGTGCGCACGGCAGTGGCCTCGAGCGCGGTCATCAACCCCACCTCCCAACATCCTCGATCCGGATCACACGAACGCCGCCGACTTTACCATCGGGCCGCTTCCGGACGCGCGGCATGCGCCGCCGCCCGCCCCTCCCGTCACGCCCTGCGCGAGACTGTCTAAGGTGCCCGGATGAGTGTTGTGGACATGAAGAAGTCAACGAGCGGGACGAGCGGAACAGTGACCCGGGGGATGTACTTCGTGTTCACCCTCATCGTGATCGCGGTCGGCTGGGCCATCGCTGCCGCCAACACCGGGATCTCTTGTCTCACGGTGGGCACGGACTGGATCCCGATCTCCACCGGAGTCATCGGGTGCTTCGCCTTCGCGCTCCCCGTGGCCCTCCTTCACAACGCCCGGTGGCTCGCCCTCGCCTCCTTCCTGCCGGCGATCGGCGTCCTCGTGGGCTCGGTGCAGTACGCGCCCGAGGCCGCGCTTGACGCCCGGGGCTTGCGCACGAGCGTTCGCATCACGGCCGACAGCGCCGAAGCCGACGGCTCGAACAACCACCGCTTCACCCTCGTCGGCCCGAAAGGCAAGCTCGACGAGCCCCTCACCTACAGCGGGGACAGCCCTGGGTGGGAGGTGGGCGAGCGGCTCGACGTCATCACTGACCCGGAAGGCGTCGTCCCGATGGAGGCCGCATCCGACGTCGACCCCGGGGGCCGACTCGGCACTCTGGCCGTAGGCGTCGGCGGATGGACGGGCATCGCGCTGCTTGCGGGACGACGCGGGTTCGTACGGCGTCGGGCGGGTCATCGTGTGACGCTGGAGGACCTCGCCTGAGACTGATTCCGGAGTTTCCGCACGCGCATGAGCATGAGCCTGCCTCTCGACCGAAGCGGGGCCACGGCAGAAGGGACAGAAACCTTGGGCACTCCGCAAGCCGCCCGAGCGCGGGTGGTACAGCCGTGAACACCGCGGCGGCCACCGGCCTGCTCCACCTGATCGCCGCCGAGCCGACGCTGCTCCCCGCGGCGCCGCAGGACGCGGAGGGCGACACCCTGCTGCGCCGCGTCCACGACGAACACCACCTCTGCCTGGGCTGCGGACGCACGGCGAGCTGCGCCGTCATCGTCCACTCCCCCGCCGGAGACCGCTGGCTGGACCTGTGCTCCTCCTGCTGGCCCACGATCCGCCGCGCCAACGACGTCACCGACGAAGGCGAAGACGAATCGGCACCGTGAGCCGGCACGCCAACTATGTTGGCAGGCACGACACTTGGGCACTCTGAGGGCATCGAGGGGCGCAGCAATGCCGGACATGCCGGAGGTCGACCGTGGGTCATGGGGTTCGCTGGACGGTCGTGGTGATCTCCACGCTGGGCGCCTTTGCCGTGCCGTGGGCCGTGCTGACAGCCATCGACGCGGGTCCGGAAGCCGCCCTCGCGCTCGCGTCGACGGCCAGCGCCTCGGTGTTGAGCGCGGGGGGCTGGTTCGCCGCCCGTGGCTCTGCACCGGCCTCTCCGACCCCAGGCGGTACGCCGATGCCATCACCGGACGAGCCTCTGATCATCGGGCCACTGCCGCACGAGCCCCTCGCCTTCCAGGAACGCGCCGAACTGTTCGAGGCGGTCGAGATGAGCATGGAAAGCGATCGGGTCACGGTCGTCTGCGCGCTCACCGGCGGCCGTGGCGTGGGGAAGACGCAGTTGGCCGGGGCGTACGCGCGCGCTTGTGTGGACGCCGGCTGGAGTGTCGTCGTCTGGATCGTGGCCGAGGTGCCGGGACAGGTCGTCGCCGGGCTCGATGAAGTCGCGGACGTGGCAGGGGTCAAGGGTGGCATCCAGGACGCTCAGCTCGCGGCTGCCGCGGCGCGTCGGTGGCTCGAGCGGCTGCGGCAGCCCGCCCTGCTGGTGCTCGACAATGTCGTCGATCCGGACGAAGTGGCGCCCTGGCTGCCTCGTACGGGCCCCACTCGCACTCTCATCACCAGTACGGTGCGCTCCGTCACCCATCTCGGCGCCACCGTGGACATCGGGGTGTTCACTCGGGATGAAGCTGTGGCGTTCCTGCGCCGGACGGCGGGGGCCGGGGATACAGAGGGCCGCTCCCACGCCGAAGCCGGGGCGTTGGCCGAGGATCTGGGCAAGCTTCCGCTGGCCCTGGCCCAGGCCGCGTGGGTGATCCGTACGCAGGGCCTTACCTTCGCCGAGTACCGGGACCGTTTCCGGCACAACCGGCTCGCGCAGGTCGTCCGGCGTGCACCGGGTGAGCCGTACCCGATGGGGGCGGCGGCCGCCCTGGCGCTGGCAATCGAGCACGTGCAGACCGGCGAGGACGCCGCGGCGGTACGTCGCGTGGTGGAACTCATGTCGCTCCTGTCGCCGTCCGGCGTGCACCGCGACGATCTGCGTAGCGTCTGTGCGGACCAGGACGTGGCCCGGACAGACGGCGCGGTGGGCCGGTTGTGCGAAGCCTCTGTGGTGACGCTGAGCCTGGACGGAACCACCGTCCTGATGCACCGACTCGTCCAGCGGATCGTCCGGGACCAGCTCATCGACGAGGGGCGTCTCGGCGCTCGCCTGGCCGAAGCATCAGCGGCCCTGCGCCGCCTGCTGACGGAGGCCGAAGGCGCCACCACGCCGGACGCAGCCGACCGGGGTCTCACCGACCACATCCTGGCGCTGTGGGCGGCGGCCGAGCCTCTCGGCGATGACGGCCTCCGCGATCTGCTGGATCTGCCGCGAGCCGCGGTGACGCTGCTGGTGGGCCGAGGTGAAGCGGCGCGTGCGTGTGCGGTCGGCCAGGAAATGCTGGCCGAGCACGAGCGGCTCGTGCCGCCCCAGGACGACAACTTCTTCGCGGCGTTGGACGCACTGACCCATGCGTACCAGGCGCTGGATCGGTTCGACGTGGCGGTGGTACTGCGCGAACGGTCTGTAGCCGCCGCACGGGAACGGTTCGGTCCGCTCCACCCGAAACCACTGCGGCGGGTCAACGCGCTCGGCTACGCGCTGGAAGGAGCCGGGCGGCTCGACGACGCGGAGGCACTGCACCGGAAGAATCTCGCCGACAGCCTCGGTGTCAACGGTCCGGACACTCACACGACGCTGCTGGCACAGATCAATCTGGCCAGCACGCTGAGGTCCAGAGGCGACGACGCGGCGGCGCTGGCGCTTTTCGAGAAGAACGCCCGGGACAGTGAGCGCGGCATGGGATCCGACCATGGAGTCACCCGCAACGCCCGCGGTGAACTGGCCCGTATGTACGAGCGCGTGGGTCGCTACGAGGACTCCCTGGCCCTGCACGACCTCGTCCTTGCCGACACCTTTCGCACCGAACGCAGGGGCACTTACCTCCACCTTTGGTGGGGGCGCTACCGGGCGCTCGCGCTGGAGGGTGTCGGTCGCGTCGACGATGCCATTGAGGAACTGAACCATCTGCTGCGGCTGGGGGAGGAAGAGTTCGGCCACGACAATCCGGAGACCCTGGTGATCCGGCTCTTCCTGGCCCGCGCGCACACCGCGGCCGGTCACCATTCCCGCGCCCTCAAGCTCTTCGCCCAGGTCGCCTCCGATCGACGGCGCGTTCTTGGCCCGGACAGTCGTCGCTCCCTCAACGCCCGCCGCAATCTCGGCCTCGCCCTGCTGGCTGCGGGCAAACGCTCCCGCGCCGTCAGCACCCTCAGTGAGGTGCTCGTCGACTACGAGCGCGTACTCGGTCCGGCACACCCCTACACCGAAGGAGCCCGCGCCGACCTCGCCCGCGCCCGTGGGGCGTCCATGCCGGCAAGGCGGGCCCCGATCCCCCGAGGCCGATGAATATCGAAGGCCTTCAGGGGATCACCGTGCAGCCATGTCCCTCGTCCCGATGGGGGAAGCGAGGCGTAGGGCGGGGGGAACGGGGGACCCGGGAGCGACGCGGACCACGCAGCGGCATGCACCCGGGCTTCCGTTCGACGACCACAGGGAGGCGCGATGTCGACGCAGACCCATCGCCTCATCATCCATGAGCTCGCACGGTGCGACGAGTGTGCTGTGCTGCGCGTGAGCGGTGAACTCGACCGGGGCGGCGAGAAGTTCTTCCTGCGCACCCTCGGTACCGCCGTCATGGCCGGTCATCGACATCTCATACTCGACGTGACGGCGCTGGTGTTCTGCGATTCGCGTGGACTCAACTGCCTGCTCGGGGTGCGGTGGTTGCTGCGACGCCGCGAGGGCCAGCTCCTGCTGGCGGGAGCCGGCAAGCATCTGGCCGAACTGCTGGCCCTGACCGGCAGCACGGAGATCTTCCCCCGCTATCTCACGGTGGGCCAGGCCCTGTTGGCCCTGCCGCCCTCGCATCGCCCCGTCTGGCCGCCCTCGCCCACCGCCCACGCGGACGGCAAGCCGGCCGACACCCCGCCGCGCGACTGACGCTACTCCGCCCGGGCCAGGGCGATCGCACCCTGAAGACGCTCCCCTGCCTCGTACATGCTGTTCCTGCGGGTCAGCAGGTAAGGGCCTCCGACGTTCCGCGCGCCCACGTCAGCGTGCTTGATCCCCCGCGATGGCAGGTCGTGTCGGGACACGCGGCGCAGAACGTCTCGGTCGAACCGCTCGGCAGCATCGAGGTGGAGAGCACCGCCTTGTCGTACGTGAAATAGGTGCCGTCCTTGGAACGGGCGAGGCGGGTAACGAACTTTCTTCGCCGAACTGGGCGGCCGGGAAGGTCAGTCGACCGTCGGCACCGCGGCGTCGAGAAGGGGCCCGAGTTCCGTGGCGACGGCGGTCAGCGCACGGACGTCCCGTTCGGCCCGGGCCATCAGAATCGCCCCCTCCAGGGAGCTGATCATGAGGGTGGCGAGCGCGTCGGCCCGCACCTCCGGGACGCCCATGTCCGTCAGGGCGCGGGCCACCGAGCCGCTCCAGGTGGTGAAAGCGGTGGACACGGCCTCTCGCGTGGACTCGGTGGACTCCGCACAGTCGACCGTCGCGGCGGCGACGGGGCAGCCGCCCTCGAATCCGGCGTTCCGGTACTCGTCGGTCCACTGACGCACCATCTCGGCGAACAGCCCGCTGGGAGTCGGCTCGGGCAGGGCCGCGAGGAAACGGCCGATGCGGCGGCTCGCGTAGCGGCCGGCCCAGCCCACCGCCTCGTTGACCAACTCCTCCTTGCCCCCGGGGAAGTGGTGCTGGATCGATCCGCGCGGCGCCCGGGCGTGCGCGGCGACGTCGCGCATCCCCGTGGCGGCGACCCCGTCGCGCCGGATGAGCTGGGCCCCGCTGAAGACCATCCGCTCGCGGGGCCCACGTCCTGACACCGCCATGCCCGACCTCCACCGCTCTCCGACGCCACAGTGCGCCTGTCTTCCGGAACTCACTCTATGACCACCGTCATAAAGTGCACTACTATGACCGCTGTCATAGTCGATGACGGCGACGGCGATGCGTCAGCGCGAGCCGGACGCAGACCGCAAGCGGAGGTGCGTCGTGCACACAGGCTTCGTCGGACTAGGAGTCATGGGTCAGCCCATGGCCCTCAACCTCGCCCGCGCGGGAACACCCCTCCTCGTCTGGAACCGCACCCCGGCCCGCTGCGAACCCCTGCGCGCCGCCGGGGCCGACATCGCGGCCGGCCCCGCCGACGTCTTCGACCGGGCCGACGTCGTGATCCTCATGCTGGCCGACGAGAGCACCGTCGACGCGGTCCTGGGGCGCGGGACACGGGACTTCGCCGCGCGCGTCGCCGGGCACGTCATCGTCCACATGGGCACGACGTCACCGGCGTACTCGGGCGGCCTCCAGGGCGACGTCCGCGCCGCGGGCGGGCGCTATGTCGAGGCCCCGGTCTCCGGCTCCCGAGTCCCGGCGGAGCAGGGCCAGTTGGTGGCCATGCTGGCAGGTGATGCCGACGCCGTGGACGCCGTGCGGCCCCTGCTCGCGCCCATGTGCCGGGAGACGTTCGACTGCGGACACGTCCCCGACGCCCTGCAGATGAAACTCTCGGTCAACCTCTTCTTGATCACGCTGGTGACCGGTCTGGCCGAGGCCTTCCACTTCGCCGACCGGCACGGACTCGACCGGCGCCGCTTCCTGGACGTCCTGGACGCGGGCCCGATGGCCAGCCCCGTGTCCCGCGTGAAGGCGCCGAAACTGCTCGCCCGCGACTTCGCCGTCCAGGCGGCGGCCAAAGACGTCCTGAAGAACAACCAGTTGATCGCGGAGGCCGCCCGTAAGGCCGGTCTGGCATCTCCCCTCCTCGACGTCTGCCATGCCCTATTCGAGGAGACCGTGACGCAGGGCCACGGCGGCGAGGACATGGTGGCCGTACTGCGCGCGCTGGAGGCACGGACCGACTCCGCGCGCTACGACTGATCATCGCTGCGGTCCGTGCCCCTCTGCGGGCGCGTGGGAACCCTGCGGGTGTGTGGGAAACGGGTCAGACGACGATGACTCGGCGCCCGCGCGTGTGACCGGCCTGGCTGTCGATGTGCGCCGCCGCGGCCTCGGCGAGGGCGTACGACTTCTCGACCGGGATGTGGAGCTTTCCCCGCGAGATGAGGCCGACGGCCTCGGCGAGCGCGTCGGGCACGCTCCCGGCCACGCCGGAGAACCGGACACCGAACTCCGGCGCACCGAGATCGGCGATGCTGATCACCTTTTGGGAGTCTCCGGTCAGCTCGACCAGCTCGCGGATCACTCCCGAGCCCGCCAGATCGAGAGCCGCGTCGACCTGGCCGAGCTGCCGCACCCGCTCGACCCAGCCCTCGCCGTACGTGGTGGGCACAGCGCCCAGGCTGCGCAAGTAGTCCTGGTTCGCGCCCCCCGCCGTGCCGATCACCGTGATGCCGCGGTCGCGGGCGATCTGCAGCACGGCCGATCCGACTCCCCCGGACGCACCGCTGACCAGCAGCGTCTGCCCGGGCCGCACTCCGACCTCGCGGATGATCCGCAGCGCGGTCTCGACCACGGAGGGATAACCGGCCGCCTCTTCGAACGTCAGACCCTCGGGCATACGGGCCCAGGCCGACAGTACGGCGAACTCGGCGTAGGTGCTCGACCCTTCGCCGAACACGTGGTCGCCGACCGCGACCCCTTCGACGCCCTCACCGATCTCGTCCACCGTCCCCGAGGCGTCAAGCCCGACCCCGGCGGGCAACTCGGTCGGATGGGCCCCAAGGACCTGGCCTTTCCGGACCCTCCAGTCGACGGGGTTCACTCCCGCCGCCCGTACGGCGATACGTATCCGGCCGGGGCCCGCGTGGGGCTCCTCGGCGTCGGTGAGGTGCAGGACATCCGGACCGCCGAACTCGGCGAAGCTCACTCTCTTCATGCGACCGAACGTAGCACTAACCGATAGCTTTTCCTAACCGTTTTTGTTTTGTATTTGCTAGCGTTCGGGCATGACCGAGCCGTCCGGACGCCGCGAGCGCAAGAAGGCCGCGACCCGCAAGAAGATCGCCGACACCGCCCTGCACCTCTTCCTGGAGCGCGGGTACGACGCGGTGGGCATCCGCGACGTGGCCGCCGAGGCCGACGTGGCCGTCACCACGCTCTTCTCCCACTTCGCCTCGAAAGAGGCCCTGGTGTTCGACCTGGACGCGGACTTCGAGCAGCGCCTCGCCCAGGCAGCCGCCGGCCGGCCGGCGGGCGAGCCGCTCATCCCCGCACTGCACCGCGAGATCCTCGCCCTGGTGCGGCACTGCACGGCGGACGGCGCGGCCCCGATCTGGCGCCTGATCGACGAGACGCCCGCCCTGCGGGAGTACGAGGGATCGATGAGGCTGCGCCACGCGGAGTCGCTGGCCGCGGCCATCGCCGCCGATCCCGGACTGTCGCAGTCCGCGACGGCCTGCCGGGCGATCGCGAGGTTCGCGATCGACGCGTTCTCGCTGGCCCGCGAGGCGGCCGACCCGGAGGCCGCGGTGGACGAGATCTTCTCGATGGTCGAGGCGGCCTGGAAAGCCACCTGACCTTCCAGGCGCCCGCAGCGGGAACTCCCCCGCGCTCAGGCCTCGACTGCGGGCCGGTAGGGGCTGTGCATGGTCAGGAAGCGGATGTCGAGGTCGGACCGCAGGTAGTCCATCCGCCGCTCCCAGAAGGCCCGCATGTGCGGGAGCGCCAAGTGGGCGTCGAGATCGGCCTGGGAGCGCCAGGCCTCGTAGAAGACGAAGACGCCGGGCTCGTCCCGGTCCTCGTGGAAGTGGTACTCCAGGCAGCCGGGCTCTTGCCGCGTCGGCTCGACGAACGAGAGCAGGAGCTCTTTGAGTTCGTCGGTGCGTTCGGGCTTGGGGCGGGCGGTGCCGACGAGCGTGAACGGCGTTTCCATCTGGCCCATGAAGGCTCTCTCCTCGACAGACATTGATAGACGTCCAAAGACGTCGGTGGGCGCATCGATGGATAGGTACGATTGATCTCGTACCTCGATGCCGGACGGACGCTAGCGGGCCTGCAGGTACGATGCAAGCCGTACCTAAGAGCCGTATCCAAAGGGAGGCGCCCGGCATGCCCGACGACGAGGGTCATCCGACCGTCGAGGAGATGCGGCTCGGTCCGGTGCTCGCCGCGCTGGCGGACCCGCTGCGCCGCCGCGTGGTGCGCGAGCTGGCCGTGGCGCCCGACGGCACGGCGCGCACGTGCAGTTCCTTCGCGCTGCCGGTCTCCAAGGCGACCGTCACACATCACTTCCGCGCGCTGCGCGAGGCCGGTCTTATCCAGCAGGTCTCCCGCGGCAACAGCCGGATGGCCACCTTGCGCCGGGCAGATGTGGAGCAGCGGTTTCCCGGGCTCCTGGAAGTCGTGGCAGCCGAGCCGGAGGAGTGAGCCGCGCGGGACCAGCCCTCTCGACGCACCGCTCTCCACCCCGGGGACCTGCGGAAATGCAGCAGACCTCCAGGGTGGCGATCACGTAAGGTGCGGCAGCATGAACCAGGTTTCCCGTGCTGACGTCCGTCCGATACGTGCCGATGAGTGGCTCCGGGTGAAGGAGCTGCGGCTCGCCGCGCTGAAGGACCCGGTGGCTCCGATCGCCTTTCTCGAAACGTACGAAGAGGCCGCCGCGAAGCCGGACTCCTTCTGGCAGGAGCGGGCCGAGAGGGCGGCCGACGGGACGCGGGTGCGCCAGTTCGTCGCCGAGGGCCCGGGCGGGACCTGGAGCGGCACGGTGACCGTACTCATCGAGGAACCGGACAGCGACGACGTGTTCGGCGGGGCGATTCAGCGCCGCCAGGCGCATGTCGTCGGCGTCTTCGTCCGTCCCGAGCACCGCGGAAGCGGAGTGATCGATGCGCTCTTCGAGACGGCGGTCGAGTGGGCACGGTCGGTGCCGGACGTGGCGCGGGTGCGCCTGTTCGTCCATGAGGACAACGCGCGGGCCGAGACGTTCTACCGGCGGTACGGATTCGCGCGCTCCGGGGTGACCGTCCCGATGAAGGGCGATCCCTCCAAGCTGGAGCGCGAGATGGTTCTCGGTGAGCGGAAGGGTGCGTCCGACTCCGCCCATGACTCCCCGGCCGGGCAGCAGTTGCCGTAGTTCCCGGCAGTCGCGGCAGTTCCTACAGGCCTGCGCGTCCCACGAACAGACCCCGCAGATGGGCCAGGCTCCGCTCGGCCCGCGGACGCAGGTCGGCGGCGACGGCACGGGCATCGGCCCGCAGCCGGTCCTCGGCACCGGCGCCGAGGAAGTCCACGGCTTCAGTGGCGAACGACGGGTCGGCAAGCCAGTCGTCGAGGAGCTCCGGAGTGACCTCCAGGTGGAACTGGAGCCCCCAGGCGGCCGGCCCGGCCCGGAACGCCTGGCACTCGGTGGTCTCGGTCCGGGCGAGGACGCGCGTGCTGTCGGCGGGGATGATCCGGTCGCCGTGCCAGTGGAGTACGCCAGGGGCGTCGGCCAGCGGGCCGACGACCGGATCATCCCGGTCCACGTCGCGCAGCGGAGCCCAGCCGATCTCGCTCCCCCGGCCGAGAGCGGCACCGGACCGCACCGGCATGTCCTGGGCCCGGGCCAGGAGTTGAGCGCCCAGGCACACGCCCAGAGTCGGGACCCCGGCCCGCAGCGCGTCGGCCAGGAGGTCCCTCTCCAGCTTCAGCGCCGGATGCCCGGCCAGGTCGTCGGCGTTCATGGGGCCGCCCATCACGACCAGGCCCGCCAACTCCGTCACCGGCGGCAGATCGCGGGCCGAGGCGCCCGGCGTGTCGATCAGGTTCAGGACATCGACGTGGAGCCCGCTGCCCTCCAGGGCTTCCAGGATCAGGCCGGGCTTCTCGACCTCGACGTGCTGAAGGATCAGGACGGTGCGCGCGGACATGCGGGGTCTCCAACGGGGTTCAGCGGAGTCGAACGGGCCCAGCGGGACCCGGTGCGGTTCGGTCTAGTGGCGGATGCGGACGCCATGGCGGGTGCGCATGCGGTGCAGTTCCCACAGCGCCACCGCGGTCACGGACATCGGCCCGCCGAGGACCGCGCACCACTGCGCGAGGGGAGGCCCGGGCGGCAGTCCGCCTTCGAGCGCGAGGCTGGAGAGCATCAGCTCCCAGACGAGTACGACGGTGAGCGCGGCCGGCAGAGCGGCGTGCACGTTCGACGTGTTGAAGGCATAGCGGGCGGCGAAAGCGGAGGCGAAGAGGAGGAACGGCAGCAGCCAGACGAGCCCGATGAGCAGCGCGAGAGCGATGAGGCCGTTCACGAGCGTGCCGTAGTTCTGCTTGAGCACCAGGGCGCTGCCCGCGAGCACGAGGCCGACACCCGCCAGGATGCCGATGTACCAGCCCACGGCCTTGAGCGGCGCACGCAGCCGGGAGCGGAGCACGCTCCGATGGGTGGCGGGCGCGTAGCGGATGAAGCCGAAGACGATGAGGGGCCCGGTGATGATGAGCAGCAGTGGGGCGAGGATCAGCTTCACGACGCCGTCGTTGGCGACCCCGCTCCAGCCCTCGTCCGCCCCGTATGTGTAGACGAGGAGGAGGCTGGCGGCCAGACCGGCGATCGCCCGCCCCAGCTGCACCTTCGTCACGAGCGGATCCTCGACGCGCCCGGCACCGGGCTGGTTGAAGATCGCCTCGGCGCGGCGGCGGGCGGAACGGATGAACGGGATGAGCGGCGAGACGAAGAAGAGCGCGCATCCGGAACGCCGCCGCCGGACGGGCTGCGGCGGGAGCGGGTATGGATACGGCTGCGGCTGCGGGGGCAGGTACGGACCGGGCTGACCGGGTCGCGGCGGTCCGTACGGGTTCGGACCACCGCCCTGCGGCTGGCCGTTCCCTGGTCCCCAGCCCTGATATCCCCCGTGTGCCACGGTTCCCCCTTGCCTCCTGCGACGCTTCTGAGCGGGCGCAGTTTACTGGCCGGAACCGGAACCCCGTCACCGGGCAGAGGGAAGGGAACGGGAACGCGGGGCATACGTCGGCCGGTTGCTCCGATATGCGCGTTTCGCGGATCGCGCCGGTAAATCGGTGGACCCATAAGCCGGTAGCCGGTGGCCGGAAGTCGAACCGCCGCGCCTGACACGGCGGTTCGACTTCCGGTCGTGGTCCGTCCGCGGACCTAGGCGACCTTCTGCTCGTACCCCACGAGACGCACGCACGCGGCGAGCCCCGCGATGGCCTGCTCGAGCTCGGCGAGGCTCGGGTAGCTCGGCGCGATGCGGATGGTGGCGTCGCGCGGGTCGTCGCCGTACGGGTGCGTCGCACCGGCCGGGGTCAGCACGATGCCCGCGTCGGCGGCACGGCGTACGACCTCCTTGGCGCAGCCGTCGGCCACTTCGAGGGTGACGAAGTAGCCGCCCTTGGGGTCGGTCCAGCGGGCGAGGCCGGTGCCGCCGAGCTCCGCCTCCAGGATCCGGGCCACGGCCTCGAACTTCGGCTGGAGCAGGGCGCGCTGGCGCTCCATGTGGGCCCGCACACCGTCGGCGTCCCGCAGGAACATGACGTGCCGCAGCTGGTTGATCTTGTCAGGACCGATCGAGCGCTTGGCGTTGTTGGCGAGCAGCCACTTCAGGTTCGCGGGCGACGAGCCGAAGAAGGCGACGCCCGCACCGGCAACGGTGATCTTCGAGGTGGAGCCGAAGACGAAGACACGGTCCTCGTTACCGGCGTCCGCGCAGGCGGTGAGCAGATCGGCGATCTCGACGGGCTCTTCGGTGAGGTGGTGGGCGGCGTACGCGTTGTCCCAGAAGATCCGGAAGTCGGGCGCGGCGGTCTGCATCGAGGCGAGACGGGCGACGGTCTCGTCGCTGTAGCAGACGCCGTCGGGGTTGCTGTACTTCGGGACGCACCAGATGCCCTTGACCGCCGGGTTCTCGGCGACGAGCCGCTCCACGACGTCCATGTCCGGACCCTCGGCGGTCATCGGCACGGGAATCATGTCGATCCCGAACCGCTCACAGAGCCCGAAGTGCCGGTCGTAACCCGGAACCGGGCACAGGAACGCGATCCGCTCCTGGTCCACCCAGCGCGACTCGGCTCCCGGCACCACGCTCAGCAGGGCGTGCACCAGGCAGTCGTGCATCAGCTCCAGGCTGGAGTTGCCGAGCGCGAGGAGCTGCCCGGCCGGCACCTGGAGGACGTCCGCGAAGATCTCCCGGAGCTCCACCAGACCCTGCAGACCGCCGTAATTGCGTACGTCCGCGCCGTCGGCGGAGGTGTGCCGCCCGCCCGGCAGGCTCAGCATGTCCTCGGAGAGGTCGAGCTGCTCCGGCGCCGGCTTGCCACGCGTGAGGTCGAGCGAGAGCCCTCGTCCCGCGAGGTCCTGGTAGTCCTGGCGGGCCCGCTCAAGGAGCCCGGTCACGGCGTCGGGGCTCAGCTCGGTGGTCATGGTGTCTGTGTCCTTACGTTGTCGGCGCCGGCCGGGCCGGTGAGCTGCCCGTGCCTGCGCCGGAGGTATCGGCACTGCCTGCCGAGGATACAAAGCGATGGCCTGCCCATGTCCGGGCAGGTGGCGTTCGTCACCCTTCCGGTACCGCGCGCTCCCGGCGCTGGACGCCTGCCCCGTGGTCACACACGTCACTCCTGTCGTGCATGTCACGCAGGGCACGCAGGGTCACTGGAGCAGTTCGATGTGCGGATGCTCCGGGACGCGTAAGCGTTGTAGTGAGCGCAGCCGCACCACCCAGCCCGTGTTCGGCCCCTACGTCAACGGCATGATCGCCCCGTGTGCGTTCTGGGCCGCCGAGCCCCGCGAACCGGGCACGGCCATCGCAAACGACGCACCCGTACTGATACTCCAGGCCCGCCACGACAACGCGGTCAACGACTATCTGCGTACGGGCGATCTTCCCGCCCATGACAGCACGTGCGTCCGGTGGTAGCCCGCCCGTTCCTCGGCCGACGGACCGTCAGCCTGTCCGGAAGCGTCGGAGCAGGTCGAGGGCTGCGGGGCTTTCCGAGGCGAAGCCCTGCAGTCCCTCCTGCTCGGCGGGAACGCCCGGCCCCCACAGGCGCGCGCCGTGGCACCGGAAGCAGAACGCCATGCGGAACAGCAGTCCCGTGGAGCTGTGGGCCCGGATCCCCCAGCCCGGCAAGAAGCAGCGGTGCAGTTCGTCGTCGGGGATTCCCGCCAGCAGTGCCAGTGCGTCGCGGGCCTGATCGGCCGCCCACAGCGCGACGTCCTGGCCGATCAGGTCGGCCGAACCGACGTTCACCACAGGGTCGGTGAGCCGGACGACCTCGATCAGCTCGGTCTTCTCACAGGACGGCAGCAGCATGCGTCCAGCATCGTGCACGCACCGGGAATTTGTGTCGACTCCTTGCACAACCGGAACCAACCTCGGCCTCCGTGAGTACCCTTCTCCCCCCGGAAGAGCTGACCGATTCCCGGGCGTCTCAGTCCCCTCCTGTGCCCGCCACCCGCTCTGGCCTACCATCAGTCGGTGGCCATGCGGGAGATGCGACCCCAGGGCGGTGCGATGCGCACGGCCCTGTTCGCCATGGCCGTCCTCTTCCTGCTCCCCATGCTCGGGATCGACGGGCCGTCCGGCACCGCTGTCACGAGGGCCGCCGAGGAACGCGGCGCGACCGCCGTCGTCTTCGGCCCGTACGCCGAGCGCACGACCCACAGCCGTGACAGTGACCGGGACCGCGACGGCGGCCGTGGCTGTCACGAGGGCGAGAACGGGGCCCCGCGCGAGGCGTTGCCGGCTCCCGAACGGACCAGTTCGCCCACCTTCGAGGTGGCGCCCGCGTCGTACGAGCCGCGGGACGAGGCCCCCGCACTGCCCGGTGCCTCTCCCCCGGACGCGACGTCCGTGGACCTCTACAGAACCCAGGTCATCAGAACGTAGACGGGATCTCTCCACCCGCACCCCGCCGACAGGACCGGTCGGCAGCCACTCATCACCCTTCACTGATCAACAGGAGAGATCCGCATGCCCCTTTCCGCTTCCACCCGTGCATCCACCGCCGTCCTGGGCGGCGGCCGCTCCCCCTTCGCCTCCGCGCACCACGGCGGTGACATCGGGCTCCTTCTGCTGCGTTGCGCGGTCGGTCTGACCATGGCCGTCCACGGCGGCCAGAAGCTCTTCGGCTGGTTCAACGGTGCCGGCCTCGACAGCACCGCGGGCTTCTTCGCGAGCGAGGGCTACGCCGCACCGAAGACCATGGCCACGATCGCCGGCCTGACCGAGACGTTCTGCGGCCTCGGCCTCGCCATCGGCCTGCTCACACCGCTCGCCGGGGCGGGCATCGTCGGGATCATGCTCAACGCCATCGCCATGAAGTGGGGCAACGGCTTCTTCAACCCCGCCGGCATCGAGTACGACCTGATCCTGCTGGCGGCCGCCGTGAGCCTGGCGCTCGCCGGTCCCGGCAGGTTCGCCGTGGACCGCCTCCTGCCCGTCCCGCGCGCACACCGTCTGTCGCACGGGATCGCTGCCGTGGCCCTCGGCGTGGTCTCGGCAGCGATCGTCCTGATGGCCCTGCGCGACTGACCACCGACTGACCACGCCCAGCCTCGCACCACCCCCCTGGGCGGCAACGCGGCCCCGGACAGTAGCGTGCGGCCTGGGCCGGGTGGTGACCGGCCTGCGTTCGGACACAGGACGTTCGGACACAGGACAGGGAAAGAGGCCGGGAAACAGAGCCGTGGTCGATCAGCAGTACGCCCCCACCCGTGTTGTTCCCCCTTCGCAGACCCGCAGGGTGACCGCGGCGGTCATCGACGCGCTCGTCGCTCTGGTGTGCGGCATCGCGGTCGGAGCCGCGGCCGGTGTGAAGGTGAGCGATGGAGTGGTCGGACTCCGGCCGCAGTCCCCCACGGTGTGGGGGACCGCGCTCGGCGTGGCCGTCGGAGTCTCCTTCGTCAA
Source organism: Streptomyces sp. NBC_01283 (assembly GCF_041435335.1). Lineage (NCBI taxonomy): Bacteria > Bacillati > Actinomycetota > Actinomycetes > Kitasatosporales > Streptomycetaceae > Streptomyces > Streptomyces sp. NBC_01283. Next base: position 987,925 of record NZ_CP108430.1, read on the forward strand.
CCATGTCCTGCTCACCCAGGCGGTCAGGGCCAGTCTGGGGAAAGCGACCGCGGGTCTGCGTGTGGTCCGCGCCTCCGACGGCCGGCGTCCCGGCCTCGTCCGGCTCGCCGGCCGTTGGCTGTTCGGCTTCTACTGGATGATCGTCTTCGTCCCCGTCCATCTGGCGACGGACAGCGATGTTGAACAGCAGGACGCGGTGGGCGTGCGCGTGGGGCGACGGACGGCCCGTTCCTGACCCGGCGCGAGCGGTGGCCGGGCTTGCCGACCCCGCTGAGTCCCTTTCGCCGACCGGTCACGCCTGGCGGCAGCTTCGCGGCAGGTCACCGCCGTGCCTGGATGAGGGCGTGGGTCCCGCTGGTTCGCCACCCCTGGCCGTGTTCGGCGTCGAGGGCCGTCTCGGTCCGCTCGTCGAGGCCGACGATCACGTCGGACTTCAGTGTCCGCAGGGCGGCCACCGGGCCGGGGAAGTACGCGGTGCGTTCCTCGAACGGCGTGGTCGCGGGCCACAGTTGGTCGCCGACGAGGCGGCGGTAGTTGAGGTCGCCCTTCATGACGGTCACGTCGGCCCCGGCGAAGTCCTGGCACAGGTCGTCGGGCATCCGCGCGTACGGCAGCGGGGCGCAGGAGAACGTGTGGCTGCGGACGGTGAGCCGTCCGTTGCCCATGGCCGACCACAGACGTTCGCCCACCTCTGCCGCTGCACCTCGCGCACGGTTCAGACGGCGCAGACAGTCGATCACGTCGGCGTTCATGGCATCCGACACGTAGTACGGGTACGGCTTGACGTGCAGGACGGCCCGCTCCGCGCGCTGCCGCAGCAGAAGGTGGTCGATGAGGATGAGGTCGGGCAGCAGCTCACGGCCCGCGTTGTCCGCGACGAGGCACAGCGTGCCCGCGCCGCCCTCGGGCAGCAGGGACCACAGCACCTCGGAGTCGTCGGCGACGAGACGCGAGTCGACGGCCCCGGCTCCGCCGCCGCCCGCGGCGAAGCCCAGGTCCGCGCGATTGCCCCACAGCGAGCCCAGGAGCAGCGCCTGACGCTGCTCGTCGAGGGGCCGCGCGGCCAGCCGGTCGAGCGCGGCCAGTTCCTCGTCGGCCTCCCCGGTGTGGAGCTCCGCCTGCTTGAACGGACGGAACGGGTCGATCCCTTGCCAGGGCCCGTCCTCGAAGTAACCGACAGCCGTGAGGAGTTGGCGGTAGAAGTAGCTCTCGGCCCACAGGAAGGGCACGTCGAACCAGGACGTGCCGACGTACTCGCGCCCCCATTCCTCCCAGAGGTGGCGGTCGTGTGCCTCCGGCCCCATGGGTTCGATCACTCCCTCCGTGGCCTGCGTCAGCAGGGCGTCGAGGGCGCGGTGCTGACGCGGCCCGTAGGGGAAGGCGTCACGCACCTTCTTGATGAGCGCGGGGTGCCGCTCGGCGAGCACGCTCCTGGGGAAGGAGCCGGGCTCGTTGCTCAGGATGACAGGGGCGTCGACGTCTTCTGACATGGCTCGCTGGTCCTCCGGTTCGGTACTCGGCTGCTGTCGGGCGGCGATGCCACAACGGCCCGCCGCGTTGCTCCTGAAGGTGAAATCTTCCTGTTCCTTCACCTTTTCCACTCACCATTTGACGTCGCGAGGGCGGGTCGGTCTACGGTGACCGGCCCTCTATCCCCCACGTTTCAGAGGTACAGCTTCATGCCCGCATTCAACCGTCGACGCTTTCTCCAGGCAGCGGGTGGCACCGCGGGCGTCGCGGCTCTGTCCGCCAGCATCATGCGCGCCGCCGACATCCCCGCCTCCGCCCGGTCCGGATCGATCGACGATGTCGAGCACATCGTGGTCCTCATGCAGGAGAACCGCTCCTTCGACCACTACTTCGGCACGCTCAACGGCGTCCGCGGATTCGGTGACCCCCGCCCGCTGATGTTGGAGAGCGGAAAGTCCGTATGGCACCAGTCCGGTGGCGGAAAGGAAGTCCTGCCCTACCACCCGGACGCCGACGATCTGGGAATGCAGTTCATCGCCGGGCTGAGCCACGACTGGGAAACCGGCCACCAGGCGTGGAACAAGGGCAAGTACGACGACTGGATAGCGGCCAAGACCCCCGGGACGATGGCATACCTGACCAGGGACGACATTCCGTTCCACTACGCACTGGCCGACGCCTTCACGGTCTGCGACTCCTATCACTCGTCATTCATGGGCGCGACGGACCCCAACCGCTATTACCTCTACTCCGGGCATGCCGGAAATGACGGAAAGGGCGGCGGGCCGGTCCTCGGCAACGAGGAGGCCGGTTACGACTGGACCACCTATCCCGAGCGCCTGGAGAAGGCCGGGGTGTCGTGGAAGATCTACCAGGACATCGGCGACGGCCTCACCGAGGACGGACTGTGGGGTGTCCTGGAGGACGCCTACCGCGGAAACTACGGCGACAACTCGCTGATGTTCTTCAACAAGTTCCGCGACTCCAAGCCCGGCGACCCCCTCTACGAAAAGGCGCGGAAGGGAACGAACGTCAAGAAGGGCGGCCATCTCCTCGACGACCTCCGCGCGGACGTCAAGGCCGGGAAACTCCCGAAGATATCCTGGGTCGCCGCTCCGGAAGCATTCTGCGAGCACCCCAACTGGCCCGCGAATTACGGCGCCTGGTACATCTCGCAGGTCCTGGACGCGCTGACGTCCGATCCCGAGGTGTGGAGCAAGACCGCGCTGTTCATCACGTACGACGAGAACGACGGCTACTTCGACCACGTGCCGCCGCCCTGTCCGCCGGCAGACTCCTCCTGGGGCGCGTCCACCGTCGACACCGAGCTCGACCTCTTCCCCGGCGACAGCGATTACAGCGCGGGCCCTTACGGGCTCGGCATGCGGGTGCCCACCCTCGTCGTCTCCCCGTGGTCCACCGGCGGCTACGTCTGCTCCGAGGTCTTCGACCACACCTCCGTCATCCAGTTCATGGAGCGCCGCTTCGGCGTCCACGAACCGCACATCTCCCCCTGGCGCCGAGCCATCTGCGGCGACCTCACCTCGGCCTTCGACTTCAGCCTCAAGCACACCAAGCGCGCGGACCTGCCGAGCACCGACGCCTACGAGCCGCCCGACCAGGAACGGCACGACAGCTACACCCCCTCACCGCCCGCCTCGCCCGCCCTGCCCAAGCAGGAGAAGGGCGCCAGGCCCACCCGGCCCCTCCCCTACACGCCGCTCGTCACCGCGGCCGTCAAGCCCTCCGCCGGCACCGTCAAGCTCACCTTCACACCGGGCGACGAGACCGGCGCCTGCTTCCTCGTCACCTCCGGCAACCGCGACGACGGGCCCTGGACCTACACCGCCGAGGCGGGCAAGAAGCTCTCCGACACCTGGAGCACCGCCGCCTCCGACGGGACGTACGAACTGACCGTGCACGGCCCCAACGGCTATCTGCGTACGTACGAAGGCACCGCCGCGACCCCGAGCCCGGAGGTGACGGGACGCCACGACGAGAGCAGCGGCCGCATCAGGCTGACCTTCACCAACCCGGCCAAGGCCGCCTGCCGCCTCACCGTCACCAACGCCTACGGCGGCAAGAGCACGGAGCTCACGATCGCGGCAGGCGGCCGGAAGACCCGCTGGGTCGACCTCGGCCACAGCAAGCGCTGGTACGACCTGCGGGTCAGGTCCGACAGCGACGACGCCTACCTGCGCAGGCTCGCCGGGCACGTCGAGACGGGCGAACCCGGCACCAGCGACCCCGCGCTCCGCACCGCCTGACCACGGTGCTAGGCCCCCTCGGCCTCCTCGGCCTCCTCTGCCTCCTCTGCCTCCTCTGCCTCTTCGCCGCTGCCGGGCCTGACGCGCAGGTGCATGCGCTCGCCCTGGGCCCCGTACAGGGCGAGGAACTCGACGGGAACGTCACCGGCGTTGGCGAAACCATGCGGGGTGCGCGTGTCGAACTCGGCGGCTTCGCCCGCGGTGAGCACCAGGTCGTGGTCGCCCAGGGCCAGCAGCAGGCGGCCGGAGAGGACGTAGAGCCACCCGTAGCCCTCGTGCACGCCCTGCTCGGGGCGCGCGGTCTGCCGGGTGCCGTTCCTGGTGACCGGCAGGACCCGCTTGTAGGCGTGCATTCCGCCGAGGTAGCGGGTGAGGGGGACCCAGGTGTTGCCGTGCCGCACGAACGGCCGCGGGTGGATGCGCGGGTCGCCGGTCTGGGGCGCGCCGACCAGTTCGTCGAGCGGCACGCCGTACGCCTTGGCCAGCGGCAGCAGGAGCTTCAGGGTGGGTTCGCGCTGCCCGGCCTCAAGGCGCGAGAGCGTGCTCAGGGAGATCCCCGTCTCCTCACTCAGCCGGGCCAGGGTGGCGCCCCGCGCCTTGCGCAGGGCCCGCAGCCGCGGCCCGACGGCGGTCAGCACATCCGTGAGTTCGGCGTCGTCGCTCATCCCGCTATTTGCCGTGTCGGCAAATATCTTTGTCAAGCCGCCCCGGCCGCGCGCAGGGTTGCCGCAGAGCAGAAGGAGCCCACATGAGCGACCACAATCACGGCACCCACACCGCCTCCGCCGCCGATTCGGCCGAGGCGTTCTGGGACGACCGCTACCAGCAGAGCGGCCGTCTGTGGAGCGGCGAGCCGAATGCCGCACTCGTCCGCGAGACCGAGGGGCTCGTTCCGGGCAGCGCCCTGGACCTGGGCTGCGGCGAGGGCGGCGACGCGATCTGGCTCGCGCGGCAGGGCTGGCGCGTCACCGCCACCGACATCTCCGGTGTCGCCCTCGGCCGCGCCGCCGAGCACGCGGCCCGGGCGCAGGTCGCCGACCGCATCGACTGGCAGCGGCACGACCTGGGAGTCTCCTTCCCGGCCGGCAGTTACGACCTGGTCTCCGCCCAGTTCCTGCACTCCCTGCACGAGATGCCGCGCGAGCAGATCCTGCGCGGTGCCGCCGCGGCCGTCGCCGACGGCGGCACCCTCCTGATCGTCGGCCACATGGGCTTCCCCGCCTGGGAGACCGAACCGCACCCGGGCGTGGACTTTCCCACCCCCCAGAAGGTGCTTGCCGCCCTCGACCTGCCGGCCGGGCAGTGGGACGTGCTCGTCTGCGACACCCACGAGCACGCCCTGACGGCCCCGGACGGGGAGCCCTCCACGCGGACCAACTACACCGTCACAGTGCGGCGCCGTCCCCTCGGCCGGTGACGAAGCGGGCCGTGGTCGCGTCCTCGCCGCAGCGCCGCAGTCCGGCCTTCTCCAGCACACGGACCGAGGCCGGGTTGGCCAGTTCCACATCGGCGTACACGGTGTGCACGTCCGGCGAGGTCAGGGCGTACGCCGTGAGGGCGCGGGCGGCTTCGGAGGCGTGGCCCAGGCCGCGCCGCGAGGCCACGATGCCGTAGCCGATCTCGAGAGCGCCGTCGTTCGGCGGCCAGAACAGCCCGATCGCGCCGATCACCAGGCCACTGGCCCGCTCGATGATCTGCCGCTGTCCGTACGGGCCCAGCGCGTCCGGCCGGTCGGCGATGAATCCGGCGATGACCCGGCCTTCGTCGGCGGGGAAGTCCTCCGCCCAGTGCGCCAGGCGGCGGTCGCCGAGGACGGCGGTGATCTCGTCGGGAGACCAGGGCCGCAGCACGAGCCGGTCCGTGGTCAGGTCCGTGCCGGACGACGAGAACGAAGAAGACGATGAGAGAGAAGAAGACACGCGGTACTCCTGGTCGTTTCAGACGACCGGGCCGCTCACACCAACCGTGTGCGCGGTGCGACCCGGACAAGGGCATGTTGATGAAGCGTCTGGCGGGCCATATTCATCAACCTCCCTTGTCGCAGCGGCAGTCGCGTCATTCGCGCGTCGATCGATCGTACAGGCCTCGATGCGCGGACCGCCCTGCCGCAGGGCCTCACCGCGGCTTGGGCAGGTGCACGGTCAGGGTCACCTTGCTCCCGCCGGGTCCCGCGGAGATGGTGAGCTCGTCGGTGAGCAGGCCCGCGAGCCACAGGCCCCGGCCGCCCGCGTGGCCGTCGAGGCCGGGGGCCAGCTCGGGGATGACATCGGCGCTGAAGCCGGGGCCCGCGTCGTGGATGTGGCAGGCGAGCCGGCCGTCGCTGCGCTGCAGGACCAGCGTGCCGCCGCCGCCCGCGTGCTCGACCGCGTTGACCGCCACCGCGTCCAGGGCCACGATGAAGTCGCTGCGCCGCGGCTCGGGCAGTCCTTGGTGGTCGGCGTACTGATCGACGAGCATCCGCAGCCGGGGCAGATCGTCCTGGGTGAATCGCGACTCCAGCAGGGTCACGGGAGGAAGCTCACGAGGACCGGGCGTGGTCGCCATCAGCGGCCCACCTCGCTGATCACCATGTGGGGCACCTGGTCGGCGCCGACTCGGCGCAGTATGCGGGCCAGTACCGGTGGACAGTCCACCCGGACCGGGCCGTGCGGATATTCGAGGACCAGCCGCAGCAGGTCCACGGCGCAGGCGACGCCGAGGAACACGAGGCCGGTGAGGTCCACGGTCACCGGCTGCCCGGAATCCGCGCGGCGCCGCAGCCCGTCGCGCACGGCGTTGAGGAATTCCTCCCGGGTGGCGAGGTCCGCCTCGCCGGCCAACTGCACCACTCCCACCGCCTGTTCCACGTGCAGGGCGCCCATGCGGGGCAGCAGCCGACAGGGATGCGCCTCGTGCATGGCCGCCAGGACATCGGGGTCGAACCATCGGCTGTCGTAGGCACAGATCTCGGTGTACGGGCGGTCGGTGAACAGGTGCTCGGCGTGGGATTCGCGCTGCATCATCACCTCGACATCGGCGCCCAGCTCCCGCACCCAGTGCATGTCGATGTAGGTGCGCAGCCCGGTATAGCCCTCGGCCAGGGCCCGGTTGGTCTCCTCCCTGATGCGCTCCCACTGCCTACGGGGCGTGAACGCGTCCTGGGGATGGATGAGGGAACGCATGCTGCTGAGCACCAACTGCCCTTGCGCCCGGGCGGATCCCAGCACGGCCTCCGGCGTGTCCAGCCTGGCCCACACTTGATCGTCGTCCATGTGCGGGTCGGGGAAGACCATCACCTTCTCGCGCTTCACGAGTCCCGCCCACGCGAAAGCAGACACCACGTCGCGGCCCGCGTCGTCGTCGGCGTAACTGACGAACGCGTGGTCGCCCGCCCGGAGATGCTGCACCGGGATCGTACCGACCGACGCCGAGCCGGCGGCATCTGCCATTTCTCACCTCCGGGGCCGACGAGGCCCGACGGGAACAACTGGGGGCCACACGCTAGCGGTCCTTACCTCACGGCGGCGCTTCGCCGCAGACAGCGACAGATAGCTGACATCGCACCCCCTCTTGGCGATCGAGAGTGCGTGAAGATGAACCGTTCCCCGCTACTTCTGTCCGCCGGATGGCTTCCGGCGCCTGGCGGCGGTCTCCGTGGTCACGACGCCGAGAGGGCGTGATCCACGAGTGCGCGCGCGTAGGCGGCGTCCAGCCGGCTCGGGCGGAAGAGGATGCGGTACATCATCGGCGCCACGACCCGGTCGATGATCTGTTCCCTGTCCGGGGCGGCCTCGCCCCGTTCCGACGCGCGGGCCAGGACGATGTCGAGGTGATCCGCGGCGTAGGCGGAGCACTGGCCCGCGTTGCTCCCGTCCGGGTCTCCGAGGAGCGCGTCCCTGATGTACGCGCGCCCCGGCGGGGAGGCCATCTCGTCGAGGAACTGCTCGGCCCACGCACCGAGGTCCGCACGCAGGCTGCCGAGGTCGGCCGGCGGTGCCTCGGGGCGCAGGTGCTCGACCGCGACGTCGGACAGGAGCTCCTGGAGGTCTCCCCACCGGCGGTAGACGGTCGACGGCGTCACTCCCGCGCGAGCCGCGACGAGCGGAACGGTCAGCGCCTCGCGCCCCAGCTCGGTCTGCAGCTCACGGACTGCCGCGTGGACCGATTCCTGAACGCGGGCGCTGCGCCCTCCGGGCCGAACCATGGGCTTGGGACTCATGACTCCAGCCTAATCCGTTAACGCACATTCGTTGCTTCTACGTGGTGCCGCCACTCAGGCCGCGATCGGAGCCAGCCGCCCCGCTCCGACACCGCTGCCGGTGTCGGCGGTGGCCACCTCGTAGGCACGCCCCACCCGCAGCACGGTCGCTTCGTCGAGAGGGCGCCCCATCAGCTGCATGCCGATCGGCAGGCCCGCGTGGTCCTGGCCCACGGGCAGGGTCAGCGCCGGCACCCCCGCGATATTGGCGGGCGCGGAGAGCCGGACGTAGCTCTCGGAGACGGCCTCCACCGTGCCGTCCGCCCACTCCACGCTCTCCCGAACCGCCTCGGCCGCCGTCATCGGCACCGTCGGGGCCGCGATCACGTCGACGCTGCCGAGCAGCTTCGCCCACGCCTCGCGCATCAGCGTCCTCGCACGCTGGGCCCGGAGGTAGTCACCGGCGGACACGAGCTCGCCCGCCTCCAGCAGGACGCGGACGTCCGGCGCGTACAGGTCGGGCACCGAGCGAAGCGTCTGCTCGTGGTAGGCGGACGCCTCGGGGACCATCAGCCCCCACTGGGTGGGCAGGATGTAGCGCGTGAACGGGATCTCGACCTCGACGAGTTCGGCCCCGAGCTCCTGGAGCTGCCCGATGGCCCTGCGCACGCCCTCCTCCACCTCCGGGCTGATGCGCTCGAAGTAGTAGTTGCGCGGCACTCCCACCCGCAGCCCTGCGAGGTCGCCTTCCGGGGTGGCCCCGGCGCTCGGAGCGGCGGCGCCTCCCACCAGTGCGGCGAGGACGAGCGAGGCGTCCTCCACGGTGCGGGTGAGGGGGCCGACATGATCCAGGGACCAGGACAGCGAGGTCACTCCGCGGCGAGGGACCAGGTCGTACGTCGGCTTGAGGCCGACCACGCCGTTGAGCGCCGCGGGCACACGGATCGATCCGCCGGTGTCGGTGCCCAGCGCGAAGGTGGCTTCTCCCGCCGCGACGGCGACGGCGGAGCCGCCGCTCGAACCGCCCGCGACGCGGCTGTGGTCCCAGGCGTTGCGCGTCTGCGGGGTGGTGAGACCGTAGGCGAACTCGTGGGTGTGGGTCTTTCCGAGGAGCACCGCTCGGGCCTCGGACAGCCGCGCGGCGACGGCGCTGTCGCGTGCGGCGACATGGCCCTCCCTGACGCGCGAACTCGCCGTGGTGGGCATGCCTTGGGCGTCGATCAGGTCCTTCAGGCCCATGGGTATTCCGTGCAGCGGACCGCGCGACGCCCCATCGGCCAGCTCGCGCTCGGCCCGGACCGCGGAACTCCGGGCGGATTCCGCGGCAACGGCGACGTAGGCCTGGAGGCGCGCTTCCACCGCCCCGATGCGGTCGAGCACCGAGTCGGTCAGCTCGACCGGGGAGAGTTCCTTCGCGGCCATGGCACGGGCGGCGTCGGCGAGGGACAACTCAAACGGCTGCATCGACGTCCTCCTGTCCGGGCGTGTAGTGCATCGCGGGCGGCGTGTCGCCGAAGTCCAGTTCGCGCAGCGTGGCGACGACGGACTGGATGTACGTGGCGGTCGCCGCCACCACCTCGTGACGGTCGCTCCCCAGCGGCAGCCCCGCACGGAGCGCCCCTCGGGCGGCCTCCTGCGGGGTGATCTCGGCGGTGTTCATGGACGCCCTCTCGACTCACAAAGGCTAACGGTTTGCTTTAGTGCGAGCCTAGGTCCTACGCTGCCTTAACGCAAACGCATTGCCTTTAGCTTCGGAATCGCGTCACTCACCCACCCGGAGGAGCCTCCATGTCCGCGCCCACACGCCACGCCGCCACCCCCCTCCCCGGCACCCCGGCTGCCTGGACCGTGGGAGACCTCACCGTCCACCGCGTCGACGAGGTGCCACTCCCCCCGCAGACGGGCCCCTGGCTGCTGCCTGGAGCAACCCCGGAGATCGTGGCCCAATCCCCCTGGCTACGGCCCGACTTCGCGGACGAGCAGCGTGTCCTGCGACTGGCGAGCCACAGTTTCGCCGTCGAGGTGAACGGCCTGCGGATGCTCGTGGACACCGGCATCGGCAACGGCAAGCAGCGGGCCAACCCCGCATGGGACAACCTGAACAGTGACTACCTGGCACGGCTGACGGCGGCCGGATTCGCGCCCGAGACGGTGGATCTCGTCGTCCTCACCCACCTGCACACCGACCACGTCGGCTGGAACACCCGGGCCGACCAAGGTAGTTGGGTACCCACCTTCCCCAACGCCCGCTACCTCGCGACCCGCACGGAATGGGACTACTGGGCGGGAGCGGACATGGACGAGCCCCGGCGCCAGATGTTCCGGGACTCCGTGCACCCCATCAGGGACGCCGGACTGCTCGACCTCGTGGACGTCCCTTCCGAGGGCGCCGACATCGCGCCGGGTGTCCGCCTGCGCCCGACCCCGGGCCACACCCCGGGCCAGGTGGCGGTGGAACTGAGCAGTCACGGCGAGAGCGCGCTCATCACCGGGGACTGCGTCCACCACCCCGTCCAGCTCGCCCACCCCGACCTGGGCAGCTGCGTGGACATCGACCCCGCAGCCGCGACCAGGACCCGCCACGAACTCCTGGCAGCACTCTCCGGCACCCGAACTCTCCTGCTGGGCAGTCATTTCCCGCCCCCCACCGCAGGCCACGTGATCAGGGAGGGCGACGCCTACCGGCTCACCCCCGTGTCACCCACGGTCTCGGGCGCAGGCTCAGGCGACGGCTCGGCGATACTGACCCGATGAGCGGAGCGATCTCTTACGCATGGCGTGACGCCATCACCGACGAGGAGATGACCGGCCTCGTCAGGTCGCACGGCGGCGACGCTGTCGCCGGCTGGTGGGACGAGATCAAGCAGCACAGTCTCGGCTGGGTGGGGGCCCGTGACGTCGAGGGCCTCCTCGTCGGATTCGTGAACGTGGCCTGGGACGGCGGGGATCACGCCTTCCTGATCGACACGAAGACGCGCGACACGCACCAGCATCGCGGCATCGGCACGGCAGTCGTCGGCCTCGCGGCAGCGCATGCGCGGGCATCGGGCTGCGAGTGGCTGCACGTCGACTTCGAGCCCGGGCTACGGGACTTCTATTTCGCATCCTGCGGCTTCCGCCCCACGGAGGCAGGCTTGATCCACCTGCCGTCCGTGGAGCCCCCCGGTGTCGGCGAGTGCGACTAGCGCCCGAACAGCGCTACACCCCTGACTCAGCCCCGCTCGAAGACGGCGACCGTGCGGGCGGGGACGCTGAAGGTGCCGGACTCGCTCTCGTACGAGGAGGACTTGACGGTGGCGTCGGCGCCCTTGGCCTGTACGGGATGCAGCCGGTACGCCGTGTCCTTCAGGTCCGTCACCCGCTGCTGCTGTGCCTCCGGGGTCGCGTTGAAGACGACCACGAGGTTCCCGGCCTCCATGGTGATGACGCCGGGAGTCTCGGCGGAGGTGCCCGAGAGCGGGAAGGAGAGCCGGGACTGGACCTGGCCGGCGGTGGCCAGCGAGAACGCGGGCTCGGTCGCCCGCACCTTCACCAGGTCCTGGTACGCGGCCGACGTTCCGTTGATCTCGGCGCAGCCCGGGGTCAGGTTCGGGGAGGTCAACAGGGGCTTCCCGTAGGGCCACTTGTCCTTGTTGTCGGCGGCCGGGGGCAGGCCGCGTCCGAAGCCGTTGCCGTCCCGGCAGTCCCAGTGCAGGGCGTTGAACCAGTCGCCGCTGTCGTAGGAGTTGCGGTCCAGGGACTTCGAGCGCAGCAGGTCGCTGCCGGCCTGGGAGAGGGAAGGTCCCTGGGCCAGGGTGGCGGTCGCCATCGCGAGCACCTGCATACGGGCGCGCTCGGCGGGTGTGGTGTCCGCGGGCAGCTTGAAGGCGAGGGCGTCGTACAGCGATTCGTTGTCGTGGGCGTCGGTGTAGGAGAGGGCGTCGCCGGGAGCGTCCGCGTATCCGGCCGGTGCGCCGTTGTAGTCGACCTCGGAGCCCTTGACCCGCTTTCCCGCGGAGTCGGTGAACGTGTAGGCGGCGAGATTGCCGGTGAGGGCCACCTTGAGCAGGTCCTGGTAGTGCAGGAGCCTGGCCTTCTGCTCGGCCGGTGTGCCATTCGCCTTCGAGGCGTTGGGGTCGGTGAACAGGCCGCTGGCGAAGCCCTGGACGCCGGGGTCCTCGTCGAAGGGGCCACCTCCGCGCACCGCGTCCCGGCCGCGGTCGGAGAAGGTGGCGATGCCCGTGCCCGCCATGTTCTTCTGGGTGGCCTGGACGAAGCGGGCGTCGTCGGCTGTCTCGCCGAAGTTCCAGCCCTCGCCGTAGAGGACGATCTTCTTGCCGTCGACGCCGTCCTTCTTGAGGGTCAGTGCGTCCAGGGCCTCGCGGACGGCCAGGATGTTGGCCTTGGGGTGGTGCCCCATCAGGTCGAAGCGGAAGCCGTCGACCTTGTACTCCCTGGCCCAGGTGACCAGGGAGTCGACCACGAGCTTGCCCATCATGGCGTTCTCGGGAGCGGTGTTGGCGCAGCAGGTGGAGTTGGCGACGGTGCCGTCGGCCAGCAGCCGCTGATAGTAGCCGGGCACGATCTTGTCGAGTACGGACTTGTCGGCCTGGCCGCTCGCCACGGTGTGGTTGTAGACGACGTCCATCACGGTGCGCAGGCCGGAGCCGTTGAGGCCCTGGACCATCTGCCGGAACTCGACCGTGCGGCGGGTCCCGGCGGGGTCGCTCGCGTAGCTGCCCTCGGGCACCGTGTAGTGCAGGGGGTCGTATCCCCAGTTATAGGCGTCCTTGGCGGCGGTCTTGGTGACGCAGGCCTGCTGCTCGCCGGAATCAGGGGCGGGCGACGTCAGGTCGCAGTCGGGCGTGGCCTGGTCGGCGGCGCGCTCGGGGATGGTGCCGATGTCGAAGGCGGGCAGCAGGTGGACGTAGGAGGTGCCCGCCTTGGCGAGCTTGCGCAGATGCTTCATGCCGTCGGACGCCGTGTCGGTGAAGGCCAGATACGTGCCGGGGTGCCGCGCCGTGCGGTCCTCGACGGAGAAGTCGCGGATGTGCAGCTCCTGGATCTGCGCGTCGCGCAGCGGCTCGGCCTTCGGCTTCTTGAGCTGCTCCCAGCCCTTGGGGGCCAGCTTCGGGTCGTCGAGGTCGGCGGCGATACTGCGCTCCGAGTCGGCGGTGAGCGCGGTGGAGTAGGGGTCGGTGACCTTGTTGGTGACAATCTTCTGGACGCTGGGCGCCCACACCTTCACGACGTACCGGTACTGCTTGCCCGACCAGCTCCGGTCACCGGAGACGGACCACACCCCGCTGGTGTCGTCGCGCCGCATCGCCACCCGCCTGCCGTCGAGTTCCAGGCTGACGGACTGGGCGGTGGGAGCCCACAGGGCGAGTGTGGGGCGGCCGTCGCGGAACCGCGGGCCGAGGGCCGCCTTGGTGGCGGTGGGGCTGTAGAGGTCGTCGAGGATGCCCTGGGTCTGGACTCCGGTGGCGGTGAGCAGGGTTCCGTCGGCGCTGCTGCGGGTGGCGACGAGCTGGCCGGTGAGGGCGTGGCGGGCCCGGTCGCGGTCACGCGGGTCGACGGTGAAGGCCGCGTGGCTCTTCAGGTGCGGGTACTTCTCGCGCTGGGCGTCGGTGAGGCCGCCTTCGGCCGGGGCGAGGCGGATGCGCTGCCCCTTGCCCGCGAGTTCGCCGTCCTTGACGGTGAGCTGCCCGTCGCGGGCGTACACCAGCTCCTGGGAGGCGGCATCGCCCTGGACGTCCCAGGCGACGGTGTTCCTGTCGATCCACTGGGCCCGGGACGTGGACAGGTCTAGCGCGGCGGGCGCGTCGGACGCGGCAGGTGCTCGGGGTGCCGCGGTGGCCGAGGACGTCAGGGGCGCGACCGCGGCGAGCAGGGCGATGGCCGTGGTGACCAGGGTGCGGCGGGGGGAGCCGGTCAAGGGAAACTTCTCCTTGTGAAGGATGGGAACAGGGTGGGAACCGGGTACGGAGTGTGAGTGCTGCGGGGGCAGAATCAGTCCGTCCGCGGGTGAGGAACGGAGCCCCGGTCCGGGGTGAGCCGCCCGGCGGCGGGGAAGCGAACGCCGGGCGGCCGGTCATGCGGAAGGGGCGGCGCTCAGCAGCTCCGTGCCCCGGTGTGCAGCGCGAGCGCGGTGTTCGGCGCCACGGCGGCCGTGAACTGGCCCGAGCGGTTGACGGTGACGCTCCTGCCGCTCTGGACGTCGCAGTAGCTGCCCGCGGCGAGGGAGGTCTGGAAGGTCCGGTCGACGGTGGAGCCCTCGTGGTTGACGACCACGTACGCCTTGTCGCCGCGGCCGAAGGCGATGGCGTCGTTGCCGTTGTCCCACCAGTTGGTCATGCCGGTCCCGCGGGCGGTGTTGCGGAACTTGACCATGCTCCTGATCTCGGGCCAGGCGTGCTGGCACTTCCAGCCGTCGCTGTAGCAGGCCTTGACCTGGCCGCCGTTGGGCGAGCCCGCGTCGATGTTGCTGAACTCGTAGCCGGAGTGGACGTCCGGGGCGCCGTAGGGCAGGGCCAGCATGAAGACGTGCGCGAGGGTGTAGTTCGCGCCGTCCTTGTAGCTGAGGGTCTGGCCGTGCCGTTCGGTGTCGTGGTTGGCGACGAAGAGGGCGGCCGAGCCGCTGGGCATATAGCCCCAGCCCTCGCCGAAGTTCTTCAGGTACGCGAGCTTCTCGTCGTTGAACACCCGCTTCAGGTCCCAGCCGTAGCGGAACTCCTGGGCGTCGCCGGTGGCGGTGTACTCGCTCGGGGAGACCGCCTCGCCCGCGCCGTAGATCGTCTCCTGCTTGAAGTAGGCGCCGGTGTTGCTGAGCCTGGACTTGATGTTCTTCAGGTCGTCCACGGGGATGTGCTTGGCCGCGTCGACCCGGAAGCCGTCGACGCCCAGGGACAGCAGGTCGTTCAGGTAGGCGGCGACCCGCCCCCGTACGTACTCCTCACCCGTGTCGAGATCGGCGAGGCCGCCCAGTTCGCAGTTCTGGACGTTCCAGCGGTCCTGGTAGTTGCTGATGGCCGAGCGGCAGTTGTCCATGTCGGCGCCCGAGTACGTGCCCGGGTAGTCGTACTTGGTGAAGGCGGAACCGGCCGAGCCGGTGCCGGAGGCGTTCGTCATGTGGTTGATCACCGCGTCGGCGACGACCTTCACCCCGGCCGCATGGCAGGTGTCGACCATGTTCTTGAACGCGGTCCGGTCGCCGAGCCTAGTGCCGATCTTGTCGCTGACGGGCTGGTAGGCGGACCACCACGCCTCGCCCTGGATGCGCTCCTGGGGCGGGGAGACCTGGACGTAGCCGTAGCCGTCGGGGCCGAGCTGCTGGGTGCACGCCTTGGCCACCGAGTCGAACTTCCACTCGAAGAGCACGGCGGTGACGTCCTTGCCGCCGGGTGGGGCGGCCTGCGCCTGCGGAGCTCCTGCGATGAGGGCGCCCGCGGCTCCCGCGACCAGGGCGAGGGCGGCGGCGACGGGTCTGCGGGCTCGGGTCTTTCGGCCAGCCATGAGGGCCTCCTGCATGAGTGAGGTGTGACCTTGTCCGGCAACGCGCCGTGCCCGTAAGGCCGTTGAAGGATGTTGCAGAAACATTTCAACGCCGTTTTCGGTCGAGACCGTACGACCCTCAAGAACCCCGGTCAACCCTCCGCGCAGACTCTCGCGTCAGATGCGGGATCCCGGGAGTTCACGCGCCGCAAAACCTTTCGCAAGACATTGCGACGGTGTTACGTTCAACCACGACTCCGGTCCGGGCGGCCGGGGGACCCGTGCAACGGGCCCCACGCGCCCGGCCGTTCGGACCGGAGCTTGGGACGGAGAGGCCTCGGCGCCACATCATCACCCCGCTGCCCCACCAGGGGCCGGCACCGAGGACCTCCCTCTCAGCGCCGCGCCTGCGCCGTCGAGCCGCGCACCACCAGCTCGGGCTGGAAGACGAACTCCGTGTGCTGTACGGGATTGCCGTGCAGTTCCTCGATCAGCGCGCCCACCGCGGCGCTCGCCATCGCCTGCACCGGCTGGCGCACCGTGGTGAGCGGCGGGTCCGTGAAGGCGATCAGGGGCGAGTCGTCGAAGCCGACCACGGAGATGTCGCCGGGCACCGACAGGCCGCGCTCGCGCGCTGCCCGGACGGCGCCGAGCGCCATCATGTCGCTGCCGCAGACCATCGCCGTACAGCCCTGGTCGAGGAGGGCACTGGCCGCCGCGTGCCCGCCCTCGACGGTGAACAGGGTGCGCTGCACGAGCTGTTCGGCCTCCCCCTGTTCCAGGCCGAGCAGCGCGTGCAGCGCCGCCGTGAACCCCTCCGCCTTGCGCAGCGAGGGGACGTAGCGGGTGGGCCCGATGGCCAGGCCGATCCGCTCGTGGCCCAGGTCGACGAGGTGGCGCACCGCCATCCGTACGGCCGCGCGGTCGTCGGGCGAGACGAAGGACACCGGGATGTGCTCGTTGTAGCCGTTGATCAGGACGAACGGCACACCGCGCGCGTGCAGTTCGAGGTACCGGGCGGGGTCTGCCGTGGTGTCGGCGTGCAGCCCGGAGAGGAAGACGATGCCACTGACCCGGCGCTCCTCCAGCTGCTCGACCAGCTCGTCCTCGCTCGCCCCGTCCGGCATCTGGGTGCACAGCATCGGCGTGTAGCCGTGCCCGGACAGGACCTGTTCGACGACCTGCGCGAAGGCGGGGAAGATCGGGTTGCTGAGCTCGGGGATGACCAGGCCGACCAGACCGGCACTGTGCCGCTTGAGCCGCATCGGCCGCTCGTACCCAAGGACGTCCAGGGCGGCGAGCACCCGGCGCCGGGTGCCGGCGGCCACCCCCGGCTTGCCATTGAGCACGCGGCTTGCGGTGGCCTCGCTGACGCCGGACTGGGCCGCGATGTCCGCGAGCCGCGGGACACCCCGGTCTCCCCGATCTCCCCCGTCCCCCCGGTCGGCGGACCGCGGCAGGGAGAGGGTCACACCGCCCACCAGACGGTCGTGTCGGCGGGCAGCTCGATCTTGCCGTCCACCGTCTCCACCTCGGCGTTGGACAGGAGGATCCGGCCGGGGGCCGGGATCCGCACCGCCGCGCCGGTGGTGTTGGCCGTGCACACGAAGCCCTCCCGGCGGAAGGCCAGGACGCCCTCGGGGCCCTCCAGCCACTCCAGCGAGTCCCCCGCGCCGAGCCCCGGCTGCTCCCGGCGCACGGCGAGCGCACTGCGGTACAGCTCCAGGGTGGACGCGGGGTCACCGGTCTGCGCCTGGACGCTGAGCTCGCCCCACCCTGCGGGCTGCGGCAGCCAGCTGCCGCCGGCACCGAACCCGTAACTGGAGCCTTCGGTGGTCCACGGGATGGGCACCCGGCAGCCGTCGCGGAATCCGTCCTGGCCGCTCGCGCGGACGAACGAGGGGTCCTGGCGCACCTCGTCGGGCAGCTCGGTGACGTCCGGCAGGCCCAGTTCCTCGCCCTGGTAGACGTAGGCGGAGCCGGGCAGTGCCAGCATCAGGAGCGTCGCGGCGCGTGCGCGCCGCAGGCCGAGCTCGCGGTCGCCGGCGGTGCTGAGCTGGGTGCCGAGCCCCGGTGGGTTGGCGAACCGGGTGGCGTGGCGGGTGACGTCGTGGTTGGAGAGCACCCAGGTCGCCGGGGCGCCGACGGGCCGCATCGCGGCCAGCGACACGTCGATGACCTCGCGCAGCTCCGCGGCGTCCCAGTGGGTGCCCAGGTACTGGAAGTTGAAGGCCTGGTGCATCTCGTCCGGGCGCACGTACGCGGCGGCGCGCTCGACGGTGGGGGTCCACGCCTCCGCGACAAGGATCCGCTCGCCCGCGTACTCGGTGAGGACCTTGCGCCAGCTGCGGTAGATCTCGTGCACGCCGTCCTGGTCGAAGAACGGCATGACGTCGTTGCCGAGCAGCTTGAGCTGGTCCCCGCGACCGATGTCGGGCAGGCCTTCGGCCTTGACCAGGCCGTGGGCGACGTCCACGCGGAAGCCGTCGACACCCATGTCGAGCCAGAACCGCAGGATCGAGCGGAACTCGTCGTGGACGGCCGGGTGTTCCCAGTTGAAGTCGGGCTGCTCGGGGGCGAAGAGGTGGAGGTACCACTCGCCGTCCGGTGTGCGCGTCCAGGCAGGGCCGCCGAAGACGGACTCCCAGTCGTTGGGCGGGAGTTCACCGCCCTCGCCCTTGCCCGGCCGGAAGTGGTAGCGCTCGCGCAGGGGCGAACCGGGACCCTCGCGCAGGGCGCGCCGGAACCAGTCGTGGCGGTCCGACGAGTGGTTGGGCACCAGGTCGACGATGACGCGCAGGCCCAGGTCATGGGCGTCCCGGAGCAGGGCGTCGGCATCGAGCAGGCTGCCGAACATCGGGTCGATCGCGCGGTAGTCGGCGACGTCGTAACCGGCGTCGGCCTGCGGCGAGGAGTAGAAGGGGCTGAGCCAGACGGCGTCGACGCCGAGGTCCCTGAGGTAGGGCAGCCGGGCGCGGATGCCGTCCAGGTCGCCCATTCCGTCACCGTTGCCGTCGGCGAAGCTGCGCGGGTAGACCTGGTAGATCACCGCGCCACGCCACCAGTCCGTGTGAGTGCCGGAGGCGGGGGCCGCAGGGGCAGCGAGATGCTGGGTCATGTCTTCCCTGAGATCGAGAGGTCGAGTGCGAGGGGGGTGTGCCGCGTCCAAGAGGTGGGTGCCGCGTCAGGACTTCGTCGCGCCGGCCGTGAGGCCGGAGACGAGGTGGCGCTGCACGAAGCCGAAGATCACCGCGGCGGGCACCGCGACGATCACGGCGGAGGCGGTCAGCGAGCCCCAGTCGCTGGTGTACTGATTGACGAAGGTCTGCAGGCCGCCCGCCAGGGTGAGGTTCTCCTCGCCGGTCATGAAGGCGGAGGCGTAGGCGACTTCGGCCCAGCCGGTGATGAAGCTGTAGAAGCCGGTGACGGCGAGACCGGGCTTGGCCAGCGGCACGATGAGCCGCCAGAAGGTGCCGAACGGGTTGAGCCCGTCCACACGTCCGGCTTCGTCGATCTCCACCGGGATGGTGTCGAAGTACCCCTTCATCATCCAGGCGCAGAAGGGCACGGCGATCGTCAGATAGGTGACGACCAGGCCGATGGGCTGGTTGAGCAGGCCCAGGCTGGCGAGGAGGTTGTAGAGCGGCACGATGAGCACCGCGACGGGGAACATCTGGGTGATCAGCAGGAGCCACATCAGCGGCCGCATGCCGGGGAACTTGAAGCGGCTGACGGCGTAGCCGGTGGTCGCGGAGATGAAGACGCCGATCACCGTGGTCAGTCCCACGACGAACAGGGAGTTGCCGAGCCAGCTCAGGAACTCGGTGTCGTTGACGACGTGGTCGTAGTTGCGGAACGTGAAGTCCTTGACCAGGTCGGTGGAGAACGCCTCGCTCGTCGGCTTGAACGAGGTGATCAGGAGCCACAGCGGTGGGAGCACCGCGGTGGCGGAGGCGAGCAGCAGGCCCACGTGGAGCGCGACCGAGGCCAGCGGCCCGCGTTCACCGCGCTGCCTGACCTTCTTGGGCCGGTTCGGGGACTTCGGGCGGCTCTGGGACGGGGCCTTGGCCTGGCCCTCGGAGTTGGTCACGGTGGTCACCACACTTCTCCCTGCTTGCGGAGCGCGCGGCGGTAGACGACCGCGAAGAGCGAAAGGAGCAGCAGAATGATGACGCCCCAGGCCGCGGATCCCGCGAAGTCGCGCGGGCTCACGACGAACGAGAGCCGGTAGGCGTACGTCACCAGGATCTCGGTGGCGTCGCCCGGACCGCCCCGGGTGAGCAGGAAGATCACCGGGAACATGTTGAAGGTCCAGATGCCGCTGATGAGGATCACGGTGCTGCTGACGGTGCGCAGGCCCGGCAGCGTGATGTGCCGGAAGCGCTGCCAGGCGTTCGCGCCGTCCATCTCCGCGGCCTCGTAGAGCTCGCCGGGAATGGACTGGAGTCCGCCGAGCATGGCGACCAGCATGAACGGGACGCCGAGCCAGACATTGACCATGATCACCGAGAGCTTGGCCCAGGTGGGGTCGTTGAGCCACGGAATCGCGTCGATGCCGCCACCGGCGAGGAGCTTGTTGAGGATGCCGTTCTTCTCGTTGAAGAGCAGCCGCCAGGTGAAGACGGAGACGAAGGCGGGCACCGCCCACGGCAGGATCAGCGCCATCCGGTAGAGGGAGCGTCCCGCCAGCTTGCGGTTGAGCATGTTCGCCAGGGTGAGGCCGAGCGCGAAGGAGATGGCGACGCAGGAGACGGTCCAGATGACCGTCCAGGTCAGCCGGTCCCAGAAGACGCCGTCGGAGAGGACCGCCGTGTAGTTGTCCAGGCCGACGGACTTGTAGGTCGCCGGGATGTGGTTGACGCCGATGGTGCGCTCGACGTTCGCCTCGTTGGCGTCGGTCGTCGACAGGTACAGGCCCCGCACCAGCGGGTATCCGATGATCACGCCGATCACGGCCACCACGGGGGCGACCATGGCCCAGGCGTACCAGTGGGTGGACAGCGACCTGCGGAGCCGTCCTGGGGTCTTGCCGGTCCGCGGGCCGCGGCCGCGGACGCCGTGGGCGTCCGCGGCCTTGGCAAGGGACTGGCTGCTGTCAACAGCCATTTACTTGTAGTCCTTCAGCAGCTTGCGGTAGGCGTCGCCGACACCCTTCGCCCCGTCCTCGGGCGAGGTCTTGCCGCTGAGCACCTTCTCCATCTGCAGCCGGATCGGCTCGAACAGGGCGTTGGCCTCCGGGATCCAGGGCCGCTCCACGGACTTGTCCACGGCCGGCTTGAAGAACTGGACCATCTGGTTGTCCTTGACGGACTTCACGTCGTACACAGAGGTACGGGTGGGCAGCAGGCTCAGCTTCTCGGTGGTCTGCTGCTGCACCTTGGCCGAGCTCATGTACTTGATGAACTCGTAGCTGGCGTCGAGGTTCTTGGAGCCCGCGTAGGCCGCGAGGTTCCAGCCGCCCTGCGGGGAGGCCTGCCGGTCGCTGCCGCCGGGCACGGGGGCGATGCCGAGGTTGGCCTTGTCGCCCTTGAACTCCTTGCCCTGCATGGCTCCTTCGATGGACCAGGGTCCGTCGAGGGCCATCGCGACGTCGCCGTCCTTGAAGGCGTTGAGCTGGTTGTTGTAACCGTCGCTCGCGTCGGTGGTGGCCGCCTTGGAGTCGACCAGGTCCTTCATGACCTTGAAGGCCGCGGCGCCCTGGGGGTCGTCGACGGTGACCTTCTTGCTCTTGGTGTCGAGGAGGTCGCCGCCCTCGCCGTAGAGGTACGGGAGGTAGTAGTACGGGTCGTCACCGCGCAGGTAGAGGCCGGTCTTGCCGGTCTTCGACTTGATCTTCTTCGCGGCGCTCTTCACCTCGTCGAAGGTCTTGGGCGCCTCGACACCGGCTTCCTTGAGCATCTTCTTGTTGTAGAAGAGCGCCAGGGTGTCGATGGTCTGCGGGGCGGCGTAGGTCTTGCCCTTGAACTTGGTGCTTGCCGCGGCCTGCGGGAGGTAGTCGTCCGCCTTGTCGAGGGCGGGGGTGCCCTCCAGCGGGGCGAGGTAGCCCAGGTTGGCGAAGTCCGCGACCCAGGCGACCTCGGTGCGCATGACGTCGGGGGCGCCGGAGTTGCCGCCCGCGGCGTTCTTGAACTTGGCGTTGGCCTCGCCGAACGCGACGCTCACGTAGTTGACCTTGACGTCCGGGTGGAGCTTCTCGAAGCCCTTGGCGAGCTTCTCGTAGGTCCCCTTCTCGGCATCGTTCGAGGTGTCCCAGAAAGTGACGGTCCCGGACAGCTTGCCCGAAGCCTTCTTGCCGCTGTCACCGTCATCGCCACCGCACGCTGCCGCTGTCAGGGCCAGGGCCGCGACGATTGCGGTGGCCGCTATGCCACGCCGCATGTGAACTCCTTCAACTGATCCCGGAACAAGGGGAGGCGGAACCCCAGCTGGACCCCAACTGAGCTGCCTCCTGCGAGCCGCACTCGACGCGGCGCCGGGTTGCCAGGGAACGTAACAGGATTGAAAAGCGCCCGAAAGAGCTTGCGGGAAATTTCTGCAAGGACTGCTGATCGTTACCGCCGTGTGTCCTTTCGGTTTCTCTTGCTGCGCTTGACAGGCCCCTGAGGTGGCACATGGCCGCCCTCATCGCGTCCGGAGTGGCCCGCAAGCTCCTTGCAAGGGCAGAGCTTTCTGCAAGCTTTCACAACCGGTGTGCAATCCGGCGGATCACCGGTACAGTCCCCGCATGACCGCACGGCTCGTCGACATCGCAGCGCAGGCGGGGGTGAGCGAAGCCACCGTCAGCCGCGTGCTCAACGGCAAGCCCGGTGTGGCTGCGGCCACCCGCGAATCCGTCCTCGCCGCCCTGGACATGCTCGGCTTCGAACGTCCCACGCGGCTGCGCCAGCGCAGCAGCGCAGGACTGATCGGCTTGATCACGCCCGAGCTGGACAACCCGATCTTCC
This sequence comes from Streptomyces sp. NBC_01283, assembly GCF_041435335.1. NCBI lineage: Bacteria > Bacillati > Actinomycetota > Actinomycetes > Kitasatosporales > Streptomycetaceae > Streptomyces > Streptomyces sp. NBC_01283. The sequence goes on from NZ_CP108430.1 coordinate 1,010,256, forward strand.
CCGCGCTCGCCCAGGTCATCGCCCAGGCCCTGACCCGCCAGGGCTACACACCGGTCCTCGCCACCCAGACGCCCGGCGGCTCCACCGAGGACGAACTCACGGACATGCTCGTGGACCGCGGCGTCTCCGGGATCATCTTCGTCTCCGGCCTGCACGCCGACACCACCGCCGACATGGAGCGGTACGAAGTGCTGCGCGGCAAGGGCGTGCCCTTCGTCCTCGTCAACGGCTTCTCCCCCAAGGTGCAGGCCCCCTTCGTCTCCACGGACGACCGCGCCGCGGCCCGGCTCGCCGTCACGCACCTCGCCTCGCTGGGCCACACCCGCATCGGGCTCGCGGTGGGACCCAAGCGTTTCGTGCCCGTTCTGCGCAAGATCGAGGGCTTCCAGCTCGGCATGCGCGAAGCCCTCGGCCTGTCACCCGCGGACTCCGAGGAGCTGATCGAGCACTCCCTCTACACGCTGGAGGGCGGCCAGGCCGCGGCGGGCACGCTCATCGGCCGGGGCTGCACCGCGCTCGTGTGCGCCAGCGACATGATGGCCCTCGGCGCCGTCCGGGCCGCCCGGGAACGGGACTTGCGGGTGCCGCAGGACATCTCGGTGGTCGGTTACGACGACTCCCCGCTCATCGCGTTCACCGACCCCCCGCTGACCACGATCCGCCAGCCGGTCCAGGCGATGGGCCAGGCCTCGGTCCGCACCCTCCTGGAGGAGATCGGCGGAACGCCCGCCCCGCACAGCGAGTTCCTCTTCATGCCGGAGCTCGTGGTCCGCGGCTCGACGGCCTCCGGCCGCGCCGACCGGAACGCGGACCAGTCCTGACGAGTGCGCCGAGGAGCGTCCGTGCCCACTGAGACCGAGATCGACGTGCTGGTGCTCGGCGGCGCGGGCGTGGACTCGATCGTGTACGTCCCCGAGCTGCCCCTCCCCTACGCCGACAGTTACATGGTGCCCGCGATCGAGACGCGCGCCGGGCAGACCGGCGACTTCGTCGCGATGGGGGTGAGGGCGCTGGGGCTGCGCACCCATCACATCGACCTCATCGGCGCGGACCACGAGGGCGACCTGATCCGCGCGCTGCACCGCGAGCGCGGCATCCCCTTCACCGAGGCTCTCCAGAGCAACGGCACCAAGCGCGCGGTGAACCTCGTCGGCCCCGACGGACGGCGCCTCTCGCTGTACGACAACAGCCGTGCGCAGGGCACCGACCGGCTGCCCCGGGCGACGGTCGAGGCCCTGGCCGCCGTGAGCCGGCACGCCCACGTCTCCCTCACCCATCCCTGCGCCTTCGCCCTGCCCACGCTGCGCGCGGCAGGGGTGAGCATCTCGACCGACCTGCACGACTGGGACGGAGCCGAGCCGTACCACGAGGCCTTCGCGCACGAGGCCGACCTCGTCTTCCTGTCGACGGCCGCCCTGGCCGACCCGGAGAAGACCATGCGTCAGATCGCCGCGCGGGGCCGGGCCCGGACGGTCGTCGCGACGGCCGGGGCCGAGGGCGCCCATCTCCTCGTCGACGGCGAACTGTCCCACGTGCCGGCCGCCACACCCCCCGCGCCGGTGGTGGACTCCAACGGCGCCGGTGACGCCTTCGCCGCGGCCTACCTCTTCGGCCTGCTGGCCGGCGAGCCACCCCTGCACTGCGCCCGCTACGGCACGATCGCCGGCGCGTACGCCTGTACCGTCCCGGCCACGCGCACCGACGTCATCGGCAGGGAGCGACTCCTCTCCCTGGCCGCCGGACCACCGCGGGCCTGAGCGACGATGGCCGGGTCCACCACGGAGCGACACGGAGGAAGAGACATGGCATCGCGGACCGACGTCCACACCGGTCGTGTGCTGTACGGGTGCATGGGACTCGGCGGCACCTGGGACACCACGCCGTACGCCCCCGAGGACATCGACGCGGCCGAGGCCGCCGTGGAAGCAGCACTTGAGGCCGGCATCACGGTTTTCGACCAGGCCGACATCTACCGGCACGGCAAGTCGGAGGCGGTCTTCGGCGAGGTGCTCGCCAGGGCGTCCGGACTGCGCGAACGCATCGTCCTGCAGACCAAGTGCGGCATCCGCCTGGCCGAGGGCGACCGGCCCGGTCTGTACGACCTGCGCGGGCCGACCATCGTCCAGCGCGTCGAGGAGAGCCTCACCCGGCTGCGCACCGACGTGATCGACGTACTGCTCCTGCACCGGCCCGATCCGCTGACAGGCCCGGAGGAGATCGCGAAGGCGCTGGCCTCGCTGCACGGGCAGGGTCTGGTGCGCCGGTTCGGTGTGTCGAACATGAGCGCCGCGCAGATCGCGCACCTGCGGGCGCACCTGGACGTACCGCTGGTCGCCAACCAGCTGGAGATGAGCCTGGAGAGCCGCGACTGGGTCGAGGCCGGGGTGCTCGTGAACACACCGGCCGCCGCCGACAGCGGCTTCCCGCACGGGACCCTGGAGTACTGCGCCGCCAACGGCATCCAGCTGCAGGCCTGGGGAGCCCTCGCCCGGGGCCGCTTCACCGGCGGCGGCGAGACCCCGACCGCACGGCTCGTCGCCGATCTCGCCGCACGCAAGCGGACGACCCCGGAGACGATCCTGCTGTGGTGGCTCCAGCGGCATCCGGCGCGGATCGCCCCCGTCATCGGCACCAGCCGCCCGGACCGCATCCTCGCCTGCCGGGACGCCGTCCACCGCGAACCCGAACTCACCCACGAGGAGTGGTACGACCTGTGGATCACCGCCCGGGGCGGCCCGCTGCCGTGACCGAACCCGCCGTCGAAGTCCAGCCCCTCGTACGCGAGAAGGCCCACGGCCTGGGAGCCATCGGCGAGCGGTGGCTGACCGAACTGCCCGGTCTCCTCGGTGATCTGGAGCGGCGGTGGTCCATCGAGGTCGGGCCGCCGCTGCCCGGCGGAACCACCTCGTACGTGGCGCGGGCCAGGACCCGCGAGGGGCGGGACGCGGTGCTCAAGGTCTCCCTGCCCGCACCGGACTTCGCGGGCCAGGTGCGCACCCTGCGCCTAGCGGAGGGCCGGGGGTACGCGCGCCTCCTCGCCCATGACCTCGGCCGTCACGCGATGCTCCAGGAGGCGCTCGGCCCGTCGATGGACCGCATCGGCCTCGCCCCTCGGCAGCAGATCGAGACGCTGTGCGTCATGCTCCGCAGCGCCTGGCGGGTGCCCCGCGCCGCGGAGCTCACCGTCGATCCGGCCGAGGAGAAGGCCCGCACGCTCGGCGAGCTGGTCGCACGGCTGTGGGAGAGCCTCGGCCGCCCCTGCTCGGAGCGGGTGGTGACCCGGGCACTGACGTACGCCGGACGCCGCGCCGCCGCCTTCGATCCCGGCCGTTGCGTCGTCGTGCACGGCGACCCGCACCCCGGCAACGCGCTGCAAGTCCTCGCACCCAGGGCCGGGGCCGATGCGGGCTTCGTGTTCGTGGACCCCGACGGGTTCCTCGCCGATCCCGCGTACGACCTGGGGGTCGTGCTCCGCGACTGGTGCGCGGAGTTGAAGGGCAGGGACCGGGCCGCGGCCGACGCTCTGCTGCGGTCCTACTGTGCGCTCCTGGCGGACCGGACCGGGGTGGACGGGCAGGCGGTCTGGGAGTGGGGCTTCCTCGAGCGGGTGTCGACCGGCCTCTTCGTGCTCGGTTTCGGGGCGGAGGAGCTCGGCCGGCCGTTCCTCGACACCGCGGAGCTGCTGGCCTGACCCTGCCGGGTCCGGTGGCTAGGCGCAGTAGGTGTCGCGCCCCGGCCGCTCCCCCGTCGCCAGGTAGTGGGAGACGGTCCGGTCGCCGCACTCGTTGCCGTTGTCGAGATAGGCGTCGTGGCCGGTCGAGTTCACCGTGACCATGGTGGCGCGCTTGCCCAGGGCCGTACGGAGTTTGAGGGCGCCGCTGAGCGGGGTCGCCGGGTCGCGCTCGTTCTGGACGAGCAGGATGGTGGACGGACCGCTGTCGGTGATCCGCACCGGGGCCTCCTTCGGCTTGTAGGGCCAGGCGGCGCACGGCATCGCGTTGCGCGGCATTCCCGCCGTCAGGGGGTACTTGGCACGGCTCTCGGCGACCCCCTTCTCGTACGCGGCTGGCGACCTGGGCCACTCGATGTCGTTGCAGAGGACCGCGGAGCCCACCGCGACGGCGTTCTGCATCATCGCCTCCGGCGGTCCCTGCGGCGCGGGCGGGACCGTGCCCTTCCGTGCGGCCAGGATCAGCTCGGCCAGCTTGGGGAAGCCGTCGGGGTCGTAGAGCGTGTTGAGCAGGGTCTGGCGCAGGACGTTGCCGTTGAGTTCCCCGGGGTTGGCGCCGGGCCATGGGATCGGCTCGCGGTCGAGCTCGGCGGCCAGTTCCAGGAAGAGCGGGCGCACTTCGGCCGCCGTTTCGGCGAGGCGGTGCGGATTGCCCGGTGCCGAGGCCCACTTGGCGAACTCCGGGAAGGTGTCCTCGACTCCTTGCTCGTGCGCGGCGACCCAGGCGCGGGAGACCCGTGTGGGGTCGGGGTCGTCGTTGCTGTCCAGGACGACGCGGTCGGTGCGGCGCGGGAAGAGCTGGCTGTAGACCGCCCCGACGTAGGTGCCGTAGGAGACACCCCACGCGGAGAGCTTCCGCTCGCCGAGGGCCGCCCGGATGCGGTCGATGTCGCGGGCCTCGTTGGCGGTGGTGATGTGGCGGATGAGATCACCGCCGTTGCGTGCGCAGGCATCCGACATCCGCTGCGCGGTGGTCATGTTCTCGCTGATGGAGCCGTCGGCGGCAGGCCAGGGGCGCAACCTCGACATGGCGAGGTCGGCGTGTTCGAGACCGCAGCTCACCGGGGTGGAGCGGCCGAGGCCGCGTGGGTCGAAGCCGATCAGGTCGTACGTGTCGCGGACCGCTTTCGGCAGCTTCTGGCCCTTGCCCGACGGGGTGTCGAGGCCGAGTCCGCCGGGCCCGCCGGGGATCAGGAACAGGGCGCCTCGGCGTGCCTCGGGGTTCTCGCTGGGGATGCGGGAGACGGCGATGCCGATCTGCTTGCCGGTGGGGTCGGCGTAGTCCATCGGGACGTCGACGGTGGCGCACTCCTGGCGGGGGTCGAGGCCCCTGCCCTCGCACGGCTGCCAGTCCAGGGGCCCGACGGTGGAGAGAGCGTTGGGGGCGGCGGGAGTCGAGGCCGTCGCGGCCAGCGGTGCGGTGAGGCTGAGGATGGCCGCCGAGGCGGCGAGCAGGGCGGCGTTTCGCTTGTTCTTCGTCATGGGGAAGATCCTCGCCGCCCCCGCATGGCCGCCACATCCTCCCAACTGGCTTAGCGGGGTGGGGGTTTGCCCTTGCCTTCCCCCTAGGGGAGAGAGGGTCGGATGTGTCGGGCGCCACACAATTGAATGCGTGATACTTAGGTTAGGCTAAGCTAAGTTATCGGGTGATCGCCTCTCCTGGAGGCGCCTCAGTCAAGGAGATTGACGCAGCATGACCTCTCTCACCTGCCGCATTCGCCGTACCGCCGCAGTTGCCGTGGCCTTCGCCGCGGGCAGTGCGCTGGCCCTGACCGGTACCGCGTCCGCGCAGCCCGGCCAGACCTCCGGCAAAGCGTCCGGCTCGACCGTCGAGTCCGCGCCGCTCGTGAAGGGTCTCTACCAGTCCGCGTACTCCGAGCGGAACAACGTGCTGTGGGCCACCTCCGCGGTGGGCCGGCCGCCCGTCACCAACTCCAGCCTCCTGAAGGTCGACCCGCGCACGCTCAAGGTGAAGGACAGCTACACGCCTCCGGTGACCAACGCCGAGACCGGCGCCGTCGAGGCGGTCTACGGGATCGCCGTCGACGACGAGCACAACACCGTCTGGACCACGAACACCCGCGACAACTCCGTCGCCGTCTACGACCAGCGCACCGGCAAGCACCTCGCCTCACTGCCCGGCGTGAACCACGCCCGTGAGGTCGTCGTGGACACCAGGCACAACACGGCGTGGGCGAGCAGCTTCGGCGACGGCACCGTCGTCGCCTTCGACACCCGCACCTTCAAGGAGAAGAAGCGCGTCACGGTCGAGGGGTCGACCCCGGCCGGCCTGGCCGTGAACGAGCGGACCGGCGCCGCGTACGCCGCCGACCTGGGCGGCGACCGGATCATCGAGATCACCCCGAAGGGCGAGAGCCCCCGCCTCATCCCGACCGGCGACGGCCCGATCTCCCTCGCGCTCTCCAAGGACGGCCGCACCGCCTACACCGCCGACCAGGCCGCCGGCGGCCTCTCCGTCGTCGACCTCAAAAAGGGCACCGTGAAGAAGTCCGTGCCGACCGGCGCGGGCGCCCTGTCCGTCGCCACCGACCGGCGTTCGGGCAAGGTCCTGGTCGCCAACCGGACCCCCGGCACCGTCACGGTCGTCGACCCCGCCAAGGGCGCCGTCGTCGAGACCCTGGCCACCGGCGCGAGCCCCAACCACATCCAGGTGACGGGCGGTACGGCGTTCGTGGTCGACAAGTCCGGCACCGGCCCCGAGGGCCAGGACCAGGCGCACCGCATCCGGATCGGCCGCTGAGCCTCCGCGGACCCGCACACGGTTCCTCACCTCTTCGTCCCGCCCGCCACGATCGCGTGGCGGGCGGGACGTCCGCACGTACGACGGGTCACGACCCGAGCCGCTGACCGCGTTCACCGCGTTCACGGTCGGGCAGTGCGCCGGGCACATCCACCGGTCCGCCCGGCCGGAGCGGCCGCTCGCGCACGAGACGGCTCTGCGCCGCCACCGTCACGATCACACCCGCGCCGAGCAGCGGCCAGGCCAGGGGTCCCGCGGCGATGACGGCGGTGACCAGGAGCGGTCCCCCGCTGCGCTGGGCCGAAGACGACAGTCCGTGCACACCGAGGTAGGCGCCCTGGGCGTCATCAGGGGCGAGCGCGATGGAGAGCTCCCAGGACGCGATGGCGTGCAGTATCTCCGCGAAGGTGAAGGCGATCGCCGCGATCACGAGCGCGATGACGGCCGGCCAAGTGCCGCCCGCCACCGAGACGGTCATCGCGGCGCAGCCGACGACGAAGCAGGCGGCGAGGGGTACGAGGAGATGGCGGGCCCGTTCCGGCGTACCTCCGAAGCGGGACAACGGGACCTGGCAGCAGACGACGAGCACGCAGTTGAGGACCATGAGCAGCGGCGCGAGGCCGTGCGGGGCGTCCGTGGCGTGGACGATCCACAGCGGGATGCCGACCTGGAGCACCGCGTCGTCGAGGAACAGCGCCGCCTCGGTGGCGGTGAAGAGGAGGTAGCGGCGGTCGCGCCACGGGTTGGAAGGAGCTGCGGGGAGCGCGGACGCCGCGGAGTCCGTGACCACCCGGGAGGGCGACGGCGGTTCCGCGCAGCGCAGGGTGAGGAACGCGGCGAAGAGGAAGCTGAGCACGTTCCCGACGAGCAGGGCCTGGTAGGCGTGAGTGGTGCCGACGGCGAGCGCGAGCGCCCCCGCCAGGCCGCCGATGGCCCAGCCCGCGTTGGCCACCGTGCGCTGAACGGCCTGGTACTTGGTGCGGTCCTGGCCCGCGATACGGGCGGCGTACAGCTTGGTGAGGACGTTGGCGCCGCGGTCGGCGAGGCTGTTCACGGCCGAGTACAGCAGGAGCAGGGAGAAGTTCTCCGTCGTCAGCAACGCCAACAGGGCCGCGGCCTGCACGAGTTGGGAGCCGATGATGACGCGGGTGACGGCGAATCGGTCGGCGAGGTGTCCCGCGAGCGGCGCCCCCGCGATGCCCACGGCCCCCGAAGCTCCCATGAGCACGCCGACCTCGGCGACGGAGAGCCCGGTGACCAGGGTGAAGTAGAGGGCGGCCGCCCCCATCCACAGCCCGGTCCCCACCTTGTTGATCAGGGCGATCCAGAGCATGCGGCGCCCGTCGAGGCCCCCCGGTATGCGTGCGTACAGTGCGGCCCGCCGACGGCTGAGGCTCACCACTCCCCCTTGGTTTCCCACTTGATCCGACCTTGACCCGACTTTTGTATTGATACATAATCAGTTACGTGGCAGCACAATATGCGATCAAGGGCACGACCGCCAAGGGCATTACCTCGTCGGTCGAACAGGCCGTGGCCGAGGGCTGGTTGGGTCCGGGGGATGCCCTGCCGCCGGTGCGCAGGCTCGCCGATGAGCTCGGGGTCAGCGCCGGGACGGTGGCGACGGCCTACAGGGAGCTCCGGCAGCGCGGGATCGTGGTCACGCGCGGGCGTGGCGGAACGGTGGTCGCCCAGGCTCCCGCGGTCGGGGCGCGCAGGCCGCCGAAGGTGCCGCACGGGGTGCGCGATCTGGCGGGCGGACATCCGGACCCGGCACTGATGCCGGCGCTGCTGCCGCCCGAGCGAGTGGCCCCCGTCAGCGGTTCGCACCGCGGTTCGCCGCGCCGCGCGGGGCTCGAGGGACTGGCCCGGGAGTGGTTCGCGCGGGACGGGATTCCGGACAACCGGGTGACCTTCGCGCACGGCGCCCTTGACTGCATGGCGCGGCTGCTCTCCGTGGAGCTGAAGCCGGGCGACGCGGTGGCCGTCGAGGACCCGGGGTTCCACCATCTCCTGGACCTGGTACCGGCGTTGGGCCTGCGTATGGTGCCGGTCGCGGTGGACGACGAGGGGATCAGGCCGGAGGCGCTGCGCGGCGCCCTGCGGGCGGGCGTCAGGGCGGTCGTGTGCAGCCCGCGCGGTCAGAACCCGGTGGGCGGCTGCTTCTCGGCGGCCCGCCGCGACGCCCTGCTCGAAGCACTCGGCGGCCACCCGGAAGTGCTGGTCATCGAGGACGATCACAACGCGGAGGTCGCGGGGGCGCCCTCGCACTCGCTGGCGTCCGGCGGGCTCGAACGGTGGGCGCAGGTGCGGACCGTGTCCAAGCACCTGAGCGTCGACCTGCGCTGGGCGGCATTGGCGTGCGACGCGACCACGCTGGCCCGGCACGAGGGGCGGATGCTGCTCACCTCGGGGTGGGTCAGTCATCTGCTGCAGGAAACGGTCGAGCGCACGATGGCCGATCCCGATGCGAGGGCGCTCGTGGGGCGGGCCGAGCGGGTCTACGCCGAGCGGCGCGAGGCGCTGACCGGCGAGCTCACTCGGCGCGGGATCGCCGCACACGGGGCGAGCGGGCTGAACGTGTCCGTGCCGGTGCGGGACGAGTCCGCGGTGGTCAACGGACTGCGCTCGCGGGGGTGGTGGGTGGCCGCGGGCTCACGCTTCCGCATCGCCACGCCCACGGCCGTACGGGTCACGTCGGCCACCCTCGAAGTGTCGGAAGCCGCACGCTTCGCGGATGACTTCGCCGCGGTGCTCGGCGAGTCCGAGGCCACGTACGGGGGTTGAGGGCGCTCAGGGGCGCGAGGGCGGGACAATGGGCGCAGCTGCCACCGTTCCGCTCCCCCGAGCCCCACCGCCGAGGTGCCCGATGATCAGCTGGCGTCGACTCGACGAAACGGACTTCCCCCTGCTGCGGCAGTGGCTGCGGCAGCCGCACGTCGCGCGCTGGTGGCACCACGAGACCTCGCCCGAGGCGGTCGCCCGCGACTTCGGCCCGGCGGCCCGCGGCGAGGAGCCGTCGGAGGACCTGCTCATACTGCTCGACGGTGAACCGTTCGGCCTCGTCCAGCGCTACCGCTTCGCCGACTACGCGGAGGATCTGAGCGAGTTGGCCCACCAGGCGGAGATCCCTCAGGAAGCCATGTCCGTCGACTACCTCATCGGGGACCCGAAGCGGATCGGCCAGGGGCTCGGCACCCGCATGATCCAGGAGGTCGTCCGGGCCACCTGGGCCGATCACCCCGACGCCACCGCGGTGCTCGTCCCCGTGCACGTGGGCAATCGCGCGTCCTGGCGCATCCTGGAGAAGGCGGGCCTGCTGCGGGTCGCCGATGTGTCGCTGGAACCCGACAACCCCATCGACGACCGCGCCCACTACCTCTACCGGATCGACCGCCCGGCGATCTGACTCCGGCCCGTCAGAAGGGCTTGGTCGGCAGGTACTTGCCGTCCAGGGTGATGACGGCGCGCTCACCGCCGTCCGGGTCGGCGACCTTCTTCACGTCCAGCTTGAAGTTGATCGCGCTGATGATGCCGTCGCCGAACTCCTCGTGGACCAGGGCCTTGAGCGTGGTGCCGTAGACCTGGAGCATCTCGTAGAAGCGGTAGATCGTCGGGTCGGTGGGGATACCGCCGGGGATGGAGCCGCGCGTCGGGATGGTCTGGAGCAGCGTCGCCGCGTCGGTGTCCAGGCCCAGGAGCTCCGCGACGGCCTCGGCGGCGGGCTCCGGCAGGGCGTGCTGGCCGAGCACGGCGGCGGTGACGAAGGCGACCGAGTAGCCGGTGACATCGGCTATCTGCTGCCAGGACAGGTCCTTGCGCACCTTGGCCTCGACGGCGGTGACGGCCAGGGTCCGGCGGGCGGCGGGGTCGAACTGGGCGTGCTGCATGAGAAGAATTCCTTACGTGGTGGGGTGGTGGGGTGGCGACGCCGTGACGTGGTGCTCAGGCGGCGCGAGCGGCCGTGTCGAGTTCCTCGACCGTGCCGGTGGGGATGTCGTAGACCCAGCCGTGCAGCGTGAGCGTTCCCCGGAGCAGGGCACGGGCCACGGAGGGGTGGGTGGCGAGGTTCGCCAGCTGGGCGCGCACGTTCTCCCGTACGAGGGCACCCGTCTCTTCCAGCCCGGTCGCCTCCCCGGTGGCGCGGGCCCGGGAGGCGTCCGCGTGGCGCAGCCAGTCGGCGACGGCCGGCAGCCCGCTCAGGTCGTGCTGTTCGGCTAGGGCGGTCATCGCACCGCAGGCGGAGTGCCCGCAGACGACGACGTCCGACACTCCCAGGACGGCGACGGCGTACTCGATGCTCGCCGCGACCCCGTCCGCACCGGGCGTGTAGGCGGGCACGAGGTTGCCGGCGGTCCGGATGACGAACAGCTCACCCGGTTCGCTCTGCGTGAGCAGTTCCGGCACCACGCGGGCGTCGGAGCAGCTGATGAAGAGCGTCGTCGGCCGGTGGTGTCCCGCGAGGCGGGTGAAGAGGTCCGCCTTCGCCGGAAAGACGTCGCGCCGGAAGCGCGCGACACCCTCGGTGAGGTCCTGCATGGTCACTCCCTTCAACGGTGTAGGGGCGTCGGGCCCGGCGGGCCTGACGAGATCCACCATGCATGACCTGGACCTATAGCGTCCAAGACGCATTTGCCATGTCTGCCATCGATGCCATCTATAGTTGGGGCATGGCTCTGGAACTGCGTCACCTGCGCTATCTGCTCGCCGTCTCCGAACACGGCAATTTCACCCGCGCCGCCGAAGACCTGCGCATCTCGCAGCCGACCCTCTCCCAGCAGATCAAGCAGCTGGAGAGGTCACTGGGCGTCCAGCTCCTGGACCGCACCGGCCGCACCGTGCGCCTGACCGACGCCGGTGAGGCCTACGTCCCGCACGCGCGCCGCGCCCTGCGCGACCTCGCCGCCGCCGAACGTGCCGTTCTCGACGTACAGGACCTGAGCCGCGGTCATCTGCGCCTGGCGATGACACCGACGTTCACCGCCTATCTGATCGGCCCGCTCGTCGCGCGGTTCCACGAGCGTCATCCCGCGATCAGCCTCGACGTGCGCGAGATGAACCAGGACGGCATCGAAGCCGCGCTGCTCGCCGATGAACTCGACCTCGGCATCGCCTTCAGCGCGGACCACCTCCCCGGGATCGCCGCCACGGCGCTGTTCACCGAGACCCTGGGCCTGGTCGTCGGCTCCCGCCACCCGCACAGCGGGCGCGCGGACGCGCTACCGGTGCGGGAGATGGCGGACGGTGTCGAACTCGCCCTGCTCAGCGGCGACTTCGCCACGCGCGGCCACATCGACGGCTACCTCGCCACGCACCGCGTACAGCCTCGCATCACCGTGGAGGCCAACTCGATCAATGCCCTGACCGAGATCGTCCGGCGCACCGAGCTGGCCACGGTCCTGCCCGACGCCCTCACCCGCGACCACCCCCACCTGCGCCCCGTCCCGCTCGCTCCCGCCCTGCCCGCGCGCACGGTGGTGCTCCTGCGCCGCGACAGCGCCTACACCAGTGCCGCGGCGCAGGCGCTGACCCGGCTCATCCGGCAGTGGGAAGCGTGATCCGGTCGAGGCGCTCACGCTGCCCGGCGCTCAGCCGGAGCTCTGCCGCGGCGACGTTCTCCGCCAGGTGGTCGAGCGAGGCGGTGCCGGGAATCGGCAGCACGACCGGCGAACGGTCGAGCAGCCAGGCCAGCGCGACCTGCGCCGCCGTGGCGTCGAGTTCGGCGGCGACAGCCGCGACCTCGGCCGTGGCGGCCGATGCCGCCGGGTGGACCGGCCGCCAGGGCAGGAAGGCGATCCCCGCCCCGTCGCAGGCGTCGAGCACGGCCTCGTGCTCGCGGTCGAGCAGGCTGTAGCGGTTCTGCACGCTCGCCACGTCGACGATCCGCCGTGCCTCGTCGAGCTCGTCGACGGTGACCTCCGACAGACCGATATGGCCGATCCTGCCGTCGAGCTGGAACTCCCGCAGTGTGCCGAGCTGTTCGGCCAGCGGCACCTTCGGATCGAGGCGGTGCATCTGGAGGAGCCCGATCCGCTCGACGCGCAGCCGACGCAGTGCCTGCTCGACCTGCTCACGCAGGAACTCCGGCCGTCCGTTGACCGACGCCTCTTCGCCGGGGCTTGGCCGTTCGATGGCGACCTTGGTCGCGATCAGCAGGTCGTCGGGATACGGATACAGCGCCTCGACCAGCAGTTCCTCGTTGGCGCCCCACCCGTACATGTACGCCGTGTCGATCAGTGTGATGCCCAGCTCGACGGCCCGCCGGGCCACCGCGATGGAGGCCTCCCTGGGCGCCCCTGCCTCGGTCGCGAGGCGCATCGCGCCGAACCCGATCCGACGCACGCCGATCTCACCTCCGATACGGAAGGTGCTCTTTGTCATGTGTGGCGTCCGCCCCTCACTTGTCGCCGTCGAAGTCTGTCCGGGCCTGCTCCACCTTGTCCAGGTTCTCCGTGGACCACTCGGCGAGCGTGGCGAACAACGGCCCCAGGCTGCGCCCGAGTTCACTGATCTCGTACTCCACGCGCGGCGGGACCTCGGGGTAGTAGGTGCGTATCACCAGGCCGTCCCGTTCCAGCTGCCGCAGCCGCTGCGTCAGGACCTTGGGCGTGATGCCCGCGATGGCGCGCTGCAGTTCCACGAAGCGCAGGCGGCCGTACTCGTTCAGTGTCCAGAGGATCGGCGTGGCCCAGCGGCTGAACACGATGTCGACGACCGGCCCGACCGGGCAGACCTGCGGCCCGACCGGCGTCGCCGGCCTGGTCCGGGCCGAGTTGGCGCTCATGCGTCCCCCTTCAGGGAAGTGGCGGCACACCTGTCACCCAACGACGACGAACCGAAAGCAAGTTCGGTTCCGTGCCCGAGCCGCGAACTCTCGCATGGCCCTGCGGGAGTCGAGCCCTGCAGAACACGAAACGCGCACCCCTGTGCATTGACGGCTCACCAAGCCCGTTTCAGGGTGTCGCCCGCGTAGAGACCCGCAGACCTCAAGAAGGGCTCCCTCCATGCGAAGACGCGTCCTTGTCCGCGGACTGGCCATCACCGGCGCGGGGTTGACCCTGCCCTTCCACTTGTCCGGCGCCGCCACGGCCGGGCAGGACGCCGCCCATCTGCTCTCCGTCGCCGCGCGAGGCGGACTTCCCCGGGCGGGGCGAGTCCGGGACACAGCTCACCGACGGCACGACGTGGCGCTGGTGCAGGCCGCTGCCGGACGAGGCCGCGCCCACGCCGTCCGGCGTCCAGGTGACATCCGGCGGTGAGGTGTGGGTCTACGGCGACATCATCGCCCGCTGGGACGGCGCCTGGACGGTGGTGCCCCGCACGCTCGGCATCCGTGCCTCGGTGACCGGGCTGCTCCCGGTCGCGCATGACGACATCTGGCTGACCGGGTTCGCGTACGGCGTGGGCGGGCCGCCCGGCAAACCGCCCGGCGTCACGCCGCAGCACTGGGACGGCACCCAGTGGAGCATCGTCCAGGCGCCGGTCACGGTCGGCCTGCTGAGCGGCATCGCCGGGGATGCCGCGGGGCGGCCCGACCGTATCTCCGGCTGGGACCTCTGGGACCAGAAGCGCGCCCACTACCTGCGCTGGAACGGCACGGCCTGGGTCAGCGAACGGGGACCGGAGACGACGCCCACGTATCTGCCCGAGGCCATCGCCCCGATCCCCGGCACGGACAGCGGTTACTGGTCGGTGGGCACGACCTCCTTCTCGCCGTACCCGCCCGCCCAGCTCCGCGTGGAACGCTTCGGCTGACCCTGGAGCCCGCCGCCCCTGACCGGGTTCTCAGGCGCGCGGTGTGATGCTGAAGTCGAACGCGGAGGTTCCGGGGTCCACCGCCGTGACCCCGCCGTCGACGGTCAGCACCGCACCGTTGACGAAGGAGGCGGCGGGCGAAAGCAGCCAGGAGATCGCCTCGGCGACCTCCTCGGGCTCTCCCGGCCGGCCCGCCGGGACGAGCCGCGTCGCTTCCTCGTACGCCGCGTCGGCCCCGCCGTCCCCCAGACCGGCCTCCTCGGCGAACCGGGTCATCCGCCGGTCGGCCATCTCGGTCCGCACCCAGCTGGGGCACACGGTGTTGGCGCGCAGCCCGGCCTTTCCGTAGTCGACGGCGAGGGAGCGGCACAGCTGGAGGAGCGCCGCCTTGGACGTGGCGTACGCGGCGTTGGCCACGCCGTTGCGCAGTGCGGCGACCGAGGCGACCGCCACCACCGAGCCACGTGCTTCGAGCAGGTGGGGAAGCGCGGCCCGCATGAGGAGGAAGGGTCCAGTGAGGTTGGTGCTCAGCACGGCGTCCCAGTCCTCGTCGGACAGGTCGCCGACCGCTCCGCTGCGCCCCACTCCGGCGTTGAGCACGAGCCCGTCGATGCGGCCGTACGCCTCCGTGGCCGCCGCGACGAGACCGGCGACCGCCGCGGGATCACCCGCGTCGGCGGGGTGGGCCAGCGCCCCGGTCTCCTCGGCGACGCGGCGCAGCGGCTCGGGCCGCCGCCCGGAGACGACGACGCGGTGCCCTGCCGCGCGCAGTTGCCGGGCCGTGGCGGCACCGATGCCTGTCCCGCCGCCCGTGACGATGACAACTCGACTCTCCGTCATGCCTGTTCAGCCTCCGAACGCGGTCGTGAGCACATGGCCGTGATCATACGTAGGCCGCGTCGGCCGCTCACGACCGCGTTCGGATGTCTGCCCGAAGGCCTTTACCTGCCCGAGGGCCCTTGCGGGCCGCCGGTTCCTACTCGTCGATCGCCGCGCCGAACGCCGCGCCCTTGCCCGGCGTGCCCAGCGAGTCCCCGCCGTACGTCCAGGACCCCGCCGCGGTGATGCCGCCCGCCCCCGCGGACAGGACCCACACCACTCCGTCACCGGCGTTCTCGCCGGGCGCGGCGGCCAGCAGTCCGAAACGCCCGTCGCTGTTCGGGTCCGTCAGGCGCACCTGGGCACCCCACTTGTCGCCCTTCTCGGCCACGCCGGGGATGTCCGCGGAGTTCTGGTCGAAGGACTTGGCGCCGGCCGACGTCAGGCCGACCTCCGCGCCGCGCAGCACCCAGACCGCGCCGGCGTCCGCGACCGTGCCGATGTCCTCGCCCGGGGCGCCGATCGCGACGTCGGCGTAGCCGTCGCCGTTCGTGTCGGCCACGGACAGGTCGCCGCCCCAGCCGTCACCGCTCTCGGCGGTTCCGGGCACACCCGCGCTGTCCTGGGTCCACCACTTGGCCTCGTCCTTGAGGCCGTTCTCGTCGCCGTAGCGGACGCCCACCAGGCCGCCGGTCATCGTTTCGCCCCCGTCGTCCGGGGAGTTGGGCTCGCCGGTCACCAGGTCGTCGAAGCCGTCGTGGTTGATGTCGCCGGAAGCGGCCACGGGTCCGCCGCGCAGATCGTGCTCGTACTTGAGTCCGTCGGTGTTGCCGGAGAAGTACGCGGACCAGCCGTGCCCCGGCTCGTCGCCCACGGTCACGCCGGACACGACGAGGTCGGCGTAGCCGTTGTCGTCGTAGTCGCCGGTGGTGAGCGACTTCGGCGTGATGTCGCGCTCCTCGGCCGCCGCGGAAAGGCGCTCGGTCGCCCGGCGCTTCAGCGGGGCCTGCCCGGGTTGCGGTGCGGCGTCGTACGCGAAGAGCTCCAGGTCGTCCCGGTCCAGTACGGCGAGCACGTCGCCCGGCGTCTCACCGGTGAGGTGTGCCGCGGCCAGACTCAGGCCGAACTGTTCGCCCTTGGTGGGCTCCTGGGTCTCCAGCCAGTCGCTGGCTTCACCGCTGAGGCCCTGCTTCGAGCCCCAAAGGATCGCGACACCACCGGCGTCCGCCGTGTCGCCGATGTCCTCGCCGGGGATGCCGACGATCGCGTCGTCGAAGCCGTCGCCGTCCAGGTCGCCGGTGGCGACGGCCTTCCCGAAGCCGTCGCCCGCCTCCGCGGCGCCCGCGACACCGGCCGTCGACTGGCTGAAGCGGGCGACATTGGTGGTGTTCATGCCACTGGAGGAGCCGTACTGGGCCGTGACGAGCCCGGCGCCCTTCTGGCCGCTGACCGTCGCCCCCGGGGCCCCGACCAGGACGTCCTCGTATCCGTCGCCGTTGAAGTCGCTGTTGCGGTCGTCGGCGTGCGTACCCCCGGGGGTGCCCGCGACGGCGGAGGGGGCGGCGACGATGCCCGCCCCGGTGAGCAGGAGGAATGAGGCCGCGGCGAGGGCGGCCGAACGGTTCTTGCGCACGAGCGGCTCCTGTGGAGAAGAGTGGCCGGGCAGGCGCGAGGGTGTCCGGAAAGGGCCCGTTCCTTGTCCGGCGCCCTGTTCGACACCGGTTGGGGCACAAGGGTTGTACGCGGCCTTCGATTCCCCGGGATCAGGACTTCTTGGTGACCACGAAACGGTCGATGACCAAGTGGTCGATCTCGGTGGCGAGGAAGCACTCCAGGGCGTCCCTCGGTGAGCAGACGATGGGCTCGCCGGCCACGTTGAAGGAGGTGTTGAGCAGGCACGGCACATCCGTCCGTGCCGTGAAGGCGCGCAACAGCTCCGCGAGCGCGGGGTTCTGCCGCTCGTCGACCGTCTGGACCCGTGCCGTGCCGTCCACGTGGCAGGCGCCGGGGATCCGCTCCCGGTACTCCTTGCGCACCGGGAAGACGAACGTCATGTACGGGGACGAGGTCTTCTTGCCCATCTCGAAGACCCGGGGAGCCTCGGATTCGAGGACGACCGGCGCGAACGGACGGAAGGGCTCCCGGTGTTTGACCCGGATATTGATGATGTCCTTGATGTCGGGGAAGGCCGGGTTGGCGAGAATGCTGCGGTTGCCCAGGGCGCGTGGTCCGAACTCGGCACGGCCCTGGAACCAGCCGACGACGTTCTTCTCGGCCAGCAGCCCCGCCGTCCTCTCGGCGGCCGACGAGACGTCGGGCTCCTCCTGCCACACCACACGGTCCGCGTACTCCCCCAGGACGTCGAGGATCTGCTGCTGGTCGTACGAAGGCCCCAGGTAGGGCGTGGTGACCGCCTCCTTGGGCCGGTTCCTGAGACCGGCGGTGTACACAGCCGCGCCGATGGCGACACCCGGGTCGCTCGCCCCGAAGCTGACCTCCATGCCGGTGAACGACGACCGCTCCAGCATCTTCGTGTTGGCCACGCAGTTGAGCGCGAGGCCGCCCTCGAAGAGCAGGGTGTCCATGCCGGACGCGGCGGTCAGACTCCGCATCTGATGGGCGGTGACGGCCTCGACCATGTGCTGGGCGAGACCGGCGACCCTGACCCGGAAGTCGAACTCCTCGCGCTTCTCGCTGTCACCGTCGAAGAGGCTGTCGAAGAGCGCGTAGTAGGCCCCGGTGTCGCTGGGGATGGACAGGGTGTACGAGCCGTTCTCGTGCAGGCGCACCACGTGTTCCAGCAGGGGGTTGTGCTGGGGCGGCGGGCCGTAGGCGGCCAGGCCCATGACCTTGTACTCGTCGTTGTTGGGCACGAAGCCCAGATAGCGGGTGATCCGTCCGTAGGCCACGCCGAGCGAGCTGGCCATGCCGACGGCGCTCTCGTCGAAGAGGCGGACCACGCCGTCGCGCAGCTCGCCCATGACGGAGGAGAGGGTCTCGGCCCGGCCGTCGCTCACCAGGAAGGCCGCGTCGCCCCCGCCCGCCAGATAGGCACCGCACATGAGGTGGGCCAGGTGATGGGGCACCAGGACGAGCTTGTTGGGGTCCAGTGCGTGGCCGGTGCGCTGGACGAAGTCTCCGTACACCGCCTCGCGGCTGAGCATGCCGGTGTAGAGCTCACCCGTGCGCCGCAGGGAGTCGAACTTCGCCGCGACCGACATGTCGGAGCCAGTTATCTGCGACATCATCTCCTCCGCCACGGTCGGCGAAAAACGCCAGGGGAAGGCGAATACGTCGACGTCGTCGAGTTCCACACCGGCGGAGTCCAGGCACCATTTGATCGCGTTCGCCGGGAAGTCGGACGTCTTCTTGACCCGGCTCAGCTGTTCTTCCTCGACGGCGGCGACGACTTCGCCGTCGATGGTCAGGGCTGCCGCGGCGTCGTGCCCCACAAGGAGATTACGACCGACGCCGGTCGCCCCGTAGAGACGTCCGAAAAGTTCCGCGCCCCTGGTGAATCCGTTGTAACCGAGCACAATCACGGGCCTTCAGCCTCCCCAGCATGACAATAACGGTGCACGGCAGGCTACTTGGCCCGCATGCATGTGGGATAGGAGTGCCGCACGACCTTGCCACTCCAATTCTTGCGGTCATAATCTGATGCCGGACACCCGTGACGAAAGGATCCGCTCCGTGGGCCACAACGCTTCAGCTGCAACCCCTCTGACCAGCACAGTCGTCGCCGATGGCTTTGACCGCTGGAGCCCTCCGCTGCACAAGGATTTCGAGAACAACGCCCACAACGGCCGAGTGGGCCAGACGCTGGTGAAAGAGACCGATTCACTGCGCATGTGGGAGACCCATCTCCAGCCGGGCGAGCGCATTCCGGTCCACCGGCACGTCCTCGACTACACCTGGATAGCCCTCACCGATGGCCGGGCCCGCCAGCACGCGAGCGACGGCAGCAGCCGAGAGATCTCGTATGTCCGCGGGCAGACCCGGCATTTCACGTTCACCGAAGAGCGTCATCACCTCCATGACTTCAGGAATATCGGCGACCAGGTTCTGTCGTTCTTGGTCGTCGAGATGAAGGAAGGGGCCAATAGACCCCTTCCGTTGACGGATGGAATCACCGACTCCTGAGCAGCCTCATGGCGCGGCGGAGAACGCGGCGAGCAGGGCGTCGTTCGCGCGCCGGTTGCCGATGGAAATGCGGCAGGTGCCGGGAATGAGGAAACTGACGTCGGCGACGACGATCCCGGCGTGGTGGAGTTGCTCCATGACGCGCTCGTGCTGGTGGAGTCGCACCAGCAGGAAGTTGGCCTCCGAGGGGAACACCCGCTCCACCGCCGGGTGATCCGCCAGCAGTCCGGCCATCCGGTCGCGCTCGGCCCGGATGTGCCGGATGGCGGCGAGCGGCCGCCGCGTGTTGGTCAGCCGGTCCCGCACGGCGGCCTGCGACGCGTCGGTGAATCCGAAGGGCACCTGGACCCGCCGCAGCGCGTCGATGATGCCGGGCCGCGCCAGGGCGATCCCACAACGGGCGCCGGCCAGGCCCCATGCCTTCGAGAGTGTTCTGAGCACGATGAGGTTGTCGTGCTCGGCGACGAGACCGGCGTACGAGGGCTTCTCGCTGAACTCGACATACGCCTCGTCGATCACGACAAGGCCCCGCGTGCCCGTGACGAGGGCCCGCACCTGCGCCGGATCCAGTCTGGTCCCCACGGGGTTGTTCGGATCGCACAGAATGGTCACCCGCGGATCGGCGGCCAGGATCCGCTCCGTGTCGAGTTCGGACAGGTCGTCGCCGTCCAGGGGCACCTCGACCAGGGGCAGGCGCAGCAGGCGGGCGAAGTGGGCGTAGAGCGGGAAGGTGGGCGGCGTGACGCACACGCTCTCACCGGGTGATGCCAGCGCCGCGAGGAGCAGCATGACGCCGTCGACCGACCCGCTGGAGAACAGCAGATGGTCCGGTGTCAGAGCGCCGGTGCCCCCGTGGCCGGGCAGCTTCGAGATCGTGTCCAGGTAGGTGCGGGCGAGCTCGGTCGTGTCGAGATGGGGGTACTGGCCGGCGGCGCCCAGGAACGGGTTGGTGTTGCTCGACAGGTCGATGGTGTCGAACCGTGGCTGGTTGCGGGCGCGTGCCGGGCCCGGGACCGGCACGGTCGTGACGGGAGGAGCCGCGAAGCGCGACAGGGCGGGCTCCTCCCCTCTTTCGTCCGGGACCGTGACGCCTTCGGCGCGCAGCCAGTGGTCGAGGGGGACGAACAGGTCGGCTCCGAGGCCGCGCTTGCCGTCGGTGTTCCCCGGGCCGAGGTGGACCCAGTGCAGGCCCGCGCGCCGGGCGTCGAGGTAGAGCCCGTACAGGGCCGCTTCGTGGAGTTCCCTCTCGGAGACGGGGTCGTATGCGGCGGGGTCGATGGCCTGCGTCAGGTGGTAGAGCCCCCGGCCGTTGTGGGACCTGACCGTGAGCGCGACCTGGACGACGGTGCTCCCCCGGCGGCGCACCAGTATCTCCGCGCGATCGGCCAACGATCCGTCCACGAGGGCGTCGAGGGCCTGGTCGTTGTACGGGTTGTGGCCGCCGCCGTGGCGCTCCGCCCCGTTCCGGTGCAGTTCCACGAAGGCGTCCCGCGCCCAGGGCTGCCCGCCGAGCTCGCTCACGCGGATCCGCTCCCAGGTGAGGTCACGGGAGACGGCGTCATGGCAACGCCGCAGGGCGCGCTGTCGGCCGCCGCCCACGCGGGCGCGCAGGAGCTCGTCCACGTCCCCGGTCAGCCGCACGACGCACTCGGGGTCGGCGGCGCAGGGCAGGAATCCCGCGGCCCGCAGTGCGCGGGAGTCGTCGGTACGGCGCACGTTGGGCACGAGGATCTGGGGCACGTCAAGCGCCTGGGCGCGACGCACCAGCTCTTCGGCCGCGGGGGCGGTGGGAGCGGGGCTGGTCGGGGTGTACAGGGCCCCGCCGCCGATCAGGGTGGGGCGTTCGAGGACGGCGGGGTCCAGGGAGTCGAAAGCCCCCTTGCCGCCCGCCAGTCGGGCCAGGGGCCCCACCGGCTCGCGGGAGCCGAGGGCGGCGCCGAGCATCTGCTGCAGCGCCGCTGCGTCTGTGGGTCTGCGCATGTCAGTGCTCCACTCCTCGCCCCGCCGCGTGCTCGCCGGCGTGGGCCTCGATGCGGTCGCGGTACTCCTCGAACAGCTCGGCCAGCGTGCGGGCTATGCCGTCCTTCCAGTCGACGGAGCAGTCGCCGATCAGACCCCGGCGTACCTCGTGGTCGAAGAGCGCGGTCTCGCGGCTGTAGTCGCTGCGGTCCAGCTGGACCGGCACGCCGGTGAGCGCGGACATGTGCTCCAGGAGGTCGGTCATGCCGACTTCCTCGTCCCCGCCCCAGTTCACCACCCGTGCGGGCGTCCCTGCCGCGCCCCACAGCAGCGGCACCTGCCGGACGAGGTCGTCGGTGTGCAGCAGGTTGCAGTAGTTCTGCCCTTGCCGGGGCACTGCGCAGGGCTGTCCCTCGCGCATCTGCTTGAACAGGATCATGGGCACACCACCGTGGCCGTACGGGCCGTAGGCGATGTTGAGCCTGGCGATCACCGTCGGCAGCCCGAGCGCTTCGGCCAGGCCCCGCGCCACTCCTTCGGCTGCGAGCTTGCCGACCGGGTACGTCGGCAGCCAGGGCACCGCGCCGCCCACGGCATCGCTCTCCCGGTAGCGGTGGGTGCTGTCGGCCCGGTTGTAGACCACCCCGGACGAGACGTACAGGAACGCCTCCGCGGTGGCGCAGTGGGTCATCAGCCGTGCGGTGCCCGCGGCGTTGACGCGGGCGGTGTCCGCGAAGTCCGTGCCGTCGCCCCGGTGCACCGCCGAGTGCAGTACGTGGGTGAAGTCGCGCGGCAGGTCGTCCAGCGTGTCGGTGGCCATGTCCCAGGTGAAGGTGTGCGCGCCCATTGCTTCCAGGGCCTTGCGGGCGGCCGGGTCGCCGAACCGGCCCGGACACCACACCTCGTTGTCCTGGGCGAGCGCTTCGGCGACGGGCATCGCGACCTGCCCGGTGCCACCCGTGACGAGAATCTTCTTGCCTTGCATTCCTGTGTCCGTCCTTAGCCGAGCGCGAGGCTCAGTTCGTGCCGCAGCGTTGCCTGGAAGGTCTGTACGTGCTGGGGGCTCATCAGGGTGTAGTGCTCGCCGTCGACCTCGATGTACCGGTTGGGGTTGCGCGTGAAGTCGTCCCAGTGACGCAACTGGTTGTCGAGCCACTCCTGCTTGGTGCCCTTGAGCGGGGTGCAGTAGAAGACGCGCACGCCGTCGACGGTCCCCGAGGGTTCGTAACTCCGGCCCAGGTGGACCATGTTCTGCGCCAGGTGCACCCAGGTGGTGAACTGCTCGACGGTCAGGTCGAGTTCGATCAGCCGCCGCTTCGGCGCGTGGTCGACGAGATAGGCCAGTTGGTCGGCTTCGGGCAGCGGTCGCAGGGTGGCGGTCAGCCCTTCGATGTCGGCGGGGGCGATCAGCTCCAGGAACAGCGCCAGGTTGATCGCGCCGTCGGTGAAGGTGATCTCGTTCATGCGCCCGGAGATGCTCGGCGGCAGGTTGAAGACCCCGACGAACTTGACCTCGTCGCCGTCGGCCTCGATCCGCTTGGCGATCTCGAACGCGACGGCCGCGCCGTAGGAGTACCCCGCCACGGCGTACGGTCCGCTCGGCTGGGTCCGCCGGATCGCCTCCACATAGGTGGTGACCATGTCGTCGAACGATGCGAAGTGACTCTCGCCCTGCCCGAACCCACGGGCCCGCAGCGCGTAGAACGGCCGCTCCCCGGTGAAGTACTTGGCGAGGTTGACGAACACCAGCACCTCCCCCAGGCCGGGGTGGACGCAGAACAACGGCGTGCCGTCGCCGGTGACCTGGAGGGGCACCAGCGGGTCGTAGGCGGAACCTGCGTCGGCGCTCCGTGCGGCGGCGAGACGGACGGCCAGTGCGCGCACGCTGGGGGCCTGCAGGAGCGTGGACATCGGTACGGCGTCGATGCCGAACTCGGTCTGTATCTCCAGCTTGAGCCGCAGCACGTC
Organism: Streptomyces sp. NBC_01283; assembly: GCF_041435335.1. Lineage (NCBI taxonomy): Bacteria > Bacillati > Actinomycetota > Actinomycetes > Kitasatosporales > Streptomycetaceae > Streptomyces > Streptomyces sp. NBC_01283. Next base: position 1,033,391 of record NZ_CP108430.1, read on the forward strand.
CAGCGATGTGCCGCCCAGGTCGAAGAAGCTGGCGGTCGTCGGAACCTTCTCGGTGTTCAGGACGCGGGCGTAGATGGCGGCCAGGGCGGTCTCGACGTCGCCCTCCGGTGCCACGTAATCGCCGAGGAAGCGGGTGCTCACCTCGTCGGACCGGCGGACGGCAGCGTCCAGGGCGCCGGCCTCGACGGCCGTCCGCAGCCGCGACCGCTGGACCTTGCCGAGGTTGCCGCGGGGGATGTCCGCCTCGGCGACGGGGAGGATCAGCTGGGGCCTAAATCCCCAGTGCATCACCGTTGAGCTGCGGATCGCCACGAGGGCCCGGTACACGGCGGAGTCGTCGGCCGGATCGCCCGCGGGGACGAACGCGACGGCGAGCTGTTCCGAATCGGCGCCTTCGGGGCGGATCGGGAAGGCCGCGATCTGGCCCCGCCGTACGCCGTCCAGCTCGTCGAGGACCGATTCGAGGTCGTGGCTGTAGTAGTTGACGCCGTTCACGATGACGGAGTCCTTGGTCCGGCCGACCAGCGTCAACCGGCCCTCGGCGTCCAGGCGTCCCAGGTCGCCGGTGCGGAACCAGCCGTCGGGGGTGAATGCCTGGGCGGTGGCCTGCTCATTGCCGAAATAGCCGTCGGTGACCATCGTGCCGCGCAGCTGCACCTCACCGGATTCGGCCGTGGCGGGCCGGTCGCTGGAGGCGAGGACCGTGCCGTCGCCGTCCACGATGCGGATGCGCAGCCCCCGTACGGGACGGCCCAGCGGAGGGAACTCCGTCTCCTGGTCACGGGCGGCGAATTCACGGTTGAACACGCTGCCCGCACACGTCTCGGTCATCCCGAACGCGGGCACGATCACGTCCTCGCGCAGGCCGTGAGGGGCGAGGGCGTCCAGGAACGCCCGGACGGTGCCGGTCACGGTGGCCTCGCCGCCGGAGATGATGTGCCGCACCTGCGACAGATCCAACTCCCCCGGTGGTACGGGGCGTTGGGCTAGGGCCTGGTTGATCTGTCCGAACAGGAAGTTGGGGGTGAACGTCACTCGCACCTGATAGGCCGCGACCAGTCTGAGCAATTCCACGGGGTCCGCGAGCACCGTGGCCGGGGTCGCCATGACCTGGTCGGCCCCGTTGAACATCGGGAGCAGGTTCGCCTCGATCGCGGCGATGTGGTCGGCCGATATCCAGTTCAGCGACGTGTCGTCGGGCCCCAGGTCCAGCGCACCCGCCTTCCCGGCCTGCGCCGCGAGGAGGTTGGCGTGGGTGAGTCTGACCGCCTTGCTCGATCCGGTGGACCCCGAGGTGAGCATCAGTACGGCGAGGTCGTCCGGGGCGGACTCGTGGAGCCGGGCGTGCTCGGCAGCGGCATGACTCAGCTCCTCCACTGTCACTGCCCGCAGACCGACTTCGGGCAGGTCGCCCTGGGACTCCTTGGACACGATCACCAAGGGGTCGCCCAAGAGCGTGCGCAGGTGCTCCAGTTGGGTGCGCCACCGGGAAGGGTCGGCCGGTGGCGCGACCGGACAGGGCACGACTCCGGCCAGGACGCACCCCCAGAAGGCACGGAAGAAGCTCTCGGGGTCGTGGGCGGAGATGAGCACGCGCTCGCCCGGGGCGGTGCCGCCGTCGCGCAGCCCTTGGGCGATCCGGCAGGCGCACTCCCGCAACTCGGCGTACGAGAGGAAGGAGCCGCCGATGAAGGTGATGCCGCGCGATGTGTCCCGGGCCGCGCTTTCGAGCAGCTGCGGGAGCGTCGAGGCATGACGTTGGTCCGGCATAGGAATGACGACCTCCGATCAGAGAAAGCACCATGACTGGGAAGCGATGGGGGAATGTCTGGCAATTCGGCGCGGGCCGGTCCTCACGCCGGGCGCACGTCGGCGCACGGGCTCACGGGCTCACGGGCTCACGGGCGCACTTCGGCGCATGGGAGGCCACGGGGAACGTGCCGAGCTCGGAATTTCTGGCGGCCAGAAATTCTCGTGGAAACCGCCTACAGATCGGCGGTATGGGCGGTACCCGTCAGCCGCCGCCCTCGTTGAAGCGGACGATTTCGTCGATCGTCTTCTGCAGCTTCAGTTCGTCCGGGTCGGAGACGATCGCCTGTCCGTATCTGCCGTACGGACCGATCGACGCATCGGGCGACACAGGATATTTGATCTCGTCGAAGGAGAAGTGACGCTCGAAATCTCGCTGGGTCAACGTGCCGTCGCTCGGACGGCGCAGGAGGATGTATCCGTAGAACCGGTCGGGAACACGAATGTCCGGGACCTGCGCCGGCTCCTCGCCGAGGGCCAGGCTTATTTCCACGTCGAAGAGGTCGACGCCGAAAGTCAATTGGTTGACCTGCGGGGAAAGCGCGCCCGGCAGCCGGATGGCGCATTCGCCGAAAGTGAGACCGGCTTCCCGCGCGAAGGCTTCCATGTGGAATACGCAGTCAGGTGCGCCGAGACTCTCCAGCGCCTGCCCGGCGAGCTCCTCGGCCTGCCGGAACAGTTCCGGACGCAGCCTGCGGTCCAGGATGTGCGCGGACAGGATGCCGCCCTGCACGGCACTGAGCGGTGAGATGTGATTGCTGCTCATCGACGACCACTGAAGACGGCCGTTCTTCCAGATGCCGTCCATGTAGACCTCGGGGGCGTCGACGAAGGACTCGGCGACGATCTCGACGTCCGACCGGCCCGGGAACAGCTCCAGGGCCCGCGCATACTCTTCGGAAGATCGAACGATGCTCGTGCGCAGCGAGCCGGCTCCGATCGCCGGCTTGATCACGAAGACGTCCCCCAGGTCCCTGGAGAGCTCCAGGAATGCAGTGTCCTTCGTGACGTACCGGCACTGCGCCCGCTGGATGTGCGGCGGCAGCTTGCTCTTCTGAAGATACTTGTCCCGGAAATAGAGGGCTGCTCCTGAGTCCATATTTCCAGGGAGGTTCAACTGCCGCCGCACATAGGCGGCACAAAAGACACCCATTTCATGAACGGTGAGCACTCCTGCCACATCATCAACATGCGCGGAGAGCACTGCTCGCAATACTTCCTGAGCGTTCTCAATGTCGGCGACCCGCTTGAAGCGTCGCCCCTCTGGCGCGCTCGCGGGCGCCTGCACTATATAGCAGGGATCCAACCCTCTGCGCAGGAGTGCCTGGTCGAGATCGTCCCTGTATCCGATAACAATCATCGTCGGCATGCTTGTCTCCCCGAAATAAAGCTAGCCAACCAACTCGACGCATCCTGTCACACCCGTAACAGGCATGTGGATATGCGCAGTCATGATCGTTTGTCAGTTGAGATGTGATTTAACTCACAAGTAAAGCTTTAGTCGAATAGGCATGGAATGATTCATTCCGCGCCAGCCCAGTGGAGCAAATTCACCGCGCCACCGCCTGCTTAATTCGACCGGTACAAGTAAACAAAGCCCCATATGGCACCGCATGGGGAAGAGAAGGCAAGCAAGGGTTCCATGTACGAGATGTGCCTGAGCGGGTGGCGGTGGCCGCCACCCGCTCAGGCACCCGCTCCGGTCGCTGCCGGAAAACCCCTCGGGCGGTCAGCCCAGAGGTCCCGGGGCCGGGAGCGAGGAGGCGGCGCGCCGCTCGCCCCCGGTCGCCCGGCAGGTCACGTCGGCGGCGGGGAGCCTGCCGGTGGCCAGGTAGGAGTCAGCAGCGGAGTCCGCGCACGGGTTCGTGGAGTAGACGCCGTGGCCCTCCCCCTCGTCGACCGTCACCAAGCGCGAGCCCTTCAGCTGACGGTGCATGGCGCGCGCGGTGACCAGCGGGGTCTGCGAGTCCCACTCGTTCTGCACGATCAGCGCCGGGACCTCGTTGTTCACCGCGGTGGCGGGCTCAACAGGCTTGTCCCAGAAGGCGCAGGGCATGATGCCCGAGGCGAAGTCCCCGTACAGCGGATAGCGGACCGCGTCACGAATCAAGTCCCGGTGGTACGTCTCGGGGTCGCGCGGCCAGGGCCCGTCAGCACACATCACGGTCACGGCGGCCGAGATGTCGTCCTCCGCCGGAGGCTCGGGATCATCCGGGCCGTTCGCCGTCCTGCCCCCGGCGGCCTCCTTCAGTTTCACGACCCGCTCGGCCGCGTCGCGGACGGTGTAGAAGTCCCGTCGCACCAGGGCCCGCACCCCGGCGCCGTCGAGCGGCACCCCGTCGAACTCGATGGGATCCCGGTCCGCCCTGGCGACCACGTCCCAGAAGCTCTTGCTCACCGCGCCCGGTGTGTCACCGAGGCCGTAGGTGGCGTCGTGTGCGGCGGTCCACTTCGTCCACCGCTGGAACGCCCGCTCGGCCTCCGGGGCCCAGACCTGGAACATCCCGCGCCACGCCCGCTTCGGGTCGACGGCACTGTCGAGGACGAAGCGGTCGGCACGCCGGGGGAACATCTGCGTGTAGACGGCGCCGAGGGCAGTGCCGTACGAGACTCCGTAGTACGAGATCTTCCGCTCGCCCAGGACCGCTCGCAGGACGTCCATGTCACGCGCGGTGTTGCGGGTGGTGATGTACGGGAGGGTGTCCCCCGCCTTCGAACGGCACTTGTCGGCAACGCTCTTGGCCCAGAGGGCGTTCTTGTCGAATGTCCGCAGCGGGCGCAGCACCGTGTTGTCCTCGGCGTCGAGGCCGCATTGGACGGGTGTGCTGCGGCCGACTCCCCGCGGGTCGAACCCGATGAGGTCGTACCGCTCCTTCACCTTCCGCGGCAGCGCTTCGTCGAGCTCCAGCGGCATCTCAAGACCGGGGCCGCCGGGCCCGCCCGGGTTCGAGAGCAGCACGCCATGGCGTTTGCCGGGGGCGCTGGTCCTGAGCCGGGATATCGCGATGTCGATCTTCTTCCCGCCGGGGGCGCGGTAGTCCAGCGGAACCTTCAGGGTCGCGCACTGGAGGGCTGCGGGAGTGTTCCCGCCACACCGCCCCCAGACCGGTTTCTGCCGGGTGTACGGACGCAGGGCCCCGGCCTCCGTAGGGACTGACGACGAGGAGGCAGCAGCGGAGGGAGCCGTAGAGGCGGACGGGCTTGCGGTGGCCGGAGTGGCGGCGAGGCCGGGGGCCAGAGCCGCCATCACGCTCACGGCAAGCAGCGGTACGAGCGGTCTTCTTTGCATGCGGACGATCCTTCCGGTGGGCCCCTGGTAAACCTCGATGGGCTCCAAGGGGCCCCATGGGCAGGGATATTGCGGGACATGAGCGATGTTGTCCCGTCCAGCCGCCGCGCGACTCATCCCGGAGGCCCGAGTGACTCCGCCTCACGTGCCACACAGGGGCCATGCGTCTACTCCCTCGGGAGGAGTACGTGGGTCGGGGGCTCAGAGCAACCAGCCGCTCAGAACCCGGCGTCCACGGGCGACGCCGCCCAACTCCCCGCCGTGAACAGCCGACATGGTCGCAGCGCCCGGCGATTACCGCGTTCGGGTGGCTTGGCGGGCCGGGTGCAACCAGACGGCCGCCCGACCGCTTCCTGTCCGACACAGGCATTGCCCGCACGTCGTGAGGAAGCCGCCATGACTTCACCCGCCACCATCCTGCCGACCGTCAACTGGGATGCGGAGGCCGACTTCCTGCTGCCTCCGCCGGACCCGACGCAGCGTCTGGACATGGCCGCCCCGACCGTGCTCACACCCCGCGACCGGCACCGTCTGAGCCTGCACGCGACGCTCACCACGGCCGGGATTCCTCCCCACCCCGACGACACCAAGGCCATCGACGCACTGAGCACACTCGACGACACCGTCGCCCTCGCGATCTGCCGCTGGCTCAACACCCATGCCCGGCACGCGATGCCGCTCACGTGACGCGACGCGGGTGCGCACCCCGTATCCGCCCGCGGCGGCGACGTCAGCGGCGGCCGGTCAGCCTCGGTGGAACAGATCCTGCGGGTCGACGCGTTCCCAGCGCGAGCGCGGGGCGGGCGTACGCGGCACTTCCCGGTCCTGCGCCTGCCATTCGCGTACCAACGCGTCGTAGATCGGGGATTGCGAAGCAGCCTCCCCACCACCGGTCCTCGTCCCGGCACGGGGTGGCCGTGGTGAAGGCACCCCGTTCCCCGCATCGCTCATGCGCAGTCCAACGATCCTTTCCGCTCCCGGAACCTGCAGGATTTCGTCCGCGTCCGGCATTAAGCCCGTGGCATGCGCATGCCACGGGCTCAAGGGAACGTCAGATGCAGATTACTGACTCGATGGACCGTCTGTGTGCGGTCTTCGAATTCATACCCAAACGAGAGAAGCCGAGCGCCGGTTCGGTACCCATCGTGCCCGAGCGTCGTTGGCAGGTGTAACGCGCAGAATGGCTGTGCGCCGGCACTCCTGGGACTTACTCCTTGCCCAGGGGCCCAGGAGTGCCGACCTCCGACATAGAACAGTGACGCCCTATGCCCGAACGTCGACCGATCGATCCAGCCGACGACGACCGCCCCGAAGGGGACGGCCGCGACCATGATCGCTCGCGGAGAGCGATGAACACAGCACTGCAGTGTGCGGAGTTGCTGGGCCGGATCATCGACAACTCGGCGGACGCAGGTGACTTCGCCACCTTCGCGTGCGCCCTCGTGCCCGAGGCCGCACTCCTCGTCCGGCTGGCCTCCCGAGCCGCCCGGCGGATGGGGAGGAGGCTGAACCGCACAGGATCCGACACCTAGTTCCTCCCCTAGCCAAGAGGTGACGTGGGCCTACCGCGCGTCGGCCCACGATCGCCACCTGTTCAAGTTCCTTTTGAGCGCAACTCTTTGCACACAACATCGCAACCTGCTCGCGACTACTCAACGCTGACCCTCATCGGCAGTGTCGCTTTTCAAACTGTGACACTCGATTGAGTGACGAGTTTATGCAAGTAAGCTGCGCGGAAGCCTGTCGATCCATATTCTCTGCCCAGACGCCGCCATTTCTCCGTGCCGGCGGCCGCCAAGCGACCGCGGGCCAATACAACAAAGCATGCGCGCGGCCACAGAGGCGATTGCTGCGGATCAGCTGATGTACGCCGCGAGGTGCTCTCCCGTGAGCGTGGAGCGGTCGGCCACGAGATCCGCGGGCGTGCCCTCGAAGACGATCTTGCCGCCGTCGTGGCCCGCCCCGGGGCCGAGGTCGATGATCCAGTCGGCGTGCGCCATGACTGCCTGATGGTGCTCGATGACGATCACCGACTTGCCGGACTCCACGAGCCGGTCGAGCAGCCCGAGCAGTTGCTCCACATCGGCGAGGTGCAGGCCGGTGGTCGGCTCGTCCAGGACGTACACGCCACCCTTCTCCGCCATGTGGGTGGCCAGCTTGAGCCGCTGCCGCTCGCCGCCGGACAGCGTGGTGAGCGGCTGGCCCAGGGTGAGATAGCCGAGCCCCACGTCGTCGAGCCGCTCCAGGATCTTGTGCGCGGCAGGCGTACGCGCCTCGCCCTCGCCGAAGAACTCAGCCGCCTCGGCCACCGACATCGCGAGCACCTCGCTGATGTCCCGGCCGCCGAAGGTGTATTCGAGGACCGCGGGCTGGAACCGCTTCCCCTCGCAGTCCTCGCAGGGGGACTCGACACTGGCCATGATCCCCAGGTCGGTGTAGATGACGCCCGCGCCGTTGCACACGGGGCAGGCACCCTCGGAGTTGGCGCTGAACAGCGCCGGCTTCACGTCGTTGGCCTTGGCGAACGCCTTGCGGATCGGGTCGAGCAGTCCGGTGTACGTCGCCGGATTGCTGCGCCGCGACCCCTTGATGGGCGCCTGGTCGACCGAGATGACGCCCGCGGACGCGGGGACCGAGCCGTGGATCAGTGAGCTCTTGCCGGAGCCCGCGACGCCGGTGACGACGCACAGCACACCGAGCGGGACGTCGACGTCGACGCCCTGCAGGTTGTGGCGGGTGGCGCCGCGGATCTCCAGCGAGCCGGAAGGTTCCCGGACCGTCTCCTTGAGCGTGGCACGGTCGTCGAGGTGGCGGCCGGTGACGGTGTCGCTCGCCCGCAGCCCGTCGACGGTGCCCTCGAAACAGACGGCACCGCCCGCCGTACCGGCACCGGGGCCGAGGTCCACGACGTGGTCGGCGATCGCGATGGCCTCGGGCTTGTGCTCGACGACCAGCACCGTGTTGCCCTTGTCCCGCAGCCGCAGCAACAGCTTGTTCATCCGCTCGATGTCATGGGGGTGCAGACCGATGGTCGGCTCGTCGAAGACGTACGTGACATCGGTGAGCGAGGAACCGAGGTGGCGGATCATCTTGACGCGCTGTGCCTCGCCGCCCGACAGCGTGCCCGCGGGGCGGTCAAGGGAGAGGTAGCCCAGGCCGATCTCCACGAACGAGTCGAGGGTCTGCTGCAGCGCGGTCAGCAGCGGCGCCACCGACGGCTCCTTGAGCCCTCGCACCCACTCGGCCAGGTCGCGGATCTCCATGGCGCAGGCGTCGGCGATGCTGATCCTCTTGATCTTCGAGGACCGGGCCCCTTCACTGAGCCGGGTGCCGTCGCATTCGGGGCAGGTGGAGAAGGTGACCGCCCGCTCCACGAAGGCCCGGATGTGCGGCTGCATTCCCTCCTTGTCCTTGGAGAGGAACGACTTCTGGATCTTGGGGATCAGACCTTCGTAGGTGAGGTTGACGCCGTTGACCTTGACCTTGACCGGCTCCCCGTAGAGGAAGTCCCGCAGTTCCTTCTTGGTGTACTTGCGGATCGGCTTGTCCGGGTCGACGAAGCCGGACTGGGCGTAGACCTGCACGGTCCACTGGCTGTCCGACTTCCAGCCGGGGATGGTGAACGCGCCCTCGGAGAGCGACTTCGAGTCGTCGTAGAGCTGGGTGAGATCGATGTCGGAGACCGAGCCCCGGCCCTCGCAGCGCGTGCACATGCCGCCGGTGCGGTGGAAGGTCGCCTTCACGGTCTTGGTCTTGGCGTCACCGCGTTCGACGGTGATCCCGCCGCTCGCCCGGACCGATGCGGTGTTGAAGGAGTACGCGCTGGGCGGGCCGATCTGCGGCTTGCCGAGGCGGCTGAAGAGGATGCGCAGCATCGCGTTGGCGTCGGTGGCGGTGCCGACCGTGGAGCGGGGGTCGGCGCCCATCCGCTGCTGGTCGACGATGATCGCGGTCGTCAGGCCGTCGAGTACGTCGACTTCGGGGCGCGCCGGCGTCGGCATGAAGCCCTGCACGAACGCGCTGTAGGTCTCGTTGATCATCCGCTGCGACTCCGCGGCGATCGTGCTGAACACCAGGGAGCTCTTGCCCGAGCCGGAGACACCGGTGAACACCGTCAGGCGTCGCTTGGGGAGCTCGATGCTGACGTCCTTGAGATTGTTCACGCGCGCGCCGTGCACACGGATCAGGTCGTGGCTGTCGGCGGCATGGAGCTCAGGCGACTGGGTGGTTCTTCTCTTGGCCGGGCTCATGGTGTCTCCATCTGTCGGGCGGAGCCGCCCGCGCGGTCTCCGTCGGTGTCGCCTGACTCGATCTGATCATCGCCGAGCGCTACGTCAGGTTCTACTTCGTCGGCGTGGCCGCGGCAACGGATCTCTGTCCTTCCGCTTAGCGGTGGCTGCCTTCAGCGCAGCTCCTGGATGCGGAGGAGGTTCCCGGCGGGGTCGCGCACGGCGCAGTCGCGTACGCCGTAGGGCTGCTCGGTCGGCTCCTGGACGATCTCCGCGTCCATGGCCCGCAGCCGCGCGAAGGTGCCGTCCAGGTCTGCCGTGGCCAGGAGGATGCCGGCGTAGGTTCCCTTGGCCATCATCTCGTCGATGGTGCGGCGCTCGGCGGCGGTGATGCCGGGGTCGGCGGCGGGCGGCCGCAGGACGAGGGAGGTGCCGGGTCGGCCGGCGGGGCCGACGGTGATCCAGCGCATCCCGTCGTGGCCGATGTCGTGGCGGACCTCGAAGCCGAGGATGTCCCGATAGAAGGCGAGGGAGGCGTCCGGGTCGCTGTGCGGGAGGAAGCTCGCGAGAAGGGTGACGTCCATGGACCTCACGCTAGGCGCGGCGCTCGGGCCCGCGCTTCTCGAATCCTGACCGGTCCGGTCACCGGGAAATGCCTCGGGGGCGGCACCGCATGGTGCCGCCCCCGATCGCCGCGCCCGTCGTCAGGACTGGGGACGGCTGCCGTGGTTCGCGCCGTTCTTGCGGCGGGCCTTCTTCTTGCGACGTCGCTTCGAGGACATGGATACCTCCGTGGTTCCCGTGGTGCTTCCCGGGCACGAGCCCAGGCGATCATGCGCCCCCTACCCAGAACAACGCCTGGTAATGACGTGGCCTACGTCACGACGCACACCACATGTGGTGATCTGCTCCCCTCGACGCCGCGCACCCGGCCGCGCGCCCGGGGACGGAAGGCTCAGGCAGGGATCGCTTCGACGGTGGCGACGACGGTGCCGAACAGGTCGGTGATGGTGGTCAGGGCCGCGGTCTGCAGCGCGGCGGCGGGCAGGACGGTGCCGTCGGGGGCGGCAAGGGCGCGGGTGGCAGTGGCTTCGGCGACGACGGTGGGGCGGTACCCGAGGTTGAAGGCGCCCTGGGCGGTGTAGTTGACGCACATGTGTGTCATGAACCCGGCGAGCACCAGGTCCTTGCCGCTGCCCGGGGCGATGCCCAGGTCGGTCAGCGTCTTTTCCAGCTCGGTGGCGTGGAAGGAGTTGGGGAACTGCTTGACGACGACCGCCTCGCCGTCCACCGGGGCGACCTCGTCGCTGATGGCCCCGATGTGGGCGCTGATGTCGTAGGGGGTGCCTTCGCCGCCGTCGTTGAGGATGTGGACGACCGGGGTGCCCGCGGCACGGGCGCGCTCCAGGAGGCGGGCCCCGGCCGCGAGTGCCTCCTCGGCGCCGTCCAGGGCCATGACGCCGGTGCGGTAGGTGTTCTGGAAGTCGATCAGGATCAGTGCGGATTCGCTCAGCCGGGGCGGCTGGCTGTCCAGGCCGATCACGTCGCGCAGGGTCGTGGAGGGCTGGTCCGTGGAGGACTGATTCGTGTACGTGCTCATGGGTGAGTGCCTTTCGCGTGTGGTGTTCGGTGTTGCGCGGTGAGTGGGCATGGCGAAGCCGCAGGGCTCGCCTGTGTGCCCGAGGGATGGCGCGGGTGCCGGGGAGGGGTGGGCCGGGGGTGAAGAGGGTCAGGGGGTCTGGATGCGGAAGCGGCGGCGGTAGGCCGCCGGTGTGGTGGCGAGCTGCCGGTTGAACGCCCGGTGCAGCGTCTCCACGGAGCCGAGCCCGGCGGCGGTCGCGACCTGGCCGAGCGGACCGTCGCCGGTCTCCAGGAGGCGGCGCGCCACCTCCACGCGGGCGGCCTCCACGTAGTCAGCGGGGCTGGTGCCCGTCTCCTGTTTGAACACCCGGGCGAAGTGCCGCTCGCTCAGGCACATGCGGGCCGCGAGCGCCGCCGCCGACAGGTCCTCGTCGAGGTGCTCGGCGATCCACAGCCGCAGTGCGTCGATGTCGCGGCGGGCGGACGCGGGACGGCTGAGCGGCACGGAGAACTGACTCTGACCGCCCTGGCGCTTGAGGTACATGACCAGCTGCCGGGCCACCGACAGGGCCACGTCCTCCCCCTGGTCCTCGGCCACGAGCGCCAGGGCGAGGTCCAGGCAGGCACTGATCCCGGCCCCGGTCCACAGCCGGCCCCGGTCGGTGCGTACGAAGATGGGGTCCGGGTCGACCGTGACGGCCGGGTGCTCGGCCGCGAGTTGGGCGGCGGTCGACCAGTGGGTGGTCGCCGTCTTCCCGTCGAGGAGCCCGGCCGCCGCCAGCACGTGCGCGCCCACGCACACCGATGCCACTCGGCGGGCCTGCGGGGCGGTCGCCTTCACCCACTCCACGACGTCCGCGTCGATGCGGGCGACCGGGCCCTCCTCGGTCATGTCGACCGCGCCGGGCACCAGCAGGGTGTCCACCTGTCCGCGCACCTCGTCGAAGCCCAGGTCGGCGATCAGCCGCACCCCGGCCGACGTACGGACCTCGCCGGCGACCGGCCCGGCGAGGCGGACCTGGTAGCCGGCACGGCCCGCGGTCTCCCGGTTGGCCAGCGCGAAGACCTCGGCCGGGCCGGTGACGTCGAGGAGGTCGGCATCGGGGAAGACCGCGATGACGACACGGTGCGGAGTGGGCATGACCCCATCCTCACCGCCCCCACCCATGGCCGCAATGACGGTTCTCTGTCACATCCGGACATGCCTCATACGACCGGTGGACGACTCGTCGCGCTGCCGCGCCGCCGGGAACATTCGTCCAAGACGGCCGCTGCCCGGCATCGGCAGAGTCGGGGCACCGAGCGGCACACCGGCTGCCCGGCGAACCGAGGGGAACCAACGATGGCGAACGACGACACCACTGCGAACGACACCGAGGGCGTCCGTGACCTGGTCGCCCAGCTCGTGTTCGGAAGCCTGGCCGCGCAGACCGTCCGCGCGGCCGTCCGGCTGCGGGTGATGGAGCTGATCGGCGACAAGGAGCGGTCGGCCGCCGAAGTGGCCGCCGACGCCGGAGCGCGCCCCCAGCCCATGACCAGGCTCCTTCGGGCGCTGGCGAGCCTCGGCCTGCTGCGTGAACACACCGCGGGCTCCTTCTCGGTGACCCCCGCGGGAGCCATCCTTGACCCCGGGCGGCCCGGCTCGATCACCTCGCTCGTACGGATGTTCACCGAGCCGACGATGCTGCGCGCCTGGGAGCACCTGGACGACAGCGTCCGGACCGGTGACGTCGCGTTCGACGCCATCTTCGGGAAGGACTTCTTCAGTTACCTCAAGGAGGTCCCGGACCTGTCCGCGGAGTTCAACGCGGCCATGGGCCAGGCGGTCAGGGCAGCCGCGGCGGCCCTGCCGCGCGCCTTCGACTTCGGCCGCTTCACCACGGTGACCGACGTCGGTGGCGGGGACGGCACGTTGCTGAGCGCCGTACTCCGCGAGCACCCGGCCCTGACGGGCGTCATTCACGACACCGAGGAGGGCCTGGCCCAGGCCTCGGCGACGCTGGAGCGCCACGGGCTCACGACGCGATGCTCCTTGGTGGCCGGAGACTTCTTCCGCTCGGTTCCCGAAGGCTCCGACGTCTACCTGATGAAGAGCATCCTGCACGACTGGCCGGACGAACAGGCCGCCTCGATCCTGCGCCACTGCCGCGAGGTACTGCCGCCCGCGGGACGCGTACTGATCGTGGAGCCGGTCCTGCCCGAGGTCGTCGACACCGAGACCGCCGGACTCACGTACCTGACCGACCTCAACATGATGGTGAACGTGGGCGGCAGGGAACGCACGCGTCCCGACTTCGAGAACCTCTGCCACGAGGCAGGCCTGACCCTCACGGCGGTGACCCCGCTGGCGCAGGCGGATCCGTTCTGCCTCATCGAGGCGACAGCGGCCCGCATCACGACCTGATCACATCCTCCATATTTCAACCGCATATGACCTACCGTGTTCCGGCTGGCTCAACCTCGGGGGGACATATGCGCGTTCGCGCTACTGCGGCTGTGGCCGCCATGCTTCTGGCCGCTCTGACCGCGTGCGGCGGCAGTGACGGTGGCGGCGACGCGGCCGACTCGAAGCCGTCGGACGACTCGAAGGGGGCGGCGGCCAAGAAGGTCGACTGCGCCGATGAGGACATCAGTCAGGCCGACTGGACGAAGCACTGCTCCGAGGAGGGTGCCGGCAGCGAAGCGGACGGGAGCGAGGAGAAGGCGACGGGCCTGGAGTTCGGCGAGTCCTACACCTGGCCCGACGGCCTGAAGGTGTCCGTCACCGAGGCGAAGGTGTTCAAGGACTACGACGCCGAGCTGATGGAGTCCGCCGAGCCCGGCAACACCGACTTCCGTGTGCGGCTGAAGCTGACGAACTCCGGCAAGTCCGCCGTCGCCCTCGATGACTTGTCCCTCATCATCGAGGGCGCCACGAACGGCGGCGAGGCCGCGCAGACCGCGTTCGAGAAGGGGGCCGAGCCGCTCCAGGGGCGACTGGCTCCCGGGGTGTCGGCCACCAAGACGAACGACAACGCGCTCGAGACGAAGTACGGGAAGAAGATCGTCGTCACGGTGCAGCGCAACAGCGAGGAACTCAACCTGGACTTTCCGGAGTTCACGGGGTCCATCACCGGGTGACCCGGGCCGGTGGCGGCCGCTGATGCTCGTCGGCATAGGTTGACCACATGGTGGAGGGGGCGAGCCCCGCGGCGCGGACCAGGCCGCAGGAGCAGCGAACGGGCGCGCGGCATGCCGCCCGACGGAAGAAGAAGCAGGGCGGGCTCGTCCGTTCGTCGTTGCTGATGGCCGTCGGCACGGTGGTGTCGCGGGCGACGGGTCTCATCCGGCAGGTGCTGCAGGCCGCCGCGCTGGGAACGGGCCTGCTGGCCAGCACCTACAACACGGCCAACACCGTGCCGACGAGCCTGTACACGCTGTTGATCGGTGGCGCGCTCAACGCCGTCCTGGTGCCGCAACTGGTGCGCGCCAGGGCGACGCAGCCCGACGGCGGGCGCGCCTACGAGCAGCGTCTGGTCACGCTCGTGGTGTGTGTGCTCGGCGTCGGGACGGCGCTGGCGGTGTGGGCGGCCCCACAGATCGTGGGCCTGTACATGCGCGACACCCCCGCCACGCACGCGTCGTTCGAACTGACGGTGACGTTCGCCAGGTTCCTGCTTCCGCAGATCTTCTTCTACGGCCTGTTCAGCATCTACGGACAAGTCCTCAACGCCCGCGAGAAGTTCGGCGCGATGATGTGGACGCCGGTCCTGAACAACGTCGTGCTGGTCGGCATGTTCGCCGCCTATCTGACCCTGATGACCGTCCCCGATCGGGTCGAGGACATCACCACCACCCAGGTGCGGCTGCTCGGCCTCGGCACGACGGCAGGCATCGCCGTACAGGCCCTGGCGCTCGTCCCGTTCGCGCGGGCGGCGGGTTTCCGGTTCAGGCCGCGCTTCGACTGGCGCGGCACCGGCCTGGGCCGCAGCGTTCACGCGGCGAAGTGGACGCTGCTGTTCGTCCTGGCCAACCAGGCCGCCCTGACGGTGGTCACGAACTACGCCAACGCCGCCGACCAGGAGCTGCCGCACGACGGCGTCGGCTACTCCGCCTACACCTACGCGCAGACCATCTGGCTGCTGCCGCAGTCGATCGTCACCGTGTCCCTGGTGACGGCCCTGCTGCCACGCATGAGCCGCGCCGCGGCGGAGGGACGGGTCCAGGACCTGGGCGCGGACCTGTCCCGGGCCCTGCGGATCAGCGGCGTGGTCATCGTGCCCGCCGCCTTCCTCCTCCTCGCCCTGGGGCCGCAGATCGCCTCGCTGCTGTTCGCCCACGGGGCAGCGGACGCCGCGTCGGCCCGGCCGCTGGGCTACATGCTGCAGGCCTTCGGACTCGGCCTCATCCCGTTCTCCGCCCAGTACCTCCTGCTGCGCGGTTTCTACGCGTTGGAGGACACCCGGACGCCCTTCTTCATGGCGTCCTGGATCGCGGTGGTGAACATCGCCCTGGCCACGGCCTGTCATCTGCTGCTGCCGGCCCGCTGGGCGGTCGTCGGCATGGCCGGGGCCTACTCCCTGTCCTATCTGGCCGGCCTCGCGCTCACCGCGTACCTGCTGCGCAGGAGACTCGGAGCCCGCATCGACGACGGCACCCTGCGCCGCACCTACGGGAAGCTGCTCTGCTCCGCGGGCCCCGCGGCGGGACTCGGCTGGGCCGCGACGCGCGCGTGCGCGGGGCTGGGCAGCGGGACGTGGCCGACCGCCGCCGCGCTCTGCGCCGGGGTGTTCACGACGGTCCTGGGATACCTCGTCCTTGCCCGGCTGATGAAGGTCGGCGAGCTGCGGCGGCTGCCCGGAATGCGCTGAGTCCGGCCCGCGCCGGGCTCGTCAGGCGGGCTCGTCAGGCGGGCTCGTCAGCCGGACTCTTCACAGGAAGCGGCGGATCGGCCGGACGGACAGCTCCCGGGCGCGCTGGACGACAGAGCGTCTCTTCCAGCGGCCCGGCCGGATCAGGTCGCTGACCGCCACGTCGTCGTCGAAGTGCTCGTCGAGGGTCGCAGTGAACTCCGGGTCCAGGACGGCGAGCATGACTTCCTCGTCGTGGTCGAGGGAGCGGCGGTTGAAGTTGGTCGAGCCGATCAGCGCGGCGACCCCGTCGACGGTGATGATCTTGGCGTGCATCATCGTCGGCTGATACTGGAAGATCTTCACCCCGCACGCGGTGAGGTCCTCGTAATAGTGCTGGCCCGCAAGGTGGCTGACTCGTTTGTCGGTGTGCGGTCCCGGCAGCAGGATCTCCACCTCGACCCCACGCCGCGCGGTGTCGCACAGCAGCTCGATGAAGTACGCATCCGGCGAGAAGTACGCGGTGGACAGCCGGAAGCGGTCCTCGGCCGACTCCAGCATCACCCGTATCAGGGTCTGCATGTCCTGCCAGCCGAGGCTGGCCGAGCCGCGCACCACCTGCACGATGGCGTCACCCTGCGGGCGCTGCTCGATGAACCGGTCCCGGTCGTCGAAGAGTTCGTCGTGGCACTCCGCCCAGTTCTGCGCGAACGCGGCGGCCATGCCGTCCACCGCGGGTCCGCGGACCTCGACATGGGTGTCGCGCCACTCGTTCTCGTCGCGCGCGTTGCCGCACCACTCCTGCGCGATCCCCACCCCGCCCGTGAACGCGGTCTCCTCGTCGACGACCAGAACCTTGCGATGGCAGCGGTGGTTCTGCTTGAGCGGTGAGAGGTACTGCGGCTTGCGGAACCACGCCACCTGCACCCCCGCCCGGTCCATCGCGTCGAGCTGCTCGGTCTCTATCAGCCGGCTGCCGAACCCGTCGAGGAGCAGCCGCACGCGCACCCCGGCGCGGGCCCGCTCCGCGAGTGCCTCGGCGAACCGGAGGGCGATGTCGCCCTTCCAGTACACGAACGTCATCATGTCCACGGTGTGCTCGGCACGGCGGATCCCGGCGAGCATGGCCGCGAAGATCTCGTCGCCGTTGCGCAGCGGTGTGAGGGCGTTTCCCTCGGTCGCCGCGATGCCTATCAGCCGTTCGAGGCGCCGTCTTATCCGCGTGACGCGGTCCTCGGCGGAGGGTGTGCCCGCCCCGTCGGGCGTCCGCGGAGTCAGCTCGGGCGGTTCCTGCGTACTGGTCATGGTGTCACCTGGCCGGTACGTGAGGAGGATGCATCAGGCCGCGGCGCCCGGTCCGGCACGGGCTGAGCGGCGAGCCGACCTTACCGGGCGGGGCGCCGGGGTTGCCGGGGTGATGGTGGCGGTCGGGGCCAGCGCATACACCTCGCACGGCGGGGCACCCGGCAGGAACACCTCGACACGCCTCGACACAGGGAGCCTCTCGTGATCATTGTCGGCATAGTCGCTGTCTGTATCGTTCTGGCCGTCCTCGCCTTCTTCCTGCCCCGCCTTTCCCGGCACCCCGAGCGCGGCACCCAGCGCACCCTGGGAGCCGGTTCACGCGCCGGCGGCAAGGCCCCGGGCATCTTGGGCCGGCTCTTCAGCAAGCCGTTCCGCAGCAGCTCCAAGGCCGTGGGCCGCAGCGGTGCCGCCGGTCGGCGCACCCGTGGCCGCATGCCCTTCTGACCCGGAGCACCCCTCAACGACCGTCGCCGTCCCCACCACCGCCCGCGTCGATGTCCGTGGAAGCCAGCCGTTCCTGTAGCCGCGCGTGCCGGAACTGGTAGACGGCCCCCGCCTGTCGCAGCACGCCCCGCTCATGCGCCTCCGCGAGGAAGGCCATCAGCCGCCAGGGCAGCCGGCCGGTCGAGCAGAACCACAGGCGGGCCGTGAGAAGACGCCCCCATGCGGACAGGGCGACGGTGACGAGGCCCGTCGGGATGACCACGACGGTCGCGACCGCCGCGCCCAGGGGCAGCACGGCGACGAACAGAGCGCAGAGCCAGGCCACCAGCGTGATCAGGAATCCGCGGACCAGCCCCGTGTCCCGGTCCGTGCGGAGGCTGGCCAGCGGGCTCGGCGTACGGGACGTGTCGACGGGCGCACCGAGCCAGCGGTGCAGCCCCGCCGCGAACCCGGCCACGAATCCGAGGCCGAGACCGCCCGCGAGACCGAACGACAAGGCGGAGCCCATGAGTTGGCCGGGGCTCTGCCGGGTGAGCCACTGCCACTGCGTGTCGTCCAGGTCGTGCGCCAGGCCGTCGGCCTCCACGACACGGCCGTCCGGCAGTCGAACGCGCACGGCACCCGTTTCGAGGGTGCCCGCGGTCACGTCCGTGACGGTCGTGACGCTCGCCCGCTTCCCGCCGTCCTGGCCGTGGCCCTCGCCACCTCCGCACGGATCGTCCTCCGGGCGCGTGCTCCGGGGGACGAAGACCGGGCCCTGCCCGTAGCAGTCCGGGACGACGGCCCCTCTCAGAGGGCGCGCCCGGCGGATGTACGTCCTGCCGTCCGGACGTACCCCGAAGCGCGTGCCGTCGTCCGCCACCACGTAGCGGCCCGCGTCGGCCGAGCGGTGGACCGTCGCCCCGAACGGGAAGTCGTCGCGCATCGCGGCCCTCCCCGCCGCCGTACCGCCCACCACGAGCGCGAAGACCAGGCCGAGCACGGCCCCCGCCGCCAGCCCCACGCCGAGCCCGCGGAGGACGGCCCAGCCGAGTCTGCCCGCCTGGCCCGGTCCGTACCGCCGACGGAGCGGGTTGCCGGTCGCGACGGCCGTTGCCCCCTCCCCGCGTACGGCGAAGGCGCCCAACGCGGCGGCGACGGCCGCGACGGTCAGCAGGGTCGTCCGCGAGGCCGGGTACACGAGCAGATCGGTGAGGAGTACGGCGGGGAGCGCCACGAAGAGCGCTGCCACCGTCTTCCACAGCCATCGCCGGTGGCGCCAGGTGCGCAGGACGGGGAACGGCATCGTCGCCGGCGCGGGAGCAGCCGTGACGCCGATGACGCCGAGCCCCGCCGCCACCGCCACGCCGTACAGCGCGCCGACGGTCAGCCAGCCGAGAAGCTCCTGCATACCGGCGAACGGGACGTCGAAGTAGGGGTCCCGGGAGAGCGGGCGTGCCGCTCCGATGGTCGCCGCGAGCGGGATCAGGCAGGCGAGTGACAGCAGCAGGGTGCGCCGCAGGCCCGCGCCTTCGCGCGCGAGCGCCGCGTACCCCGCGCACAGGCCGGTGAGGATCGCGGCCGCCACCACCGGTGCCGCGGCGTCTCGTACCGCCAGCCACGCGGCGAGGCAGATGATCTCCCCGACCGCACCGAGCAGCAGCAGGGGGCCGAGCAGGCGCAGCGGACCCGGCAGCGCCAGGTGCAGCTCCCACCAGGCCAGGTCGCGGGTGCCGCGGCGCTCCAGGTGCCGGGCCAGGAAGCGGAGTCGGCGCATCGCGTCGGCGCCGTCCCAGTGGGCCGACGTGCGGAACGACGCGGGGACGAACGCGTCCAGCAGGTGCTTCTCCATGGCGCCCGGTTCGGCGAGTTCGCGGCGGTGCAGCAGTTCGGCGGGGTCGGCGCTCGTGTCGCCGTACACGGCGCGCGCCATCGCCACCATCAGGGGCAGTTCCAGAACCTGGCGCAGGCAGCGGGCCACCGCCTCGTCGGGGTGGCGTCTGACGTGTTCGAGCACCGGGTCCCAGGTCGTGGCACGCGCGCCGCCGGGCCCGCGCACGGGGCGGGCGGTGCGGGTCAGGTACCCGGCGGCCTCTTCGAAGCCCAGCGGCTGGAGTTCGACCACGGCGGCCGACGTGAGGACGTCTCCGGCCTCCACGACGTCGGAGTACACGCCGCTGCGGCAGGTGAGTAAGAGCGGGTCACCGGCGTCGAGTTCGGTGTTGAGTCGCCAGATCGCGCGCGTACGCGACGGTCCGCCCAGTTCGTCGAGCCCGTCCACGACCGGCAGGACACGCCCGGAGACGACAAGTTCCTTGGCCAGCATGTCTCCTGACGGCCCGTCGATTGCCAGGGCGGGGTGTCCGGCGACGATACGGTCCGCCAGCCACTGCCGCAGATCCTGCTGATCGGGCTGCCAGCTCGCCGCCTGGAACAGGAACGGCACCGGGTCGCCCGCGTTCCGGCGTTCCAGGAGGTCGAGGGTGAACCGCACCGCGAGCACCGTCTTGCCGCTTCCGGGTTGTCCGAGCACGGCAAGGCGCCGCGAGGGCACATAGCCGAAGACCTGGGTGATCTCGGAGAGGCGGCCGGACAGGTCGGGGCGTTCGGCGTCCCGGGCGGGCCAGCCGACGGCCTCGTCGAGATCGGAGAGCCAGGGCTGCGCGGACGACCAGCGCACGGCGAGCGGCTCCGGGTCCTGGAGCCTGCGCAGCCGCCACTCGGCCTGCCACTGGGCGCGCACCGCGTCCGCGAGGGCATCGGCGGCCCGGTCCAACTGTTCGGCGGGCGACAGGACGACGGCGGGCCGCACCGTCGTGTGCAGGAGCCCCGCCAACGACACCAGGAACCCAAGGACCGAAAGGAGCGGGCCCACGCCCTCAAGGCTCCGGTCCCGTAGCGTCACCGCAGCCAGCGCGCCGGTCCCCAGCGCTGCCCCCACCCATATCCCGCGCCGCCAGTACCTCATGAGTCGCGCCCCCGTCCGCCGCGCCCTGGCTGGTGCCGCACATTGTCCCAGCAGAGGCACGACCGGCAGGGCGGAACGGGGGGCGCCGGGTGTGCAGGATGTGCGCAGAGGCGTCCGGGTGCCTGCTCAGCAGGCCGCGTGGGGGCTCACAGGCTCGTGAGGAGGTCGTCGAGCGGTGCCGGTGTCAGTGCGGGGTCGAGGGCCTCGACGAGGAGGCGGCCGTAGCGGATCTTGCGGCCCTTCTTCGTGCCGAGGAAGCGCCTCAACTGCTGGTGCCGGGGCCGGTCGTGCTGTGCGGGCTGGTGCAGGAAGGTCTGCCAGGCCCGTTCATCGCCTTCGGCCCTGACCGTCTCCTCGACCCTCGCCGTGCCGAGCGCGCGGATGAGTTCGTCCTCAAGGTCCGACACGCACACGAAGAAGTCCCGGCCCGGCGCGCCCGCCCGCTCCAGACCGCGGTCGTAGAAGCGCCGCTCGCCCACGTCGCACAGGCCCGCAAGACGCAGGTCGAGGCCGGGCGGCCCGAGCAGCTCGGTGTAGCGGCCGATGCTCATCGCCCCACCCATCGACACGACGCACACCCCCTCGGCGGCCAGGTCCCGGCCGCGCCGCGCGGCCAGCGCCTCGACGGCTTCGAGGTCGCTCGGCCCTTCGAGGAGCACCGCCGTCCGCACCCCCACCTGCTGGGCCAGCTCGATCGCCGGCCCGCCGGGCCCGCCGGCCGCCCAGTCGGTCACCGCGTCCCGGAACGCCCGCATGTCCGCCATGGGGGCGAGTCTGCACGTTCACCGACACGACGGCACGCGATATTCGACGGCGCCGCTCGCCATGCCCCAGGTGCTCGGCCTCAGTTCGCCGCGTCCCGGTGTACTCAGTCCCGGTAGGCGGCGATCGCGATGCGGACGAAGGAGCGGATCAGCGGATTCGTGTCGCCCGCGTTCCATGCCACCACCGCGCGGCTCGGCGGCATGTCGATCATCGGCACCACGGTGAGCCCGTCCCCCGGCTCGTGGTCCAGGAGCGTCATGCCGACGGTTCCGTTCCAGAGAACGGCCTGTCTGCATTCCGCGACGGCGCGCACCACCGGGCCTTCGCGCGGTTCTCCGCCGTTCCAGTACGACTGCCACCGGGGGTCGGTGCCCGCCGGGAAGACGAACCATCGGCGGCCGGTCAGGTCGGCCAGCTTCAGCCTGTCACCGCGGGCCGCCGGATCGTCGGCCCGCAGCAGCGCGCCCACCGGGTCGGCGCGCAGTTCGTGCACGGTCAGGCCCGTCTCGTCGAACGGCCCCCGGGTCAGGGCGACATCGACGAGACCGGCGTGCAGCCCGCAGGTCGGGTCGGTCAGATCGGCCTCGCGGATGCGCACGTCGACCTCCGGGTGCCGTCGGCGGTAGGCCCCGGCAAGACGGGTCACGCCCGGGTCGGTGCTGTCCCCCAGGATGCCGACGGTGATGGTCGCGGCGCCGGCCGCGGCGGCCACGCGTACGCGCAGGACGTCGGCCTGGTCGAGCAGGGCGCGCGCCTCTTCGAGCAGCACCGCCCCCACGGCGGTGAGGGTGACTCCGGAGGGCGATCGCTCGAACAGCGCGGCGCCCGCCTCGGACTCCAGCCGCTTGATCGCGCGGCTCAGGGGCGGCTGGCTCATGTGCAGCCGGACGGCGGCCCGGCCGAAGTGGAGTTCCTCGGCGACCGCCACGAAATAGCGCAGGGTGCGTAGCTCCATGCTGCGACGATACCCGTAGGGTATCGGTGGTGTGGAACGGGTCTTGGACGGTCGCGGTGCCGTGGCAGTGGAATCGAGGCATGACCGACGAAGCGAGAACCAGTGAGCCGGCGCCTGTCGCCTCCGTATCAGTGGTCGGCCCGGACGAGGGCGAGACGATCGTTCTGGGCACCACACGGCTGCGCGTCCTGGAGGACGGCAGCAACACCGGGCACCGCATCGGGCTCGTCGAATCGGTCCTCGCGCCCCACACGCCGGGACCGCCGCAGCACCGTCACGCCCAGCACGACGAGGGTTTCTACGTGGTCTCCGGCACGGTGCGCTTCACGGTCAGCGAGCAGCATTACGACGCGACCGCGGGGTCGCTCGTGATGGTTCCGCCCGGCGCGCCGCACACGTTCGCCAACACGACCGATCAACCGGCCGTCATGGTCAGCACTTTCACGCCTGACCTGTACGTGCAGTACTTCCGGGATCTGCAGGCCATGATCGCGGGCGGCCAGCCGCTGACCCCACAAGCGAACATCCAAGTGATGAGCCGCTACGCCACCGAACCCGCCACCGACTTCGCCTGAGGGCCGGACATCATGAACATCGCCTATTGGATCGTCGCCGGCCTGCTCGCCCTGTTCTACCTCTACGGGGGCGGGGTGAAGGTGGTGCGGAGCCGCGAGCAGCTCCAACCGATGATGGCCTGGGTGGACAGCACGCCGATGCCGTTCGTGCGGGTCATCGGGGTGACCGAAGTGCTCGGCGCGATCGGGCTGATCCTGCCGCCGCTGACCGGCATCGCGCCCTGGCCGGCCCTGGCCGCGGCCATCGGCTTCGTGGTCCTGCAGATCGGCGCGACCAGGGTGCACCTGCGCCGCGGCGACCGCGACATCGCCCTCAACATCACGCTCCTGCTCACCGCGTCCGCGACCGTCTGGCTGGCCACGGCATGGCTCTGAGATCCGAGAACTAGCCCGCTTTCATCAGGGTCTCGTAGCCCGATTCGTCGCAGTAGGAGACGGCACGCCCCTCGGCGGCGGTGTCGCCGCCGACCGCCATCGCGGTGTCATCGAGGATGTGGCTGCCTTCGCGGTCAAGTCCCTCCCGGTTCAGCCGTTTCGCGGCAGCGACGACCGTATATCCGCCGAAGCCGTCGCTGCCCGGCGTCTCGCTCTTCTCCTTCTGCCAACTCCCCAGCGCGGAACAGTAGGTGTGCCGAAACTCCTCGTCCCGCGCGGAGTCGGAGTCGTCCGAGGAACAGCCGGCCAGCAAGCCGGCGGTGACGACGGCAGCAGCCGCCGTCACCGCTCGCACCACCCTTCCCACGCCTGATGCGCCCCTCGCCCTGTCGCGCCGCATGACCAACCCCTCCCCTGAGCAACCAGGGAAGAGTATGGATCAAGAGGCGGCGGGGGGATCAGTCCTGCCAGGACCAGTCCCGCACTTCCGGCAGGTCCACGCCGTTCGCCCGTACGTAGTCGTGGTGGCGCAGCCTCGCGTCCTGCATCCACTGGCGTGCCTCGGCAGCGCGGACGCCGAGGCCCGGCACCCGGTCGATGACGTCCATCACCAGGCGGAAGCGGTCCAGGTCGTTGGCGACCACCATGTCGAAGGGCGTGGTCGTCGTGCCGCGCTCCTTGTAGCCGCGGACATGCAGGTTCGGGTGGACCGCGCGCCGGTAAGCGAGGCGGTGCACCAGCCAGGGGTAGCCGTGGAATCCGAAGATCACCGGCTTGTCGCGGGTGAACAGCGCGTCGAACTCCGCGTCCGGCATGCCGTGCGGGTGCTCGCCCTCCGGCAGCAGCCGCGCGATGTCCACCACGTTGACCACGCGCACCGCGAGGTCCGGCAGGTGGGTGCGCAGCAGGCTCGCGGCCGCGAGCACCTCCAGGGTGGGCACGTCCCCGGCGCAGGCCAGTACGACGTCCGGCTCCTGGTCGGGGGCCTCCGTGCCGGCCCAGGTCCACACCCCGGCACCCCGCGCGCAGTGGGCGCGCGCCTCGTCCAGGCTCAGCCAGTCGAAGCCGGGCTGCTTGCCGGCCACGATCACATTCACGTAGTCACGTGAGGCGAGGCAGTGCTCGGCGGTGGACAGCAGCGTGTTGGTGTCCGGGGGCAGGTAGACCCGGACCGCCTCGGGACTCTTGTTGAGCACGTGGCCGATGAAGCCGGGGTCCTGATGTGAGAAGCCGTTGTGGTCCTGGCGCCACACATGGGACGTCAGCAGGTAGTTCAGCGAGGCGATGGGCGCCCGCCAGGACAACTCGCGGGTGGTGCGCAGCCACTTGATGTGCTGGTTGACCATCGAGTCGACGATGTGGACGAACGCCTCGTAGCAGGAGAACAGGCCATGACGGCCCGTCAGCAGGTAGCCCTCGAGCCAGCCCTGGCAGGTGTGCTCCGAGAGGATCTCCATCACCCGACCGTGCCGGGTGAGGTGTTCGTCCACGTCGTGGATCTCTTCCTGCCAGGCTTTTCCGGACGCCCCGTAGACCTCGTCGAGCCGGTTGGAGGCGGTCTCGTCCGGGCCGACGAGCCGGAAGTCGCGCCGCTCGGCGGTGTCGGCCATCACCTGGCGCAGGTAACCGCCGAGCACCCGCGTCGGCTCGTTCATGGTGGCGCCCGGCTTGTCCACGTCGACCGCGAACTTTTCCAGCGGCTTCAGCGGGAGCGAGCGCAGGAGCAGCCCGCCGTTGGCATGCGGGTTGGCGCCGAGGCGCAGGGTGCCCTGCGGGGCGATGTCGACGAGCCCGGCTGCCGGGCGCCCCTGGGCGTCGAACAGTTCCTCGGGCCGGTAGGAGCGCAGCCATTCCTCCAGCTGGTGGCGGTACTCGTCGCTCTCCCTGACGTTGGGCAGGGGCACTTGGTGTGCGCGCCAGGTGCCCTCCACCGGCTTGCCGTCCACCGTCTTGGGGCCGGTCCAGCCCTTCGGGGTACGGAGCACGATCATCGGCCAGCGCGGTCCGGGGGCGTCCTTGGCGCGCTCGGTCTCGCCGCCGGCCCTGGCCTCGCGCTGGATCGCCGCGATGCCGTCGAGGCAGCGGTCGAGGGCGGCGGCGAAGTCCCGGTGGACGGTCATGGGGTCGTCGCCGGTGACGTGCACCGGCTCGTACCCGTATCCGCGCATGAGGTCGTCGAGCTGGTCCTCGGGCAGCCGGGCCGGGATGGTCGGGTTGGCGATCTTGTAGCCGTTCAGGTGCAGGACGGGCAGCACCGCGCCGTCGTGCACCGGGTCCAGGAAGGTGTTGGAGTGCCAGGAGGCGGCCAGCGGCCCGGTCTCGGACTCCCCGTCGCCGATGACGCATACCGACAGAAGGTCCGGCTTGTCGAACGCGGCTCCGTAGGCGTGCGAGAGGGAGTAGCCGAGCTCGCCGCCCTCGTGGATGGAGCCGGGCGTCTCGGGGGCGACATGGCTCGGCACTCCGCCGGGGAACGAGAACTGGCGGAAGAGCCGGGTCATCCCCTCCTCGTCGCGGGTGATGTCGGGGTACGTCTCGGTGTACGTGCCGTCCAGCCAGGAGTTGGCAAGCACGGCGGGCCCACCGTGCCCGGGGCCCCAGATGCAGACGGTGTCCAGGTTCCGCGCCTTGATGACGCGGTTGAGGTGGACGTGCACCAGGTTGAGACCGGGCGAGGTGCCGAAGTGGCCGAGGAGACGTGGCTTGATGTCCTCTGCCGTGAGAGGGCGCCGCAGCAGGGCGTTGTCCATCAGATAGATCTGGCCCACCGAGAGGTAGTTCGCAGCCCTCCAATACCGTTCCAGCGCCTGCAGTTCGGCATCGGAGGCCGGTTCGGCGGCTGAGACCGCGTTCGCCGCGGGGTCGCCCATGGGTGCTCCTTCCGAGGATGACGGCCGGTCCTGAGGTCGGGGCTGCGGACCGGCACGGCGGCGTACGCCCCCGGCGGTCCGGACGAAGGGCGTGGCGCGTCATCGGATGCGTGACCGGCCACGCTCAACGTAACGGCGTGCCGGATCACCCGCCTCCCGAAGCCCGCCGGACGCATGCCCCGCGCCGCCGGGTTCCCAGTACGCTCCCGCGTAATCCGTCCTCTGTCACCTGCGGACGGTGTCACCGAGCGGCGTCACCGGCCCCTCCGGCCCCTCCGGCCCCTGTGGCTTCTTCGTCGCGGACGCGTCCGCCAGACGGTCCCTCTCCGCCTCCGGGTCGGTGAGCCGATTCAGCCTGGCCGGCACGTCGAAGCCCACGGGCAGCACCACGATCTCCGTGCCCGCGAACGTCAGGACGGTCAGCGCCTGACCCGGGTCCATGCCGGACGCGAGACGCGCGCCGGGGACGCAGCAGGTTGTCGTGCACGGCGAACACCGGGTATGGGCAATCGCCCGGTCACTGCGGCTCATGCCCCAGTGCCGGATCCCGTTTCCGGACCCGGCACCGGGGCTTCGCCCCCTCGTTCCTGCCTTCGCCATCCTGGTCGCGAGTACGGCCCCGGCGCATGGCCGTAACCCGGCAGCCTTTACGCGCTGTAGATGCCGGGCGCCGCATGCCCACCCGGACGGGAGTACTCCGTGGGGAGTAGCGCCGCCTCGGGCCACCCTGCGGCAGTACGGCCCATCTCCGCCCGTCGGCGGATGGCCTTCCTCCGCTGCCACGGGAGGCTGGACGGGCACCAGACGACCAGAGGTGAGGAGAGGCGCGGATGGGGCTCCGACCGGCGGGGACGGCCGATGATGCCGCGAGGAGCACCGTCGGCCCGCCCCCTGCCCGGCTCCCTCACCCGGCGACGCGCCAGATCCCGCCATGCGGCACGGGAGTTGCTCCGGGGAACAGCGACGTCATCCAGGATGGTGCCGTGAGCACAATCGAGGACCCGATCGCCAGAGCCATCGCGCACACGCTCCTCCCCCGGCGGGCGGCGGTGCCGCACACCGCCGCGCGCGATGTGGCCGTGGTCGCCTCGCTGTTGCTCCTCCAGACCCTCCTGGCCGTGCTGCCCGCCACCCAGAACGGACGGGCGCCCGACGTGTGGGGCTGGCTCCTGCTGACCGCCATGCCGCTGGTGCTGCTCCTGCGCAGGCGTGCCGTGTGGTTCGCCGCCATCACCGTCCTCGTGCTCAACGCCCCGTACCACCTGCTCGACTACACGCACACCGCGGCGCTCCCGGTGGGTGTCGTCGTGCTGTTCCACCTCGCCGTCGCCGGCCCTCCGATCCGGAGCCTGCTCACGCTCGGCGGCACGCTGTTGCTGATGACGGCCGCCGCGCTCGCGGTGGGGCAGGCGCAGGCCGTGCCCGGCATGTTCCGGGACGCCGGCTGGCTGGTCGCCGTCGCGGTGATCGGCGAGGCCCTGCGCGTCCACCGCCGTTATGTCGACGCGCTCATCGACCGCGCCGAGCACGCCGAGCACACCCGTGAGGAGGAGGCCGCCCGGCGCGTCGCCGAAGAGCGCCTGCGGGTCGCACGCGACCTGCACGATCTGCTCGCGCAAAGCATCACGCTGATCGGCGTGCAGACCTCGGTGGCGGCCCATCTGCTCGTCGAGGATCCCGGCAGGCTCGATCGCGTGTCCGTCGCCGAGGCGCTGGAGGGCATCGCCGAGACGTGCCGCAGCGCACGCGGTGAGCTCCGGACCACGCTCGTGACGCTGCGGAAGGGTGACTCCGACTCCCCCGCCCCTGCGGACGGGCCCGCAGGGACGGCCGCCGCGGACCCCCAGGACCGACGGCGGCTGCCGCACATCGCGGGGCTGACCGACCTGGTGCGGACGGCGCGGACGACCGGCGCCCACGTCGTGCTCGACGTGCGGGACGCGGCGGCGCGGCAGGGGGACACCTCGTCCGGGAGGCCGGTGCCCGCCGCCGTGGAAGCCGCCACGTACCGCATCGTTCAGGAGGCCCTGACGAACGCCGTGCGGCATGCCGGCCACGGCGTCCATGTGTGGGTGACGGTCGAACACACCGTGGACGGCACGGCGTTGCGTGTCGTCGTCCTCAACGACAGCGGCCCGAAGGTTCCGGAGCGCGCGACCGGCGGTGTCACCGGCGCGGCGCCCGGGTTCGGTCTGACAGGAATGCGGGAACGTGCCCGCAGCGTGGGCGGGACGCTGACCGCCGCACCCAGCAGCGACGGTTCGGGGTTCGCGGTCCGTGCGTACCTTCCCCTCGGCGTGCCCGGCCCCGAAGGCAAGGAAGGTCAGGAAGGCCCCGGTGAGCGCAGATGAGCTCGTCGGCGCAACCGATCCGGGTCGTGCTGGCCGACGACCAGACGCTGGTGCGGTCCGCCTTCGGCAGACTCATCGCCTCCGCACCCGACATGAGCGTCGTCGGTGAGGCTGCGACCGGGCGGGAAGCCGTGCTGCTGGCCCGGAGCACCCGCGCCGACCTCGTCCTGATGGACGTGCAGATGCCGGAGCTCGACGGCATCGAGGCCACCCGGCTGATCACCGGGGATCCGGAGCTGTCGGGGGTCGGCGTGCTCGTGCTCACCACCTACGACACCGACGAGCATGTCATGGACGCGCTGCGGGCCGGAGCCTCCGGCTTCCTGGTCAAGGACGCGCGCCCGGCCGAACTGCTCGACGCCATCAGGACGGTTGCCGCCGGGGAACTGCTGCTCGCACCCGGACCGATGTCCCGCCTCATCTCGTACGCCCTGCGCGCACCGGCCGCCCCGAAAGCCGGCTGCCCGGCCCCCGACGGCCTCATCACGCTGTCCGACCGCGAACGTCAGGTGCTGACCCTGGTGGCCCGGGGACTGAACAACCAGGAGGTCGCGGGCGCCCTCGGGCTGAGCCCGTCCACCGCCAAGACGCATGTCAGCCGGATCATGACCAAGCTGGGCATGCACGACCGCGCCCAACTCGTCATCGCCGCCTACGAGTCGGGACTGATCACGCCCGGCGAGAGGTGACCTGGACCTCCCCGTACCGCTTCGTTTCTCAACCATTCGTTGAGACGGCGGAGTGCGTCCCCACCATGTGTTGAGCGGGGAACCGACAGCTCGGCCGATGACACGGCGAGGGAGCGATGACAAGACTGACTGCTTCAGGACTGACACCGCGCTCCAAGACCTGCGTACCGGTGAGTCGTCAGTCCGAGCGCAATCAGGGGGAACTTCCATGCAGATCGCGATACTGGGTCCCATAGCCGTCACGACCAACGGCCGCACCCGTGAAGTCCGCGCCGCGAAGGTGCGCACCATGCTCGCCACCCTGGCCCTGAAGGTGGACCGCGTCATCGGCTGCCGCGAGCTGGCCGACGAACTCTGGGCAGGGGAAGAGGTAGGAAACACCAGCAACGCCCTTCAGGCGCAGGCCACTCGCGTGCGCAAGCTGCTCGACGAGCCCAGCGGGGCACGCGGCGCCTCCGTGATCCGCTCGGTGCCCGGCGGCTACCTCCTCGCGCTGCCCCGCGAGGCCGTCGACGCGCATCGATTCCTCACGCTGGCCTCGGAAGGCGCCGCCGCACTGGCCGACGAACCCCACCGGGCCCGGCAGTTGCTGGAGGCCGCGCTCGGCCTGTGGCGGGGCCCGGCGCTCCTTGACGCCGGTGACGGACTGCGCTGCCACAGCGCCGCGGCGCTCTACGAGGAGCGGCGGCTGACGGTGTGGGAGCACCTGGCCCGTGCCCTGCTCGCAGTCGGCGAGGAGCCCCGCGCCGTCGCCGAACTCCAGCAGCTCGTCGCCCAGCATCCGCTCAACGAAAGGTTCTGCGAACTGCTCATGATCGCTCTCTACCGCTCGGGACGGCAGGGCGACGCACTGCGCCTGTTCCGCGCCACCCAGCAGCGGCTCGACGAGGAACTCGGCATCCAGCCGGGCAGCGGACTGCAGAAGAGGCATCATCAGATCCTCTGCCAGGACCCGTCCCTGGCCCGACGCCAGATACCGGGCACCGGTCGCCCCACCCCGGGCAACGACGAACTGCTCACCGCCTGATGGGGGACGAAGCCGCGCACCCCGAACCCGTCGCCGACGAAGCCGCGTCCCCCGAGCCGATCGCCATCGTGGGAATCTCGGCGCTCTATCCCGAAGCACGCGGTGTGGACGACTACTGGAAGCTGCTCACCGCCACGGAGCCGCCCCGGGCCGGGGCCACGCTCGCCGACATCGAGCTCGACGTCGCGCGCTTCCGCATCCCCCCGGCCCAGGCCCGCTCGTTGGCCCGCATGCAGCTCCTCATGCTGGAGGCGGCGGGGCAGTGCCTCGATGACGCGGGCGATCGGCAGCGGCTGCCCGCCGACCGTACGGACGTCGTGGTCGGGACGTGCTTCGGCCTCGACCGGCAGTATGCCAACGCCCTCCGTATCGAGGGTGCCCGCTACGGCCGCGACCTGGGGAAAGCCGCCGCTGCCGCAGGACACACCGATTCCTCCGGGGCATCCGGCACCACCGAGGAGTTCCGCGTCGCACTGCGGTCCCGGCTCGGCGCCTCACCGCACGACCGGGTCGGGGAGATGGCGAGCACCATCCCCGCACGCATCGCCTCCGTCCACAGGCTCCGGGGCCGCACCCTGGCGCTGGAATCCGCGGACGCCACGTCGTACCTCGCGATCGCCCATGCCGTCGACAGCCTGCGTGCCGGCCTCTCGGACGCGGTGCTGGTGCTGACCGGACAGCGCGTCGAGGGACGCTTCCTCGGGCACGCGCTGGCAGGCAAGAGGCTCGCCGCCGACCGGACCCGCCCCTTCGCCGCGGACGGCGCCGGGTTCGCGGTGCGGGAGGGCGTGGGAGGCGTGCTGCTCAAGCGGCTGTCGACCGCGGTCCACGACGGTGACCGCGTCTACGCCACCGTCCTGGACTGCTCGCTCCGGCACGACGCGCGTCCGGGTGTCTTCCGCTATTCCACCTCGCACGAGCAGCGTGCCGAGACGGCGGCCGCGGCCTACCGGCGGGCCGGGGTGCCTGCGGCGTCGGTCCAGTACGTCGAGAGCGCCGGTTCCGGGATCGCTCCCGAGACGCGCAGCGAACTCGACTCCCTGGCGTCCGTTTTCGGGCACCCCGCGCCCGGCCCGGCCCCTGTCCGGTCCCCCGCTTCCATCGCCCTCGGCAGCGTGCGGGACCGGCTCGGGCACACGTTCGCCAATGCGGGGCTCGCCGGCGTCAGCAAGGTCGCGCTCGCCCTCCACCACCGGTCCCTGCCACCGCAGCGCCCGCTGGACGGTGAGGTGTCACTGGACCTGGGGGCGACGCCCTTCCGCGTATTGCGGGCCGCGGAACACTGGCCGGAGCCGCCGGACGGTGCGCCACGCCGGGCAGCGGTCAGCGGCTCGTCCCTGACCGGAACGCTCTGCCATCTCGTCCTGGAGGAGCACCGCCCGGCCGCCCCCGCGCCACGGGCCCCCCGGCGCGGCGCACGGCACGGCACGGAGATCCGCGAGCCGATCGCCGTCATCGGTTTCGGCGGCACGTTCGCCGACTCCCCCGACGCCGACGCCTACTGGGCCACGATGCGCTCCGGGCGGGACCGGATCGGCCCGCTGCCCGCGTCGCTGTTCGACCGCGAGCTGTATCACGCCCCCGGCAGGATGAGCCTGGACCGCAGCTACCTGGACGCGGGCGCTCCGGTGCGGACACCCCAGGCGCCCCCGGCGGGGTTGAGCATTCCGCCCCGCCGCTACGCCGCGCTCGACGCGGCGCAGCGCCTGGCGCTGAGCGTGACCGCGGAGGTGTTCGCGCGCCGCGGTCAGGGCCCCGGCACGCTCGGCGGGCAGGGCGTGATCGCCGTGGGAACCAACCTCGGCCTCGCCAGGGAGCGGCAGTTGAACGCCGGTCTCTGCATCGACGAACTCGAAGCCGTGGCGCGCGACTTGCCCGGCCTTGACGCACTCGGCCCCGATGAGGTCCGCAGCCTGCTGAAGCTCGTACGGGACCGTTGGGGCGAGCCGGAGGCCGCGGACCCGCTGTCGATGCTGGACGGCGCGCTGGCCGGCGGGGTGCCCGCGCTGATCGCGAACGAGTACGGCCTGTCCGCGGTCCCGGTCGCGGTGGAGGCGGCCTGCGCCTCGTCGCTCGCGGCACTCGACGTGGCAGTGAGCCGACTCCGCTCGGGAAGCGCGGACTACGCGATCGCCGGGGGCGTCGAACTCCCTTGCAACCCAAGGGACTTGGTGCTGTGCTCGTCCCTCGGTCTCCTGTCCCACGACCGGATCACCCCGTTCGACACGGCGGCCGACGGCTTCACTCCCGGTGACGGATGCGCGCTCTTCCTCCTCAGGCGCTACGGGGACGCACGCCGGGACGGCGAGCCGGTGTTCGGGCTCCTGCGCGCCGTGGGCGCCTCCAACGACGCGAAGTCGCTCATCGCGCCGGACGCCGCGGGACAGGTCCGGGCGATGCGACAAGCCTTCGCTCAGGTCGAGTACGGGCCTTCGGCCGTCGGCTATCTGGAGGCACACGGCACCGGAACCCGGGTCGGCGACCGCACGGAGATCGAGGCCGCCGCGGACGTCTACTCCAGTTCCCGGCGCCGACGCCCGCTCGAGATCGGCTCGGCGAAATCGTTCATCGGGCACACCTTCGCCGCCGCCGGCGGTGCCGGGCTGCTGCGTGCCCTGCAGGCGCTGCGTACGCGGACCATTCCGGCCAACACCAACCTGCGCACGCTCAATCCCGATCTGGACCTCGCCCGGATCCCCGCGCGCGTCTCCACCGAGGCCGGCGCCTGGGAAGCACAGGACGGGCAGCCGCGCCGGGCGGCCGTCAGCTCCTTCGGCACCGGCGGCATCAACTACCACCTGCTCATCGAGGAACACATGGACGGACCGCGATGAATTTCGACCTGCCCGAAGACACCCGTGAGATGTGCGCCGCGGTCGAGCACTTCGCCGCACGGGAACTCACCCCGCTCACGGAGTTCGACCCCGACACCTTCCGGCACCGCTGGAGCCTCGCCGGCAAGCAGGGACTCGTCGGCGCCAGCGTGCCCGGCGCCTACGGCGGCAGCGGCCTGGACGCGGTCACCGCGGCGGCGACCATGGAGGCGCTCGGTCATGGTTCACGTGACACGGGCTTCGCGTTCTCCGTCGCGGCCCATCTGTTCGCGGCCGTGATGCCGATCGTGGAGTTCGGCACCGAGGAACAGAAGCGCATATGGCTTCCGGCGCTGTCCTCCGGCGAGCAGATCGCGGCCCACTGCATCACGGAGCCCGAAGCCGGCTCCGACGCACTCCATCTGCGCACCCGCGCCACCTCCGACGGCGGCCGGTATCTGCTGAACGGCTCCAAGTGCTTCACCACCAACGCCCCGGTGGCCGACGTGTTCGTCGTGCAGGCCGCCACCGAACCCGGCGGCGGCTACTTCGGGTTGACCACGTTCCTGGTACGGGCGGGCACCCCGGGGCTCACCGTGGGACAGCGCTACGACAAGGCCGGGCTGCGCGGTTCACCGATGGCAGACGTGTACTTCGACGACGTTCCCGTGGGTGCCGACGACATCCTCGCCGCGGAGGGCTCGGGGGCGAGCGTGTTCTCCGCCTCGATGAAGTGGGAGCGCACCTGCCTGTTCGCCATCTATCTCGGGGCGATGAAGCGCGTACTCGAATCGACCGTCGCCCACGTCAAGGAGCGCGAGCAGTTCGGCACGCCCATCGGCGGCTTCCAGGCCGTGAGCCACCGGGTCGTCGACATGCTGGCCAGGCACGAGGCGGCACGGCTGATGCTCTACAAGGCCGCCCAGGGTCTGGACCGCGGCTCCGAGGACACGATCGCTCCCGCACTGGCCAAGATCGCGGTGAGTGAGGCCGCCGTGCAGCTCGGCCTCGACGCCGTTCAACTGCGGGGAGCACTCGGCGTGCTCGACGGCGAGGCCGAGGCCCTGCTGCGGGACGCCGTGCCGTCGCGCATCTTCTCCGGCACCAATGAGATCCAGAAGAACAACGTCGCGCGCGCCCTGGGCCTTGGCGCCCGCACGGCCGCGCGCCGCTGAACGGCCGCGCAGTAACGAGACCCAAGGACCGACATGGACATCATCGCGCACCACATCCGTCTCCACGAGGGCACCGCCGCCGCCCGTTTCGAGTCATGGGTGAGAGAGGTCGACTACGCGGCCTGCCGCAATCTCCCCAGCGTGCTCGCCTTCAGCGTCCAGCGGGTGGCCGCGGAACCCGACGCGCCCTGCCACTACTTCGAGGTGATCTCGGTGACCAGCGGCGAGGATTTCCGGCGGGACATGCGAACGACGCCGTTTCAGGAACTGGTCTCCGCCTTCGACACCATGGCGTCCGTCGTGGGGGAAGTGAGCGGAACCCGCATCGAACCCGGCTACACCGCCGGGTCGCTGTCCGATACGCCATCCGGCGCGCCGTCAGGAATGGAGAGAATTCCCGCGCATGTCACCGATGAAACGTGACTCATAGGCGATGGCCACGGCCTGCGAGCGCGACCTGGCGCCGAGTTTCCCCAATACGTTGTGCACGTGGGTACGGACCGTTGCATTCGAGATGGAGAGCTTCTTTGCTATCTCTCCGTTGGAGAATCCCTCCGCGAGGAGCAATAGCACTTGCTCTTCACGGGGGGTTAGCCTGCTTTCCTTGTTCTGTGCCAGCATTCGTGAACGGTCCCCTGCGGTCACCTGCAGGAACCGCCGGGCGGCCACGGGCGCTACCACCGCGTCGACCTCGACGACGGTCCGGATGACGTGCACGAGCTCGTCGCCCGCGCTCCTGGTGGACAGTACGGCGCGAACGCCCACCTTCAGCGCCTCGAAGGCACGGTGTGCATTCTCGGGCTTGCTGAGCAAGATGACCTTGCTTTGCTGGGCGAGCTCACCTAATTGCACCGGGTCATCGACGGTGAGCACCGGTGCGACCACCACCAGCACGTCGGGGGCGACCCCAGGGACGGCGGTGAAGGTGTCGAGGACGCAGGTGTCCACCCGTATGCCGGGAGCGCGCTGCTGGAGCAGGGCGCGCATGCCGTCG
This sequence comes from Streptomyces sp. NBC_01283, assembly GCF_041435335.1. Classification (NCBI taxonomy): domain Bacteria; kingdom Bacillati; phylum Actinomycetota; class Actinomycetes; order Kitasatosporales; family Streptomycetaceae; genus Streptomyces; species Streptomyces sp. NBC_01283. The sequence goes on from NZ_CP108430.1 coordinate 1,068,413, forward strand.
GCCATGATCGCGCGGTCGCAGTAGATACGCAGACTCGCGAAGATTTGCTCTGCGGTGCGGCCGCAGCACTTAAGCCCATCCGCTGACGAATTCCGTGAAGGGTGGGCAGACACAAGAATTAATCCCCCCGATAGTCCTCGACTGGGTGGGACGTTAGCACAACTGGGTGACCAAAGAACACCTAAAGGGACGCGGCTTGCAGGGTTCATCAATGCAACCCTGCAAGCTATTTGAATCTTCTACCGCAAAAAAGTGAGCATCATCCTTGGCCGGCCCATGAATCCCCGACCGTCCGATACCGCGACGCCCCGCCACGGCGTACGGACGGCGGTGCCTCCGCGAGCGGCCGGCCGAGCCTGCTCAGGAAGAACGGGCGACCGTCGAGGCCGAGACGCCTCTGCACCTGCCGTCTCAGGTCGTCGTGCTGCAGCACGACGCTCACCGGATGCAGGCCGAGCCCCGCCCGCGCGGCGGCGAGCCAGTAGTCCGCCAGCCGGGCACCGCCCTGCAACGCATCGGCGAGATCCGGCGTACCGGCCGTGAAGTTCATGGTCACCAGCGCCGGACCGCGCCGCACCATCGCCGCGAGCCCCACCGCGAGGACCCGGTGGAATCCCAGCCGGCACAGCAGGCGCATGACGGCCGGCGAAAGCGCGAGACGCATGGCCGCGTGCCGCGGCCGGGACATGGGACCGAAGAGCTGGGTGAGGGTGAAACCGTCACCGTGCGCCTGCGCTTCACCGTCGTCGAAGCGCAGAAAGGAATGCGTCTCGCGCCAGGCCAGGTCGTCCTTGAAGTCGCGCCCCGCATGCCGGGCGACGAAGGAGGCCAGCGCCTTCCGCTCGGCCGGCGCGGTCACGTGCCGCACGGCCACCCGCTTCGCGTCGCCCCGCGCGGGCGGTCGGGCAAGTTCGCGCAGGAGCGCGGCATCGATCGGTTCGGGCCGGTAGGGCCCACGGTTGGTGCGGCGGCTACGGGCCGCTGCCCACAAGTCCGCAGGAGAATCGCCGGAGGACGGTGCCTCGGCCACCGCCATGACACACAGCGGCGACCAGGCCGACGGCCAGTCCACCCCCAGATCCGGGCCGTCCCCCTCGGTGACGGTCCGGGTGTGCGTGGGCTCCCATCCCCGCGCGGCCAGCGCACGGGACAGCATCCGCCAGTAGGCCCCGCAACTCACCTGCATCTCCACCTCGTGCGCGGCCAGGGAACCCAGGGCACGCTGCCGGTCGAGCGCGAGCACGAGGTACTGGTGGGTGCCGCTCGCGTCCACACCGAGGTGGGACCGCGCCGCCTCGCGCGCCCCGCCCGCAAGCCGGGCCAGCGCCCAGGGCTGGCAGTTGTGCGACGAAGGGCTGAGGGCCGCGATGCCCGTGGCTTCGTCGAGGGCCTCCTCGAAGCGGTCCTGCCGTGCGGCGGCGTCCATCCGTGTCCTCCACTATGTCCACACGAGCCTTCTGTCCACGCGAGTACTAGGTCCACACGAGGGCCAGCGAGTACCCGTTCGTCTCTCCGGCCCAGCTCTCCAGACGAACGCTGCCGGCCGCGGGAGCACGGCGGAGCAGGCCGGGTCCCGCGCTCCACCGGAACCGGCCGTCCTGCTCCCAGCCCGTGAGCCCGACCTCTCTGGTGTCGATGCGCAGGCCGAAGCCGTAGTACTTGAGCACCGCCTCCTTGCAGGCCCATCGCAGCGCGAGCGGCATCGCGGCCACCTGCCGGGGGCCGGCGCGGGCGGAGTACGGGTCTCCGTCGTGTGTGAGCAACTCGGAGACCATGGGCGGCAGTTCACGCCGGTGTTCCAGGTCGACACCGATGGCGTGCGGACCGCAGACGGCGACAGCGAAGTCACCCGAGTGCGAGAGCCCGACCTCGGCGGGCACGTCGACCACGGGTTTCCCTGCCCGCGGCCCGTCGCGCAGCGCACTGACCTGGATGGCGCGGGGCTCCCCCGACCTGCCGAGGCGTCGGTGCTGATAGGCGGTCACGGCATGCTTGAGCGCGAGGCGCCCCGCCAGCCATTCGTAACGGCGCCGGGGCGAGGGCAGGAGTCTCGCCTGTGCCGCTTCCCGTGCCGAGAGGTGCCGCTTCTCGGTCCTGGCCCGCGCGGTGTCGCCCTGCGCGCGGAGCCAGGCGATCGACACCACCGCGAGGGTGAGGCGCTCGGTGAGGTGGCGCACGGCGAGCGGGCGTGCCGGATCGAGGCTCACGGGCGGTCCGCCGAGGCCGACCGCGCCCGCCGGGGGCCCCGTCACCGTTCGACGTGCGGCGGCAGCAGGAAGGGGTAGGGGCGTCGCCGGACGGAGCGGTGCCAGAAGCGGTCCGCCTTGCGCAGCCGCTGGATCAGCTCCCACATGCGGGCGTCGTCCCGGTAGTACGCGGCGACCTCGTCGACGGTCAGTGGCTCTGGGAGGCGTGGGGCGCTGTCCTCGACGAAGTCCGGGATCAGCTTCTCCAGGCGCTCCTTGTGCAGGTTGCCGAGGAAGTCGAGCACCACGCCACGCGTCGAGTAGAACTTGTCGAAGATGGACTTGGTCATGGACAGCCGGACCGCGTCGCGCAGAAGCCACGGCAGCGAGGTGAAGAACAGTTTGACGTCGAGCCGTTCGTGACCCCGCGCGTCGCGCATCATGGGCGTGGTGACGTCGAGGTAGATCAGTTCACCGTCCAGGTCGATCCAGTTCGACGCCTGGGCGTCCAGGCCGAGGGACGGGCCGACGACACCGTCCGCCACGTCGAGGAAGCGGGCGAAGAAGTCCCTGGCCCACACCTGGCCCTCGGTCTGGAGCAGGGTGGAGCACAACCGCTCCGGCGGCAGGGCCTCCTGGACGCAGTAGGCCACGACGCGGCCCGAGGGCAGCGGCATGCTCCACAGCTCGGTCGGCGCGACGCGTACGCCTCCCTTGTCCAGTCGTTCGAGGTACTCGGCGAGGGTGCGCTCGTAGCGTGCGAAGCGTTCCCGCGTCGGAAAGACCGGGAGCCGCTTGCAGGCGAAGGGACCCGCGGCTGTCTCCAGCCGCAGGACGAGTGTCACCTCGCCGTAGCCGAGGACGGTCAGGGCACTGCCGTCGGCCGTGCGCAGCGCTGTCTGCACCTGCGCCTCAAGGTCCTCGAGTTCGCGGCCGGGGACGGTGAACGTCATGGGTGGTTGTCGCCTGCTTCCTGGATCAAGAAGTCGTCCGCCCGGCGACGGCCGGCTCCGGCCGGTGCGCGTGGTAGCGGTAGAGGAGGTAGATGGCCGCGGCGAAGAACGCGGCGTCCAGCACGAGGATCTGCGGTTCGCTGGTCACCAGGATCGCGACGAAGCTCACCAGCATCAGCAGCTGGCCGTACAACGCCGCGACCACCAGGGCCCGTTGGTTCCACAGCATGGCCGCGCCCGCGGCGACCATGGTCAGCGCGACGAACCACATGACGCCGGTGGGGTGGCGGGCGAGCCAGTCGGTGGCGCCCTCCATGAAGGTGTCCGTGTTCGACTCGGCGGCATTGTCGAGGCGCGTCTCGACCGACTCGATCCGCGGGAAGAACTTCGCTATTCCCGCGACGATGTAGAGGCATCCGACGATGCGCTGCAGAAGGAGGGCTCGTCCGCTCACTTGACGTCTTCTTCCGGTGGGGTGGCTGGGTGGACGCTGGGCGTCGGGCGGAGCGTCACGGTGACGCCGGTCAGGCCGCGGTGAGGATCAGCACCGCGTTCTGCCCCCCGAAGCCGAACGAGTTGCTCATGGCGACCTCGACCTTCTCCTCACGGGGCACCGCCGTGACCAGGTCCAGCTCGTGGGCCGGATCCTGCTGCACGAGGTTCGCCGTCGGAGGGATCGTGGACCGCTCGATGGCCAGCACGGTCATGACTGCCTCGATCGCGCCGGCCGCGCCCAGTGTGTGGCCCAGTGCGCCCTTCGTGGAAGTGACCGCGGCGCCAACCCCGAGGAGACCGTGCAGCATTCGGGCCTCCACCGCGTCGTTGAGGGGCGTCGACGTGCCGTGCGCGTTCACGTGAGTGATCTCGCCGGACACGACTCCTGCCTGTTCCATGGCCGCGTGCACGGCCCGCAGGACGGCCGTGCCCTCGGGGTCGGGAGCCGTGAGGTGGTGGCCGTCGGCGGACGCCCCGTATCCGGCGAGCCTGGCCCGGACGCCGGCGCCGCGGGCACGGGCGTCGGCCTCCCTCTCCAGCACCAGGACACCGCTGCCCTCACCGATGACGAACCCGTCACGGTCACGGTCGAACGGCCGGGAGGCGGTGGCCGGTTCGGCCGTACGCCGGGACAGCGCCCCCATCTGTGCGAAGCCGGTCACCAGGGTGGGGCTCACGGCGGCCTCGCTGCCCCCGGTGACCACGATGTCGCAGGCCCCCTCACGCAGCAGTTGGGCCGCCGTACCGATCGCCGTGGCACCCGATGCGCAGGCCGTGGCCGTGACGAGGTTGGGTCCGGTGGCGCGCAGGTCCATCGCCAGGTTGCCCGCCACCATGTTGGGCACCAGCATCGGCACCGTCAGGGCCGACACGGCGCCCGGTCCCTTCGCCAGCAGCCTGCCGTGCTGGGTCTCCATGGTGCTCACGCCGCCGACCCCGCACCCCATGACGACGCCGACGCGGGTGCCGTCCCAGGTCTCCGGGTCGAGACCGCTGTCGGCGACCGCCTCCCGGGCGGCCACCACGGCGAGTTGGACGAAGCGGTCGTGCATCAGCGCGCTGCGGGGCCCGACGTGCCGGGCCGGGGCGAAGTCCGGCACCGTGCACGAGATGTCGACCGGCAGACCCGCGAGCCGCGGGTCCTTCGCGGCGGCCGACACGCCCTTGCACACCTCGTTCCATGAGGCGTCGACACCGATCCCGGCCGCGGTGACCAGGCCGAGACCGGTGACGGCTATCGCGGGGCCCTGCTTCACGACGTCGTGGCGGACGGCTGACCCTCGATCAACCCCACCGCGTGGCTGATGGTGTCCGTCGGGGACGCCGCGTCATCACTGATCTTGACGTCGAACTCGGACTGCATCACAAGGAGCAGCTCGACGAGGAAGAGGGAGTCCATCTCCAGCTCCTCGAAGGTGACTTCGGGCCGGATCCTCGCCCGGTCCACCGCGAAGCGTTCGACGAGCAGATCGACGAGTTGATCGTACGTAGCACTCATGCCTGTTCTGCCTTTCGGAAGGTCGAGCCGGGTCACCGCACGGCCGTCCAGACACCGTCTGGGGCGCTCACCGCCATCGGGAGAGTGAAGCGACACGTCCCGACCGAGTCTGGGCAGCAAGGCTGACCGCTCGCTGACGAGTGGCTGACCTGGGCATGGTCAGCCACTCGTCAGCGAGCGGTCAGCGCCCGGAGACAGACTCGGCCCGGTCGGGGGAGCCCGGCGCCAGCACCACCCGGCCAGCAACAAGCGAGGAGCGTCCGTGGTTTCCTGCCGTCGCAGCCGCACACCCTGCCAGGGGCCCTGGTCCGGGCACTGCCGTCGGAGCGGTGCCCGGTGACCCGCACCGCCGTACTGGCCGGCATAGGAAGCTGGCTGCCGCCCCAACTGGTCACCAACGAGCAGCTGGAGGGCCGGCTCGACACCACCGATGCGTGGATCCGGTCACGGACCGGCGTCCATCGCCGCTACATCGCCCCGGACGATATGGAGACCTCCGACCTGGCCGTCGGTGCGGGCGCCCGTGCCCTGAAGTCCTCGGGCGACGCGCACGTGGACACCGTCATCGTGGCCACCACCACGCCGGACCGCCCCTGCCCCGGCACCGCCCCCACCGTGGCCGCGCGACTGGGCCTCGGCCACGCGGCGGCCTATGACGTCTCGGCCGTGTGCACCGGCTTCCTGTACGCGCTCGCCAGCGCCGCCGGGCTCATCGCGTCGGGAGTCTCCCGGCGTGCCCTCGTCATCGGGGCGGAGACCTTCTCCCGGATCGTCGACCCCGACGACCGCACCACTTCGGTGATCTTCGGGGACGGAGCGGGCGCGGTGGTCCTGCGCGGCGGCGATCCGGACGAGCCCGGCGCGCTCGGCCCCTGCGTGCTCGGCAGCGACGGCGAGGGCAGGGACCTGATCACCGTCGCCCCGCCGGGGCCGCGTGCGGCGGCCGGTGCCGAGCCCTCGTACTTCACCATGCAGGGCAAGCGGGTCTTCTGGCTCGCGGTCCAGCGCATGGGCGAGTGCGCCCAGGACGTGCTGGGGCAGGCCGGATGGGACACGGCTGATGTCGACCATCTCGTGAGCCACCAGGCCAACCAGCGCATCACCCTGCGGCTCGCCGACGAGATCGGCATTCCCCAGGAACGCAGCGTGACCAACATCGCCGACGTGGGCAACACCGCCGGCGCCTCGATCCCGCTGGCACTCGACCAGGCGCACGCCAAAGGCACCTTCAAGACGGGCGACCGGCTCCTGCTCACCGCGTTCGGCGGGGGGCTCACCTGGGGGGCGACGGCGCTCACCTGGCCCGACATCGCCCGCTGAGGAACGCCCCCTCTTCCGCGAACCGCAGGGCCAGCACGTACACGCAGAGAACCGAGCCGAGGACGCCATGACCCCTCAGAAGCTGATCACCGACTACATCGTCGACGTCTGGATGGACGGCGACGCCGACGGCATCGAGCCGGAGACGCCCATCGCCGAGCTCAACATCATCGACTCGGTCGGCATCTTCGACCTCGTCCACCACCTCCAGGACGAGTTCCGGATCACCGTTCCGGTGAGCGAGGTCTCCCTGAAGAACTTCCGGTCCATCAACTCCATCTGCGACCTGGTCGAGCGGCTGCGGAAGGAAAAGGGAGGCAGCGCGGCATGACGGACCTCATGGACTCCGGGCAGGAAACGGCAGACATACGCCGACAGGTGGTGGAGATCGTCGCGGCCCGGACCCTGTACGACGAGTCCTACCTGTTGCCGGACAGCCACTTCGAGGGCGAACTCGGCATCGACTCCGTCATCTTGGAGTCGATTCTCGCCTCGGTGGGCGAACACTTCGGCATCGACGGGTCGCTGCCCCGCGACCTCACCACCATCGGGGAGCTGGTGTCCGCGGTCACCGACACGGTCGGTGCCGTCACTGGGGCGCCGGCCTCCCCGCCCCCGGCGGACAGTGACGATCCGGTGCTGCGGGCCGTGCTGCGGGCAGCCGTGCACCAGACCCAGTACCCGCGCCAACAGCTCGCCCTGGACGCCGACTTCGAGAGCGAGCTGGGCATCGACTCGGTGCTGCTCACCGCCGTCGTCACCGAGGCCGCTCAGACGCTCGGCCTGCCTGAGGACGTAGCCGCCACGGCCGGCGCCACGACGCTGCGCACGCTCGCCGACCGCCTCCGCGCCGCGTCCGCCGACATCGACGGCCCGAGCACGTCGGAGCACCCGCCGGCCGGCCCGACGGCACACGACGACGGCTGGGACGGCCGCTCGATGAAGGACTTCGTCGAGGAACGCAGCAGTGACCTGTTCGCCAAGACCCGGAGTTTCGGCAGCTACCTGCGCGGACGGCAGAGCGAACAGCTCTACTGGTACGGGATGCCCCTCCACTCCCGCTGCTCGAACCGCGCCGTCATCTTCGACGAACTGGCCGGACGCAAGCGCGAGTTCCTCATGTTCGCGTCCAACAACTACCTCGGCCTGGCCAACCATCCCGAGGTCGTCGAGGCCGTGTGCGACGCCACCCGCACCTTCGGCGCCACCCACACGGGATCCCGCTTCATCGGCGGCACGAACATGCTGCACAAGGAGTTGGAGCGCCGCCTCGCGGCGTTCAAGCAGCGGCCCGCCTGCATCGTCTATCCAGGCGGCTACGCGGCGAACCTGGGCGCCATCTCGGGGCTCGTCAAGAGCTACGACACCCTCGTGGTCGACAAGCTCAACCACATGAGCATCACCGACGGAGCCCGGCTCTCCGGCGCCACCCGCCGCATCTACCGGCACAACGACATGGCGGACCTGGAGCGGACGCTGCGGCACGGCGCCGGGCAGGGCAAGGGCGGCACGCTCATCGTCGCGGACGGTGTGTTCAGCATGCACGGCGACGTCTGCGACCTGCCGGAGATCGTGCGTCTTGCCAAGGAGTACGACGCCCGCGTGATGATCGACGACGCCCATGCCACCGGGGTCCTCGGCACCCGCGGGTCCGGCACCGCCGAGCACTTCGGCCTGAAGGGCGAGGTCGACCTGGAGCTGGGCACCATGAGCAAGGCCCTCGCCGGGATGGGCGGCTTCGTCGTCGGCGAGGAAGAGGTCGTCGAGTACCTTCGCTACTACTCCCACTCCTACGTCTTCGCCGCGAACATCCCCGCGGGCGTCGCGGCGGGGCTCATCGCCTCCATCGACGTCATCGAGCGTGAGCCGGAACGCCTGACCCAGCTGTGGTCCAACATCCGGATGCTCCGTGACCGGCTCCAGGCGGCCGGGTTCGACCTGGAGAACACCGAGAGCGCGATCCTGCCCGTCGTCATCGGTGACGAGCGCCGGGCGATGGAGATGGGCCGTGCGGTGCGCGCCCGCGGTCTGTTCTGCCAGACGGTCGTCTACCCCGGAGTGCCGATCGGTGACGCGCGGCTGCGGGTGAGTGTGACCTGCGAGCACACCCCGGCCGATCTGGAGCAGGCGGCGGAGATCTTCGTCGACGCGGCCCGTGAGACCGGCGTCCTGCCCGCCCTGACGGCGTCGGGCGGCGGGGAGCGCGGCATATGAACCCCCTGTGCCCTTCCGTCATCCGGCTCTCGCCCGACCTGGCGCGCGCACACGCCGAACGGCCCGCGCTGGTGGGTCAAGAGACCCTCACCTACGGCCGGTTCGCCGAGCGTGTCGACGCGCTCGCCGCCCGCTTCCTCGACCTCGACGTCCGGATCGGTGACCGCGTCGCGATCTGGATGGACAAACAGCCCCGTTACGCGGAGGCCATCTTCGCCGCCCTGCACGCGGGCTGCGCCTACGTACCCCTGTACGGAGGGCAGCCGGCCCACCGGGTCGCCACGATCCTCACCGACTCGGAGCCCACCGTGCTGTGCACGGACGCGCACCGTCTGGACGCGCTCGCCGGGTGCGCGCTGCCCGGCAGCCTCAAGGTCATCCTCGTGGACACGCCAGAAGCGCCCGAAGCTCCGGAAACGGCCACGGCAGTTGGTCCAGCCGCCCTGCCCCGGACGGTCGGCGGGGTCCCGGTGTTCCGGTGGACGCACTTCGTGCGCGCCGCGGCCTGGCGGGTCGCCCTGCTGCCCTCGCTGTGCCCCGACGATCTCGCGGCCCTCCTCTACACGTCCGGATCCACCGGCACGCCCAAGGGCGTCCGGCTCACCCACCGCAACATCGCCGCCTTCGTGGGATGGTCGCGCGAGGAGTTCGACGTCGGCCCCGAGGACGTCTTCGCCAATCACGCCTCGTTCAACTTCGATCTGAGCACCTTCGACCTCTTCGTGGCGCTGACGGTGGGCGCCGCGGTGTGGATCGTCGGGGACGAGCAGACACGCGACGTCACCGCCCTGTCCGCAGGCATCCGCGCCCACGGCGTCACCGTCTGGTACTCGGTCCCCTCCATCCTCCACCTCCTGGCATCGGCCGATGTGCTCACCGAGGACACCACCCGCGACCTGCGCTACGTCCTCTTCGCCGGGGAGGAGTTCCCGCTGCCCCAGCTGCGCGCGCTCGCCGGGCGGCTCGGCGCGGGCACGGCCCTGTACAACCTCTACGGGCCGACCGAGACGAATGTCTGCACGTACCACAGGGTCCGTCCCGAAGACCTCGTACGGGACCTTCCCGTACCCATCGGCCGTCCCGTCAGCGGGGCCAGGCTGACCGTCCTCGACCACGAGGGCCGCGTGGTGCGCGCCCCCGGCACGATCGGCGAACTGATCGTCGAGGGCGACTGCGTGACCCCGGGCTACTGGCGGCGGGAGGAGGAGCCGGCCGCGGCCCACCACGGCCGTGGCAGGCACCCCACCGGCGACCTCGTCAGCTACGACGCGGAAGGCCTGCTCGTCTACCGGGGGCGGCGCGACCGCATGGTCAAGCTGTCCGGCTACCGGATCGAACTCGGCGAGATCGAGGCCGCCGTGCTCGCGCACCCGGACATCACCGACGCGGCCGTCACCGTACGACGCGACGGCACCCGGTCCCGCCTCGAGCTCTTCTACACCCTGCGGGCGGGGGCCGCCCGGACCGGTCTGCTGCAGATCAAGAAGCACTGCGCCCAGCACCTCCCCGTCTACATGCTGCCGCAATCGGCGACATGCCTGGAGGAGCTGCCCCGCAACGCCAACGGCAAGACCGACTACCGCCGTTTGTGCCAGGAACCCGCCCAGTCGATCGCGGAGCCCTCGGGCTCCGCCCGGTAACGCGACGGAGACGACCGTGAGTCCACGCCCCATCGAGACGCACTGGCAGGGAGAGGAACCGGCCACCGTCGCGGCGCTGCTGCGGCGGCGGCTGGAACTGATGCCGGACGCCCCCGCCTACCGTTTTCTGACCTCAGCCGACGACGCCGGCGAGACCTGGACCTACCGCGAACTCGATCTGCGGGCCCGTGCCGTGGCGGTGGGTCTGCGGCGCGAGAACCTGGGCGGGAAGCCGGTCCTGCTCCTGCTCCCGCCGGGGCTCGACTACATCGCCGCGTTCTTCGGGTGCCTGTACGCGGGCGCTCTCGCCGTCCCCGCCTATCCGCCGAACCGGGCTCGCTCCGGGCAGACGCTGACGCGTCTCGCCGCCGTCGCCCAGGACTCGGGCGCCACTCACGCCCTGACCACCCGTGCGGTGCGGGAGACCGCCGTCGGGCTGCTCGCCTCGTCCGCCCCGTCCGGCCTCGACGACCTGTGCTGGCTGGTGAGCGAGGAGCTCGACACCGCGCAGGCGGACCTGTGGGACGACCCGGGCAGCACCGCGGACTCCGTCGCCTTCCTGCAGTACACCTCCGGCTCCACGTCGACGCCCAAGGGGGTGATGGTCGGCAACGGAAACCTCGTGCGCAACCTGCGCTCCATCCATCTGCGGCTCGGGCACGACGAGGAGTCGGCGCTGGTCTCATGGCTGCCGCCCTACCACGACATGGGTCTCATCGGCGGCATCCTCACCCCCCTCTACAGCGGCATCCCCGCCCACCTGATGTCACCGCTGACGTTCGTGCAGCGGCCCCTGACCTGGCTGGAGACCCTCTCCCGTACCGGGGCGTCGACCAGCATCGCGCCCAACTTCGGCTTCGAGCAGTGCCTCCAGCGGGTCACGGCCGAGCAGCGCGCGGGCCTGGACCTGAGCCGCTGGCGCGTGGCGGTCAACGGAGCCGAGCCGGTGCAGGCCGACACGCTCGACCGTTTCGCGGAGGTCTTCGCCTCCTGCGGCTTCGACCGCACCGCCCTGCTGCCCTGCTACGGCCTTGCCGAGGCGACACTCCTGGTGACCGGCGTCGGCCGGGGTGACGAGCTCAGCGTGGACGGCTTCGACGCCGCAGCACTGGGATCCGGTGTCGCCGAGCCCGTCGGGCCGACGACGGTGCGGACCACCCGGGTCGTCGGGTGCGGCACCGCCGTCGACGGCGTCGCGGTGGCCGTCGTCGACACCGGCACCCACCGCCGCGCCGCGGAGGGCCGCCTGGGCGAGATCTGGGTGACGGGTGCGTCCGTCGCGCAGGGCTACTGGAAGAATCCGGCGGCGACCGCCGAGACGTTCGAGGCCCGCCTGCACGACGCGCCCCGCACGGCCTGGATGCGCACGGGCGACCTCGGCTTCCTGCGCGACGGTGAACTCTTCGTGGCGGGCCGGATCAAGGACGTCGTCATCGTGCAGGGCCGCAACCTCTACCCGCACGACATCGAGCGCACGGCCGAGGAAGCCACCGACGCCATCCGTCCGGGCAACTGCGCCGCCTTCGGCATCCCCACGCCCACGGGCGAACAGCTCGTGCTGGCCTGCGAGATCAGCGCCCAGCGGGCGGACGAGCCCGCCGCCGTGCTCGCCACGCTGCGGGCACGCATCGCCGAGGAGCACGAGGTGGCTCCGCACGCCGTCCTCCTGCTCAAGCCGTCCACGATCCCGATGACCACCAGCGGCAAGATCCAGCGCCGGGCCACCCGGGACGCCCTGCTCGGCCTTTCGCTCACCGTGGTGGCGGGCAGCGTCACACGCGACGAAGCAGCCCCGGAACCGGCGGACTTGACGGTTGCGGAGCGCCGGAGCCGAGCCGCCGATGCGGTGCTCCGTGCCGTCACCGCACTGTCCGATGCCACCGATGTGCGGGCGGACGACGAGCGTTCCTTCGACCGGCTCGGCATCGGCTACCTCGCTCTGCTCGATGTCGTACGCACGGTGGAGCAGCAGCTCGGCATCCAGCTCCCCGTCGGCACACTGCTCGTACGTCCGTACGTCGGCACGCTCATCGGGCTCTGCACGGGCGGGCAGGCCTGTGCGCCCTCCCCCGACGCGCGGTACAGCAGCGACGAGATCCAGGCCTGGCTGACCGCGCGGGTCGCGGACCGGCTCGGGCTGCCCGTGACCGCCATGGACACCACCACGCCCTTCGTGTCACTGGGGCTCGGCTCCAAGGAGGCCGTGGCGCTGATGGCCGAACTCGGGTCGTGGCTGGGGCGCGACCTCGCCACCGGCGTGGTCTTCGACCACCCGACCATCAAGGAGGTGGCCGACCACCTCGGTGCTCCCGCGGCGCCGTCAACCACTCTCACAACCAGGGCCGTTCGGCGTACCGGGCCGGCCCAGGCGGCCACGTCGCCCGACGAGCCGATCGCCGTCGTCGGCATGGGCTGTCACTTCCCCGGGGCCCCGGACGTCGACAGCTACTGGCGCCTCCTGCTCGACGGCCGGGACGCGGTGACGGAGGTGCCGCCCGACCGCTGGGACCACCGGACGGTGGCCGCCCCGGAGCACGGCGGATTCCTCGACCGTGTCGACGAGTTCGACGCGCGCTTCTTCGGAGTCTCCGCCCGTGAGGCCCGTCGGATGGACCCACAGCAGCGGCTGCTCCTGGAGACCGCCTGGCAGACGTTCGAGGACGCGGGGATCGCGCCGTCCACGGTCGCGGGCCGCAGTATCGGTGTCTTCGTCGGCATCAGCAGCCACGACTACGCCGAGCTGCAACTGCCCGACCCCCGGGCCGTCGACGTCTACTCCGCGACGGGCAGCGCCCAGTCGATCTCCGCCAACCGGCTGTCGTACTTCTTCGACCTGCACGGCCCGAGCCTCGCCGTCGACACGGCCTGTTCCTCGTCGCTGGTCTCCGTGCACATGGCCTGCAAGAGCATCCGCGACGGCGAGTGCGACGCGGCGCTCGCGGGCGGGGTGAACCTCATGCTCGCCCCGGGACTCTCGGTGGCCTTCGCGGACGGGCAGATGCTGGCCCCCAGCGGGCGGTGCCGCACCTTCGACGACGCGGCGGACGGCTACGTACGCGGTGAAGGGGCCGGTCTCCTCTGCCTCAAGCCGCTCTCCGCCGCCCTCGCCGACGGCGACCGGATCCACGCCGTGATCAAGGGCTCGGCCGTGGGCCACGGCGGCCGGAGCAACGGCCTCACGGCGCCCAGGGGAACGGCCCAGCGCGCCGTGATGACCAGGGCGCTGGCGCAGGCGGGTCTGTCCGCCGCGGACGTCGGCTACGTGGAGGCCCACGGAACAGGAACCCGCCTGGGCGACCCGGTCGAATGGGAGGCCCTGGCCGGACTGTACGGCCGGGACCGGCCCGAGGAGGGCCCCTGCCTCATCGGCTCGGCGAAGACCAACATCGGTCACCTGGAGGCCGCGGCCGGTGTCGCCGGCCTCATCAAGGCGGCCCTCGTGGTGCGCCACCGCCAGGTGCCGCCCCTGCTGCACCTGAAGACCCTCAACCAGCGCATGACCCTGCCGGGGTCGGGCCTGGCGGTGCCCACCCGCCTCCAGGAGCTGCCCGTGGGTGAGCAGGGCACCGCGCGCGCCGGGGTCAGTTCCTTCGGGTTCGGCGGCACGAACGCCCACGTGATCGTCGAGGCCGCCGCCCCCACGACAGCGGAGGAGCCGCCCGTGACATCCCCCCGCCCGGCACACACCCTGTGCCTGTCGGCCCACACACCGACCGCCCTGACCACGCTCGCGCGGCAGTACCGCACGCATCTGGCCGCGCACCAGGACACGCCGCTGGGCGACCTGTGCCATTCGGCGAACACCGGCAGGTCCCACCTCTCGCACCGCGCCGCCCTCACCGTGTCCACCGCGGAGGGACTCGACGCGGCCCTGGAGGACCTGGCGCGCGACGAGCCGTCGACCGCGGTCTCCCGCGGCCAAGTGGTGGGAGCGCAGCGGCCCAAGGTGGCCTTCCTCTTCAGCGGCCAGGGCACGCAGTACGCGGGCATGGCCAAGGAGCTGTACGCGGCGCATCCCTCGTTCGCCGCCACGCTGGACCGTGCGGACGAGGTGCTGCGGCCCCTCATCGACGTGCCGCTGCTCAGCCTGCTCTTCGACACCGCGGAGGCCGAACGGCTCCGGCGCACGCGCTACTGCCAGCCCGCCCTCGTGGCCCTGGAGATCGCACTCGCCGAGCTGTGGATGGCGTTCGGTGTGCGCCCCGCGGCGCTGCTCGGGCACAGCGTCGGCGCGTTCGGCGCGGCATGCGTGGCCGGAGTGCTCACCCTCGAGGACGCGCTGCTGCTCGCCTCGGAGCGCGGCAGGCACATGGAGGCGCAGCCCGGCTCGGGCGCGATGATCTCCTGCGTGGGCGACCCCGAGGCCGTCCGTTCGGCCGCCGACGGCTTCGCCTCGGTGACGATCGCCGCGGTCAACACCCCGGATCATCTGGTCCTGTCCGGGGAGGCCGAGGAGATCGCCGACCTGGGTCCCGGCCTGACGGCGGCGGGCATCACCGTCCGGCCGCTCGCCGTGTCGCACGCCTTCCACTCGAAGCTGATGGCCGGCGCGGCACCCCTCCTTCTGGCCGCCGCGGGCGGCATCGGGTTCCGGGAGCCGCGCATCCCGTGGATCTCGGACGCCACGGGGCGTCCGGTCGCGCGCGTCGACGCCGACTACTGGGCGGAGCACATGCTCGGCACGGTGCAATTCGCCGACGGATTCGCCGAGTTGCGCCGCATGGGGTGCACCGCCTTCGTCGAGATCGGCCCGCATCCGACCCTTCTCAACCTGGGGCGCTCCATGGTCGCCTCCGGGGCCGACAGCGCACCGCAGGGCGGTACCGCCTCCCTGTGGCTGCCCTCTCTCCGGCGCGGCAACGGCGACTGGGAGACGCTCTCCAAGTCCCTGGGACGCCTGCACTGCGCGGGCGGCGAGGTGGACTGGGCCGCGGTGGACCACGGCGGTTCCGCGCGCCGCGTCCCCGTGCCGCACACGGTCTTCGAACGCGAACGGTACTGGCTCGCCACCGCCCGCCGGCCGGTGGCCCCGGCTCACCCGGAGGACACCGTCACCGTCGTACCCGCTCCCCTGCCGCAGCCCGCGGCCCGCCCCGCTCCGGCCACGAGTGACGTGCGCGGGGTCGTCCTCGCCGGCATCTCGCAAGTCTGCGGTTTCCCGGCCGAAGAGATAGCCCCGCACGCCAGGATCGGCATGGATCTCGGCCTGGACTCACTGATGCGCACCGATCTCCAGCGGCGGATCGCCGTGCACTTCCCCCAGGAGGCCGAGCGACTGAAGGAAGACCTGCCGGAGGATCCCACCGTGCAGGACCTGATCGACCGACTGCATGAGGCGGGGGCGTCCGCTCCTTCTTCCGAACCGGCTCCCGTGGCCGCGCCGGTGGAGTCCGTGACCCCGGTCAAACAGGAGCACTCGATCGAGGAGTGGGCCGAGTTCGCGGTGCACAAGGACCGTCTGCGGCAGATCGGCTCCAGCGGCTCGAACCCCTACGGCCGTACGCACGAGGGCTTCAACTCGGCGCGGGCCACGGTCGCCGGGCAGGACGTCATCAACTTCGCCTCGTTCAACTACCTCGCGCTATCCCACCACCCGAGGGTGCGCCAGGCGGCGAAGGACGCCATCGACCGCTATGGCACGTCCAGTTCGGCGACCCCTCTGCTGTTCGGCGAGACTCCGCTGCACCACGAACTGGATGCCGAGATCGCCTCCTTCCTCGGCACCGAGGGCGCCATCGTGTTCGCCGGCGGTCATGCCACCAACGTCGCCACTGTGGGACACCTGTTCGGGCCGGAGGACCTCGTGGTCCACGACGAGTGGATCCACGACAGCACCGTGCGCGGCGCCATGCTCTCCGGGGCCCGCCGTCGCCCCTTCCCCCACAACGACTGGGAGGCGCTGGACAAGATCCTGGGCGCCGCCCGCTCCCGGCACCGTCGTGCGCTCGTGGTCATCGAGGGCGCCTACAGCCAGGACGGCGACATCCCCGATCTGCCGCGGTTCATCGAGATCAAACGGCGCCACGGCGCGATGCTGATGATCGACGAGGCGCACTCCATCGGCGTACTCGGCAGGACCGGGCGCGGTGTCGGCGAGCACTTCGGCACCGATCCCGCGGCCGTGGACCTGTGGATGGGGACGCTCAGCAAGGGCATCGGCAGCCTGGGCGGATACATCGCGGCCCGCGGTCCGGTCATCGAGTACCTCAAGTACACGGCGCCGCTGCACATCTTCAGCACCGGCATCTCCCCGGCCAACACGGCGGCGGCGCTCGAGGCCTTCCGGGTCATCCGGGACGAGCCGGAGCGGGTGGCCAGGGTGCAGGAGCTGTCCGAGTACTTCCGGACCGGCGCCCGCGCCCGTGGTCTGGACATCGGGGTCTCCCGTGCCTCGGCGGTCGTCCCGGTCATCACCGGCGGCTGGGAGAAGACCATGGCGCTGTCCAACTCCCTGCTCGCACAGGGCGTGAACGTCATGCCGATCGGCTATCCGGCCGTCGCCCGCGACGCGTGCCGTCTCCGGTTCTTCATCAACGTCGACCACAGCGAAGCCGACCTCGAACACTCCCTCGACCTTCTGGTGTGACTCATGGCTCAGAACAGCAATGAACCGGCTCCCGCTGCCGCGTCCGCACCCGCTTCCCCCGACGGCCGGCCCGACGTGCTGGTCACCGGGGCCAGCGGCTTCGTCGGCGGTCATCTGACCCGCAGGCTGACCGAACGCGGACACCGTGTCCGTGTCCTCGTCCGGTCGGGCAGCGACCGCACCGGCTTCGCGGAGGCCGCCGCCGACGTCGTGGTCGGCGCCCTGGACGACGCCGACAGCCTCCGGCGCGCCGCGGAAGGGGTGACCCACGTCTACAACTGCGCCGGGATGTCCGCCGACTGGGGCCCGTGGGAGGACTTCCGGCGGGCCAACGTCGACGGCCCGAAGAACGTCGTCGAGGCCGCGCACGCGGCAGGCACCGTCCGGCGCGTGCTCCACGTCAGCACCACGGACGTCTACGGCTATCCCCGCCGCCCCTGCGACGAGAGCGCCGGGCCCACGGACATCGGGCTGCCGTACAACCGCAGCAAAGTGCTCGGCGAGCGTGCCCTCCGCGAGGCGGCCGAGCGCACCGGCGTGCCGGTCACCATCGTCCGCCCGGTCTCCGTCTACGGCCCCGGCAGCAAGGACTTCGTGATCGAGATCGGCAACCTGCTGCGGCAGGGGCAGATGGTGTACATCCGCAAGGGCGAGGTGCCCGCGGGACTCATCTACGTCGACAACCTGGTCGACGCGATGATCAACGCCGCCGTCTCCGACCAGACCGTCGGCAAGGCTTACAACCTGCGCGACCCCCAGCTGACCACCTGGCGCGAGTACATCGGCGCACTGGCGGAAGGGATGGGCCTCAAGCCGCCCCGCATGAGCCTGCCGACCTCCGTGGCCACCACGGTGGCGACCGTCTCGGAGGGGCTCTACCGCACGCTGGGCATCAAGGCCCGGCCGGTGCTCACCCGGCACGCGGTCCACCTCTTCGACCGCGACCAGTCCTACGCGATCGACCGCGCGCAGGGGGACTTCGGCTTCAAGAGCGAGATCGACTTTCCCGAGGGCCTGCGCCGCACCCTCCAGTGGCTGGACTCCGCCGAAGGGCGTGCCCATGTCGCCCGCTGAGACAGCCCTGCCGGGGACCGCCTGGTTCCCGGCCACCCAGCGTCACGGCGACCGCGCGGGCCAACCACCCGAGGACGGCGGCCTGCGCCTGATCTGTCTTCCCTTCGCGGGCGGCACCGCCTCGGCCTACCGGGGCTGGCAGGAGGCGCTTGGCGGTACGGCGGACGTCGTGGCCCTGCAGTTGCCGGGGCGCGGCATGCGACTGCGCGAGGAGCCGTACACCTCGGCCGCGCCGCTCGTGGCGGACATGGCCACCGCACTCGTCGAGCACGGGCTGAGCGACCACTACGCGCTCTTCGGTCACAGCATGGGCGCGCTCCTCGCCTACGAGCTGGCCTGCGAGCTGCGGGAGCGCGGCATGGCCGAGCCGCGGCATCTGTTCGTCTCGGGCAGCAGGGCGCCCCATCTGCACGGCGACCGCGCCGACCACGCGCTGAGCGACGCCGAACTGCGGGACTTCGTCCGCGGTCTGGGCGGACTCGACGTGGCGGGGACGGTCGGCACCGCCTACTTCGAACGCCGGCTGCCGGTCCTCAGGGCCGACCTGCGCGTCTGCGACACCTATCGGTGGCGGCCCCGTCCCCCGCTGAGCTGCCCGATGACGGCCTTCTCCGCTGCCGGGGACCCGATCGCCCCGGTGCCCCAGATGGAGGCATGGCGCGCGTACACCGGGAGTTCGTTCCTGCGCCGTCATCACCCGGGCGGTCACTTCTTCCTGAACGAGGAGCCGCAGAGGACCCGACTGCTGCGTGACGTACGCGACGAACTGAGCCGGCCGGGGGCCGGTCGGCACACCGCTCCCCTGCCCGCCATGACCTGAAGGAACGCCCCATGGACATACTGAGTCTCACCAAGACCGTCACCCGCCGCGTCGAAGCACCCCTCACCGACGTCCTCACCGCCGCCCGTGTGCTCGGCAACCCGCGCATGCCGGTGCTCCTGGCCCTGTCCAAGGGGTTCGTGGAGCCGATGTACCGGGCCGCCTTCCTCTCCTCCGCCGCGGGCTCCGGAATGCTGCGCTGGCTCTCCGTGCGGCCCTGTGACCTGGACACGCTGGCGGACAAGCTGAGGGTGCCCGCCGAGGACAAGCAGCGCCTGAAGGACTGGCTCGACATGGGGGTGCGCCTCGGCGACCTCGGCAAGAGCGAGGGCTGCTACCGCCTCAAGAGCCTTCCGGCCAAGGCGTTCGCCCAGCCCGGGAACGACGCGCTGGCCGCCGCCCTCGAAGAGGTCATGCGGTTCCATCTGCCCGCGCTCCTGGACGGGCCGAGGATGCTGCGCGAGGGTCGGCGCTTCTCCCTCGACGACCAGGACGGCTCGGTCATCGCCCGCTCCACGCGGGTGGTGCAGCCGCTGGTGGAGGAGGCCATCTCCCGCACTCTGGTCCGCGACACACCGCAGCAGCTCCTGGAGATCGGCTGCGGCAGCGGCATCTACGTGCGGCACGCGGCCGGTCTCAACCCCCGGCTCACCGCCGTCGCGGTCGACATGCAGCAGGAGGTCGCGGACCAGGCGGCCCGGAACATGGCCGAGTGGGGGCTCGCCGACCGCGTCGAGACCCGCCAGGCGGACCTGCGCACGCTCGAACTCCAGCCGCAGTTCGACCTCGTCACCCTGCACAACAGCATCTACTACTTCCCCGAGGACGAGCGGGTGGACGCCCTGCGGCGGGCCCGTGCCTGCCTCGCGCCCGGCGGCAGGCTGCTGCTCACCAGCCCCTGCCAGGGCGGGAACATCGGTCTGGAAGCGCTCAACCTCTGGTTCTCGTACTCCGATTTCGGCGGCGCGCTGCCGCGCGAGCACGAGCTCGTGGCCCAGCTCAAGCAGGCCGGCTTCGTCGACGTGCGGGCCGATCAGCTCGTTCCGGGAGAGCAGTTCCGTGCCTTCACGGCAGGCAACCCCCAGCCCGCGCAGTCCTGACCGTCCAGGAGACGAACCCATCATGACAAGCACTGATCCCGCGGTCCAGACCGCACCGACCCCGCACATCGTCGTTCTGGACGGCACGCGGCGGGCGGATCCCGCCGTGCTCGGCGGCAAGGCCACCCGACTCGCGGACATGACGGCGGCGGGGCTGCCGGTGCCCCCCGCCTTCTGCCTCACCACCGAGCTGTTCGACACCTTCCTGTGCGACACCGGTCTGGCGGAGAAGGTGCGGGGCACCGACGGCCGTACGGTCCGGGAGCAGGTCCTGGCCACGGAGATCCCACGGCCGCTCGCGGAGTCCATCCTGGCCGCCTACGAGCGGCTCGGGCGCCCCCGCGTCGCCGTACGCTCCTCCGCGCCCCGGGAGGACTCCGTCGCGCAGTCCTTCGCCGGACAGCACGACACCGTCCTCGACGTCTCGGGCGACGAGGACCTGCTGGCCGCTGTGCGGCAGTGCTGGGCCTCGCTGTGGTCGGACCGGGCGACGGCCTACCGCACCGACGACGCCCCGCACGGGTCGATCGCCGTCGTGGTCCAGGAGATGATCCACGCGGACGTCAGCGGTGTCCTGTTCACCGTCGACCCGGTGAGCGCCCGGCCGAACCGCGTGGTCGTCGAGGCGTGCCAGGGTCTTGGCGAGGGACTGGTGTCAGGCCGGGTCTCCAGTGACTTCTTCGTCGTCGACGACCGCACGCTGGACGTCGTCGAGGAGCAGGTCCGCCACAAGGTCACCAAGTGCGCGCCGCTGGAGCCCGGAAAGATCGGCATGACGAAGGTGGCCGCGGCGGCCCGCAACGTGCCGTGCCTGAGCCACGAGCAGCTGGGCGAGCTGACGGGTCTCGCGGTGCGGATCCGCGAGCACTACGGCGCCGAGCAGGACATCGAGTGGGGCATGCTCGACGGCCGCCTGTACCTGTTCCAGACGCGCCCGATCACCACCCTGCCGCCCGTGGACCCCACCGCGACGACGACCACGTCCCGGACGCCGTACGTCAGCCCGCAGACCGATGAGATCCGCACCGGCACGCTCTGGTCCCGGATGGACATCGGCGAGATCTTCGTGGGCCTGATGACCCCGCTCGGCCTGAGTTTCACCCGGTACTACCAGCAGCACGTGCACCGGGACACCGCGGCCGCCGTCGGCGTGCGCGACACCGGTGCGGCGGAGCACCACATGGGATACCTCCAGGGCCACATCTACCTGAACATCTCCTTCACCTCCTACATGCTCGGCCAGTGCCTTCCCACTCGTGACCAGCGGCGCTTCACGGCGCGCTTCGTCAGCGAGGAGGCGAACGTCGACGACTACTCCAACCCGTTCGGCACCTTCCCCGACGGGTGGGAGGACGCCAAGTCGACCGCGTTCTGGCTGCGCAGCACCGTCAACGAGATGGCCCGGATGAAGACCCGGTCGCAGGAGATGTCGACGTCGCGGCTCTACGAGTTCGACCGTGCCCGGCAGCTCGACCTGTCCAGGATGAGCCGACACGA
Organism: Streptomyces sp. NBC_01283; assembly: GCF_041435335.1. Classification (NCBI taxonomy): domain Bacteria; kingdom Bacillati; phylum Actinomycetota; class Actinomycetes; order Kitasatosporales; family Streptomycetaceae; genus Streptomyces; species Streptomyces sp. NBC_01283. The sequence continues at coordinate 1,089,796 of NZ_CP108430.1, forward strand.
ACTCCACACCGAGCTGCGCCGCAACCTCGGCTACTTCCACGACATGCACGTGGGCTACATGCCGTACTACATCAACGCGTTCGGCTTCTACGGAGTGCTGAGCGAGCTGTGCGCGCTGTGGCTCGGCGACGAGGGAACCAACCTCCAGAACCGCATCAAGACGGACATGTCGAGCCTGCGGACGGTGGAGTCGGCCAAGGAGATCTGGGCGGTCGCCCAGGCCGCGAAGGACCGTCCCCGTGTCCTGGCCCTCATCAACGAGCAGCCCCTGGAAGGCATCGCGGACGCCCTGCGCGAGGACACCGAGGGGCGCGCCTTCTGGAACGGCCACATCGAGCCCTTCCTGCGGGCCAACGGGGCCCGCGGCCATCAGGAGATGGAGATCAGTCATCCGCGCTGGATCGACGACCCGTCGTACATCTTCCAGATGATCCGGCGGTACGCCGCCGACGGGTTCTCGATGCAGGACATCCTCAAGCGCAGCAGCAGCGCCCACGACACCTCGCGCGACGCCCTGGACAAGCTCTCGCTGCCGAAGCGCAAGACCATCGACACGGTCATCTCCCTCTACGCCCTGTGCAGCGAACTCCGCGAGAACACCCGCATGTCCATGGTCACCTCGATCTGGCTGGTGCGGAACGTGGTCTACGAGGTGGGCCGACGCCTCGTGGACGACGGTGTGCTGCACTCCCTCGACGAGGTGGCGTATCTCGACTTCGAGGACGTCCGTTCCTATCTGGCCGGCGACGCGGACGCGGCGGCGGCGTTCGACCGGAAGAAGCTCGACGAGGCGCGCCGGCTGCACGAGTACCACAAGCGGCTGCCGGAGCCGCCGCTCACGTTCGTCGGGGAGCACGACGTCACCCAGGCGGTGCGGCCCGCACCGTCCGGCGCGTCGCTGCGCGGCCTCGCGTCGAGCCCCGGCCGCGTGGTGGGCCGCGCTCGCATCGTCGAGGATCTCGTCTGGCAGGCCGATGAGTTCGAGGCCGGCGAGATTCTCGTGACGCGCTATACGGACGCCTCGTGGACACCGCTGTTCGCCATCGCGGGCGGTGTCGTCACGGACATCGGATCCATGCTTTCGCACAGCTCGATCGTGTCCCGTGAATTCAACGTGCCCTCGGTGGTGAACACCAAGCACGCGACCCAGGTCATCAACACCGGTGACCTGATCATCGTCGACGGCGACGCCGGAACGGTCGAAGTCGCCGAAGGCTGAAAGGACAAGGGATGATCCCCAACCAGTGGTATCCCATACTCGATGCCAAGGAAGTCAAGAACGACGCACCGTTGGGCACGCGCCGGCTCGGCGAGGAGCTCGTGCTCTGGCGGGACATCGACGGAAACCTGGTCTGCCAAGGTGCGCGATGCCCGCACAAGGGCGCCAATCTGGCGCACGGCCGCATGAAGGGCAATTCCGTCGAATGCCCTTACCACGGCTTCCGGTTCGGATCCGACGGCGCCTGCAAGGCGATACCGGCGATGGGTGCGAACGCCCGCATTCCCGGATCTCTCAAAGTGCCCACCTATCCCGTGCGCGAGAAGTTCGGTCTCGTGTGGATGTGGTGGGGTGAAGAGCGCGCCGAGGCCGATCTCCCCGACATCCAGGCCCCGCGCGAGATCACCGAGAACGGAAAACTCTACTCGACGCAGCGGTGGACCCGGCCGGTGCACTACACGCGCTACATCGAGAGCCTGCTCGAGTTCTACCACGTGACCTATGTGCACCGGGATCACTGGTTCAACTACATCGACTACCTGCTCCTGTACGGGACGCCGAGCAAATTCGGCCTCGACGGCAAGGAGCGCTACCTCGCCGCCACGAAGATCGCCAATCACCACGTGGAGACCGAGGGGCAGACCATCCGCTACTCGTTCGACCACTGCGAAGAGGCGGATCCGACCAACTCCACGCACTACGTCATCACGTTCACTTTCCCGTGCATGGTGCATGTGGTGACCGAACAGTTCGAGTCGACTTCGTGGCTCGTGCCCATCGACGACACGCACACCGAGCATGTCATGCGCTGGTACGAGTACGAGAAGGCCAAGCCGATCCTCCGCTCCGAGAAGCTGCGCCGGCTGCTGCCCTGGGCATCGCTGTACATGGAGAAGTGGGTCCAGGACCCGCAGGACGCGCGGATCATGGAACACCAGGAGCCGAAGATCAGCGCAGGCGGCATCAACAAATTCATTCCCGTCGACGAGGTGAACGCCAAGTACCTCGCGATGCGCGCCCATCTGATCCAGGAAGCGGCGGAAGGCGCTCAAGGAGGAAAGCCGGGGGCAGACAAGAGCAAGGGCAACGGAAAGCGCCGCCAGGCCGACGGCGAAAGCACCGCGGCGATCGTGCCGGTCAGCAAGGAAGTCGAGGACTGGTCCGGCGCGCACGCGCAGCGGTGAATCCCTGACTCGAAAGCGAAGGTGAGACATGTACGGCGGGTACGATCCGTCGACCGGTCCCAAGACCCTGGTCACGGCGTGCAACACGATCGCCGTGGCCGGTGCGGCCTGGTTCCTCCTCGGAGGGGCGGACACGGTGGCCGACTGGTTCGGGACGGAGTTCGACGAGGCGGTCATGCTCCGCCGTGCGCTCCTGGTCGCTCTCTCCGTGATCTATCTGTTGCGGTTCATGGCGACGAACTTCGTGATGCTGCAACGGAAGATGGAATGGTCGGAGACCTTCACGGTCGGCCTCTGGGTCATGGTCATCCACTGGACGATGGCGTACCTCGGCGGGACCAATACGGCGCCGGTCGGAGTGGCGACATGGGTGGGCGTGGCCCTCTATGTCTTCGGCTCGTACCTCAACACCGGCTCGGAGTACCAGCGAAAGCTGTGGAAGAGGCATCCGGAGAACAAGGGCAAGCTCTATACCGAGGGCCTGTTCAAGTACTCGATGCACATCAACTACTTCGGTGACGCGGTGCTCTTCTCCGGTTTCGCGCTGGTGACCGGCACCGTCTGGGCCTTCGTCATTCCGGTGATCATGGCGTGCATGTTCATCTTCCTGAACATTCCCATGCTCGACAAGTATCTCGCCGAACGGTACGGAACGGCGTTCCAGGAGTACTCGGCCAAGACGGCCAAGTTCGTCCCCTTCGTGTACTGAGCGAACCGATCGCGGTGCGGCGGGACACCATCGGCCCGTCGCACCGCACCTTCACCGAGAACTGAGGAGAGAACGGCGTGCCAGACGAAGAGACATCCTCCGAGAGCTCCCCCTCCTTCGCGACGGAGCTGCTCCAGGAGATCCTCGCCACCGGTGTCGACCTCTTCGGCCGCCTGTCCTCCGAGGAGAACGCGGTCGACGACTTCGGATTCGACCCCGACCTCGTCGACGAACTGCTGATGCCGGTCCTTCGCCCGCTGTACGAGAAGTACTTCCGGGTCGAGGTCCAGGGACTCGAGCACCTCCCGGCGGACGGTTCCGCCCTGCTGGTGGCGAACCATTCGGGCACCCTCCCCCTGGACGCCCTGATGCTCCAGGTGGCCGTCCGCGACCACCACTCCGCCCATCGCCATCTGCGCATGCTCGCGGCCGACCTCGCGTTCTCCCTGCCCGTCGTGCGTGACCTCGCCCGCAAGCTGGGCCATGTGCGGGCGTGCCCGGAGAACGCGGAGCGGCTTCTCGTCGAGGGCGAGCTGGTCGGTGTGATGCCCGAGGGATACGGCGGCCTGGGCAAGTCCTTCGAGGAGCGCTACCGGCTGCGCCGTTTCGGACGCGGTGGCTTCGCCGCGCTGGCGCTCAGGACCGGACGGCCGGTGATCCCCTGCTCCATCGTGGGTGCGGAGGAGATCTATCCCATGATCGGCGAATCCCGCACGCTGGCCAGAATGCTGAAACTGCCCTATTTCCCGATCACGCCCACATTTCCCCTCTTCGGGGTACTCGGGCTGATACCGGTCCCGACGAAATGGACCATCCGCTTCGATCCACCCGTACATACCGATGGGTTTCCCCCCGGCGCCGCGGACGATCCGCTCGTGGTGGAGAAGTTGGCGACCGAGGTGAAGGACACCATCCAGCACCGCATCAACGAAATGCTCCAAGAACGAGGGTCACTCTTCTCGTAGCTTCTGTACGTGTGCGTAGGGCCCGTGTCCCCCGTCGCGGACCGTACGCATACCCCCTCGGCAGCGAAGCCCGGGGCGGTTTCCACTATGCTTCGTCGCACAACCGCCCGTGCCGAGATGCGATCCGGTGCCGCGTGCTCCACCGGTGCCCCCGCCGCACCGTGCCCGTCATCTGAGGGAAGCTTCGCGACCTGCGTCTCCTTGTAGGCCGATCCGGTCACGATGTGTGGACCGTGCCCCGGTGGCAAGATGTACGAGTGAGACAACGCCGATCGGAGTGTCATCGACATGGGTCTGAGTCCCGAACCCGATCACAGCTCCGGGGATGCGGCTCACGCGGGTTCCGAGTTCATCGAACTGCTGGAAGTCATGTGGGAACAGGGACGTGAGGCCGTCCCGACCGGGCCCGTGTCTCCGTCCCAGTTGCGTGTGCTGTACGCACTGGACCGCGAGGAGGGCATCAATCTGCGGATGCTCTCCGAGGCCCTGGGGTCGGCTCCCCCGTCGGTGAGCCGCCTGTGCGACCGGCTGCAGGCCACGGGCCTGATCGAACGAACGCCCAGCCCGGTCAGCCGAAGGGAACTGGAGCTTCGGCTGACCAGCCATGGCAGGGCGTACCTCGCCGACCTCCGCAAGCGGCGCGAGAGCATACTGATGGCCACCATCGACGCCATGCCGCCCAAAGCGCGCCGCGCCCTGCTGGAAGGCCTCCGGGGCTTTCGTGACGTGGCCATCGCGTCCGAGCAGGACAACGACAGAGCCAGAACCTGGCGCTCGGTCGGCTAGACCGGATAGACCGGACCACTGAGCGCTCAGGCCGGCTCATTCTCCGCTCACGACACCGCCGTCGCCGTCTGCTACCGCCCGAACCAGTCGAGGCAGACCACCAGAGCGTCGTCGTCCAGGGGCAGCGGACCCCGGTACTCCGCGAGATCACGCAGCACCGCCTGCGGCACCTGCGCCGCGGGCAGCAGGCGATGCGCCGACAGGGACCGTGCGAGCGCCCGCTCCCCGTACCGCTCCCCCGCCTTCGAGACGCTCTCGTAGACTCCGTCGCTGCTCACCAGGATGCGATCGCCCGGTTCCAGCTGCAGGCGCTCCACGACGTAGGCCGTCTCCTCGAACATTCCCAGCGGAAGCTGCGCGTCGAAGTCGACGGATTCGACCGCCCGCCCCCGGTACCTCCACATACGAGGCGATCCGGCGTCGACGACCTCCACCTCGCCGGTGGCGAGATCGAAACGCAGGAGCAGGACGGAGGCATGCAGCTCGCCCCGGTACTGCGCGTACACGGCCTGGTCGGCGAGGCTCGCCTGGCCGGGAAGGTCGAGTCCCGCACGGCGGGCGTTGCGCAGCGCGTTCACCACGAGGTTGGTGAGCAGCGCCGCCTCCATCCCCTGGCCCATTCCGTTGGTCACGGTGAGCGTGAGGTAGCGCGGCGAGACCGACCAGTCGAAGTTGTCACCGAAGATCGCGTACGCGGGCTCCAGGTGGGCACCCAGCTGGAACTCCGGACGCGTCACCGAGCGACCCGGCAGCAGCTGCCACTGCATCTCGGCGGCCAGCGTGAGGCGGGCGGCCCTGCGCGCGAGGAGGTACAGGTCGGTGTCGCGCTCGGCGACCAGGATCTCGTGGCCGAGCGCCTCGCAGATGCGCTGCATCTCCGGCAGGTGGGCCTGGCCATGGCGCTCTTCGGGGAGGGTGACGGTGAGTACCCCCATCCGGTCCCCGCGGACGGTCACCGGCAGATGGATGGTCGCCATGCCGTCCACGACCTTGGACTCGACGCAGGGTTCCTGGGCGCCGAAGGCCCTGCCCTGCGGACTGCCCTGGATGGGTACCGACTCGGAGACGAGCGGCACGTCCTCCACCATCTGAAGGGTGGTCAAGCCGTAGTCGGCAAGCCTCAGTTCCGCCTTCTCGACCCCGTACTGCTCCCGCAACGCCCCCGTCACGACATCGAGCAGCAAATGGGGTGCCGCGTTGCGCAGCTCCCGCTCGACGGCAGCGAATCTGTCCACGTGATCCTGCTTCTCGTTTATCCACGCCGAATTGACCCGGCCGACAGCATCCCCGGTCCGTCGGCCTTCGGCGTCCGGGGACATGACTCCAGTCCAACACGGTGCGCCCGAGGAGTCACTCCGGTGGCTGGGGCTGTCAGGTCTGGGCGATGCCTGGCTGAAGCCGGGCAACCTCCCACATCGTACGATGCATGGAGACAACTATTTCCCCACAGCAAGAAAATTTGGTTCAACGCACATGCCTGTCATGAGTCGGGGCAGGGGCGGTACGAGGAAGCTTCGTAGACCAGGGGAGGTAGAGACATGTCACTGATCTCTGAACAGGCTGCCGAGACCGTCCACGCGGACGGGACCGCGGCCTCGGGCGAGATCCCGGCCGTGGGCCAGGCGGCTGCCGTCGAGGGTGCGCTCCCGTGGATAGAGGACACGGACAAGGTTGCCCCGAAGGATGCCCGCGCGTTGTCGAAGTTGTTCTTCGACCGGCTGCAGACCTTGGAAGAAGGCACGCACGAGTACCAGTACGCGCGCAACACCCTTATCGAGATGAACCTGACGCTGGTGCACTTCGCGGCCCGCCGGTTCCGCAACCGCGGAAACGGCGACATGGAAGAGATCATCCAGGTCGGCACCATCGGCCTCATCAAGGCCATCGACCGGTTCGACCTCAGTCGTGAGGTCGAGTTCGCCACTTTTGCCGTGCCGTACATCCTCGGCGAGATCAAGCGGTTCTTCCGTGACACCACCTGGGCCGTGCACGTGCCGCGCCGGCTCCAGGAGCTGCGCGTGGAGCTCGCCAAGGCCAAGGAGGAGATCTCGGCCCATCTGGACCATGACCCGACCGTCAAGGAACTTGCCGAATACCTGTCCATCACCGAGGAAGAGGTCATCGACGGCCTCGTCGCCTCCAACGGTTATACGGCCGGCTCCCTGGAGGCACCCACCGACGGCGGTGATAGCGCGGCCACGCCGACGCGCACGCTGGCCGATGTGATGGGTGAACCGGATCCGGCCATGGAAGCGGTGGAGAATCTGCACGCGCTGGCACCGCTCCTCGACGAACTCGATGAGCGGGAGCGCCGCATCCTTGAACTGCGCTTCGGCCAGGAGATGACGCAGTCGCAGATCGGGGCCGAACTCGGCGTTTCCCAGATGCACATCTCCCGTCTTCTCACCGGCACCCTCAACAAGCTCCGCAGGGGAATGCTGGCCTGACACCCCCTCATACGAGGTCCGCACCGCACCCCCCCGAGAACCGCACCCCCGAAAGAGGATGCTCATGCTGCTGGCACACCCTGTGGTCCTGGCAGACCTGCTGGAACGCTACAAGGCCCTGGCCGTACTGCGGGCCGACCAGGGAGGCGCCGAAGGCCGCCAGGAGTACGAAGACGTCGCCTACAGCCTGTGCCTGGCCACCGGCACCAGTGACATCGACGCCGCCCTGGTGGCCGCGAGCCATCACCTGCCCGGCGCCCGCCCCGCCGACGACTCCCTGCTGTCGGCCGAAGCGCTGCGGTAACGCGCGCCCTTCGTCGATCGGCCGCACCCTGAGGCGGCCGATCGACGCGGGCCGTTCTACGAGGCCGGGCGCCTGAGGCTCAGCGCCCGAGGGCCTGCTTGAGTTCCTTCTTGTTCATGGACGAACGGCCCTCGATATTCTTCTTCTTGGCCTCGGCGTACAGCTGATCCTTGGTCGGGCCCTGCGCGCCGCTGTGCGAACGCTCCCCGCCCCGCTCGTACGCCGATTTCCTGTCCCCCGTGGACGTCTTGCTGGCCGTCTTCGACTCTCCCGAACGTGCCCGCTCCTTGTTCACCGTCCGGGCTGCGATCTCCTTGGCGCGCTTCGTGGAGGCCCCGCGGTCCTCGGCGCTGTCCTTGATGTGCTCGTACTGGCGTTCACGCTTCTTGCTGGATCCAGCAGGCATGCCCTGCACCCTTCTCATCGGCGGGTTCCACGCGGCCGGGCTGTTCGTCTCGTCCGCATGGTTCTTGGTCACCATCGTTCTTGGTCACCGTGCGGCTCGCATGTCGGCGGATCAGGCGGCGGCGAGCCGGGTGACTTGGCGGTGCGTGCCCTCTGGGCGGTGCGTGCCCTCAGGCACCCGAGACCCTCAGGTACCCGGAAAGAGGCGGGTGATTCATCGGCCCGCGGGTGCGTGACGACCGTTCCGCAGGCCTTCGCCCACGGTTCCGTACGCAGGCGCACGGCTCCCGTTTGTTTCCCCACCGAGTCCAGGGGCAGGCGGACTTCGTGCTTCGGACCGGAGGCGCATTCGCGGGGAGCGGTATGCCCTCTCCTGTCGGATGCCCGGCCCCGGGCCGTCCCGTTTCTCCGCGGTCACTAGTTCGTCCACCGCCTGAGGAGCAATTCCTGATGCTTACCGATCTCACCGCACACGCTGCCTGTCGTCGAACGGGAACCCGGCACATCCATGACGACGCTCCCGACACCGAGTCGGCTTTCGCGCATCTGGCCACGCTGGACAGCGGGCCCGAGTTCGACCTGCTCTGCGAGGAGATCGTGACGGCCTGGCTGCCCATGGCACACCGGCTGGCCGGCCGCTTCCGCAACAAGGGCGAGAACCTCGAGGACCTGCGGCAGGTTGCCGCCATGGGCCTGATCAAGGCCGTCAAGCGGTTCGAGCCCGAGCGCGGGGCCTTTGAGAGCTATGCCGTGCCCACCATCACCGGAGAGCTGCGCCGGCACTTCCGCGACCGCATGTGGGACGTGCGGGTGCCCCGCCGCGTTCAGGAGCTGCGCAACAAGGTCCGGGTCGCGCGCCGCGACCTCCTGGAGCGGCCGGGCAGCGACGCCGAGCCCAGCCTGGCCGACATCGCCGAGCGTGCGGAGCTGACCGAGGATGAGGTCCGTGAGGGGATGGAGGCCATGTCGAGCTACAGCGCCCTGTCGCTGGACGCCGAAGTCTCCGCCGACCCCGATGGATTCAGCCTGGCCGACACGCTCGGGGCGCCCGACCCCGCCTACGACTGCATCACCGACCGGGAGGCCGCCAAGACCGGTCTGCGGCGGCTGCCGGAGCGTGAGCGGACCATCCTGTACCTGCGCTTCTTCGAGGACATGACGCAGAGCAGGATCGCCGAGGAGCTCGGCATCTCGCAGATGCACGTCTCCCGCCTGATCACCACCAGCTGTGCCCGTGTCCGCGCGGAGGCCACCCGCGGAGAGTTCGGCACCGGGCACGCTCAGGCGGCATGACCGCGGGCAGCGCGCGAACCGTGCGCTGCCCGCGTCGAGTCCCTGGGGCGCCAGGGCCGCCCCAGGGGCTCGGACCGCCGGACCACTCCCTCCTTACCGCCGAGTAGTATCGCGGCCACGCTGCCCGTGCCGCCGAGCCGTCAGGAGACCCCCGTGCCCGCCCTCCCTCCTCACCCCCTCCAAGGAGCCCAGCGATGACCCGCGTGCAAGTCGGCTCCCTCGTCGAGGACTTCACCCTGCCCGACGAGACGGGCACGCCCACGTCCCTTTCGTCGCTCCTGACGGAGGGCCCGGTGGTGGTGTTCTTCTACCCGGCGGCGATGACCCCCGGCTGCACCGCCCAGGCGTGCCACTTCCGGGACCTGGCCGCCGAGTTCGCGGCGGTGGGCGCCAGACCGGTCGGGATCAGCTCGGACGCCGTCGAGCGCCAGCGCGAGTTCGCGGGGCTGCACACGTTCGGGTTCCCGCTGCTGTCCGACCCGGAGGGAGTGGTACGCGGCCGGTTCGGCGTGGCACGCGGCTTCGGCCCCCTGCCGACCAAGCGGGCCACCTTCGTCATCGGAACCGACCGGCGCGTACTAGAGGTGGTCCGCAGCGAGTTCCGCATGAGCACCCACGCGGACCGCGCCCTGGACACACTGCGGGCGACGGCCCGCTGAGCCGGCTCCCGCGCGTCAGTCGTGGTCGTCGCCGGTGTGTCCGGGCACGCTGATCGCGAGGACGGCGGTGTCGTCGTCGACGCCGGTGCCGAAGGTGTCGAGCAGGCCGCGGATCGCGGCGACGGCGCCGGGGGCGGTCGTCGGTGCCAGGGCCTGGGCGAAGTCGAGGAGGGCTTCGTCCCCATAGCGCTCGTCCTCGCTGTTCGACGCCGTGTGGGCTTCGGTGAGGCCGTCCGTGTACAGCAGCAGGGTGTCGCCTGCCGCGAGGCAGATGGTCGTGGTGGCGATGTGCGCGTCGGGAAGGACCCCGACGAGCTGGCCACCCGGGGTGGGCAGGTAGTCGGCGCTTCCGTCGGCGCGCAGGAGCAGGGCCGGGGGGTGGCCGCCGCTGGCCAGGGTGACGCGGAAGCCACCCCCCTCGGCGTCGGGGGTGAGCAGTCCGAAGATGACCGTGCAGAAGCGGGGGTCGTCGCCGTTGTACTCGTGGTTCAGGACGGTGTTGAGGTTGCGCAGGACGGTGGCCGGATCGGGATCGTAGACGGCTGCGGCACGCAGGGTGTAGCGGGCCAGCGAGGTGATGGCCGCGGCGGCGGCGCCCTTGCCGCACACGTCTCCCAGGAACAGCCCCCAGGTCCCCGCGGCGAGAGGGAAGAGGTCGTAGAAGTCGCCGCCGACCATGTCGGTGGAGGCGATGTGGTAGTGCGCGGCCACTTCCAGGCCGGGCACGCTCACCAGCGCCGGGGGCAGCAGCGTCTGCTGGAGGACGGCGTTGAGCCGCTTGAGTTCCTCACGTTCGCGCTCCGCCTGTTGCCGGGCGCGCAGCAGCTCCGTCTCGTAGGCGCGGCGGTCGCTGGCGTCGAAGACGGTGGTGCGGATCAGCAGCGGCTGTCCGTCACCGCCGGTCTTGACCGTGGAGGTCACCAGGACGGGCAGGCGCCTGCCGTCGGCCGCCTTGAGTTCCAGGGCGACCCCTCTGACCTCGCCATGCATGCGCAGCAGCGGGCCGAAGTGCGTCTCGTGGTAGAGCCGGCCGCCCACGGTCAGCAGGTCGGAGAACGTCTTGCGGCCCACCAGCTCGTCGTGGGCGTACCCGAGCCAGTCGAGCAGCGTCATGTTGATCTTGGCGATGGTGCCGTCGAGGAGGGTGGAGAGGTAGCCGCACGGCGCGTGCTCGTACAGATCCTCGACGCTGTCCTCCAGCAGCGCGGAGAACGCCGCCTGCTCGTCGCCGGGCGAACCCCCGGGACCCGGGGGTTCGCCGTTCCCGCCGTCGCTGGTCCTGCTCATCATCGCGCGGTTCCGACGAAGTCGGTGAGCACGGCAGCGGTCTCTTCCGGCGCGGCGAGCTGGGGGCAGTGCCCGGTCGCGTCGAGCGTGACGAGACGGCTTCCGGGGATCCGGTCGCGTACGAAGGCTCCGACCTCCGGGGGTGCGATCGCATCACTGGAGCACTGCGCGACCAGCGTGGGAACGCCGACCTCGGCGAGGTCCTCACGGTTGTCGGACAGGAAAGTGACACGGGCGAAGACGCGGGCGATGTCCGGATCGGTGCGGCAGAAGCTGTTGGTCAGCTCCTCGCCCAGCTCGGGCCGCTCGGGATTACCCATGATCACCGGAGCCATGGCACCCGACCAGCCCAGATAGTTCGCCTCCAGCGAGCCGAGGAGTTCATCGATGTCCTCGCGGCTGAACCCGCCGCGATAGCCGGCTGCCGGATCGTCGATGAAACACGGCGACGGGGCGAGCAGGACCAGACCGGCGAACGCCTCCGGCTCCCGCGCCGCGGCCAGGACGCCCATCATCGCGCTCACCGAGTGCCCCACGAAGGTCACCGGGCCGAGCGCCAGCTCACGGCAGATCTCCAGCACGTCTTCCACGTAGCCCTCCAGCGAGGAATAGCGTTGCTCGCTCCACGCCGACAGATCGGAGCGCCCGGCCCCGACGTGGTCGAACAGCACCACGGTGAAGTCCCGCTCCAGCAGCGGCACCACCAGCCGCCACATGTTCTGGTCGCACCCGAACCCGTGCGCCAGCATCACCACCGGCCCTCCGGTGCGGCCGGTCACCGTCACATGGTTCCTGCTCAGTGCCGTCATAAGGAACATCGTCGCAGAATCCCCGCCGACTGCTTCCTCCGCTTCCCCGACGGTCCGCGGCGCCGCCGGTGCCCCGCGCGGCATGTACGAGGGTGAAGCACGGGGTGTCCTCGCCGTGTGTCTGTCACCATGTTCTCCACCGCACCCGCTCCTGCGGCGCGGGCCCGAGCATGCGCGCACTCGAACGGATTATCGGTCTGGGCCGGAGCAGAATGTCTCGCGTCCGGCAGGGTAGGTGAGCAGAAATCGGGGACACGGGGACGAAGGTGGAGAGGAAATGGAGTCAGCCGGCATTGGCGGCGAGGGGTCGTTGGCAGCTCATCCCATGGCTGTCGCCCTCCCCTTGAACGAGGGGGACTGCTCCATCGCCGAAGCACGTCATCTCGCGCTCGACTTCCTCACCCGCGCCCGTACGGAGCATGCCGTGGAGATCTCCGCCCGCGCGCTGGACCTGACGCAACTGGTGGTCAGCGAGCTGGTCACCAACGCCCGCAAGTACGCCCCCGGGCCGATGCTGATGGAGCTGCGCATCATGGACTCCACGGTGGCGGTGAGCGTGCACGACAGCGTCCGCGCCCGCCCCGTCGCCCGCTCCGAGGACCCGCACAGGATCGGCGGGCACGGCCTGGAGATCGTCAGGGCCGTCTCCCGGAATTTCCACGTCCACCTCGAACCGGGCGGCAAGTGCGTCACCGCCGACATCGCCCTGACCGACGAGCCCGGCCTCGGCCTCCGTGGAGCCCACTCTCCCCGCGGCCCTCGCTGATCCGCTCACGGTTCCCCGAACAGCACCGGCGGCACTCGGGCGCTCGCCTTCGCTGAACCGCAGGGCTGGGCCGCAGGAGTGACACACGCGACGGCCGGGTACACGAGGCATCTCGTGGGCCGGTGAGCGCGCTACGTATCTGTACGAAGTCGCTCACCACGAGTCGGTCACCGCGGAAAGACTCACCACGAAACCGCTCACAGCGCTGAGCCCTCTGTGCCCTGCCCCCTGCCGAGAAGGAGCCCCGACATGCCGGACAAGGCAACACCGACCATGGACGTCGTCGAGCTGATTCTCGATGACCACCGGCGGATGGAAGACCTGTTCCGCGACATGCGCAGCGTGGAGGCCGAACGGGCCGAAGCATTGAAGAAGTTCGCCGACCTGCTCATCGCGCACGCGCTCGCCGAGGAGGCCGAGGTCTACCCCGCCCTCCGGCGCTACCGGGACATCGACAACGACGAGGTCGAACACGGAGTCGAGGAACACGAGGAGGGCAACGAGGCGCTCCTCGCTCTCCTGGAGGTGACCGAGGTCGGCTCCGACGACTGGGACGAGAAGCTGGAGAAGCTCGTCGAGGCGGTGGCCCACCACACCGACGAGGAGGAGCGGACGATCCTCAACGGCGCACGCGAGAACGTGGCCATGGCACGCCGCGAGGAACTGGGCACCGCCTTCACCAGGGAACGCGACAAGCACCTCAAGGCGGGCTGCGGAAGCATCGACAACGTCCGCCGCATCCTGAAGGACTGACCACCGGTCAGGCGCCCCGGCGGGCCCGTTTCATTCGCGTGGCGGCCAACCGCCACGGCTCGGAACGGTTAAGAGACATGCCATGGAAGAAAATGCGGCTGACCATTGCGTGCGTGTCCGGGGCGCGAGCGAGCACAACCTGAAGAACGTGGACGTGGACATTCCGCGGGACTCGATGGTCGCCTTCACCGGCGTCTCCGGTTCGGGCAAGTCCTCGCTCGCCTTCGGCACGCTCTACGCCGAGGCCCAGCGTCGGTACTTCGAGTCCGTCGCGCCCTATGCCCGCCGGCTGCTCCAGCAGGTCGGCGCTCCGCACGTGCAGGAGATCACCGGGCTGCCGCCCGCCGTGGCCCTGCGGCAACGCCGCGGGACGCCCGGTTCGCGGTCCACGGTCGGCACGCTCACCACGCTGTCCAACCTGCTGCGCATCCTCTACTCGCGTGCCGGGACCTATCCGCCGGACGCCGAGCGGCTGGAGGCCGAGGCGTTCTCGCCCAACACGTCGGCCGGCGCCTGCCCCGAGTGCCACGGTCTGGGCGCGGTGCACGACGTCACCGAGGAGCTGCTCGTCCCGGACCCGTCGCTGAGCATCCGTGACGGCGCGATCGCGGCGTGGCCGGGTGCCTGGCAGGGCGCCAATCTGCGCAGCATCGTCAGCGGTCTGGGCATCGACATCGACAAGCCGTGGCGCAGGCTCAGGAAGAAGGACAAGGAGTGGCTGCTCTACACCGACGAGCAGCCGTCCGTTCTCATCGAGCCCGAGCCAGGACGTGTCGACTACGGCTACTACGGGAAGTTCTGGAGCGCCCGCAAGCACGTCATGCACGTACTCGCCGACTCCAAGAGCCAGCGGATGCGCGACCGTGCGATGCGCTTCGTCCAGGGTGTCCCCTGCCCCGCGTGCGAGGGCAGCGGCCTGCGGCCCGAAGCCCTCGCGGTCACCTTCGCGGGCCGCTCCGTCGCCGAGGTCAACGCGATGCCGCTCACCGAGGTCGCGGCCCTGCTGCGGCCCGTCGCGGAACTGCCGGAGGCCTCGGCGGCCACCTCGACCGCCCGGTCCGGGGAGACCACCGAGGCCGCGGTACGGATCTGCGCCGATGTGGTCGCACGCGTCGAGGTGCTGCTCGGCCTCGGGCTCGGCTATCTCAGCCTCGGCCGCCGCTCGACGACGCTCTCGCCCGGCGAGGCGCAGCGCCTGCGGATCGCCACGCAGTTGCGCTCGGGCCTGTTCGGCGTCGTCTACGTGCTCGACGAACCCTCCGCGGGACTGCACCCCGCCGACGCGGAGCCACTCCTCGACGTCCTGGACCGGCTGAAGGCCTCGGGCAACTCGCTGTTCGTCGTGGAGCACGACATGGACGTCGTGCGGCGGGCGGACTGGGTCGTCGACATCGGGCCCGGCGCGGGAGAGGCGGGCGGGCGTGTGCTGTACAGCGGGCCGGTCGACGGGCTCGAAAAGATCGAGGAGTCGGCCACCAGCCGCCATCTGTTCGGACGTGCCGAGCCGGTCGCTCACCGTCCCCGCAAGCCGCAGGGCTGGCTGCACCTGCGCGGCGTCTCGCGCCACAACCTGCGGGAGGTGTCCGTCGACGTACCGCTCGGCGTGCTGACGGCGGTGACCGGCGTATCCGGCTCCGGGAAGTCGACCCTGGTCACGCAGGTGCTCGCCGAGGTCGTGCGCGGTCACCTCGGCCTTGCGCCGGAGGAGCGCGAGGAGGCTGATGCCGCGGACGCAGCGGAGTTCGAGGTCGACGTCCAGGACGCGGAGGGGGTCGAATCGTTCGACCGCCTCGTGCGGGTCGACCAGCGGCCCATCGGCCGCACCCCCCGCTCCAACCTGGCGACGTACACAGGGATGTTCGACGCGGTACGCAAGCTGTACGCGACGACGGACGAGGCCAGGGCGCGCGGCTACTCCCCCGGCCGCTTCTCCTTCAATATTCCCGAGGGGCGGTGCGAGACGTGCCAGGGCGAGGGCTTCGTCTCGGTCGAGCTGCTGTTCCTGCCGGGGACCTACGCCCCGTGCCCGGCGTGCCACGGCGCGCGGTACAACGCCGAGACGCTCGAAGTGACCTACCGCGGCAAGCACATCGCGGACGTCCTCGCGCTGTCCGTCGATGACGCGGCCACGTTCCTCACCGATGTGCCCGCCGCCTCCCGCAGCCTGGAGACGCTCCGGGAAGTCGGCCTCGGGTATCTGCGGCTCGGCCAGCCCGCCACGGAACTCAGCGGCGGAGAGGCGCAACGCATCAAGCTCGCCACCGAACTCCAGCGGGCCCGCCGCGGCCACGCGCTCTACCTGCTCGACGAGCCGACCGCGGGCCTGCACCCCGCGGACATCGCACTGCTGCTCCGCCAGCTGCACCGGCTCGTCGACGCCGACAACACCGTCGTCCTGGTCGAGCACGACCTCGACACGATCGCCACCGCCGACTGGGTCATCGACCTCGGACCGGGCGGCGGTGACGCCGGCGGCCGGGTGGTGGCGACCGGCACACCCGCGAAAGTCGCCAGATCACGACGCAGCGCCACCGCGCCCTATCTCGCGCCGCGGCTGACACGACCCTGATCCATCACCATCCGGACGCACCACGCCGTACGACGCCTGGCACCTCCACGCCGTGCTGTTGTGCCGCTGATGCGCACCGGGGCAGGAGTTCAAGGGGTGTCGATATGTACGTTGGTCGACTTCACGCGCGCGGTGACCGTGATACCGACCTCGATGCCGAGCTCCTCGACGGACTCCCGCGTCACCAGCGAGACGATCCGGTGCGGTCCCGACTGGATCTCGACCTGGGCGGCTACGTCGTCGAGCGTCACCCGGGTCACGATCCCGACCAACGCGTTCCGTACGGACGTGGCCACCGGGCTCTCCGGCAGGGGATGCATCCCCTGGGCCCGCTCCTGCGCGAACGCGGCGAGACCGACGGCGTCGATCGCCCGGTTCCCCGGCCCCTCCCGGTCCATGCCCAGACGCCCGGAGTCGGCCCACCGCCGGACGGTCTCCGAACTCACGCCAAGGAGCTTCGCTGCCTGCCCAATGCTGTACGACGCCACACACCGCACTCTAGGCCCGTGCCGTGCACAGCCTGCGGATCTACGGCCACGGGCGCCCCTTGCCCCGCCCGGCGCTGTCTCGTCATCCGGTCCCGCCCTGCCCGCCGACGCCGTGATCAGTTAGAAAGGAACTGCTGAGAGCCCCACCCACCACCGAAGCCAAGCCCCCAAGCCCAGGACCGGAACCCACCACCGAAGCCCGGCACCGATTCCCCAGAGGTTGTCCGCACATGCCCGCCACCGCGGCCCCTTGGCTGCTCCTCGCCGTCTTCTCCGGCACCCTGATATCCCTGCAAGCGCGCATCACCGGTGAGCTCGCCGCCGGGCTCGGCGGCGACGGATTCACCGCCGCGGTGATCTCGTTCGGCTCGGGATTCGTGGTCCTGACGCTCGGGCTCCTCGTGCTGCGCGGGCCGCGCCGCGGGGTCGGCCTGGTGCTCGCGGACGTACGCGGCAGGCGGCTCAAGTGGTGGCAGGTGCTCGGCGGCTTCGGCGGCGCTGCCTTCCTGCTCGCGCAGGGGCTGACCGTCGGTGCTCTGGGGGTCGCACTGTTCACGGTCGCGATCGTCGCGGGCCAGGTCACCGGGGGCCTGCTCTTCGACCGGATGGGGCTCGGTCCTGCCGGACCGCAGCGGCCCACGCGGCGCAGAGTCGTCGGTGCGGTGCTCGTGCTCGCGGCCGTGGGCCTGTCGATGGCGGACAAACTGGGCGGCGGATTCCCGTACTTGATGCTGGTGCTGCCGCTGGTGGCGGGCGTGTGCGTGAGCTGGCAGCAGGCGGTCAACGGGCACGTGAAGAACGCCGCGGGGTCCGCGTACGCGGGGACGTTCTTCAACTTCGTCGCCGGTACCGGCGCGTTGACCGTGATCTTCCTGGTGCACGCCGTGGCCGCTGGGGTTCCGTCCCGCCTGCCGACCGAGCCGTACCTCTATCTCGGCGGCCTGGTCGGCATCACGTTCATCACCATCGCGGTCGCCACGGTCCAGAAGCTCGGCGTCCTGCTGCTCGGGCTGTGCACGATCACCGGTCAGTTGGTCGGTTCGCTCGCCCTCGACCTGCTGCTGCCGCACGGCGACACCCACGTCACGGCGGCCACCGTCGCGGGCGTCGTGCTCGCCCTGGCCGCGGTCGCGCTCGCGGCGCTCTCGGGCTCCCGGACGGGCCGGGTCGTCGCTTCGAGCAGCGCGCTGCGTACCGCGGCTTCGGAGCGGGTGGACGGTCCTACTGAGCGGTGAGCGCCCAGCGCTCGTGGTCACGCCACTCACCGTTGATGTGCTGGAAGGCCGGGGAGTAGCCCTCGCGCCGGAACCCCAGGCGCTCGACCAGTTTCAACGAGCGGAGATTGCCGGGCTGGATGTTGGCCTCAAGCCGGTGCAGGCCCAACTCGTCGAAGGCGAAGCGCACCACGAGCCCGAGCCCCTCGGTCATATAGCCCCGTCCGGCCGTCGACGCGTACGCGGTATAACCCAGCACGCCGCTCTGCAGCGTCCCCCTGACGATGTCGTTGATGTTGACACCGCCCACGATCTGCCCGGTGCCGGCCAGGCAGATCACCAGGCCCTCACGCGTGGGCTGCTCGAACCGGTCCAGGGAGCTGTCGAACGCCTCCCGCGTGTTCTCCCGCACCCCGAGCCAGCGAGCGAGCATCGGTGCGCTCTCCTCCCGCAGCGCATGGATCTCCGCGAAGTCCGAGCGGCTCAGGCGGCGTATGGCGACCCGCGGTCCCTGTGCCACATAGCTGCTGTCGATCATCGGCGCATCGTACGCAGTCACGTCCCGCGCCGGCCCCGCCGCCGCCTCATCGTTCGGCGGGCCATGTCGTCGTACCGCAGGACGGGATCCGGCGCGGGCCGGGGCCGCGTCTATGCGCGGCGGACCGCGTGGCCCAAGTACGTCACCAGCGGTTTGGTGCCCTCGGGTTCGAGCTCCATGTCGACCAGCTCCGGCAGCTGCTCGTCGGTCAGCGTGCCGCGCCTGCGGCCGCGCGTCGCCCGCACCAGACTCCGTACGTTGCGCGGCTTGAACCCCGTGACGCCCCGCGTCGAGAGCCCTGCCCGGCCGAAGGCCTCGGCGAGCTCCTCCGGGCGGCGCAGACGCTGTGCGGCATAGCGGCCGGGGGGCATGATGCGTGTGCCCGGGAAGGCCTGGAAGGCGCCGAGGTAGATGAGACGGGACACGGGGGTGCGGTTCACCGTGTCGTAGACGAAGGCGCCGCCGGGGCGCAGCACACGCGCCGCCTCCGCGAGGACCGCGTCCGGCTTCTCGGTGATCTCAAGGGTGTCGGCGCAGTACACGAGGTCGAAGGAACCGTCCGGGAAGTCGAGTTCCGTGGCGGGTGTCGTCCCGTACGTGATGCCGAGTCCCTCGTCCGCGTCCGTGGCGAGAGCCGTCGCGGCGACGGACGGGTCGACGGCGACCACCTCGAACCCGAGCCGGGAGAGGCCGCGGGCCAGGACGCCGCGTCCACTGCCCACGACGAGCGCCCTGCTGCCTGCCGCCGCGAGGTCCAGCTCCCCGAGCACGCGTCCCAGATACTCCATGCGTACGTTCTGGAAGGTCACGGCCCGGATGTGGCGGCCGTCGACGGCCGAGGCAGAGTCCAGTGCGATGAGCGGGGCGGCGGTCATGGCAGGCTCCTCGACGATCAGGTTCAGGACCAGGGTCAGGATCAGGTTCCCTCAAGAAACCTAGCACCGCCGAGTTCCCTGAGGGAACCCAAGGCCTTTACGGTGGAAGCGTGACCCGTACCCCTCTCTCCGATGTCGCCTGCTCGATCGCCCGCGCGACCGACCTGTTCGGCGACGCCTGGACGGCCTTGATCATGCGCGACGTCCTCGTCGGCATCCGCCGCTTCGACGAGCTGGCCGAGGACCTCGGCCTGTCCCGCAAGGTCCTCGCCGCGCGACTGGCGCGGCTCGTCGAGGAAGGCGTACTGACGCGCGAGCGGTACCAGGCCAGCCCGCCCCGCGAGGAGTACGCGGCCACGGAGAAGGGCCAGGAGCTCTACCCCGTCCTGCTGGCCCTGATGGCCTGGGGCGACAAGTGGTACGCGGGACCCGCGGGCCCCCCGGCGAAGATCCGCCATGACGCTTGCGGGCACGTCACCACGCCGGTCATGACCTGCGAAGCCTGCCAGGAGCCGCTCACGGTGGCCGACACGACCCAGCTTCCCGGCCCCGGCGGCAAGGTGGGGACGGGAACCCGGCTACTGGGACCGCTGATCGCCGCACGGGAAGCGGCGGACGCCTCTTCGGCCCCAGGCTCACGCTAGATGGGCTTCAAGTCGGCGAGCAGCATGTCGTGGTCCGAGTACGAGGTGAGCTGCACGCGGTGCCTGAGCGGGTTGATGCCTCGCAGGAAGACGTAGTCGAACTTGCTCTGCCAGTCGGTGGTCGGATGGCACGTGCCGGCGAGCGAAGGACGGCACTGGGGGTCCGCGTCCGTGGCCAGTCTCCACATCGGGGCGAGTTCGGGAGACTCCGGCACGGCGTTGAAATCGCCGAGAACGATGGCACGGTCGTGCCGGGCGACGGCCGCGGCGAGCACCTCGACCTGGGCGGCCCGGACGGCCTCCTGCTGTCGTTGGGCGAGGTGCGTGATGAAGACCCGGACGGACCGGCCGCCCACGGTCGTGGTGACCCCCATGTACCCACGGTCCTCGGACCCGCCGTCGGGGTACTCCACGTTCACGCGGTCCGTCATCGGTGCCGCCGAGAGGACCGCCTGACCGAAGCCTCCCGGACTCCACGGCACTCCCCCGCAACGGCCCCAACTGCGCAGCACCGAACCGTATTCGACGTGGTAGACCAGCCCGTGCAGATGCTCGAGATAGTCCCGGATCCTCTCGACGTCACCCACGCACGCCTCTTGCAGGCCGATGACCTGCGGCGCATGCCTGGCGATCTCCGCGGCCCGGTCGACGTCGCTCTCGGCGCAGGGGTTACAGATGTTCCACGTCATGACCCGGTTCGGCGCGACATCCCGGACGGGCTCGACGGGAGGCCTCGCGAAGAGCGCGTCGCTCGGTGCACTGGGGCCGATGAGCATCATGCAGGCCAGGGCCATGGCTCCCGCGACCAACCGTGTGCTCCTTCCGAGCACCATCGCCTCCTCAGTGTGGATGCACGTGACATCTGACGTCTCCACGCATGAGGTTAATGGGACGTTCCGCCTTCAACTTGCTTTCGGACCTCGTCCTGGTGAGTTTCACTTGCTCTGCCGCCCGTCGTGCACGGCGGCGCAGGGGGCCGGACTTCTCCCGGCCCCCTGCGCCTGCGAGCATGCAGAACTGTTCAGGACTGACAGCGGGATCTGGCGACGCGATCGGACGGAAGGCCTAGTGACGGGTATACAGCCATGGCAGACGCATACTTCACGACGGAGCAGTGCCCACGATGCGGCCGTCACACCGACGGCCTCTCCAACCGCTTCACCTGCACCGTCTGTGACACCGTCTGGACCTCAGGGGTCTCCGAATCGGTGGTCACCATGGGCCCGCTGGACATGACGACCCTGTCCCCGCCCAAGCGCGTCTGATCCCGCCCCGCAGCATTGCGCGCCGCAGCCTCAACCAGCTTACGACTGAAGCCGCTTCACATTGTCGCCGAACGTCCAGCCCTTCGAGCCATCCCAGTTGATGGACCAGGTCATCAGACCCTTCAGCGCTCCGTTGTAGTGGTTCCACGCCTGGGCCACCAGGCTCGGGGCCATGTAGCCGCCGCCCGCGCCCGGTTGTGCGGGCAGGCCTGGGACCTGCTTGTCGTAAGGGACCTTGATCGTGGTGCCCTGGACGACCAGGCCCTTGTTCAGGCAGTCCGTCTGCGCGATGAATCCCTGCACGGTTCCGGCGGAGTAGGAGTCGCCGGAGCAGCCGTACATGCTTCCGTTGTAGTACTGCATGTTCAGCCACCAGAGGCGGCCGTTGTCCGCGTACTTCTTCACG
The DNA here is from genome assembly GCF_041435335.1 of Streptomyces sp. NBC_01283. Taxonomy (NCBI): domain Bacteria; kingdom Bacillati; phylum Actinomycetota; class Actinomycetes; order Kitasatosporales; family Streptomycetaceae; genus Streptomyces; species Streptomyces sp. NBC_01283. The sequence goes on from NZ_CP108430.1 coordinate 1,111,381, forward strand.
ATGGGGAGGTACGCGCCCCAGATCGAGCCGTACACCACGCTGCCCCCGGTGACGTACGCCGTCTCGGGGGCCATCGTCAGGCCGAAGTTCGACGGCATCTTGGCCAGGACGCCGTCGATGATGCGGACGAGGTTGGCCTGTGACGCGGAGAGCTGGTTGATGTTGCCGCTGCCCACGAGGCCGGTCTCGATGTCGATGTCCATGCCGTCGAAGTTGTACTTCTTCAGGATCGGCACCACGGTCTCGACGAAGCGGTCGGCGACCTTGCTTGAGCTGAGGTCGATGCCCGCCGCCGCGCCGCCGATCGACATCAGGATCGTGGCGCCGTTCGCCTTCGCCTGACACATCTCGGCCGGGGTGGCGACCTTGACCGTGGAGTCCATTCCGTCTTCCCACAGGACGGTGCCGTCGGAGCGGATGACGGGGAACGCCGCGTTGATCACGTTGTAGCCGTGGTCGCGCATGCGGGTGTCGGTGATCGGGGTCCAACCGAAGGGCGGGTGAACGCCGTTGGCGGATCCGTCCCAGTTCTCCCAGTAGCCTTGGAGCACCTTCCCGGTGGGCTTCGACTTGACCGCGCACGTCTCGTCCTGGGCACCCAGGGCATCGTGGGCGGCCTGCGCGACCCGCGCGGCCCGGGAGGCGTCGCGGCTGTCCTGCGGTGCCGCGGTGCTCGGCGCCACCCCGACGAGCACCGGTACGCTGAAGGCGATCGCCAGACCGGCCGCCAGGAGACGGGAGGGTGCACGGCGCGGGGCAGGGGCCTGGGGAGAGGTTCGGGATGACACGCTTACCTCCTGGACTGTGGTGCCTGGAGACGTAAGTGGTGCGACGCGCCACACCGTAAAGAGGTCCAGACCTTCCGTCAATAGGTCTGGACCAAGTCGATCGAGCCGGAGGCCCCTTCATGGACATCCTCGATTCCACCGATCCGTCGGCCGTCTCGGTGACCGAGGCGATCCGGAAGGGCGACATCCCCGCGCTCCGCAAGCTCCTGGCCGACCACCCGGCACTGGCCACCAGCCGGATCAGTCAGGACGGTCCCGCCGCGGGCCGGCGGAGTCTCCTGCACATCGCCACCGACTGGCCCGGCCACCACCCCCGCGCCGATGCGGTCATCGCCACCCTCGCCGCCGCGGGCGCCGACCCCGACGCCCGCTTCGTCGGAGCCCACTCCGAAACGCCTCTGCACTGGGCCGCCGGCAACGACGACATCATCGCGGTGGACGCCCTCATCGCCGCGGGCGCCGACATCGAGGCGTCCGGTGCCGTCATCGGCGGCGGCACCCCGCTCGCCGACGCGCGCGGCTTCGGCCAGTGGCGGGCAGCCCGCAGACTCCTGGAGCACGGCGCCCGCGCGGACCTGCAGGACGCGGCCACCCTCGGCCTGCTCGACCAGGTGGAGGCGTTCCTCGCCGCCCCGGACTCCCCCACCGCCTCCGAGCTCACCAGCGCCTTCTGGGGCGCCTGCCACGGCGGCCAACTCCCCACTGCCGAGCGCCTGTTGCAGCTCGGGGCGAACGTGAACTGGATCGGCTACGACGACATGACACCCCTGGACGTCGCCCGCGCGCAGGACGCCGGTGACGTCGTCCAGTGGCTGCTCGTCCAAGGAGCCAAGGCGCGCGCCGACGTCGGGTGAGCCACGGCTTGGGGCCCCTCAGCCCGCGAAGGCGCCGATGCCGCCAAAGGCACCGTCGGTCTCGAACGCCAGCTTGGCGAACCGCTCGCCCATCAGCCGATGCGTGTCGGCGTCCGGGTGGAGCTGGTCGGGCAGCGGCAGCTCGGCCGAGTCCGCCTCCCCGTACAGCTCACGCCCGTCGAGGTAGTAGAGGTGGGGGTCCTCTGCCGCCCGCTGCTCCACGATCCTGGCCAGCTCCTCGCGGATGACACCGAGCGTCAGCTTCCCGCTCGCGCGCTCCGCCGGATCACCCATGGCGAGGAACTGCAGCCGCCCCGATCCGAGGTTGCTGAAGTCCGGCGCGCTGGGGCCGGGCGTGTCCTCGTGGATGGGGCACAGGATCGGCGAGACGACCAACAGCGGCGTACGGGGACGGCCTTCACGGATCGTGTCGAGAAAGCCGTGGACGGCGGGCCCGAAGGCGCGCAGACGCATCAGGTCGGCGTTGACCACATTGATGCCGAGCTTGACGCTGATCAGGTCGGCGGGCGTGTCCCGCAGGGCGCGCGCGGTGAACGGGTCGAGCAGCGCACTGCCGCCGAGCCCGAGGTTGATCAGCTCCACACCACTGAGGGAAGCGGCGAGCGCCGGCCAAGTGGTGGTGGGGCTCGCGGCGTCGGAGCCATGACTGATCGAGCTGCCGTGGTGCAGCCACACCTTGCGGCCCCGGTCCGGTGCGGGCTCGACGGGCGCGTCGGTGCGCAGCTCGACGAGTTCGGTGGTCTCGTTGTGCGGCAGCCAGATCTCGATGTCCTTGGCGCCGTCGGGCAGTTCGGCGAAGCGGAGGGTGCCGACCGGGCCGGGCCGGTTCTCGAACGTCCCGGCAGCCATGTCGATGATCAGGGTGTTGCCGCCGCTCACGGAGGCCTGACCGGCCAGGCGGCCGTCCACGAGCAGGTCGTAGAGACCCTCCGGACGGGGCGGGGCACCCACGTAGTCGCGCCTGGTGGGCAGTGTGTCCAGTTCGAGCGCGGTGGCCCGGGTGCGGAAGACGAGGCGTACACCGGCGGGCTGGGACTCGGCCATGGCCAGCTGTCCGTCTGCGCACTGGGCGCGGGCCCGTGCGGGCAGCCGGTGCGGCAGGACGCCGTGCGCGGTGCGCTCCAGGTCGAGGGCGCCGCGCAGGATGTCCTCGGTGATGGGTGTGGTGATCCAGTCGTCGTGCTCGGTGTGATCGGTGTGCATGGTCTCCGCCTGCTGATCATGGTGTCTGAGTTGTCGGGAGGCGCCGATGCGGCGATACGCCGCCGCCCCCACGGGAGTCGGCCAGGTCCGGCCCCGGTCGAACCCAGGTCAGGACGCGGGCCAGTTCCGCAGCAGGGCGTCGAGGGCGTCCAGGATGCGTGACCACGTCTCCTGCGAGTCGGGTTCGCTGTGGCTGAAGCCGCCCGCCATCTCCAGGCTGACGTATCCGTGGAAGACGCTGCCCAGCATCCGGACCGCGTGGGTCTGGTCGGGCTCCGTCAGGTCGTAGCCGCGCAGGATGGCCCGCGTCATCTGTGCGTGCCGGACGCCCGCGCTGGCGGCGGCCGTCTCCGGGTCGAGCCTCAGCCGGGCCGCGGCATAGCGGCCGGGGTGCTCCCGGGCATAGTCGCGGTAGACGTCGGCGAACGCGGTCAGCGCGTCCTTCCCTGCCCGCCCGGCCAGCGCGGCAGCACACCGGTCGGCGAGTTCCTCCAGGGCGAGGAGGGCGATTTGCGTCTTGAGGTCCTGCGAGTTCTTCAGGTGCGAGTACAGACTCGCGACCTTGACGTCGAAGCGCCTGGCGAGCGCCGAGACGGTCACCTGCTCGAAGCCGACCTCGTCGGCCAGCTCCGCCCCGGCCTGCGCCAGGCGCTCCACGGTCAGTCCTGCGCGAACCATGCCCTTCCTCCTCTTCGGCATAACTGATTATGCAGCTGCCTAATACCTTTAGGCAAATCAGCTAGCCGCACAGGAAGAGGCAGTACCCCTAGGCCACTCCCCACCCCCCGGCCCCTCCAGACCTCAGACCGTCTTGACCGTGCCCCCGTCGATCACGTAATCCGCGCCGGTGACGTTGCCGGCCACGTCCGAGAGCAGGAACGTGATCAGTGACGCCACCTCCCGGGGCTCGGTGATCCGCCCGCTGGTGATGTTGAACGCCGTCGGTATCTGCGTGAGGAACTCCGCGTGCTCGGCCCCGAACCCGGCGGCGACCTTGCCGCCGAAGCCGTCGGGGTCCTCCCAGATGGCGGTGCGCACCACGCCGGGCGAGACGGTGTTGACCCGTACGCCCCGCGGCCCGAACTCCTCGGCCAGCGACTTGCCCAGGGAGGTGAGTGCGGCCTTGGCCGCGCTGTAGGCGACGGGACCGGCCGCCGGGAGGCGGGAGTTGATGGAGGAGACGTTGACGATCGCACCGCGGCGCTCGATCAGGCTCGGCAGTGCGGCGCGGCTGACGCGGACCGCACTGAGCAGGTTGAGGTCGAAGACGCCCTGCCACTGCGCGTCGTCGGTGTCGAGGAAACCGACCGGCTCCACGGCATCACCGCCACCGACGTTGTTCACCAGCAGGTCGATGCCGCCCAGTTCGGTGAAGGCGCCGTCCATGAGGGCGGCGACTCCCTCCGGGGTACCGAGGTCGGCCGACACGGCGAAGGCTCCCGACTCCTTGAGTTCGGGGGTGATGGTGCGGGCCGCGCCCACGACACGCACACCCTCGTCGATCAGCACCTTGACGGTGGCCAGGCCGATACCGCGGCTGGCACCGGTGATGACGGCGGTCTTGCCATCGAGGTCGAGCTTCATGCTTCCCCAGCTCCTTCAGACATATTTTTGACCTACAGGTACAAAATTTGGGTACACACCAGCATCAAGGAACACCCAGAAAAAAACGGGCCGGAAAGGTCAGAGGGAGTCGACCATCGCGTCGATCACCCTGGCCAGACGCTCCGGGCCTTCCGCGACCCGTGCCATCAGCCGCAGACCGACGACCGTGGTCAGCAACAGACTCCCGATGGCGCGAGCGTCACGGGCGGGGTCGATCTCCCCCGCTCGCTGCCCCTTCTCCACCAGCGCGGAGAAGGCCTCTTCGGTGCGGTCGAACATACGCCGGACCAGATCGGTCGCGACCTCATCCGTACCGGCCAGCTCCGCGGCGGTGTTCACCGCCATGCAGCCGCGCCGGTCCGGATCGGCGAGATCCATCTCGACGAGCAGCCACAGCGCCGCACGCAACCGCCCCTTCACGGGTCCCGACTCCTCGAGCATCTCGATGAGAGCCGCGGCCTGACTGTCGCGGTAGCGGCGCAGCGCCTGCTCGAACAAGGCGTGCTTGCTGCCGAAGGTGTTGTAGAGACTGCCCTTGCCGATGCCGAGCGCGTCCACGAGGTCCTGGGGCGTGGTGGCGGCATATCCCTTGCGCCAGAACACGTCCATGGCCTGCTCGACGGCGGCGTCCGGATCGAACTGCTTTGGCCTTCCCATGATCAGAAGCCTAGACCGTTCTTTACCCGTAGGTCAAGAACGGTCCAGGCGGTACTCAGGACGGCACTCAGGCAGCGCGACGCACGCGTGCGGCCTTACGGGCCTCCGCCATCTCGCGGGATTCGGCGGTCCGGCGGGAGCCGCCGCCCGAGCGGCCGGGCTGCCCGGGACGCGTGCCCATCCCCCGGAAGGGGGCGCCGCCGCGCTTGGGGCGCTCCGTGCTGGGCGCGCTGCCGGCGATCGGCACCCCGGAGGGGGCCTTCGCGCCCGTGATGCGGCTCAACGCGGCCTCGCCGGAGCGCACCTGGGTGATCTGCGGCCTGATGCCCGCGGCGGACATCAGACGGTTCATGTCACGGCGCTGGTTGGGTGTCACCAGGGTGACGACGCTGCCGGACTCACCGGCGCGGGCCGTACGGCCGCCGCGGTGGAGGTAGTCCTTGTGGTCGATGGGGGGATCGACGTTGACCACCAGGTCGAGGTTGTCGACGTGGATGCCGCGGGCGGCGACGTTCGTGGCCACCAGGACCGTCACCGCGCCGGTCTTGAACTGGGCGAGGGTGCGGGTGCGCTGGGGCTGCGACTTGCCGCCGTGCAGGGCCGCGGCACGTACGCCGCTGCCCATCAGGTGCTTGGTGAACTGGTCGACGGCGTGCTTGGTGTCCAGGAACATGATCACCCGGCCGTCGCGGGCCGCGATCTCGGTGGCGGTCGCCATCTTGTCGGCACCGTGCACGTGCAGTTCGTGGTGCTCCATCGTGGTGACGGCGCCCTTGGAGGGGTCGACCGAGTGCACGACGGGATCGTGGAGGTAGCTGCGGACCAGCAGGTCGACGTTGCGGTCGAGCGTGGCGGAGAACAGCATCCGCTGACCGTCGGGGCGCACCTGGTCGAGCAGTTCGGTGACCTGGGGCATGAAGCCCATGTCGGCCATCTGGTCGGCCTCGTCGAGGACGGTGATGCTCACCCGGTCCAGGCGGCAGTCCTTGCGCTCGATGAGGTCCTTGAGGCGTCCGGGCGTAGCGACGAGCACCTCGGCACCGGACCGCAGGGCTCCGGCCTGCCTGCCGATCGACATGCCGCCGACGACCGTGGCGATACGCAGCTTCAGCGAGCGGGCGTACGGAGTGAGTGCCTCGGTGACCTGCTGGGCGAGCTCCCGGGTGGGTACGAGGACCATGGCGAGGGGCCGCTTCGACTCGGCGCGCCGACCTTCGAGGCGCACGAGGAGCGGGAGCCCGAAGGCGAGGGTCTTGCCGGATCCGGTGCGGCCGCGGCCCAGTACGTCCCGGCCCGCGAGGGCGTTCGGCAGCGTGGCCGCCTGGATCGGGAACGGCTCGGTCACGCCGAGGCCGGTGAGCGTCTTCAACAGCGGGGCCGGCATGTCGAGTTCGGCGAAGGTCTCCGCCGCGGGCAGGCCCGGGGTGAGGGTGACCGGCAGGGCGAACTCGCCCTGGGGGGCGGCGGGTCGGCGTCCCTGGCCGCCGGAGCGGTTGCCGGGGCGGCCGCCACCGTTGCGGGGGTTGGCACCGCGGGAGCCGCCGCCGTTACGGGGATTGGAATAGCGGTCGTTCGTGCGAGCTGAACGGTTCATGGAGAACCTTCCTCGATATGGCACGCATCGAGGAATTCTCGGTGAATTTCAACCGAACGAATTGCAAGCACGGGCCGAATAAAAGACAAAACTTCTTTAAACAGCAACGAGCTGGTGCCCGCGCCGTGAGGCGCGGGCACCAGCGTCGTCTTACGCTTCAGCGTCAGGCAGGAACGATGTTCTCGGCCTGCGGGCCCTTCTGGCCCTGAGTGACATCGAAGTTCACCTTCTGGCCTTCCTGAAGCTCACGGAAGCCCTGGGTGGCGATGTTCGAGTAGTGGGCGAAGACGTCGGGGCCGCCACCCTCCTGCTCGATGAAGCCGAAGCCCTTTTCCGAGTTGAACCACTTCACGGTGCCAGTAGCCATACTAAATATCTCCTTCGGGGCAAGCTCCGAGACCCGCACTGTGCGGACCCCGGCGTCGCCACGTTGATTGCCCCGTCCGGGAAAACTTCTCCCGGAAATACAAAAGTGCCCGGCGGAATAGATCCACCAAAGGCACTTGAAGTCTTATGGGAACCACAACTGCAACTACGATCAACAGTAGCACGAGATGGCCGTCACGGCGCGGGCAAGCTCTACAGATTTCACCCGACCGGCCCCGGGCCCCCACCACATTGCGGAAATTTGTGGACCTCTGGTCTCACCTCGGGCGGGAAATGGCGCGCTGGAGCAGGTCGCGCAGCGCGTCCTGCTCCTTTTGCGTGAGGGCTGCGAGGGGCGAGTCCTCGCCCAGCATCCCCAGGAGCCGCTCGCGCAGCGCGACACCCTCCGGGGTGAGCACCAGCTGCTTGGCGCGGCGGTCGGAGGGGTGCGGGCGCCGTTCGATCAGAGCCTGCTTCTCCAGCTTGTCCACGACAAAGGTGGCGTTGGAGGGCTCGCAGCTCATGCGTTCGGCGAGCTCGCGCATGGTCATCGGCCCCGCGAGCTCACGCAGGGCGGTGGCCTGCGGAGCGGTGAGCCCCAGCCTGACGGCGCGTTCACGAAGGTGCTCCGCGATCTGGTCGGCCATCCCGTTCACCAGGCCGCACAGCTGCCGCTCGGCGATGGCCTGCGATTCGGGGTTCGTCATGAGGCCAAGCCTAGCAAGTGCAACCAGTCTGCATATTACTAGCTTGAATGATTCAAGCTTGATGCATATAGTCGTCCCCATGACCACTTCCTCCCAGCACCACACCGCGACCGCACGTCTGCGCCGCCCCTCCGGCATCCGTTCCCTGCGACTGGGCGAGACGAAGGTGACGTACGTACCGGACGGAGCCGTCCAGCTCACGCCGCGCGGCTGGCTGCCGGCCAGCACCGACGCGGACTGGGCCGCCCACGCCGAGTACGTGGACGAGACCGGCCACCTCACCGCGGGCATCGGCGGCCTGCTGGTGGAGCACGGCGACCGCGCTCTTCTGATCGACGCCGGTTTCGGGCCGCGGTCCTTCCCCGCCGAGCCGGGCAGCGCGATAGGCGCCATCCAGGGCGGCGCGCTCCTGGAGAACCTCGCCGCGCTCGGCCGCGCGCCCGAGGAGATCGAAGCGGTCGCCTTCACCCACCTGCACACCGACCACATCGGCTGGGCCTGGCATCCGGGACCGGGCAGTGACAGCCCCGCCTTTACCCGGGCCGACTACTTGGTGGCCGAGCCCGAGTGGTCACAACGCCATCTCCTTGAGGCACACGGCACGAGCAAGGAGACGCTCGACGCGCTGGCACCGAAGGTGCGGACCGTGGCGGACGGCCAGGAGATCTTCCCCGGCGTCCGTGTGCGGTTCATCCCCGGCCACACACCGGGCCACGCCGCCTACGTCATCACCAGGGGCGGGCAGGGCTCCGACGGACGGCGCCTCATCGCCTTCGGCGACGCGCTCCACTCCCCCGTCCAGGTCGGACACCCCGAGTGGTCCGCGGCCCCCGACCACGACTCCGTCCGGTCCGCGGACTTCCGCCACCGCCTCGTCGAGGAACTCCAGGAGCCCGGCACGATCGGCTTCGGCATCCACTTCGCCGACGTGGTCTTCGGACGGGTCCGCACCGAGCAGGGCCGAGCCGTATGGCAGCCCCTCGACGACGACGGCTCCTAAGACCCTAGTCGGGCACCCGCCCCTGGTGCAGCGGTGCGGACATCCGCCCGGGCGTCCCGGTGCGGGCGAACGTGAGCCAGGCGGTGCGCAGCTTCGAACCGAGCGCGTCCACGTCCTCCCAGGGCACGGACCCGAGCATCGGCGCCGCCCGCCACGCCTCGCGCGAGCCGAAGAGGAGCGGGAGTTCGAGGCAGTGGGTGGCGCCGAAGGGTGAACCCGCCGGGCGCCAGTCGAGGCGGTACGTGTGCACCTGGGCGCCGGCACGTGCCGCCCGGGCCCCGAAGAGGGCGAGGGGTTCCTCGTAGGCGAGGCGGGTCAGCTCCGCCGCGTCGTCCCCCTCGCCGGGGAACGCGGTCATGTCGTCCAGGTTCCAGCCGTAGAGGATGTCGAGGCCCCGTACGTTCCCCTCCAAGGAGTGGGAGGAGACGGGTTGTTCGGTCTCGACGGGGGTGAACGCGGGTTCCATCGTGCTGCCGGAGCGGCTCAGGTTGGCCAGGGCGGTCTCCCGCTGGGCCGCCAGGATCGCGGACACGTCAGCGGTGTACGGGTCCGTGGCGAGGAAATCGTCAAAGAGGCGGCCCAGGACCTGGGCTTCCTTGCGGGGGCGGGCCGCGAGCGCGAGCGGGGCGCTCTGCAGGATCGCGCGGCGGAAGAGCCCCTTGGCCTCCGGCAGGTCGAGGAGGAGGCGAATGGACAGGGCGCCGGCCGACTGGCCGAGCACCGTGACGTCGGCCGGGTCTCCCCCGTACGCGGCGATGTGCGCGCCGACCCAGCGGAGCGCTTCCAGCTGGTCGTACAGACCGAGGTTGCCCTCGCTGACCCCGTCGAGACAGAGGTAACCGAGCGCGCCGAGACGGTAGTTGACGCCGACGACCACCACATCGCCCTGGGCGGCGAGCGCGCCGCCGTCGTACCAGTCCAGGAGCCCGGCTCCGCTGCTGAACCCGCCGCCGTGCAACCACACCAGCACCGGGCGGGCCCCGGCGTCACGGGCCGGTGTCGTGATCGACAGGTTCAGGCAGTCCTCGCCGTGTGGGTGGCGGTCCAGGGGCGGGCCCATCACCGCGTCGAGCCGGGAGGGAAGCTGCGGGCAGATCTCACCGCTGGAGGGGTGGCTGGAGGGGTGGGGATCCGGGTGCGGTACGGGCCGTGGGCGGGCGAAGCGCTCGGCGGTGGCGTAGCGGATCGGTCCGGTGCGGATCATCGTCGGTTCGGTCATGCGTCGGCGCCCTCCGTGGTGAGTACGGCTGCACCGGGCGAAGTCTCCGCCCCCGCACGGAACAGCGCCACCATTGACGAGTCATGAACGGCCACGGTCCCGCCGCTGATGTCACGTGTCAATGCGGGACAGTTCAATACTGAAACGCATATTCCATTGCAATCTCGTTATGTGTTGACTCCTTGACGCCGGGAACACTCCAGGGTTGGCTTTCAGCCATCTCGGACCACAACGAAGCGGTCCGATCGAGGAAGTGGGCGAATGAAAACCCGTATGCGTGAAGCCACCGTCGCCGTATCTGTGAGCGCCTTGGCACTCTCGCTCGCCGCATGCGGCAGCCTGCTCGGCTCGGACGACGGGAAAGCGCAGAACCAGCGGAAGGGTGACGCGGTCACCGTCGGTCTGCTCCTGCCCGAGACGGAGACGGCCCGTTACGAGAAGTTCGACCACCCCATCATCGCGAAGCAGGTCGCGAAGCTCACGAACGGCAAGGGCAAGCTCGTCTACGCCAACGCCGAGGGTGACGCCGCCAAGCAGAACAGCCAGCTCGACCAGATGGTGGCCGACAAGGTCGACGCGATCCTGGTGAGCGCGGTGGACGCGAAGAAGCTCGCACCGGCGGTCAAGAAGGCGAAGGAGGCGGACATTCCCGTCATCGCCTACGACCGCCTCGCCGAGGGACCCGTCTCCGGCTACGTGGCCTTCGACAACGAGCTGGTCGGCCAGGTCCAGGGCCAGGCGATCCTGAAGGCGCTCGGCAGCGCCCGCAAGGCCAGCAAGATCGTCATGATCAACGGGGCGCCCACCGACCCGAACGCCGCCGTCTTCAAGGAGGGCGCGCTCTCCCAGCTCCAGAACCAGGTGGTCATAGCCAAGACGTATGACACCGATGGCTGGAAGCCGCAGATCGCGGGCGAGCACATGACCGACGCGATCACCGCGATCGGCAAGGGCGACATCGCCGCCGTCTACTCCGCCAACGACGGCATGGCGGGCGGCGCCATCAAGGCCCTCAAGGCCGCGGGCGTCACCGACCTGCCGCCGGTCACCGGCCAGGACGCGGAGCTGTCGGCCGTGCAGCGCATCGTCACGGGCGAGCAGTACATGAGCGTGTACAAGCCCTACCCCGAAGAGGCCGTCGGCGCCGCACAGATGGCGGTCCGGATCGCCCAGGGCCGCATGGTCGAGTACGACGCCCTGGCCGGGGACAGGTCCGAGAACGCCACCACGAAGAAGATCCCCTCCCTCCTGGTCTCGGTCCGCCCCCTGACCCGGGACACCGTCAAGTCCACGGTCATCAAGGACGGCATCTACAAGACCAAGGAGATCTGCACGGCCGAGTTCAAGGCGGCGTGCGCGACGATCGGCCTCAAGGGCTGAGCCCCGCTCGGAGGATGAGCTGGAATTCGCCAGCCCAGACCGCATAGCAAGCTCACAACAGCGAGGATAAACGGCCGAACGGGTCGCATCCACATCCTGAGCGGTGTGCCGGTGAGCGTCGGCCGGGCCGCTCAGTCCTCGCAGACGTGCCGCGGCAGCTTGAGCCACAGGTCGGGCGGGCCGGTGACGGCGCGGGGGTCGGTCGGCCGCAGGCCCACGTAGGCGCAGGAGTAGGCGATGGCGTTCTGGCGGTAGAGGTAGGCGGCGAGGACCTCCGCCGAGGAGTCGCCCTCGTGGGGGCCGCCTCCCGGGTGCAGGTCCCAGCCCACTATGACTCCATCGCGGGTGATGCTGCCTTGGTCGCCGCTCTTGGGATTGGCATAGAGGCCATAACAGACGGTGCCCGCGGAGAGCGGGCGCACTACCCCGGGCATCGACGGTGCGTGGCCCCACGGCTGGGTGACGACGCAACCGCCCGGGACTTCGGTGGCGCCGACGATCCGCAGGGACTCATCCATGTCGTACGACAAGGGGTCCTCCAGGAGTTCGTCCAGCTCGGGGTCTTCGTAGGGCTCCGCCACCAGGCGGCGCGCGGCCTCGGCCGCGTCGATCCCGGCCACGAACGCCAGGCCCATGCCGTCGTCGTGGAGGTCGCCGAGGGCCGCGGTCAGCCGTCTGGCCTCCGTCGCGGCGGCCGACTCCGCCGGGGTCAGGCCGCGCTCACCGGCCGGAACCATGAAGAGGCCCGGGGTCGGACCCGCCAGGCTGAGCCGGCCCGGCGACCAGTCCGCCAACACGATCCGCCACGGGTCGGCGCCGGCGGCTGCCAGGACACGGGCATTGTCCGCGCGGTCCGCCAGGACCGCTGCCCAGAGGGCGGTGCCGACCTCCTCCGCCGCGTCGACGTCATCGACGCGGCGCGCCAGTTCGGCGACCACTTCCGGTGAGCCGAACACGGCCGCCTGGTGCAGGGGACGGCCGCCGCCCCACACATGAGGGTCGGCCCCGCGCTCCAGGCGGTCACGGACCAGCGCGAGATCACGCCAGCCTTCCCGGCCGAAACCCTCCCAGCCGCCACCCTCGACAACACCCATGACACTCCCCCTTCGTGGTGACCCCAGCATCTGACTCGTGTCGTAGTCGGCCACTTACTGAACGCTACAGACGGCCACTGACAATCTCTTCCCTCTTCTCCGACTGCTCCGACGCCTGTTGGGGGATACGTGCGCCCGGACAGTTGCGGCTCACCGTGTCGGCGAAGGCCTTGGCCAAGGGGGAGAGCGCGTCCCAGCGGCGTACGGCCCAGCCGGCCCACAGGGTGGGCAGTTCCGGGATGGGGATCAGGCGCAGGTCGGGGTGGCCCGGACCGTGCCAGCCCGGCAGGTCGGGCACGATCGCGTGGCCCAGGCCGAGTTCGGCGAGCAGGAGGGCGGTGTCCCAGTCGGCGACGCTGGTGTCGGAGGCCGGGCTGATGGCGCGCTCGGTGAACCAGGCGTCCAGGCGCGCACGGGAGGTCGTGCTCTCCGGAAGCCCGATGAGCTGGATTCCGGCCAGGTCGGCGGTGGCGATCAGCGGTTTCGTGGCGAGGGGGTCCTCGCGGTGGACGGCCAGGACCCACGGGAGTTCGATGACAGGGCGTTGCTCGATGCCCTTCACCGGGGTCCCGAGGGTGATCCAGGCCAGGTCGAGGCCACCAGCGATGAGGGCATCGAAGCAACTGCGGCTGGAGTGCGCGGTCTCGAATTCGAGGCTCACCTGGGGATGGCGGCGGCGGAAGGCGACGATCGCGTCGGACATGAAGTGCCGCACCGTGGTCGCGCCGGTGGTGATCCGCACCGATCCGGCCTCGCCGCGCACCAGGTCGCTCAGCCGGCGCAGGGCGTGGTCGATGTCGCCGAGGCCGCCGGCCGCCGCGTTCTGCAGGAGCAGCCCGGCCGGTGTGGGCACGACCCCGCGCCGGTGGCGTTCGAGCAGGCTGAGTCCCAGCTCACGCTCCAGCCGCCTGATGTGCTGGCTGACCGCGGGCTGCGTACAGGAGAGGTCACGGGCGACGGCGCTGAGGCTGCCCGTCCGGCAGACGGCGACAAAGACGCGCAGGTCGTCGAGAGTCATGGACAGTGAAGCTACAGCTTGGGGGTCTGCAAGGAAATCCGAGGATTGACTTGGGTGTTGGGAGAGCGGGACGATCTTTCCGGGCCCAGGGCGGCAACCTGGCCCGGGCCGCCCGTCCTCCGGAGGACGGGCGGCCCGGGCCAGGTGCCGACCCGTCGGCTCCGCATCAGACCCCTCCGTCCCGGGCTGCCCGGTACGCCGACCGTCCCGGGAAGGGCGCTCCATGCAGGCATTCGAGACAGTGGCCATAGCTGCCGCGGCCGTCGCGGCAGGCGGCATCAACGCGGTGGTCGGCTCCGGCACTCTGATCACCTTCCCCACGCTGCTCGCCTTCGGGTACCCGCCCGTGCTGGCCAACGTCTCCAACGCCGTCGGCCTCGTCCCGGGCGTGATCAGCGCGGCGTACGGATACCGCGCCGAGCTCAAGGGCCAGCGGCGCCGGCTCATCAGGCTCGGCCTCGCATCGCTCCTGGGCAGTGTCGCGGGAGCGGTCCTGCTCCTGAAGCTGTCCGCCGACACGTTCCGTGCCGCGGTGCCGGTACTGATCCTGCTCGCCTGCGCGCTGGTGCTGCTGCAGCCCCGCTTCCAGAAGTGGCTCGCGCACCGCGACGCGCGCGGCCGCGCGGACGGCGGCGCTCCGCTGTGGGCCGGCGTCCTGGTCACCGGCGTCTACGGCGGCTACTTCGGGGCAGCCCAAGGGGTGTTGCTCATGGGCCTGTTCGGGTCGATGCTCCGCGATGACCTGCAGCGCCTGAACGCCGTCAAGAACGTCCTCGCGTCCATCGTCAACGGCGTCGCCGCGGTCATCTTCATCGCCGTGACCACGGTCGACTGGACGGTGGCGGGCGTGATCGCCGTCGGATCGACCGCGGGCGGTCTGATCGGAGCGCGGGTGGGCCGCCGCCTCTCACCCGCCGTGCTGCGCGGGCTCATTGTGGTGGTCGGGGTGACGGCGGCCGTCGCCGTGGCGATCTGAGACCCTCAACACGACGAGGTGACGGGCGTCACGTTCTTTGCTGTCGAATCACGCCGGGCCGCCGCGTGTAGGAGGTGCAATCACCGGCAACGGCAAGGAGTTCACCATGGAAGCCCGCTTGAATCTCGTCGCCAGCCCTCTCGCGGCCAAGGCCCTGGAGTACCTCGCGTCCGCGAGCAGGACGATCTTCTCGGAGTCGACGCTGCCGTCCACGACCCAGGATCTGGTGATGCTCCGGGCGAGCCAGATCAACGGCTGCGGTTTCTGCACCGACATGCACAGCAAGGACGCCGCGCACGCCGGGGAAACTCCGGTACGCCTCGCCCTGGTCGCCGCCTGGCGGGAGGCCGAGGTGTTCACCGAGGCCGAGCGCGCCGCCCTGGAACTGACCGAGCAGGGCACGCGGATCGCGGACGCGGCCGGTGGCGTACCGGATGAGGTGTGGGCGAACGCCGCCAAGCAGTACGACGAGGAGCAGCTCGCCGCCCTGGTGTCGCTCATCGCCCTCATCAACGCGGCCAACCGCTTCAACCTCATCGTCCAGCAGCCCGCCGGGGGCTACCGGCCTGGCCAGTTCGGCTGACGCCGGGCAACTACTCCCCCGCCACGATGCGCTCCACCGCGGCCGTTACCAGCTGTTCACGCTCTGCCTCCGTGAAGACGTCCGGCAGGGTGAGCTGTTCAACGATCAGCCAGTTCAGCGTCAGCATGAGCAGTTTGACCGCCGTGGTGTCGCCGGGGAGACCGGAAGTCTCGTGGTAGGCGACGTTGGCATCCACGTCGGCCCGGACTCGCTGAGTGAGGACCTTGCGCAGTTCGGGGCGGCGAGTGGCTTCGAGGCGAAGTTCCAGCAGCGCGAGGTACCCGGTACGGAAGGAGGCGATACGGCCGACGAGGTCGCGCATCAGCTCTACGTAGGTGTCCCGGTCGCGGCCGGCCGCCTGCTGGCGGGCAATCGTGGCCTCGTCGGGCTGGAGTCGCTCGTAGACCCGGGCGCCGGCCTGAGTGAACAGGTCGTCACGACTGGAGAAGTAGTTGGACGCCGTACCGGCGGGAACGGCCGCCTCGGCATCCACGGCGCGGAAGGTCATACCGCGTGCGCCTTCCCTGGCCAGCACCTCGATCGCTGCGTCGACGAGGGCCGCGCGCCGCTGGTCATTCCGTCTCACCATTGACATCACTCCGCGTGTAGTACTACGTTCAAAACACTTCAACCATAGTACTACGAGTGGGGGACCATTTTGCGGAAGCTTGTGTACTACATCGGCGTCTCGCTCGACGGCCGCATCGCCGGTCCCGGCGGCGAGTTCGACTTCTTCCCGCAGGGCGACGCGCAGCAGGCCGCCGCCTATTCGACTTGGATGAACGCGCTCTACCCGGAGACCGTCCCGACCGCTTATCGCGCGGCCGCCGGCGTCGCCGACGTGCCGAACCGGCGTTTCGACACCGTCGTCATGGGCCTCGGTACCTACCGCCCAGCCCTCGACGCCGGGATCACCAATCCCTACACACACCTGCGCCAGTACGTGGTGTCCAGCACGCTCAAGCCGGACACCGACCCAGTCGTCACCGTCGTGCCGAGTGACCCGCTCGCTCTCGTCCGCGAGCTCAAGAGCGAGGTGGGCGCCGTGCTGGACATCTGGCTCTGTGGGGGCGGCCGGCTCGCGGGCGCCCTGATGCCCGAGATCGACGAGCTGCTGTTCAAGACGTATCCGGTCATTGCCGGCACCGGAGTCCCGGCAGTCGACGGTGCCTTCGATCCCACTGTCTTCGACGTCGCCGAGCGCACCGCCTTCCCCAGCGGAGTCACCCTCACCCGCCTCACCCGCCGCTAGGCGGTTCCGGTTCAGGGGGCGGACCAGAGGAAGATGCCCGCGCTGTGGAGTCCGGCCGGGTAGATGGTCGCCGTCTTCTCGTAGCGGGTGGCGATGCCGCGCCACTGCTTGAGGCAGGTGACGTTCCGGTCTGGAACCAAACGGCCTAGGCCGCCCTGCTCTGGCGGCGGTAGCCGCCCGGGGCCAGGCCGTACTCGCGCTTGAAGGCCTTGGCGAAGGCGAACTCCGAGCCGTATCCGGTGCGGGCGGCGACCGTGGTGAGCGGGGCGTCGGACTCCCGCAGCATGCGGGCGGCGGTCGTCATGCGCCACCGGGTCAGGTACGCCATCGGCGGCTCCCCGACCAGCGTCGCGAACCGCCGGGCGAACGCCGCGCGGGACAGTCCGGCCCGCACCGCGAGGGACTCGACCGTCCAGGAGGCCGCGGGGTCGTCGTGCATGGCCGTCAGGGCGGGCGCGACCGCCGAGTCGCCCAGGGCCGCCGCCCAGCCCTGAGCGGTGGCCGGCGGCTGATCGTCCAGCCAGGCCCGCAGGATGTAGAGGAGCAGCGAGTCGATCAGGGTGGGCACGATGCCGTCGGAGCCGATACGGGGGTTCTCCAGCTCGGAGCCCAGGAGCTGGACGGCAGCACTGAGCTCCGGGTGGCGGCCGTGCCGCGTCGGCAGGTGGATCACCTCGGGCAGCTGGCGCACCAGGGGGTGCGGGCGGCCCTGGTCCAGGTGGTAGTTGCCGCACAGCAGACTGGTCTCGGCGCCCTCGCCGCCGAGCGTGACCGAGCCGATCGGTGAACCCCCGTGGAACTGCTCGTCCTTGGGTTCCTCGGCCGGGGTGGAGGGCTGGTCGGCGAGGATGTGGCCCCGCCCGTCACGCAGGAAGATCACATCTCCGGCGTTCAGCGGAATCGGCTCCAGGTGCGGGGACGTCTCGGGCAGCGGGACCAGCCAGCAGGTCCCGTAGAGCACCACGTGGAACCCGGCGCCCGCGACGGGCGGCAGCCGCAGGCCCCAGGGGGCCCGGCCGTTTGTCCGTACGGACGCCGGGTGCCCGGTGCGCATCGAGGCCAGTGCCTCGGTGAGGATGTCCATCCGGCCTCGCCCTTCCTGGTGCCGCCCGTCGCGGTCGTCCTGCACGGACCGCCCTGTCCGGGCCGCCCCCTAGAGACCGCCCCATGCAGACCGCCCTGTTCAGACCGTCAGGACAATCTTGCCCTGTACGTGTCCCGAGGCGACAAGCTCGTGTGCCTTTCCGGCCTCCTCAAGCGGGAACGTCTCCTCGACGAAGGGGCGCACACGGCCCGCGTCGATCAGCTCCGCGACGGCTGCGAGACCGGCGGCGTCCGGTTCGACCATGACTCCGGCGAAGCGCCGACCGGCGGCCTCGACACGCGCGGCGAGCTCCGTGTCGTGGTGTTCCAGGATGCTGATGAGTACGCCGCCGGGGCGGACCACACCGAGTGAGAGGTCGCCCTGGGCCGTGGAGTCGAGGAACACGTCCACGTCCTTGACGGCCTCGGTGAAGTCGGTGGTGCGGTAGTCGATGATCTCGTCGGCGCCGAGGCCGCGTACGAAATCGTGCCGGGCCGCGCTGGCTATCGCGATCACATGGGCGCCCCGCGCCTTCGCGATCTGCACGGCGAAGTGGCCGACGCCACCGGCGGCCCGCTGGATCAGTACCCGGTCGCCCTCCTTGACGTCCGCCGCCCCCACCAGGCCCTGCCAGGCGGTGAGCGCCGCGAGGGGCACGGCCGCGGCGTGCACGTGGTCGAGCGAGGCGGGCTTGCGGGCCAGCTGGCCGGAGGGCGCGACGACGTAGTCGGCGTACCCGGTGGCGGCGCGGGGGAAGTGCGGCATGCCGTAGACCTCGTCGCCCACCGCGAACCCGGCGTCGGCGCCCGCCTCTTCGACCACCCCGGAGATGTCCCAGCCCACGCCGAAGGGGGGCTCGCCGAGCAGCGGCAGCGCGCCGGACCTGACAGCCACGTCGACCGGGTTGACGGCACTGGCGTGGACCTTGACGAGGACCTCGTCGGCCAGCGGCTTCGGCTGTTCGGTCTCCACGACCTCAAGGACCTCGGGGCCGCCGATGGACTTCTGGATGACTGCGCGCACGGTGATTCTCCTGGATCTCGTCCGGTTGATGTCCTCAACCTTAGGGAGATCGAATGAGCCGCAGAATAGCCTTCTGTCTCTTCCAAATGTCCCAGCGTCTCACCCAGAGGTACCCTCGGCCATGCGTGTCCCAGGTCACACCTCGATCGGCGTCCATCGGTCACATTCCCGCGGCGCGGCCCGTCAGAGCAGTGAAGCAAGCAAGAAGCCCGGCCGGAGCAAGTCCGGCCAGGCACCCGCCCGATGGGAGCATTCCTGATGTCCACCGCCTACGTTGTCGTCACCGTCCTGGCCGCCGTCATGGTGGGCTTCTCGGCCGTCTCCGTGTTCCTGCGCGCCAAGTGGGTCGTGGAGCCCATGGCCGACTACGGCGTCCCCTTCTCGTGGCTGCCCTGGCTCGGCGCGGCCAAGGCCGCGGGGGCGGCGGGCCTGCTGGTCGGACTGCTCGTGCCGGCCATCGGCGTCGCCGCCGGGACAGCACTCGCGCTGTACTTCACCGGCGCCGTCATCACCGTGATCCGGGCCCATTGGTACGCACACATTCCCTTCCCCCTGCTGTACGCGGCGCCGGTGGTCGGCGCCCTGGCCCTGGGCTTCGCCGGCTGACCCCAGTCGCAACTTCCTTCCCACGGGCATTACTTGAAGGGTTGACTGAGCCCCGACAACAAGTATGGTCTAGGCCAATGAGTCGACCGAGGCGCCCGGTTGTCTCTTGCCCCTCATCCCCCACTCAGAGGGAACAGAGATGAACAAGAAGCAGAAATTGGCAGCCGCTCTGGGCGCGGCCATCGCGCCCGTGCTCGTCCTGGCCTCCGTCACCCCGGCCAGCGCGCACGGCTATGTCTCCTCGCCCCCGAGCCGTCAGGCACAGTGCGCGGCAGGCACCGTGTCCTGCGGAGAGATCACCAACGAACCACAGAGCGTCGAAGGCCCCAAGGGGCAGACGACGTGCAGCGGTGGGAACGCGCGGTTCGCCGAACTCGACGACGACAGCAAGGGCTGGAAGGCCACCGATGTCGGCTCGTCGCAGGAGTTCAGCTGGAAGCTGACGGCACGTCACAGCACCAGCACCTGGCAGTACTTCGTCGGCGGCAACAAGATCGCCGAGGTGGACGACGGAGGCGCCCAGCCGGGTGAGACCGTCACGCACAAGGTCGACTTCGGCGGCCTCAGCGGCAAGCAGAAGGTGCTCGCGGTGTGGAACATCGCCGACACCGCCAACGCCTTCTACGCCTGCATCGATGTGAACATCGGGGGCTGAGCCCCCGCGCGGGTGGCTCCCCCACGCCACCCCACCCGGTCTGCCGGGCCGTCGGTGCCTCCACGCCGACGGCCCGGCAGACCGGGCTTTCGCGTACACGGCGGGTCCGGGCTGAGATGGTGGACACATGGCCGATCTGCGCAAGACTCTGGAGACGCACGTCAGCAACAGCTCCGTGGCGGGAGCGGTGGGCCTGGTGGCCCGCGGTGACCGGGGCGAGGAGGTCGCGGCCGTCGGGTCCGTCGATGTCGAGGGCACCGCACCGATGGCCAGGGACTCCCTCTTCCGTATCGCGTCGGTGACCAAACCCATCGTCGCCGCGGCCGTCATGATGCTGGTCGACGAGGGCCGGATCACGCTGGACGCCCCGGTCCGGGAGTGGCTCCCGGAGCTGGCGTCGCCGAGCGTCGTCCGCGCTCCTGACTCACCGGTGGACGACGTGGTCCCGGCGGTCCGGCCCATCACCGTGTTCCATCTGCTCGCCTCCCGTACGGGATACGGATTCCCGTCCGACTTCGCGCTGCCCGCGGTCGCGCCGCTGTTCAGCGAGCTGAAGCAGGGGCCGCCGCAACCGCAGGCCACCCCTGCGCCGGACGCCTGGATGGCCGCGCTGTCCCGGATCCCGCTCCTGCACCAGCCCGGTGACGGCTGGCTCTACAACCTCAGCTCCGACCTCCAGGGCGTCCTGATCTCCCGGGTCACGGGGGTCTCGCTGCCCGAGTTCCTCGCGGAGCGGCTGTTCGAGCCGCTGGGGATGACCGACACCGGGTTCGCGGTGCCGCCCGGCAAGCTCGACCGGTTCACCAGCTACTACGCGGCCGGGTCCGAGGCCGGGCCGGAACGCGATCCCCGCAGCGGTCTTGAGCTGCTCGACGCCCCCGACGGCCAGTGGAGCAGCCTGCCCCCGTTCCCGTCCGGCGCCGGCGGCCTCGTGTCGACCGTCGACGACTGGCTCGCCTTCGGACGGATGCTGCTCGCCGGGGGGACGGCGGACGGACGCCGCCTGCTCACACCCGACTCGGTACGGCAGATGACGACCAATCAACTCACCACCGCCGAGCGGGAGTCAGCCGGTCTCTTCCTCGAAGGGATGGGCTGGGGCTTCGGCGGCTCGGTGGACGTCGAGGCCGTCGAACCGTGGAACGTTCCGGGCCGCTACGGCTGGGTCGGCGGCACCGGCACGACGGCCCACATCATCCCGTCCACCGGCACGGTCACCCTGATGTTCAGCCAGCTCCAGATGGGCGGCCCCAGCTTCCCCGACCTGATGCGGGACTTCTGGCGGTACGCGGCCGGGAGCTGAGAGGAGACAGCCACGGGCCCGGAGGCCCCGGTGGCCTCAGCTCAGCTGCCGTCGCACCAGCTCGTGCAACCGGCCGCCCGTGTCCGCCAGCAGCTGGGCGGGTGGGCCCTGTTGGACGACTCGGCCCTCCGACATGACGATGACGCGGTCGGCGTCCATCACCGTGGAGAGGCGGTGGGCGATGACGATGCGGGTGGCGTTCAGGGCTCGGGTGCTGTCGATGACCGTGCGCTGTGTCTCGTTGTCCAGGGCGCTGGTCGCCTCGTCGAAGAACAGGACACGGGGGCGGCGGATCAGGGCCTGGGCGATCATCAGACGCTGGCGCTGGCCGCCGGAGACCGCTCCGCCGCCGGAGATCATGGTGTGCAGGCCCATCGGCATGCGCTTGATGTCCTCGGCGAGGCCCGCCATCGCGGCGGCCTCCCACGCCTCCTCCTGCGTGAACGTCTCGGCGCCGCAGATGCAGTCCAGGATCGAGCCGGTGAGCGGCTGCGCGTTCTGCAGGACGACGCCGCACTGACGGCGGACGGCCGCCTGGTCCAGGGCGGAGAGGTCCTGGCCGTCGTAGAGGACGTTGCCCGAGACCGGCTTGTCGAAGCCGATCAGGAGGCGGAGCAGGGTCGACTTGCCGCAGCCACTGGGGCCGACGACCGCGACGAACTCGCCCGGGCGGATGGACAGGGACACGTCGTCCAGGACCAGGGGGCCGTCGTCCGTGTAGCGGAAGGACAGGGACCGGGCCTCGATCTCGCCCTGCAGCTCGCCCGGCTGGGTGCTCGCGCCGCGCACCTCGGGTGCCTCCTCCAGCACCGGCTTGATCTGCTCGAACATCGGGAGCACCCCGGCCGCCGAGATCAGCGCACCGGTCAGCTGCGTGACAGAGGTCAGGAGCATCGTCACCGCCGTGCTGAAGGTGAGGAACTCCCCTGCCGTGAGGCTGCCGCGGGCCGGGCCCGCGAGGAGGACGAACATGATGAGCGTGCACAGCGGCAGGTAGACGGAGTTGAGGACCGTCGTCACGTTCTTGATGCGGCCCGCGCGCTGCTGGAGCTCCCTGCTGCGTGCGAACTCCCCTGCCCAGGCCGCGTACGCGAAGCTCTCCGCCCCGGCCACCCGGAGTTTGGGCAGGCCTCGCAGCGTCTGGAAGGCTTGGTTGTTGAGCTTGTTGGAGAGTTCTATCAGGCGGCGCTGCCAGCGCAGTTCCCACAGACCCAGCGTGAGGAACACGCCTGCGATGACCGCCAGCATCGCCAGTGCGGCCAGGGCCAGCGGGACGCTGTAGAGGAGCAGGAGGACGATGTTCATCGCGGCGATCGTGCCGGCCTGGAGGGCCACTGGACCGATGCCCGACAGGACTCGGCGGATCGCGCTGACACCCATCGCCGCGCTCGCCAGTTCACCGGTGGAGCGGGAGGCGAAGAAGCGGGTGGGGAGGTTCAGCAGGCGGTCCCAGACCGCTGGTTGGAGGGCGCTCTCCATGCGGCCCTCCATCCGCAGGATGGTGAGGTTCTGGAGGAGCATGAAAGCCGCGGAGACGATGCTCGTGATCATCACCGCCAGGGACACCTGGACGATGAGGCTCTTCTCGCCGTTCGGCACGAAGACGCCGAGCACCTGTCCCGTCGCGATCGGCACGAGCGCCCCGATCGCGACCGTCACCAGACCGGCGATCGCCAGATTGCGTACGTCGCCGCCGGTGCCCCGCAGGCTGAAGCGGAAGAGCCGCCACGGCGTCAACGTCCGCTCCGGCAGCGGCCGGTAGAACATCACCCCCTGCGGCTCGAACTCGTCCGCGTTGGTCTTGTCGACGCGCGTGCGCCGGCCGGAGGTGGGGTGCACGGACTCGTAGCCGCCGCGCCGCCACAGCAGCGCGACCGGCTGCCCACTGGCAGCCCGGTGCCCGACCAGCGGGCCGGTGTTCTCGCGCCACCAGCGCCCGTCGAGCCGCACGGCACGGGTGCGGATGCGTGAGGCCACCGCGACCTGCTCCACCGGGTCGATCCGGTCGCTGACCGCACCGCCCTCCGCGGCTCCCGACAGCTTGATGCCCGCGGCCTCGGCGACCAGGCGGCAGGCCGCGTACGTCGCGTCGTCACCGCCCCGCGATGCGGTGCGGCGCGCACCGCCCCTGCCGGAGCGGCCGATGGAGGCGATCAGCGTCCGGTCGGCCTGCTCGCGGACCGTCTCGCCCGCCTTGATGCCGGCCGCCGTGCGGTCCTCGTGCGCCCGCTCCAGGCGTTCGATCCAACGGTCGAGAGTCGAGAGCAGCCGGTACTGCTGGTTGACCATGCGCTGCCACATGGCGGCGTCGACGAGCAGATCGCCCGCGGCCTCCGAGCTGTAGGCGGAGCCGTACTGCACACTGCCCGGCGCGACCGGCATCCAGAGGATGTCGTCGTCGGTCACGACGTCGTCGCCCAGGGTGCGGCCGTCGAGCGGCGCCTCGAACAGGACCCGGTGGCTGCGTCCGATGCCGAGCGCGAAGGCGTGCTCAAGGAGGCTCAGGGCCTGGTCCTGGGTGTCGTACTGACTGGGGTACTGCTGCTCGTAGGCCCAGGTGTCGCCGTAGTCGGGGCGGTACAGCTCGCGCAGCGGGATGCGGCGCAGCTCGCAGCCCTGGAGCGGGCGCCCGACCAGGGTGTGCTGGGGGCCTTCGACGGGCCCGAGCAGCAGGGTGCCCGGTTCGAGGCGGCCGAGGAAGTGCCAGTGGCCCTGCTGCACGGCGTCGACGGCGAACAGGTCGAGCGCGCCGGCCACGACGAGCCACAGGACCTGCGGGCCTTCGAGGTGAACGCTGCGCAGGCCGGTGCAGTCGGCGGGGGTGCCGAGCGCGCCGAAGGCGGCGGCGACCGCGTCGTCGTTGTACGCGGCCTGGGTGTACTGCTCCGGTACCGAGGTCACCTCAGTGCTCCTTGACCAGGTCGGCGTAGGCTCCGCCGGCGGCGACGAGGTGTTCGTGACGTCCGCGTTCCACGACCGAGCCGTGGTCCAGGACGACGATCTCGTCGCTGTCGCGCACGGTGCTCAGACGGTGGGCGATGACGACGCAGGCGCAGCCGCGGCGGCGCAGGTTGTCGATGATGACCTGCTCGGTCTCCGCGTCCAGTGCGCTGGTCACCTCGTCGAGCACGAGGATGCTGGGGCGGCGCACCAGGGCCCGCGCGATCTCCAGGCGCTGGCGCTGCCCGCCGGAGAAGTTGCGGCCGTCCTGCTCGACCCGGCCGTGGATGCCGCCGGGCCTGCGGGCCACGACCTCGTACAGGCAGGCGTCCTTGAGGGCGGCGACGACGGCGTCGTCCGGGATGGAGGGGTCCCACAGAGCCACGTTGTCGCGGATGGTGCCCTCGAAGAGGAAGACGTCCTGGTCGACGAAGGACACGGAGGCGGCGAGCGCGCCGCGCGGGATGTCCTCCAGGCGCTGTCCGTCGATGCGGATCGTGCCCTCCCAGGGGCTGTAGAGCCCTGATATCAGCCGGGAGACGGTCGACTTGCCGCTGCCGGAGCCGCCGACGAGCGCGACCTGCCGGCCGGGGCCGACCGTGAGGGAGAAGCCGGTCAGGAGCGGCTTGTCGAGGGGGCTGTAGCCGAAGGTGATGTCGTCGAGCGTGACGTGGCCCTTGAGGCGACGGGTGCTCGCGGCCGGTTCGGGGCGGGAGTAGAGGGTGTCGACGGGGAAGTTCTCGACGTCCTTGAGGCGGGCGACGTCGGCACCGAAGTCCTGGATGCGGCCCGCGACGCCGTTGAGGCGGGTGATCGGCGCGGTGAAGCGGGTGACGAGCGCCTGGAAGGCGACGAGCAGACCGATCGACAGATGCCCCTCCACTGCCCGCAGACCGCCGATCCACAGGATCAGCGCGCTGTTGAGGGTGGCGAGGGTGGGCGCGACGACACCGAGCCAGGCGCTGGGCACGCCGAGGCGCTGCTGCTGCTCCAGGGTGGTGGCGTGCTGGCCCGCCCAGCGCCGGAAGTAGCCGTTCTCGCCGCCGGTGGCCTTCATCGTCTCGATCAACTGCAGGCCGGTGTACGAGGTGTTGGTGAGCTTGGCGCTGTCGGCGCGCAGCTTCTGCGTGCCGGTGGCCCGCAATCGGACGACGACGCGCATCGCGACGATGTTCAGCAGGGCGATGCCGACACCGACGAGGGTGAGCTGGGGATCGTACGTCCACAGCAGGGCCGCGTAGAGGAGTACGACGATGCCGTCGACGCCCGCGGCCGTGAGGTCGCGGGCCAGGGTCTCGGCGACCGCGTCGTTCGACGCGAGCCGTTGGACGAGGTCGGCGGGGCTGCGCTGGGCGTAGAACGTGACGGGCAGGCGCAGCAGGTGGCGTAGGAAGCGGGCGCTGCTGAGCGTGGAGGAGATGATGCGGCCGCGCAGCAGGTTCGCCTGTTGCAGCCAGGTGAGGACGACGGTGAGCGCCACCATCGCGCCCATCGACGCGAACAGCGCACCCAGCAGGGACGTCTGATCGCCGATCAGGAACAGGTCGATGTACGTGCGGCTGAGCGCGGGCAGCGCCGCGCCGACCGCGACGAGCAGCAGGCTGGCGAAGAGCGCGGCGAGCATGGTGCCCGTGGTGCCGCGCAGCCGCGCGGGCAGTGCGCGCATGACGCCCGGCTTGCGGCCTCCGGGGCGAAAGTTCTCGCCCGGTTCGAGGACCAGGACGACGCCGGTGAAGCTGGTGTCGAAGTCCTCTGCGGGGACGAAACGGCGGCCCTTGTCCGGGTCGTTGATGTGCGCGCCGCGTCGGCCGAGACGGCGGCCCATGCCGTCGTAGACGACGTAGTGGTTGAACTCCCAGAAGAGGATCGCGGGCGCCTTCACCTCGGCGAGGGCGGCCGGTTCCATCTGCATGCCCTTGGCCGTGAGGCCGTAACTGCGCGCTGCCTTCAGGAGGTTGCTGGCCCGCGAGCCGTCGCGGGACACGCCGCACGCGATGCGCAGCTCTTCCAGCGGGACGTGCCGTCCGTAGTGGGCGAGGACCATGGCGAGCGCGGCGGCACCGCACTCGACGGCTTCCATCTGCAGGACGGTGGGCGTACGGACGGTCTTCTGCCGCTTGCCCTTGGACGCGGGGCGCGGCGCGGCACGGCGGCGGTTGCGCTGCGGGGGCTCGGGGCGGTGCCTGCGACGGCCGCCGGGGGGCGGCAGTTGCTGCTGGTGTGCCGGGGAGGGGGGCGGTGCGGTCACGGAAGCAGCCAATCGATCGGGCGCTGCTCGGCGAGGTGGAAGGCGCCGTCGGCCAGGGTCATGGAGTCGAGCGCGAAGGGCGGGCCTCCTGCGGACGACCACTGGTAGCCGGATTTGGTGGCCGACGAGCGTGCGAGCGAGACGAGGACGGCCACGGGTGGCCCGTCCTTGGTGAACTGCCCGGCCAGGTCCTTGTCGCCGAGGAACCCGCTGATCTTCTGGTCGCTCTGGGCGGTGCGCCCGATCGCCTTCACCCGGCCGCGCAGCATGCCGTACTCGTCGGTGGGCACGGACTGGACCGTGAGGTCCACCGAGGCGCCGACGGGCACGGTGGCCGCGCTGTCCGCGGGTACGTAGAGCATCGCGAGGAGGGGGTCGTCGTTGCCGGAGACACGCTCGACGGTCGCGACGTCGGCACCGGTGGTGACGACGGTGCCGATCCTGGCGACCAAGGTGGTCACGCGGCCCGCGGCGATGGAGCGTACGACCTTGTCGCCTTGCTCCGTGCGGACTTTGAGCACGGGAGCACCGGCGGCGACCCGCTTCCCCTCTTCGGCGAGGACGCGCGTCACCTGTCCGGTGACGGGGCTCTGCAGGACGTAACTGCCCTGGCCGTGGGTGAGGATGCCGGGTGCACGCAGTGTGGAGGGGATCGAGCCGGTCACGGCCCAGATGCTCGCGGCGGCCATGACGACGACGGTGACGGCGAGCACGAGGAGGCCCTGGGGTCGGGCGTAGCGCACCGGCAGGTCGAGTTCCTCGGGCGACTGCAGCTTGGACAGAGCCTGTTGACGGAACTGCACGGAACGCTTCCCTTACTTTGCCTGTGGCGTCCGTGAGCCCCGGAACCAGTGGTTCCGGGGCTCACGAATCATGGCGTCTCAGTGAGCTGAGGCTCAGAGACCAGCGGTCAGACCGCCGGCGAGGCCCGTGACGGCGCCGGTGTTGAGACCGGTGACACCCTCGACGGTGCCGACGACGCCGCCGACGACGCCCGAGACCGGGGCGATGGAGTCAACGGTGTCCGTGACGTTGCCCGCGACACCGGCGACGAGGCCACCGGAGACGTTGTCGAGGTCGGCGTCGGAAATCTCGAGGGTCTCGACCTGGGGGGTGTAGTTCATGGTGTGAGCTGCCCTTCTCA
Source organism: Streptomyces sp. NBC_01283 (assembly GCF_041435335.1). Taxonomy (NCBI): domain Bacteria; kingdom Bacillati; phylum Actinomycetota; class Actinomycetes; order Kitasatosporales; family Streptomycetaceae; genus Streptomyces; species Streptomyces sp. NBC_01283. Next base: position 1,138,701 of record NZ_CP108430.1, read on the forward strand.
TGAATGTTGCAAAGGTGTTTCCAACACTGCGGAACTTGATGTGCGAATTCCGCGGTGGCCAGGATCAAAGCACGTTCGCAGGTCGTACATCCAATCGACGGAGCGGTGCTCGACAGCGCTCGCGGCATCGAATCACCGCTGCGTGCAGGCATGTTCACCGCGCGGGGGCAGCTCCTTCACAAGATTCACAGAAGGAAATCTCGTGAGCGGAAGGACTCCTTCCACCAAAGCGGACACTCTCGCACCAAAGCGAAAGTTCTATGGTCAATACACAAGCGCCGCACGTGGAGTATTCGCCGAATGGCGTGACTGGGCTGCGCATTCGATGTGCAGGTTTATTGAAGGCGTGCCGAATCGTCGCCGAAGGGGACACCGGGAACCTCAGGCCTCCGCGACCGCGCCGTCCGTCGATGCGCCGGATGCGATTCCGTGGCCGGGCTCGGGCACCGACTCCGGGGCGAGCAGCACCGAGCGGCGGCCGTCGACGCCGACCGGCACGTCGCCGTCGATGGTCACGCGGCGCAGCGTCCGCTCATGGTCGTCGGAGTCGTCGACCCCGTAGTGCTGCGTCGCACGGTTGTCCCAGATGGCGACGTCGCCCGCGCGCCACTGCCAGCGGACCGTGTTCTCCGGCCGCTCCACGTGCGACTGGAGTACGCCGATCAGGGCTCGGGAGTCGGCGGCCCTGAACCCGCTGAGCTTCTGCAGGAAGTTGCCCAGGATCAGCGTGCGTTCGCCGGTCTCGGGGTGGACGCGGACCACGGGGTGCTCGGTCCGGAACGTGACCGCGGTGAACACCTTCCGGTGCTGTTCGAGCGCCGCTGAGGAGGCGCCGGGGCGGGTGGCCGCGTAGTCGTAGTCATTGGTGTGCACGCCGCGCACGCTGTCGGCGAGGACGCGCAGCGGCTCGGGCAGGTCCTTGTACGCGGCGGCGGTGTTGGACCACAGGGTGTTGCCGCCGTACGGCGGGATGACCTCGGCGCGGAGGATGGAGAACGCCGGGTAGGCGGGCACGAACGTGACGTCGGTGTGCCACTGGTTGGCACGGCCTCCGCGGTCGTTGTCGATGCCGAGGGCATAACGGCCGTCCACGGACGGCACGGTGGGGTGGGCGACGGGGGTGCCGAGCAGCCGGGCGAAGGCCTCGTGGCTCTCCGCGTCGAGGTGCCGCTGGTCGCGGAAGAAGACGACCTTGTGCTCGAGGAGCGCGGCGCGCACGGCGGCCACCGTGGCCTCGTCCAGGTCACCGCCGAGGCGGACACCGGATATCACCGCGCCGATGCGGCCGCCCACTTTCTGGACGGTGGGGGACGCCGGGGCGCTGGGGGTCTCTACTGCGGGTGCGGTCGTCGTCATGGGTCGGGATCCCTTCGATGGGGCGAGCGTTGGATGTACTCGGAGCGGAAGCCACCGGGCAGCGGCGCGGAAGCGGAAGCGGCACAGCAGCGGCTTCGGCAGCGACCGAGAGGGGGAGGCGGCGGTCAGGCCACGCGCGGACGACACGCCGCGGAGGCGAGGCGGCCCAGGTCTACGTGGAGCCGCGGGACGAGAGGGGTCATCGCGGTCATGTCCAGGAGCATGTGCGCCCGCCGGAAGGAGGGTCAAGGAATCCCCCGCCCGCTTCACGACCCTGCAACGGGCCCGACATCGCAGACGTAAGTGGCCCTTGTCCTCCCCGGGATCAGGGGCGATGCGGGCCATACGGGGCGGTGCAGCATAATGCGGCCATGCGGATCTCAGCCAGGGCGGACTACGCGGTACGTGCCGCGCTGCAACTCGCCGCGTGCCAGGACAACGGGCCGCTGAAGGCCGAGGCCATCGCGGAGGCCCAGGAGATCCCGCACAAGTTCCTCGAAGGCATCCTCAACGACATGCGGCGCGGCGGTCTCGTCCTCAGCCAGCGCGGCGGCAACGGCGGCTACCGCCTGGCCCGGCCCGCCGACCGCATCAGCATCGCGGACGTCATCCGTGTCGTGGAGGGCCCTCTGGTGTCGGTGCGCGGGGTACGCCCCCCGGAGCTGGCCTACAGCGGGCCCGCGGAATCCCTGCTGCCGCTGTGGATCGCGGTGCGGGCGAACGTCCGCCAGATCCTCGACGGTGTGTCCCTCGCCGATGTCGCGGGCGCCGAGCTGCCCACCACGGTCACGGATCTCGCCGCGGATCCCGCGGCCTGGACGAACCCTTAGGGACGACGCCCCGGGCAAGAGCCGGTCGGGTGAGGTCGAGGGCCAGCCGGTTTCCCCAGTCGTTGGTGAAGACGGCGGTCGCTCCTTCGTGGCGCACGCCCACGAACGGGTTGGAGTGGAACATGACGAGGACCCATCTAAAGGAGCGGTCGGCGTCGAGACGGGCGAGGTACCCGATGTTGCCCATGCCGCTGCCCCCGCCGGACACCCGTCCCGCTCCGTCCGGCAGCGGGCTCTCGAAGGCGGGGTACGCCTCGGTGACGCCGTCCTCCTCGATGGCCTCGGCCACGTCGAGCGGCTCTCCGAGACGGAAGGGGATCGGCTGCCCGGCGTCCGGGTGGTAGGCCCCGGGGCCGTCCACGTGGACCTCCACGCCGGTGTCGTCCGACCGGTAGAGCCCGTCACGGAAGGGCATCTCCCCGGCCGCCCACAGCCGCTCGACCAGTCCCACACCTCTTCCCGCCCCCACCTCGGGACCTAGCGCCGGTTGCGCGGGTGGTTGCGGGCCGTGCGCTCATTGCCGTGCTTGTACGCACCCGTCCAGCGGGCCATCACCAGCTGGGCATCGCCGGACGCGACCTCGGCGAGGAACTTGTCGGCGCGCGCACCGCGCAGGGTGCCGGCCGCGCGCCCGTGGTGGGTGATCGTCACGCTGGCGTCGGGATGTTGCTCGTAGGTGAAGCCGGAGGGTCTTGGCATGCTCGGATGCTAGGTATCCCGGACGTGGTTCCGTAACTGAATTTCGGTGCGCCGAGGGGCGATCGGCAGCAGGGGCCGCCATCGGAACGGCCATCTCGATCCCACCTTGCGAGACACCGCGGTCCGCCCCTTGAACACCCCCTTGTCGCGGCGTCAGTTCACATTCACTATTCCTATCAATCAGGTAGGGAAACTAGGAATCTGTGAGGCGTCCCCGTGACAACGCTGATCCCCTCCGCCTCGCCACGCGTCGTCCGGGAACTCGCCGACGATCTCGCCGTCGACGCGGACCTGCGCGACCGGGCGGGCAAGCCTCCGGTCGACGAGGTCTCGCGGCTGCGCGAGGCGGGACTGCCGGCGCTCCTGACCCCGTACGGCCTGGGCAGCCAGGACGGACAGGACGGGCAGGACGGCCGGGGCAGCGACTGGCGCACGGCGTGTACCGCGGTCAGGGACATCGCGGCGGCGGACAGCTCCATCGCCGAACTCCTCGCACACCACCACTCCCTGTCGTGGAGTCCGCGCCTCTTCGGCACCCCCGAGGCCGCCGCCGCGCTCGAACTGCGTGCCGTAGGCGAGCAGTGGCTCTGGGGCGGCGACATCGAGCTGCCGGACGCGCAGACGGGCAGCGACCTCGCGCTCACCCCGGCCGGCGACGGATACGTCCTGCATGGCAGCCGCCCCCTGACCGCGGGCGTCGCCGTCGCCGACCGGTTCGTCCATACCGTGCGGCGCACGGACAACGGCGAATGGGTGGTCGTCCACGTGGACCCGGCCCACCCCGGCGTGCGCGCCGAACCGGCACACGACCTGCTCGGGCAGCGCCTGAGCGGTGCGGGCGGCGTCAGTTACGACGACGTACCGGTGGCGGCGCACCAGGTGCTCGGCACGGTCCCCGTGGACGAGCACGAGATCTCACCGTTCACCGCGCTCGCCCCGCTGACCCGCCGCCTCCTGCTCGTCCAGGTCGGTCTGGGCAACGCGGAGGGCGCGCTGGCCGAGGCACGCGACATCAGCCGCGCCTTGCCGCGCCCCGCCCTGACGGCGGCTCTCGTCACCGGCGGAGACTGCGGGCCGCCGCCCACGGACCCCTATCTGCTGCTCGCCTACGGAGAGTTGGCGACGGCCGCGCACAGCGCGGCCGCGGTGGTGGACCGCGCGACGGACGCGCTGGCCAGAGGCCTGGAGACGGGCCCCGCGCTCGGCGCCGGCGAGCGCGCCGACATCGCGTTCCTCGTGGGCGCGGCCGAAGCGGTCACCACCCAGTCCGCCCTGCACATCACCACCCGCGTCCTCGAACTCACCGCCGACGTGCCCGCCCCTTCGGCCGACCCGGGCCTCGACCGGTTCTGGCGCAACGCCCGTGCCCTGACGGCCCACAGCTCGGCCGCGCACCGCCTCCGCGACATCGGGGAGCACTACCTCAACGGCCTGCACTAGCCGTCGCCCCCCCTTCCCGCCCAGCCAGTACGATCTTCGGATACTGGGACCCGTACAGCTCGACACCCTGTGGCCGTCCCGCTCCGTACCCGCAAGGCCGAGAGGGAAGCACCGTGCACACCGGCAGCTACTACGAGCCCATCGACGAGCACCGCTACAAGCCCACGCTCCACGCGGGTGGCGCCTGGGACGTCGACGAACAGCACTTCAGCCCGCTCGGCGGCCTCATCGTCCACGCCATCGACCGGTACGTGGCCGCGCGGCCCGACAGCGGACTGGTCCTGTCCCGGATCAGCTTCGACATCCTCGGACGGCTCGCCCTCGACGAGTGCGAGATCCGGGTGGAGACCATCCGGCCGGGCCGCACCATCGAACTGGTCGAGGCCGTCGTGCTCATGGCCGGCCGTCCGGTGGTCCGGGCGCGTGCCTGGCTGCTCGCCTCCGGCGACACCAGCGCCGTCGCGGGCGGCGGCGCCGACAAGCTCACGCATCCCGAGGATCTTGCGCCCTGGCACATGGCGTCCGTATGGCCGGGCGGGTACATCGCCTCCGTGGACGTACGCCCCGTCGGACCGCCGCAGCCGGGCCGTACGACGGCTTGGATCTCCACCGGTCTCGACCTCGTCGCCGGGCGGACCGCGAGCCCCCTCGCGTCGTTCATCGCGCTCGTGGACACCGCCAACGGCATCGCCGTTCGCCAGCCGCCCACCACCTGGATGTTCCCCAACGTCGACCTCACCGTCCACCTCCACCGCCAGCCGGAAGGCCGCTGGACGGGACTCGACACCACGGTCACCTTCGGCCCGACCGGCCAGGGCATCACGAGCACCGTCCTGCACGACATCTCGGGCCCGGTCGGCCACGCGGAGCAGATCCTCACCGTCCGTCCCCTGTAGGCCACTTGGCATCCGAGGCGCCCGATCACGTGAAGCGGCGGATCAACCGCTCCTTGGCCGCCGTGAAGGGCGGATAGACGGCCCGCACGGTGTCGGGCCGCAGCGGCTTGTCCAGGACGGCCTTCGTGTGGCTGAAGGTCTCGATCGAGTACTGGCCGTGGTAGCTGCCGGTGCCGCTCTCCCCCACGCCGCCGAAGGGCAGCCCGGGCAGGGTGAGATGGGCGTTGGGGAGCCCGAAGCCCACGGCGCCCGACGATGTTTCCGTGAGCAGTCGCCGCCGGGTCTCCCGGTGGGGCGTGAAGGCGTAGAGGGCGAGCGGCTTGGCGCGGGCGTTGACGAACGCGACGGCGGTGTCCAGGTCGGGCAGGGACAGGACCGGCAGGATGGGGCCGAAGATCTCCTCGGCCATCACGGGGGCGTCCGGGTCGACGTCGGCGAGCACGGTGGGCGCGAGATAGCGGGTGGCCCGGTCGTGCTCGCCGCCGATCACCGGGCGGCCGTCGCCGAGCAGGGCGGTGAGCCGGTCGAAGTGGCGGTCGTTGATGATGCGGCCGTAGTCGGGGCTGCGGGCGGGGTCGGTCCCGTACATGGACGTGATCGCGTCGGCGAGGTGGTCGGCCAGCGGGCCTGCCGTGCCGCCGATGGCCAGGACGTGGTCGGGGGCGGTGCAGCTCTGCCCCGCGTTGAGGAACTTGCCCCAGACGATCCGTCGCGCGGCGGCGGCCAGATCGGTGCCCGGCTCGACCAACACCGGGCACTTTCCGCCCAGTTCCAGGGTGACGGGGGTGAGGTGGCGGGCGGCGGCCGTCATGACGATGCGGCCCACCGTGCCGTTGCCGGTGTAGAGGATGTGGTCGAAGCGCTGTTCCAGGAGGTCCGTGGTCCGTTCCGCGGCGCCCTCGACGACCGCGACGGCGTCCGGGTCCAGATGGCGGGGCAGCAGACGGGCCAGCACGGCGGAGGTCGCCGGAGCCAGTTCGCTCGGCTTGAGCACGGCGCAGTTCCCCGCGGCGAGGGCGCCCACCAGAGGGGCGAGCCCGAGCATCACCGGGTAGTTCCATGGGCTGATGACGAGGACCACGCCGAGCGGTTCGCGCACCGTCCGGGCACGGGCCGGGAGCAGCGTGAGGGGCACCGGGACGCGGCGCGGGCGCAGCCAGCGCTCCAGGTGGCGCAGCGTGTGGTCGATCTCGTTGACGACGAATCCCAGCTCCGATGTGTGCGTCTCCACCGGGCTCTTGCCCAGGTCGAGGGCGAGCGCCTCGGTGAGCGCGGGCGCCTGTTCGGTCAACAGGGCGCGCAGCGCGCGCAGTTGCCGTCGGCGCCAGGCCGTCGGCCGCGTCCGGCCCGTGGCGAACGTCGCGCGCAGCCGGGCGACGGTCCCCGCGGCGCCGCCGGCCGGTTCGCCCGCCCCGCTCGCGCCCGGCTCCCGCACCCCGTCGGTGAGCAGTACCTGCTCCATGGCGTCTCCTCCCCACAAGCGCAACGGTGCGTTGCGTTTCGCCGACCGTAGCCTCTCAACCTCCCTTACGCAACGCACCGTTGCGTTGCGTTAGACTCCGCACCATGACGACGAACGACCGTCCGCAGGCCACCCGGGGCGGCGGCCCGCGGCGCAAGCAGCAGATCTTCGACGCCACCTTGAAGGCCCTCGCGCGCGACGGCTTCGAGTCGATGACGATCGAGGGCATCGCGGAGGAGTCCGGCGTCAACAAGACGACGATCTACCGCTGGTGGCCCTCCAAGTCCGCGCTCGTGGGGGCCGCCCTCATCGACGCGCCGCTCATGGACCTACCGATGGCCGACACCGGGCATCTCCGCGGCGACCTGGAGCACCTCGTCGACGGCCTCGTCCGACTGCTGACCACGCAGCCGTCGGGTGCCGTCGCCCGGTCCGTGCTGGGAGCGGCCGTGGGCGATCCCGGGCTCGCCACCTACATCCAGGGCTTCTTCGCCGACCGCCTCACACGCGAGCAGTCGCTGATCGACCGCGCCGTCGCGCGCGGCGAACTGCCGCCCGGCACCGACACAATGCTCCTCATGGACCTGCTCGCCGGCGCGGTCTGGTTGCGCGTCGTCTTCCGCCGCCGGCCGCTGGACGACGACTTCGCCCGCCGCACCGTCGCCGCCGTGCTCGACGGCGTACGCACGCCCTGAGATCCACCGTCCTGAGATCCACCGTCCCGGGATCCACCGTCCCGGGATCCACCGTCCCGGGATCCACCCATTCGCGCAGCATGTCGTGTCCACGACATCGTCACACAGTCGACCCACAACGTTCATACAGCGACGTGCCCACCCGTGCCACTCTCCCGTTGGCCCACTTGTCAACTCGCGTAGAACGCGGGTCCTGTTGAAGGGATCCGCGGTGCGTGAGCCTCCGGGAGAGGACACCCCCACATGCCCGTCCCTCATATACGTCGCTGGAAACCGCTGGCCATGACCGCCGCCGCGGTCCTCGTCGGGATCACCGTCCCGGCCGCCGCCGACGCCGCGACCACGGCCCCCACGCCGACCGCGGCAGCCGCCGGCGCCTATGACGACACGTACTACAAGGACGCGCTCGGCAAGACAGGTCCGGAGCTGAAGAGCGCCCTGCACACGATCATCAGCGACCAGACCAAGCTGTCGTACGACCAGGTCTGGGACGCGCTGAAGACCACCGACGCGGACCCTGACAACGGCAGCAACGTGATTCTGCTCTACACCGGCCGTTCACAGAGCAAGGACAGCAACGGCGGCGACCCGGACCAGTGGAACCGTGAGCACGTGTGGGCCAAGTCCCACGGCGACTTCGGCACCGCGACCGGCCCGGGCACCGACATCCACCACCTGCGCCCGGCGGATGTGTCCGTCAACAGCACGCGCGGCAACAAGGACTTCGACAACGGCGGCAGCGAGGTCGGCGAGGCGCCGGGCAACTTCACCGACGCCGACTCCTTCGAGCCCCGTGACGCCGTCAAGGGCGACGTCGCCCGCATGATCCTCTACATGGCCGTGCGCTATGACGGCGAGGACGGCTTCGCCGACCTGGAGCCCAACGACAAGGTCGACAACGGCAGCGCCCCCGCCATCGGACGGCTGTCCGTACTGAAGCAGTGGAGCGACGAGGACCCGCCGGACACGTTCGAGAAGAACCGCAACCAGGTCATCTTCGACAAGTTCCAGCACAACCGGAACCCGTTCATCGACCACCCCGAGTGGGTCGGAGCTATCTGGTAGGTCGCAGTCGTCGCTGGTTGTGGCAGCTGCCCTGGGGCGCCGCCACAACCAGCGACTGAGGCACCGTCAGGACACCACGTCACCCAGCGGCTTGCCCTCCAGGTGGCCGGCCACGTTCTGGATCGCGGCGAGGCCGATGCGGACGAGGGTCTCGCGCGTGACGCCCGCGACATGCGGGGACAGCACCACGTTCGGCGCCTTGAGCAGGCGCAGGGCGGCGGTGGGCGGTTCGGGGTCGAAGACGTCGATGCCCGCTCCGGCCAGCGTGCCTGCCGTGAGGGCGTCGGCGAGGGCATCCTGGTCGATGAGCGCGCCGCGTGAGGTGTTGACGACGAAGGCCGTCGGCTTCAGGAGGGCCAGGCGTTCGGCGTCCAGGAGATGGCGGGTGTCCGGCGTCAGCGGGGCGTGCAGGCTGACGTAGTCGGACGTACGGAGCAGTTCGTCGAGTTCGACGTGCCGCGCCCCGCCGAGGCCGGCCTCCATCTCGGCGCTCACCGGCCTCGGTCCCGCGTAGACGATGCTCATGTCGAACACGACCGCCCGGCGGGCGACTTCCTCGCCGATGTGGCCGAGTCCGACGATGCCGAGCGTCTTTCCGGAGAGCTCCGTGATGGACTGCTGGAGGCGGGGCAGCGCCCAGTCGGCCTCGGTGAGAGCGGTGTGCGCCGGGATCAGCTGCTTGGCGAGGGCCAGCATCAGGGCGAAGGTCTGCTCGGCGACGTTCTGCTTCTCGGCCCCGCTGGAGCCGATCGAACAGACGAAGATCCCGCGGGCGCGGGCGGCGTCCACGTCGACGTAGTCGAAGCCGTGGCTCGCGCACTGGACGACTTCCAGGTCGGGCGCCGCCGCGATGTGTTCGGCCGTGACCGGGGCGAGGGCGGTGATGATGACGTGTGCCGCGCGCAGGGCCGCGGGGTCCTCGTCGGCCGACTCGACGACGGTGACATGCGCCGTCGCGGGCAGCAGCCCGGCGAGGGCGCCTCCCGCGGCGCGGCCGCCCATGTGGGGCGAGACGATGGCGAGGACGTTCTTCACGGCGGTCATGCGATCTCCTCGATCAGGTCGTCAGGGGTGAGGGTGGCCGGCCCGGCGTGCCCGGACAGGGCCAGGGTGAGGTCGAGCTCGGCGAGCAGACAGCGGATCACGTGGTCGACGCCTGCCTGGCCGTCGAGGCCGAGCCCATAGGCGTACGGCCGTCCGACGAGCACGGCCTCGGCGCCGAGGGCGAGTGCCTTGAAGATGTCGTCGCCGGTGCGGATCCCGCTGTCGAACAGGACGGAGAGCCGGTCGCCGACCGCCTCCACCACGCGGGGCAGCGCGTCGGCCGCCGCGACGGAACCCGCGACCTGCCGGCCGCCGTGGTTGGAGACCACCACTCCGTCCATGCCCGCGTCGGCGGCGCGGCGGGCGTCGTCCGGGTGCAGGATCCCCTTGAGCACGATCGGACCGTCCCAGTTCTCGCGCAGGAACGCCAGGTCCGGCCAGGTCTTCGCGGGGTCGGCGAACATCCCGACGAAGTGCATCACGGCCGCGTTCGGGTCCTCGTGCACCGGTTTGGCGAGACCTGCCCGGAACGCCGGGTCGCTGAAGTAGTTGGCGGTCCCCACGCCGTGCAGGAAGGGCAGGTACGCCTGGTCGAGGTCGCGCGGCCGCCAGGCGAGGAGCGGTGTGTCGAGCGTGACCACCAGGGCCGTGAAGCCCGAGGCCTTCGCCCGGTCGAGGAAGCTCTTGGTGACGTCGCGGTCCTTGGCCCAGTACAGCTGGAACCACCGCTGTGCGTCCCCCATCTCCTCGGCGACCTGCTCCATGGGGGTGCTGGAGGCCGAGGACAGGATGTACGGGACGCCGCGGGCCGCTGCCGCACGGGCCGCGGCGGACTCGCCCTCCGGGTGCATGATCGACAGGACGCCGACCGGGGCGAGGGCGAGCGGCGCGGGCAGCCGGTGGCCGAGCACCTCCACGGACAGATCGCGCTCCTGTACGTCGCGCAGCACGCGGGGCACGATCCGGCGCCGTTCCAGGGACTCGCGGTTGGCGCGGGCGGTGCTGCCGTTGCCCGCGCTTCCGGAGACATAGCCGACCGGTCCCGGGCCGAGGCGCTGCTCGGTCAGCTCCTCCAGGCGGGTCAGGTCGGTGGGCAGTCGGGGTACGGCGCCCGTCATGCCGTTGAGATAGATCTCGTACTGGAAGTCCGCCCAGTTCGGCTTCGTCATGTGGTGGGTCCCGTCCGGTGTCCGTGAGACTGCCTGAGGCTGCGTGCTAGGGCGCGGGAGTGCAGAGGGCCTGAGAGGGCCTGAGAGGGCACAGCCCACCCGACGATCCTTGCCACAGTGACAAGCCCCGTCCATGGTCGTACGCACCCTTTTCCGATGGGACTATCACCTTGTGACAAACAAGCGGGAGCGTGTCCGGCAGGAACTCCTGGCCGACCCCCACCTCGTCGAGGCGGTCGTCGACGCGGTGCACGAACAGGTTCCGGCGTATACGGCGCTGGACGGAAGCAGGTTCCCGGAGGTGCGGGCCATCGCGGCGTGGGCGACGGACCGCCTCCTGGACCACTGGGTCACGGGCGGGGCGATCGGCCCCGGGGATCTGCGGCGCTTCCGCGGGATCGCGGCGGCGCGGGCGGCGGACGGCCGCCCCCTGCAGGCCGTGCTCCGCGCCTACCGGGTCGCCGCCGCGGTGCTCGCGGACGAGGTCGCCGCCCGCGCCCCGCACCTGTCCGCGCAGGATGCCTTCGCCCTCACACAGCTGCTGCTCACCGCCATGGACACCATCTCCGAGGAGATGACGACGGCGTACGCGGCCACCAGTGAGCGCCTCACGGGTGACCGCGACCGATCACTCCAACTGCTGCTCGACGACCTGATCGCCGGCCGGCACGCGTCGTTGGGCGCGCTCGGCGCCAGGGCATCCCGCCTGGGCGTTCAACTACCCGAGCGTTACTGCCTGTTGGTTGCGGAGCCGGTGGACACCAGGGCCCTGGACAGCGGCACGTCCGACATCTCGCTGACCACGTCCACCGCCCTGCTCACGGCCCTCGGTGGCGGCGGGGCGCCGGGAACGTCCCCGGCGACGACCTCCCTGGCGACGACCCACGGTTCGCGCGCCGTCCTGCTCCTGCCCGCCGGCTCCGCCGACGCCGCGCCGGACGTCCTGCGCAGGCACGCCTGGCGCGGCTGCGTGATCTCGGGCGAGAGCCTGGACCGCGTCGCGGTCGCCCACCGGCTCGCCGCGGGCTCCCTGGACGCCGCTCCCCCGCACGCCCATCACCCCGACCGGGTCCTCACCGACGCCGACGCACACGTCCTTGCCCTGCTCGCGGGCCACCCCGTGGTGAGCCCCGACCAGATCGGCCGCCTCGTCCTCGGCCACCTCGTCGACGGCGCCCAGCGCCACCTCCTGGAAGCCCTCACCGCGTACATCGACACCGGCTCCGCCAACGCCGCGGCCCGCGAACTCCACCTCCACCCGCAGTCCGTGCGCTACCGCCTCCGCCGCGTCCGGGACATCACGTCCCGCGACCCCCAGGACCCCTGGCAGCGCCTCACCCTGGACATCGCCCGCACGATCGTGCTCGGGGGCCGGGGCGGGCAGGGGCCCGCCCGATGACGACGAGGGCAGGCGTACGGCCTCGCCTCCCCCGATGCGCGGTCTCCCCTCCCCGGCGCACGATCGCGGCCCAACGCCCCCGCGCACAGACCTGGTTCACCTATCCAGATGCAGCCACGATCCCAGTCACCCGGCCACCCTCGACCGCACAACCCAGCAGCCCAGACCCCCGTAGCGGCCCTCTCACCTGGGGCGCAACTGCTGGCCCATCGCCTGACGCGGGCTCCCGCAACCGTCCGCCGGGCGGCCCTTCGCCCGGCGGACGGTCCCGTCACCTGCGCCGCCACTCCTCGGCGAGCAGCTCGTAGGAACGCACCCGGTCGGCGTGGCCGTGGGTGATCGTGGTGATGAGCAACTCGTCGGCCCCGGTGGCTTCCTGGAGCTGTTCCAGGAGGTCCGCGACGCGTGCCGGGGAGCCGGTGAACTGGGTTTCCGTGCGGTCCTCGACGAGCGCCCGGTCCGCGTCGGTCCAGGTATGCTCGCGTGCCTCGGCCGGCGTGGGGTACTGGATGGCGCCCTCGGCCGTGCGAATGCTGCGGACCCACGGGCCGTAGCCAGCGGCGAGTTCGCGGGCGGTCTCGTCGTCCTCGGCGACGACGACGTCGGCGGAGACGCTGACATAGGGCTTGTCGAGTATGTCGGAGGGCTCGAACGCGGCACGGTAGCCCTCCGCGGCCTCCAGGACCGTGCCCGGACTGACGTGGTAGTTCGCGGCGAAGGGCAGGCCATTGCGGCCCGCGACGTCCGCGCTCTGGCCGCCGCTGCTGCCCAGGATCCACACCTGGATGTCGGCGCCCTCACCGGGGACGACATGCGCCTCGATGCCGTCAGCGGACCGGTACGTCCCCGCGAGCAGCGCGAGGATGTCGTCGACCTGCTCCCCGTAGTCCTGCGCCTGCGCGTGCGGCTGCTGGAGCAGCTTGCGCTGGAGGGCGACGCGGGGCGAACCCAGCAGATGCTCGTAGGAGAAACGCGGCGGGATCCGCAGCCCGTTGGGCGCGTGACCGTCGACGACGGGGGTCACGGTCGGCGGCGCGGCGGGGGGCGTACCGGGTGGTTTGCCGCCGGAGCGGCCGAGTCCCAGGTCGAGGCGTCCGGGATGCAGGGCGTCGATCAGGCCGAACTCCTCGACCGTGGAGAGCGCGGTGCGGTGACCGAGCTGTACGGCGCCGGCCCCGAGCCGGATCGTGGAGGTCGCGGCGGCGGTCAGGGCGAGGACGACCGCGGGTGAGGTTCCTGCCACGCCCGGGTTGAGGTGGTGCTCGGCGAACCAGTAGCGGGCGTAGCCGAATCGCTCGGTCTGCCGGGCCAGATCGATGGAGTTGTGGAGCGCTTCGGCCGCGGTGGAGCCGGACGAGACCGGGACCAGGTCAAGGACGCCGAGAGGGATGGCTGGCATGTGTGTGGTCCTCCTCAGCGACCGGCCGACGCGGGCACGGACGTAGGTGCGGGATCGGGCGTGGGGACGGATACGGGCTCGGGGATGCTCGGCGTGGCGTCGGGGTGGGCCAGGCCCAGGTGGTCGCGCAGGGTGGTGCCCTCGTACTCCGTACGGAAGACGCCGCGCTCCTGGAGCAGCGGGACCACGGTGTCGGCGAAGGCGTCGAGGCCGCCGGGGGTGATGTGCGGGACGAGGATGAACCCGTCGGACGCGTCGGCCTGGACGAAGGAGTTGATCGCCTCGGCGACGGTGGCCGGGGAGCCGACGAAGGACTGCCGGTTGCCGGTCTCGATGACGAGGTCGCGGATGGACCACTTGTTCGCGGCCGCGAGCTCGCGCCACTCCCGGGCGGTGGCCAGCGGGTCACGGTACATCCGCACTTGGGCCCGGCCGCGCGCGACGGTGTGCTCGCCGAGGTCCGGGTCGATGTCGGGCAGCGGACCCTCCGGGTCGTACGCGGAGAGGTCGCGGTTCCAGACGAACTCCAGGTGCTTGATCGCCGTGGCGCCGCTGACCTGCTTGCGCCGCACCTCCCGGGAGAGTTCCTCCGCCTCGGCGTCCGTGTCGCCGAGGACGAAGGTCGCGGCGGGCAGGATGAGCAACTGGTCGTGGGTGCGGCCGTGACGGGCCAGGCGTCCCTTGACGTCCGTGTAGAACGCCTGCCCCTCTTCGAGGGTGCTGTACCGGCTGAAGATCGCGTCAGCGCCCTCGGCGGCGAACTCCCGCCCCTCCTCCGAGTCGCCCGCCTGGAAGATGACCGGGCGCCCCTGGGGACTGCGCGGGACGTTGAACTGCCCCTGGATGTCGAAGTGCCGGCCCTGGTGCACGAAGGCGCCCACCTTGGCGTCATTCAGGAAGGTGCCGGTCTCCTGGTCGGCGAGGATCTCGTCCCCGCGCCAGGAGTCGAAGAGCTCGTGTGCCGTGGTGAGGAATTCCTTCGCCCTGGAGTACCGCTCCTCCTGCGGGAGGAATCCGCCGCGACGGAAGTTCTCGCCGGTGAAGGCGTCCCATGAGGTCACGACGTTCCAGGCGGCGCGGCCGTCCGAGAGGTGGTCGAGACTGGCGAACTGGCGGGCCACCTCATAGGGCTCGTTGAAGGTGGAGTTGATGGTGCCGGTAAGGCCGAGGTGCTCGGTGACGGCGGCGAGCGCGGTGAGGACGGCGAAGGTGTCGGGCCGTCCGACGACGTCCAAGTCGTAGATCTGGCCGCCCTGTTCGCGCAGCCGCAGTCCCTCGGCGAGGAACAGGAAGTCGAATTTGGCGCGCTCGGCGGTGCGTGCGAAGTGCGCGAAGGAGCTGAACTCGATGTGGCTTCCGGCTTCGGGGTCGCTCCACACGGTGGTGTTGTTGACGCCCGGGAAATGCGCCGCGAGGTGGATCTGCTTGAGCGGCTTGTCCGGTGACGTTGACTTGCTCATGTCGGTGGTCCTTTCCCGCTCAGGCGGTGGCGGCGTAGCGGCTCGCGGGGCGGGCGAGGCCCAGCAGACCGCGCAGGGTGTCGGCCTCGTACGCGCGGCGGAAGACGCCGCGGCGCTGGAGTTCGGGCACCAGGCCCCGGGTGATCGCCGGGAGGTCGTGGCCGACGACGGCGGGGCGCAGCCGGAAACCGGTGAGCCCGGCCTGCGCCAACTCTGCGAGCAGATCGGCCAGTTGAGCGGGCGTGCCCGTGAAGATGCGCGCGTCGCTGGTGTACGGCTGCCCGGCGAGGGAATCCAGCCGTTCCCGGCGGGCCGCGGCGGCGGCCGGGGCGTCGTCGAGGAACACCACCAGGTCGCCGAAGAGGTGCAGGGGCTCGTCGCCGCGTCCGGCCGCGTCCTGTTCGGCGCGGACCGCCGTGACGATGGCGTGTGCGTGCCCGGCGTCGCGCGGGGTGACGTATCCGAGGTCCGCGGAGCGGCCGAGGAGGCGGAACGGTGCGTCGGTCGGGCCCTCGTGGGCGAGCGCGCTGACGAGGGGCCGGCCCTGCGGCGGCCGGGGTGTGATCGAGGGACCCTTGACGCTGAAGTGCTTTCCCTCGAAGTCGATGTAGTGCAGCTTGTCGCGGTCGATGAAGCGGCCGGTGGCGACGTCCCGGATCTCCGCGTCGTCCTCCCAGCTGTCCCAGAGGCGGCGCACGGCTTCGGCGTAGTCGGCCGCCTCGTCGAAGAGGTCGGCGGTCAACTCCCGTACCTCCGGCCTGCCGAGATCCTCGACGTCCTCGAAGGCGGGCAGCGTGCGGCGTCCGAAGTGCGCGGCCTCGTTGCGGCGCGCCGAGACCTGCACGCGTACGCCCGCACGGCCCGTGCTCACGTAGTCGAGCGTGGCGATCGCCTTGGATATGTGGAAGGGCTCGGTGTGGGTGGCCACCACTGTCGGCACCAGACCGATGTGGCTGGTCAGCGGCGCGACGCGGGCGGCGATGAGGACGGCGTCGAGCCGTCCGCGGACCTGATCGGTGCGTCCGTCGGGCTCGGTGAAGTGGGAGGACTGGAGTCCGAGCCCGTCCTCGATCGTCACGAAGTCGAGCAGACCGCGCTCGGCCTCGGTGACCAGATCGGCCCAGTACCGGGCGGTGAACAACTCCCCTGGCCGGGCGACCGGTTCGCGCCAGGCGGCCGGGTGCCAGCCCGCGCCGTCGAGCGCGACGGCGAGGTGCAGCGCGGCCGGAGGAGCGGAGTCAGCGGAAAAGGGCAGGGCGGATGAAGGTGAAGGTGATGACGACACGGAGGAGTGCCTTCCTGATCGACCGTACGAGAACACCGGCCCCTCGGCTCCGAGGGTGCGGCGGCGGGGTGACGGGTCAGGAACGACAGAGCGCGCCGGCGACACGCTGCAGGTCGATGTGCGGCCGGGAGTACAGATGCACCTGGCGGCTGGGGGCGATCACCAGGACGCGCGGCGCGGGAACGGGCGGCGCGGGCGCAGGCACGGGCGGCACCAGTGGCATGTGCGTCACCTCCGCCCTTCCGGCTCGGCGGGCCCGGAGCCCGGCCTGTCTCGCGCTTGCGGAACCCTGGCCGGGAACCGCCTGGTCCTCACCTGGAGCACCCCGCCGCGAGGGAGGGTTGCCGGTCAGCAAGCCAGGGCTTGACGCTGACACTCGTAACCTTCTCGGACGTTACGTGAGGTCGTAGCCGTGCGCAATGCCCGTGGATCATGGCCGGGCTCACATCGCCGTACGTGTCTCTGCGTGGGACTCCGTCAGGGTCAACCGGCGGGCCACGCCTTCTGTTCCGCTGCCGTCCGGGGAGTTCCAGGGAGATCCGTGGGGGTCGGGGAGTTCCACAGGCCTTCTTGACGGCGGGGGAACCCCGGACCCAGACTTCCGGGGACGGTCTCGAGCGGGTCCCCGAGCGGGCCATCGGCTCCGGGTGCAACTCCGGGTACAACGGGCCTCGAAAGCAGGGCTGGTGAACATGTCCAGGGCGGTCGCCGCGAGGAACAGCACCCCGCGATCCCCCCTGTCCGCACCCAGACCCCGCCCCCACGTCCTGACCAGGCGGCTGCACATCGACCTGCTGCGCGTGTGCAGCGCCTCGGCTCCAGCCGTCTGACGTCACCGCGGAAGAGCCGGTCGCCCACCCGGAAGGCAAGGGCTCGCGTCATCGCTCCGGCTCTCCGCGATCATCCGCGGCCCTCTGCTGCCCCGCCCCCTCTCCCCCCGCTCTCTCCCCCGCCGTCCCGCCGGCGCCGAGCGCCGCGGGCGCCCCCTCACCTGTCTGGAGAGCCATGCCCGAGACCACGTCGCACCGCCCGCTGATCCGCAGCCGCATCGGAGCCGATCTCGCGGGCGGCTTCTACCCGGCGCCCCACCGCTATCACCTGTACCTCTCGGCCGGATGTACGGGCTCCCTGCGCGTCTCGATCACCCTCGACCTGCTCGGGCTCAGGAACGCGGTCACCACGACGCTCCTGACACCGGACACCACCACGGCGGCCCACGCCGACCTACACCGCCACTACGAGGCCACCGAGCACCACTTCGACGGTCCGCCGACCGTTCCCGCACTGTGCGACCGATGGAGCGGGCACGTCGTCAGCAATCACACCCCCGACATCCTGCGCGACCTGACCTGCCGCTTCACCGCACACGCCGGCGGCCCGCTGCCCCGGCTGCGCCCACCGGCCCTCGCGGCACGGATCGACGCCTGGCACGAGCAGCTCGCGGGCCCCCTCACCCCCGCGACGCTGGACCAACTCGACCGCCGACTGGCCTGCCACGCCTACCTGGTGGGCGAGGAACTCACCGCGGCGGACGTGGACTTGTGGGCGCGGCTCGTCCACCGGACCCCGGACGCGGCCGAGGCCATTGATGCCCGCCCCGACGTGCAGGCCTACGTACGCCGCCTGCGCGACCACCCGGCCTTCTACGCCAACCACCCTCACCCCGTTGGACCGGAGCGGCGGCAGAGCCCGCCCGAGTGCGGCACGAAATCCGTTTCCCCGGCAGAGAGGCCCTGTGCCAGGGTCACCCGGTGACCGATTCCCGACACACGCTGCTCCGCGGGCAGTTCGACCTGACCTGGTCACTCTTCGAGTACCACCTGGAGCGGCTCGAACCCGAGGACTTCCTGTGGGAGCCCGCCCCGCTCTGCTGGACGATGCGGCCCGACGGCGACGGAGGGTGGGTGGCGGACTTCGCGGAGACCGAACCCGACCCCGTCCCTGTTCCGACGATCGCCTGGATCAGCTGGCACATCGGCTGGTGGTGGAGCGTGACGATCGACCACGCGCGGGGGCAACCGCCGCGGGAGCGGACCGAGATCACCTGGCCAGGTGGCGGCAAGGCAGCGGTCGAGTGGCTGCGTGACCTGCGTACGGACTGGCTGGCGGTGCTCGACCGGCTCGACGACGCCGCCCTGGACGCCACCGCGCCGTTTCCCTGGCAGTACGACTCCGGGCACACCGTGGCCGACATGCTCGCCTGGGTGAACTCCGAGCTGATGAAGAACGCCGCCGAGATCGGCCAACTCCGCCTGCTGCGCGTCGCGCGCCGGCTGGACCGGTGAGCGGGCGGGCGGCGCGGAAACAGATCGGGGCGGCCACGGCGCAGTGCCGCGACCGCCCCTGGGGAGATCAGGTCACCAGATCCTGACGCGCTCCGCCGGGTCAAGCCAGAGCCCGTCGCCCTCCGCCGTCCCGAACGCCTCATGGAACTCGTCGAGGTTTCGGACGATGTTGGCCCGGAACTCCGGCGGCGAGTGCGGGTCGATGGTGAGGTACTGCTGCTCCTGCTCCTTGCGGCGCTTGGTGCGCCAGCAGTAGGCCCAGTTCATGAAGAGCCGCTGGGAGCCGGTCGTGCCGTCGCTCTCCGGCATCGGGGCGCCGTCGAGCGCGATCTTGTACGCCGTGTGCCCGATGGTCAGCCCGCCCAGGTCGCCGATGTTCTCGCCGACCGTGAGCGAGCCGTTGACGAACTCGCCGGGGAGGTTGCGGGGCGAGAACGCGTCGTACTGCTTGACCAGTGCCTTCGACTTCGCCTCGAACGCCGTCTTGTCGGCCGCGGTCCACCAGTCGTTGAGGTTGCCCGCGCCGTCGTACTGCGCGCCCTGGTCGTCGAAGCCGTGGCCGATCTCGTGGCCGATGACCGAGCCGATGCCGCCGTAGTTCTCCGCGGGGTCGGCGTCGGGCGAGAAGAACGGCTTCTGCAGGATGCCCGCGGGGAAGCAGATCTCGTTGGTGCCCGGGTTGTAGTACGCGTTGACCGTCTGCGGCAGCATGAACCACTCGTCGCGGTCGACCGGCGCACCGATCTTGGCGAGCTGCCGGTCGGACTCGAAGGCGGCTGCCGCGTGCGCGTTGCCGAGCAGGTCGTCGTCGGAGACCTGGAGCGCCGAGTAGTCGCGGAACGTGTCCGGGTAGCCGATCTTGGGACGGAACGTGGCGAGCTTCTCGTACGCACGCTCCTTCGTCTCGTCCGTCATC
Source organism: Streptomyces sp. NBC_01283 (assembly GCF_041435335.1). Taxonomy (NCBI): domain Bacteria; kingdom Bacillati; phylum Actinomycetota; class Actinomycetes; order Kitasatosporales; family Streptomycetaceae; genus Streptomyces; species Streptomyces sp. NBC_01283. The sequence goes on from NZ_CP108430.1 coordinate 1,158,101, forward strand.
CAGTCCAGACGGGCGATCGACTGGCGGTAGGCCTCGAGGAGGTTGCCGACGAGGTCGTCCATCATCGCCTTGGAGCTCGGCGGGAAGTGCCGTGCCACGTACTCCTTGCCGACGGCCTCACCGATGGAGCCCTCGACGAAGGCGACCGCCCGCTTCCACCGGGCGCGCAGCTCCGGGGTGCCGTTGAGGGTGCGGCCGTAGAACTCGAAGTTGTTCCGGACGAAGGGGTCCGTGAGGTAAGGCGCGCTGGAGCGCAGCACCCGGACGAGCGTCCAGTCCCGCCACTGCTCGATCGGCACCTCGTCGAGGACCGCGGACAGGTGACGGAAGTAGGACGGCTGGCGGACGCACGTCTCGGCGATCGTGGCGTCCGAGCCGCCGAGCCCCTCGGCGAAGGCGCGCCAGTCGAAGTGCGGCGCCAGGGTGATCAGTTCGTGCAGGGTGGTGAGGTTGTACGTCTTCTGGACGTCACGCGTCTCGGCCCGCTCCCAGTGGCCGGCGGCGAGCCGCGTCTCCAGGGCGAGGACCGTCTGCGCGGCCTCGGCGGGCGAGGCGTGCTGCCCCAGCGTGAGCAGCTCGGTGAGGTGGGCGAGGTACTTCTCGCGGATCTCGGCGAACTTCTCCTCGCGGTAGTACGACTCGTCGGGCAGGCCGAGCCCGCCCTGGAGGATGTTGAAGAGGTAGCGGTCGGAGTCCCGGTCGTCCGAGTCGATGTACGAGCCGAAGAGACCGGAGCCGCCGATCCGCTCGAAGCGGCCGAGGAACGCCGCGAGCTCGCGGGTGTCCCGGAGCCCCGCGACCTCGTCGATCAGGGGCTGTACCGGGGCGAGCCCGCGGGCGGCGATCGTCTCCTCGTCCATGAAGGAGGCGTACAGCGTGGCGATCTTGCGGGCGTCATCCGGGACCGCACCGGACGTCGCGGCCGACGCCAGCTCCTGGATGATCGCCTTCACTTGTTCCTCGGCCGTGTCGACCAGCTGCACAAAGGGGCCCCAGCTGGAGCGATCCTCGGGGATCGGCTCGTGCTCCAGCCAGTGACCGTTGACGTGGCCGAACAGGTCGTCCTGCGGCCGGATCTCGGGGTTCATGCCCGTGCGGGCGTCATCCAGCATGCTCATTCACGCACCCTACGCGGACAGCGTGGCCGAACACGATCGGCTTGCGACCGCCGATCGCGCCCCGGCCGGTCCCCGCCGTCCTCAGCCGCCGACGCACTCCCGCAGCTGCCGCGCCGTCACCGTGTCACCGTCGGCCACCCGGGCACGCGGGCGTGTCGGTGAACACCACCCGGCTGCTGTCTTTTGGCTCCAATTGCCTCCGGATGACTCCCAGTTGGTATGGACATGACTGCCGAGCCGCTCTTATGCTCCGCCTGAACTCATCGTGAGAGCGCTCTCATCCCCCCTGTTCCTCCCCACCCCGATGGAACGACAGAAAGGGCCCTGCCGTGAGACGCAGAACCGGAGTCCGCATCGCCTTCTCCTCCTTGCTTCTGGCCGGCACCTGGGCGAGTGCCTCGCTCGCCCCCACCGCGATCGCCGCCCCCGCACCCGCCGCTCCCCCGGCATCCGCGGGCATGCTCACCGCCCTGCAGGACGACCTCGGACTCACCGCGAGCCAGGCGCGCGCCCGCCTCGCCGCCGAGAAGAACGCGACCCGCGTCGACCGCGCGGCGCAGCGGGCGGCCGGATCCACGTACGCCGGATCCTGGTACGACGCCGACACCGGCAAGCTGACCGTCGCCACCACCAGCGCGGGCAGGACCGACGCCCTGCGCGAGACCGGCGCCACCGTCCGCGTGGTCCGCCACAGCGCGAAGGAACTGGACGCCGCCAAGAAGCGCATCGACTCCCTGTCCGCGCCCAAGGGCGTCAGCAGCTGGCACGTGGCGCCGCGCAGCAACAAGATAGTGGTGAACGTCGTCGCTGCTCAGAAGGACGACAACGATGTCCGCCGGTTCGTCGACCGGGCCCGGAAGGCCGGTCCCGTCCAGGTCGAGACGGTCGGCAAGGCTCCCAGCACCTTCGCCGCGGGCACCGTGGGCGGCGACCCGTACTACACCGGCAACGTCCGCTGTTCCATCGGCTTCTCGGTGCACGGCGGGTTCGTCACGGCGGGCCACTGCGGGCAGGCGGGCGCCGCGGTGCGCGGCTGGGACAACTCGCCCATCGGCAACTTCCAGGGCTCCTCGTTCCCCGACAACGACTACGCGTACGTCAGCGTGGGCAACGGCTGGTGGACCGTCCCGGTGGTGCTCGGCTGGGGCACCGTCTCCGACCAGCTCGTCCGCGGCTCGGCGGAGGCACCCGTGGGTGCGTCGATCTGCCGCTCCGGCTCCACCACGCACTGGCACTGCGGCACCGTGCTCGCCAAGAACGAGACCGTCAACTACAGCCAGGGCGCCGTCCACCAGATGACCAAGACGAGCGTCTGCGCCGAACCCGGCGACTCCGGCGGCTCGTTCATCAGCGGCGACCAGGCCCAGGGCGTCACCTCTGGCGGCTGGGGCAACTGCAGCGGCGGCGGTGAGACCTGGCACCAGCCGGTCAACGAGATCCTCGGGCGCTACGGGCTGACCCTGCACACCGCCTGACGGCGCCGGACCGCGCCGGGCCCGCGAGAGGGTCCGGCGCGTACGCCGCTGCGGTGAGTCCTGGCGCCTGTATGGCCCTAACCGGGTTCACCGCACGCGCCCCGGAGGAAGGACTGCGGCTGCCACTGCCAGGAACGAACCGGTCCCGGGACCACGCGTTCGGGGACGAACGGAGAACCACGATGACTGCTAGGGCCCGCAGCCGCGCCCGCATCGGCACGCGTCTTCTTGTCACGGTCGCCGTGGGCGCGCTCACGACGGGAGCCGCACTCCCGGGCGCACCGGCGGACGCCGGGGCCCCGCCGCTGGAGCGGTCGCCCTTCACCGGAACGAGGGCGGACCAGGGCCCGGTGCTCGCGGTGAAGTTCGACAACGCGCGCATGGCCCGGCCGCACACCGGTCTGGCACAGGCGGACATCGTCTACGTGGAGAAGGTCGAGGGCGGCATGAGCCGCCTCATGGGCGTGTACTCGAGCCGCCTCCCCCAGGCCGTCGGCCCGGTGCGCAGCGCACGGGAGTCCGACGTCGAGCTGCTGCGGCAGTTCGGCCGCCCGGCACTCGCCTACTCGGGGGTGCGCAGTTCGCTCCACAAGATGCTCAAGCAGTCACCGCTGTACGTCCGCCCGCACGGCCGTGTCCCCAGCGCCTACTTCCGCGACGGCAACCGCCCGGCCCCGCACAACCTCTTCGTCCGCCCCCAGGCCCTGCTGCGCTCGGCCCCGCGGGCCGACCACCCCACCGACATCGGCTTCCGCTTCGGCCCGGCCCCGGAAGGCGGCACTCCCGCATCGGTGCGGACCGTCCGCTACTCCTCGGCCAGCCACACCTTCAGCTGGTCGCCCCAGGAGCACCGCTGGCTCGCGTCCTTCGACGGGGCACCGGCCCGCAGCACCTCGGGGGCGCGCCTCGGGGCGAGGACGATCGTGATCCAGCACGTGGACATGCCGCCGTCGCGCTACAAGGATGTCAACGGCGCGGCGACGCCGTACATCAAGACGGTCGGCAGCGGCAGGGCGACCGTCCTTCGGGGCGGCAAGGCGTACCGGACCCACTGGAAGCGGTCGAGTCCCGAGGGCGGCACGTCGTTCACGCTCTCCAACGGCCGGCGGATGCCCTTCGCTCCCGGGCAGGTCTGGATGGTCTTCGCGGACCGCTGAGCCACCCCGGCCGAAGGCCCCTGACAGGCCCCTAACAGGCGTCGGCCCGGTGACCGTGTTCGGTCACCGGGCCGACGGGGGTGCTCCGCACGGAGCGTCAGATGCTCAGCCGCGTACGGACTCGAGCTCCCTTTCCGGGTCCTCCTGGTGCGCCGTGGGGTAGTCGCCGAGCTGCTTGTGCAGCTTCTCCCCCTCGACGTCGACGTTCGGCAGCGCGCGGTCCAGCCACTTCGGCAGCCACCACGCCTTCTTGCCGAGCAGGGCGAGCACGGCCGGGACGATCGCCATGCGGACGACGAAGGCGTCGAACAGGACGGCGATGGCCAGGCCGAAGCCCATCATCTTGATCATGTCGTCGTTCTCCATGATGAAGCCGGAGAAGACGCTGATCATGATGACCGCCGCGGCGGCGACGACCCGTCCGCCGTGTGTGAAGCCGGTGACGACGGCCTCGCCGGGGCGCGCCCCGTGGACGTACGCCTCACGCATGCGGGTCACGAGGAAGACCTCGTAGTCCATGGCGAGACCGAAGACCACGCCGATCATGAAGATCGGCATCATGCTCATGATCGGGCCCGGCTGGTCCACGCCCACGATGTCGGCGAGCCAGCCCCACTGGAAGACCGCGACGACGGCGCCGAGCGCGGCGGCCACCGACAGGAGGAAGCCGAGCGCCGCCTTGAGCGGCACGAGGACCGAGCGGAAGACCAGCATCAGGAGCAGGAAGGCCAGGCCGACGACGAGTCCCAGGTAGGGCAGGAGCGCATCGTCCAGGGTCTGCGAGAAGTCGATGGTCATGGCGGTCGCACCGGTGACCAGGACCTCGGAGCCCGTCTTGTCGCCGAGGCCGTCGACGGTCGAGCGGATCTCCTTGACGATGCCCTCGGTCTTGTGGTCGCTGGGACCGGTCTCCGGTACGACGTTGAAGATCGCGGTGTCGTCGGACTTGTTGCCGTTCGCCGGCGTGACGGCGGCGACGCCGTCGATCTTGGCGATCTCCTTGCCGACGGTGCCGGCCGCGGCGGCCGCTCCCTTGTCCTTGTCGGTGTCGACGGTGACCATCAGCGGGCCGTTGAAGCCGGCCCCGAAGGACTCGGACAGCATGTCGTACGCCTTGCGCTGCGTGGTGTCCGGCGCCGACGTGCCCTCGTCGGGCAGGCCGAGCTCCAGGCTGGTGGCCGGTACGGCGACCGCACCGAGGCCCACAACGGCGAGCAGCAGGACCGGGACCGGGCGGCGCAGCACGAAGCGTGCCCAGCGGGTGCCCAGCTTCGGCTTGGCGTTCGGGTCGCGCAGTTCACTCGCGGGCTTCTTGCGGTCCTTGCGGCGCAGCACCTTCTTGCCCGCGAAGCCGAGCAGCGCGGGGATCATGGTGAGCGCGATGAGGACGGCGACGGCGACCGTGCCGGCCGCGGCCAGGCCCATCTTGGTGAGGATCGGGATGTTGACGATCGCGAGGCCGGACAGCGCGACGATGACGGTGAGTCCGGCGAACACCACGGCGGATCCGGCGGTTCCGGTGGCCCGGCCCGCGGCCTCCTCCGGCTCCCGGCCGTCGGTGATCTCCGCCCGGTAGCGGGAGACGATGAACAGGGCGTAGTCGATGCCGACGGCGAGGCCGATCATCATCGCGAGCGTCGAGGTGGTGGAGGAGAGATCGAGGACGCTGCCCAGGGCCGCGATGCCCGAGACGCCGATGCCCACGCCGATGATGGCGGTGAGGAGCGGCATGCCCGCGGCGACCATCGACCCGAAGGTGATGATCAGGACGACCGCGGAGACCGCGATGCCGATGAGCTCGGCGGAGCCGCCCATCTCCTGCTCGGCCATGACGGCGTCGCCGCCGGTCTCGACGGTGAAGCCCGTCTTGCGGGTGTCGTCGGTGGCCTTGGTGAGCGCGTCACGCGCCTTGTCGGTCAGCTCGGTGGCGGCGACCTTGTACGTGACGGACGCGTACGCGGTGGTGCCGTCCTTGCTGACGGCTTTCGCCTTGTACGGGTCGGCGACCTCGGCGACCTGCGGTCCTGCGCCCAGGGTCTTGACCAGCTTCTCGACGTCGGCCTTGGGGCCGGACTGGGTCAGCTTCTCCCCGTCGGGGGCGCGGATGACGACGCGGGCGGTGGCGCCTTCGGCGCTGGCCGCGGGGAACTTCTCGTCGAGGAGGTCGAAAGCCTTCTGGGACTCGGTCCCCGGCATGGAGAAGGAGTCTTCGGGCGGTGCGGGTGCGGCGGACGCGGAGAAACCGACGCCGGCCAGCAGCACCACCCACATCAGTGCCACATAGCGGCGTCGCCGGAAGGCGAGGCGGCCCAGTTTGTAGAGGAACGTAGCCACGGCGAAAGGGCTCCCGTCGGGAATCGGCAGGCGGAACAGGCAGGGACAGGCAAGGCAGAGGCGACTCCCCGTCGTCACATCAGTGCACGTCAGGGCGATCAGCAGGTTTCCCCTCCATAGTCCGGGCGGGAACCGGCCCGGAAGTCAGACTCAGAGTCGGACTATCGGCCCACGGCCGCTGTAGTGCCGTGCACGCTGGGTCATCCTCGGGGAGGAGATGTGGTCAGGATGTGTAGACCCCACATCCGACCGGCGATCACCGGAGGCTTCGCCTCCGTACCGTGGGACACCTGTTCACCACAGAACAACTCGCCCTCATACCACCTCAATAGGAGAGATAAGGTGTCGAGTCAGCTCTCAGATACTTGTCATCACCATCCAGGAGAACCTTCGTGACTCTTGCCATCGCGCCGTCTGAAGCCGCCGACTCGTCCGACGACACCTCCGTGGACGACCCCGCCTCGGGCACGTCGGCCGACGTGCCCGAGGCGGTGGCCCGGGACGCCCGCGAGTTCGGTGCCTACGCGCGGACCGGCGGCTGGGCCTTCGCCCTGAAGGTGGCGCGCAGCGTGCGCCCCGGCGGACAGGGTGCCGACGAGACGCCGAAGGTCTCGGCGAAGGAGTTCAGCGAGCTGGCCGGCTGCTCCGCCGAGCGCGTCATGCGCTACTACAAAGCGTGGGACAAGGCCGCTGACGACGGCCTCGTACCCCACTTCGAGGCGCTCACGCCCGGCGAGGACATCGAACTTCCCGACTCCGACGTCTGGTTGACGTACTACGCGTCCCGCTCCAGCGCCCTCTCCCCGCGCGGCACCGCGATCACGGAGGCCGCCGAGGCCGAGGGCATCCGCCCCACCAAGGCCCTGGAGGTCGCGGAGAACCCCACCGCGCTGCGGGCCGCGATCCTCGCCGACCCCGGGACCGCCGAGGCGGCGCGGCGCGCGCTGATGGACCGGCTCGACGACGACCCGGCGCTGCGCACCGAGCTCGTCCGGGACATCGTGCGGGCCGATGACCTCAAGAAGGCGGTCGCGGCCGAGGCCAAGGCGGGCGACCGCGTCGACTACGTCCGCCAGATCGTCGACAAGGGGCAGGTCAAGACGCCGGCGGGCCAGCTGATCGACGCGCCCGCCGAGCTGAAGGAGGAGGCCGAGCGCCACCTTTCCCTCATCGACGAGCTGGACGACGGCGAGGACTCCGGCGAGTGGGCCCGCGAGGCGTACGACACCGTGAAGGACCTGGTCGCCCAGACCGTCCAGAGCGACCCGCAGCTGCGGGTGCAGGAGCGCCGCGCGAAGTTCTACAGCAGCCTGCAGAAGGCGACGAAGGTCTTCGAGGAGCTGACCTTCGACGACGCCGAGGTCGACGACATCTACGAGGACGACATGCTGCTGCGCCTGGAGGAGCTGCAGAAGTCGATCGCCGCGTGCATCACGGCGCTGCAGTCGGCGACGGCGGGTTCGGCTGCCGCCGGTTCCGCCACTGCTACTGCCACGGCCGCCGCCACCGTCACCGCGGCTGCTGACGCCGTCGCCGTCTTCGACGACATGCCCGTCTTCGACGACACGGCCACCGCCGCGCAGGACGCCACCCCGGACGCCGGCTGACGATCGCGGACCCTCCGCTCTCCCGTACATCCCGATGATGACCATGGCCCTGTCCGTAGCCCTGGAGTCGTACGGCATGACCCACATGCGGAGGGATTCGCCGCACCCCGCCTGGCTCGTAGCTTCTTGATCAACGTACGGAGACCGACGTACGGAGTTGATCGAGAGGTCATGAATCTATGCACGGCAAGGCATTCGCGCCCGAATATCAGGGCGAGTTGGGCGCGTCACTCGGGGTGAACTCCTCCTACGAGGAGGTGCTGACGGCGGCGGACCGCGCCCTCTCCCAGGCGGACACCGCACTGGAGAGGGCGCGCGCAGCCCTCGCCCTGGCCGAGGCCAACCGGCGCCTCGGCCAGGTGGACGAGGCGGGCTCCGCCTGGCGGCAGAGCTACCGCAGCGCACGCGTCGCGGGGGACGCGGGCGCCATGGCCTGGGCCCTGTGGAGCGGCGGCACGCTCGCCCGCCAGTGCGGCCAGCTGCGGCTCGCCCGACGGCTGCTGACCTGGGGCGTCGAGCTTGCCTCCGACAGCGGCGAGCGGCTCGCGCACGGTTACGCGCTCGCCGGGCTCGCCGAGACGGGGCGCATCCAGGGGGACTACGCGGCGGTGGCCGCCCTCCACGAGCAGCTCCTGGAGCAGGGCCGGGCACACGGCGAGGCACGGCACATGGTGTGGGCGATGTCCGGCATCGCCCAGATGCGGCGCAACACCGGCGACTACGCCGAGGCGTTAGAGCTGTTCGAGGAGTGCGTCAGGATCTCGGCCCACGCCCAGGACGCGCGGGGGCGCGCCTGGTCGCTGCGCGGAGTCGCCGATGTCCTGTCACTGCGGGGCGAGACGGAGAAGGCCCTCGACCTGCTCTCCGAGGCGGAGGTCATCTGCCGCGCCATGGATCTGGCGAGCGCGCTCGCGTACAACCACAAGATGCGCGGCAATGTCCTGTACCGGCACGGGAGTTACGCCGCCGCCCGCGAGATGTACGCCGTCGCCCTGGAGGAGTTCGACGCCATGCGGGAGCCGCGCGGGGTGGCCCTGTCCCGGCTCGGCCTGGTCAAGTCGCGCGCCCGGCTCGGCCGCGACCGGAGCGAGACACTCGCCGAACTCGCCGAGCTCGAAGGGGACTTCGCGCGTATCGGGCTGCGGCAGGCGCGGGAGGCGGCGATCGAATTCCGGAACGAGACGGTCGCGGAGTTCAGCATGACGTGACGCCGGGGCGTCGAGGCCCCGGGGTGTCACTCCGTCGGCGTGATGCGGATCCCGATCGTCCCGCTGGTGCCGCGCCGGAGCTTGCTGCCGAGCAGGGTGAGGCGGCCGATCAGGCCGTACTTGCGCACGATGAGGGTGCGGTAATGCGCCGTCACCTCGGGATCACAGATCTCCGCGGTGGCGGGGACCTGTTCGCCGGTGGGGTTGCCCCGCAGGTCGCAGGGGCCGATCAGGACATCGGCGCGATTGCGGATCCGCTTGACCTTCCAGGAGTCCGTGACCGTCCAGATGCCCAGCGCGTCGCCGTCCTCGACGACCCAGACGGGGGTCGGCACCGCGGTGCCGTTCTTGCGGTAGCTGCTGACCAGCAGGTACTTCCCGGCGCCGAGCCCGGGCTTCGCCACCTCGTCCACTTGACCGCTCCAGACATCTTGTTGACTCAACCACGACCCCCGACGGTGCGGATGTTACTCGCGATCACGCTCGCTCCGCGCGGGCGAGTCACGGACGCGGGCGGCCACGGCTTCGAAGAAGACCCAGCCGTCCAGCTCCCGCTCCGACGGCTCATCGGGATGCCACCCGTGAGCCATCGCCGCGTCGAGCAGCGCCCTGGCGGTGCCGGGTTCGTGCAGGTTCAGGAAGTCGCCGCTCTCCGTGGTGCCGACCGCCCCGGAGTGCAGAAAGCCATCGGGCACGAGCCTGCCGGCACCGTCCCGGAAGAGAATGCGGAGCCGCCCCCGTGCCTGGAACCGCCGGACGGCGAGGACTTCGCAGCAGTCTTCGTAGCCTCCACCGGGCGGCACGCGGTGGGTGTGGCTCACGGACCAGAGGAAGACCTCCCCCTCGACGACGAGACGTCGGGGCTTCTTCTCGCTGCGCGGCATCAGCAGACCGTACCGGGACGCGGTGCGCCCGCGGGAACCGGGCCGGGCCGGGTCCCGCGGGCGCGTGGTGCGTGAGGGTCAGGCGCCCCAGGTGCCTTGGTCGACGGAGCAGTTCCAGCCGGTGCCGCGGACCGCGAACTTCACCTTGTACGTCCTGGTGTTCTTCAGGGTCGTCGCGACCCTGACACCGAGGCTGGCCTTGCCCTTCAGGTTGTTGTCGTAGACCGAGACGGTCTTCGAGGTCCTGTGCGTGACCTTGCCGCCCTTCGCCTTCGCCGTGCCGAAGCGGATGTTCTTGACGTTCGTGACGGTGAAGGTGACCTTCTTGAAGCTCTTGGTGCTCTTGTTCTTGAGTCCGAAGTAGAGGCCGCCCTTCACCTTCTTGTCCGGGGTGATCTGGAACCGGGAGGTGTAGACGATGTCGATCGGGCAGGCCGCGCTCCGTGCCGAGGCAGCCGCACCCTTCGGTGCCTTCGGTGCGTCCACCGCCGATGCGGATCCGGCCAGGCCGAGCTGAGCGGCCGTAAGGGCTCCTGCCGTGCCCAGGACTGCTGCGGTCGTACGTATGCGGTTCATCAGGCTGATACCTCTCCCCCTGCGACCCTTGCGGGTCCAACTTTCAGATTGATGCCATGCGTTCGCACAAGGGCGTTCATGTCCCTGTGCCGACCGTATTTTTAGCAGGTGATCGGACATGCGGGGACATCAGGTTGCCCAAGAAAGGGAAGGGGAAGTGCCGCGGCCTCTCGGGGTGAGGCCCGAAGCGCCTCGATTACGGCCCGGCGGCCCTCACATCGGCGGTGGCGCGGGCGCGGGTCCCAGCGTCGTCGTGCCCGGGGTGGCCCGGTGGGCGAGGCCGGTGCGGTAGGTGTCCAGGGCGGCTTCCGTCCGTCCCGTGCGCCGGAGCAGATCACCGAGGAGGCAGCACAGGTCGGCCACGTCCCCGGCCGCGCCCGCGCGTTCGAGCAGCGGCAGGGCGGCGCGGTAGTGCTCCTCGGCGGCCTCCGTGTCAGCGCACTCCTCCGCGATGAGGCCGAGCAGCCGGTGCGCGGCGCCCATGTGCACCGCACTGCGCCCGGCCCGCAGCGCCGGGACCTCCGTGGACTCCGTGCCCGCGGCCAGCAGCGGTCTCAGCAGCGCCTCGGCCTCCCTGGTGTCGCCGCGCCTGCGCAGGACGTCCGCGAGTTCCACCTCGACCTGCTCGGCGTAGAGCGCGGCCCGCTTGGCGGTGAGCATGGCGTGCGCGGTGCGCAGTTCGCTCTCGGCGCGTTCCAGGTCGCCGTCCTGGGCGTGCACATAGCCCCGCATCCAGTGGCAGTGGGCGAGTTCGGTGCGGATGTGCAGCTGCTGGTAGAGATCCTGGGCCCTGGCCAGCGACGCGTCGGCCTCGGCGATCCGGCCCTGGGCGATGAGCGTACGGGCGACCCCGCGGTGCATCCCGGCGAGCAGGGCGGGATCGTCCACGCGCGGCGCCAGCGCGAGAGCCAGTTCGGCGGCGTGTGCGGCGCGCTCGTGTGCGCCCATGTCCATGTACGGGGCGATGGATGCCGAGTAGAGGAGGAGCAGCGCGTCGGGGTCGTGCAGGCCCGCGGCGTTGAGCTGGTCGAGCGCGGTCTCCAACAGATGGCAGGCATAACGGAGTTCGCCCATGAGGCGGTGCGCGTTGGCGCGACCCCGGATGGCGGGGACGCGGCGCGGGAGCGGCTCGTCGGCGAGCAGTCGCTCCACCGAGGCGAAGCACGTGTGCGCGTCGTCGAGGTCGCCGGATTCGAGGAGGCAGTCACCGAGACCGAGGAGCGCGGCTGCCTCCTCCCCCGGCAGGGCGTGCTCGACGGCTTCGGCGCGCAGCGCGCGGAAGAGGGCGGCGGCGTCCTCGGGGGATCCGGTGGCCAGGGCGCGCCGCGCGTCGGTGAGGCGCAGGCGCAGCTCGGCGGCGAGGCGGGCCGGGCGTCCCGTCGCGAGCTCCTCCGGGGTGACGCCGAGCCGCTGGGCCAGGTGCCGGAGGGCGGCCTCGGACGGCCGCACCTTGCCCGACTCCAGCGTGGAGACGTAGGCGGGCGTGTACGCGGGCTCGGCCAACTGCCTCTGGGTGAGCCCGAGTTCCGTACGCAGCCGCAGGACGCGGCGCCCGATCGTCGCGGGCTCGTTCAGCGGTGCGCCGCCGGATCCCTTCTCCGTCATCTCTCCCCCTCCTTGCGTCTCGGCCATTGCCTGACTTCCCCGCAGCCCCTACATTGAACCGCGCCTTAAGCTCCCTTAACCCCCCACTTATATCGCGGACTTGACGTGACTCGACGACTCCACGACTCAGTGACTCGACGACTCGGTGACTCGGTCCGCGCCAACGCTCGGGAGATCATCCATGCGTAGACACGCTTCCCGTATATCCGGCATATCCCGCAAGCGGCTCGCCGCGGCCACCGGTGTCGCTCTGGCCGCGGCGCTCGCCGTCACCGCGCCGGTCGCCGCGGGCCAGGGCCAGGACGGCGCCGCGCAAGCCGCCCAAGGTGCCGACAGCGTCAAGGTCGAGTACTTCACCGGACCCGACGGCCACCCCCGCCACACCGAAGTCCCCGCCTCCACCTCGCTCAACAGGAAGGAGCGGGCCACGATCAAGGACGACGGCGACGTCCTGCCGATCGTGGAGGCCGGAGCGAGCGACACCAAGGTCGACGTCGTCTTCATCGGCGACGGCTACACCGCCGCCCAGCAGGAGGACTTCCACGCCGACGTGCGCACCAAGTGGAAGGAGATGGCCGCCGTCGAGCCGTACGCCCAGTACCAGGACCTGTTCAACGTCTGGGCCGTCGACGCCCACTCGCAGGACTCCGGCGTCTCGGGCGACCCGACGAGCGACGTGCACAAGAACACCGCCCTGGACTCGGCCTTCTTCTGCGACGGCACCGAGCGGCTGCTGTGCGTCGACACCAACAAGGTCGAGGCGTACGCGAGCAAGGCCGCCGACCCCGATCTCGTCATCGTGCTCAGCAACTCCACCAAGTACGGCGGCGCGGGCTACAACGACATCACCTCGCCGTCCGGGTACGACGGCATAGGCACCGCCTCCTCCGACCACCCCGACTCGGATCAGGTCGCCGTGCACGAGACCGGCCACTCGTTCGGCAAGCTCGCCGACGAGTACTGGTACGACGAGAGCACCTACACCGGCCCCGAGCCCGGCGAGTCCAACCTCAGCAAACTCAGCGCCGACGAGATGGCAGCCCAGAAGGTGAAGTGGCACCGGTGGCTCGGCCAGGAATCTCCTGACGGCGGCTCGGTCGGCGCGTACGAGGGGGGTGGCTATCACGGGCACGGTCTCAACCGCCCCACCGAGGACTCGATCATGCGCACCCTGGGCCGTGAGTTCAATCTGCCCGGACGCGAGGCGATGATCGCGGGCTTCCACCAGCACGCGCCCGTCCTGACCTCCGCCACTCCCACGGACCGGAAGGTGCGCGGCACCGAGCGGATCCACGTCAAGGCGTCCTCCCACGCCCGACTGCGCTGGTACGTCGACGGCCGCGAGGCACGGAAGGCCCGGGACGCGGCCGGCGTGACCCTCAAGTCCCTCCGGGTACCGGCCGACGGCCGCGTGCACACGGTCACGGCACGCGCCACCGACCCGAACAAGGCGGTCCGCGCCCCGGAGCTGCGCAAGCTGATGACCCGTTCGCTCAGCTGGCAGGCCACGCGCTGACCACCCGCCGATCACGCGCTGAGCGCCCACTGAGCACCCGCTGGCCACACGAGGCGGTCGCCGCAGGCACGATGACCTGCGGCGGCCGCTTCGGTCGGCCGGCGCGCGGTCAGGAATACTTCGGCCATGACCACGCATGCACAGCAGCAGCCACGGGAGGCGGTGGCCCCCGCCCCCGAGTGGGCGCTGCGGACCGCGGAGCCCGCCGACGTCGAGCCCATAGCCGAGCTGCGCGCTACCGTGATGCGCCCGGATCTGGAGCGGCTCGGCCGGTTCGACGAGGACCGGGTCCGCCAGAGGTTCCGGAACTCCTTCTCTCCCCTGCACACCTCGGTCATCGTCGCCGACGGCGCCCTCGCGGGCTGCGTCGCCCTGCGACCGGCCGAGGACTGCCAGTGGCTCGAACACTTCTACCTCGACCCCGCCCTCCAGGGCCGGGGCCTGGGTTCGGCCGTGCTGCGCGCGCTGCTAGACCGGACCGACGCCGCCGGCGACCCGGTCCGCCTGAACGTCCTGCAGGGCAGTGCGGCCCGACGTCTCTACGAACGCCACGGTTTCAGCGTCGAGGACGCCGAGGACGCCGAGGACGCCGAGGACGCGGACCCGGTCGACGTGTTCATGGTCCGGCAGCCGGGCTGACCGCTTCGGACCCTCGGGGCGCACCACCGCGTCAGGCACTGAATTGGCCCACACTCACCACCGATAAATGGTCCACAGGGCCGACCATTCGGCTGGCTAGCCTGCTCTCATCAGCGAAGGAACGGCCCAACGGCCGCCTACTCCGGGAGCGTTGTGCCGCTTCAGATCCTGCCGCCGGCCGGAGCACCACGCGTGCTCGCCGCCGCCCAGCTGAGCAACTCGCTCGGCGACGGCGCCTACTACGTGACCTCTGCCCTGTACTTCACCCGCGTCATCGGCCTCTCCCCCACACAGATCGGGCTCGCGCTCACGGTCGCGTGGGCCATCGGCTCCGTGACAGGCGTTCCGCTGGGCGCCCTCGCCGACCGGAAGGGACCGCGCGGCACAGCGGTGCTGCTCGCCCTGGCCACCGGCGCGTCGGTCGCCTCCTTCTTGTTCATCCGCTCCTTCGTCGCGTTCCTCCTCGCGGCCTGCCTGTACGCCGTCGCCCAGTGCGGGCTCGCCGCCGCCCGGCAGGCACTGCTCGCGGGCCTGGTGACCCCGGCGGAACGCACGGGCGCCCTGGCCCACCTCCAGTCCACGCTCAACGCAGGTCTCGCCGTCGGTGCGGCCATCGGCGGCATAGCCCTGAATTACGACACGCACGAGGCCTACCTGGCGGTCTTCGCGCTGGACGCGGCCAGCTTCCTGCTCTGCGCGCTGGTGCTGCTCCGGCTGCCCGCGGTACCGAGGTCCGCGGCGCGCGGGAAGGGTGAGCCCCGCCTGGCCGTGCTCCGCGACCGGCCGTACGCCGTCATCACCGCGCTCAACGCGGTCCTGCTGCTGCGGATGCCGCTGCTGAGCCTGGCGATTCCGCTGTGGGTGGTGGATCGGACGGACGCGCCGAGCTGGCTCGTATCGGCGCTCTTCGTCCTCAACACCCTTGCGGTGATGGCTTTCCAGGTCCGCATGGCCCGTGACGTCGACGGACCGCGCACGGCCACGCGTGCGGTGCGCCGTTCCGGGCTCGTCATGCTCGCTTCGTGCGCGGTCTTCGCCCTTTCGGCCGCGGGGCTTCCGGTGTGGACGACAGTGGCCGTCCTGGTGGCGGGGGCGGTGCTCCAGGTCATCGCGGAGATGCAGCAGTCCGCCGGTTCCTGGCAGATCAGCTTCGACCTGGCGCCCGCGCACCAAGTGGGCCAGTACCAGGGCTTCTTCGGCACCGGGGTCCCCGTCGCCCGTACGCTCGGCCCGCTCCTGCTCACTTCGCTGCTCGTGGTCTGGGGCGTGCCGGGCTGGCTGCTCCTCGGCGGGATCTTCCTCGGGGCGAGCCTCGCGATGGGCCCCGCGGTGCGGTGGGCGGAGCGCGCGGGGTCGGTCGCGGATGCGGGACAACGGATCGAGTCACCCCGCCCGCTGGCCAGTGAGGGATGAGGAATGGGGATCGGCCGGGACCGCGGCGGAGGGGCGTATATTCATCGGCCACCTACCGCACTCCGACTCCGGCTCCGACTCCGAGGAATGGGTTCTCTGTACATGGGCGACGTCGTGGAGATCGATGAGGCACTGGTCCGCTCCCTGCTCCATGAGCAGCATCCGGACCTCGCGGGCCTCGACCTCCACGGGACGGTGCGCGGCTGGGACAACCAGCTGTGGCGCCTGGGCGAAGACCTGGCCGTACGGCTGCCGTGCACGGACCGGGCCCCGGACCTGCTCCGCAAGGAGCACCAGTGGCTCCCTGCCCTGGCCCCACGCCTGCCCCTCCCGGTGCCGACCCCCCTGCGGATCAGTGAACCGTCCACCCGCTTCCCGAAGCCCTGGACCATCGCGGCCTGGGTTCCCGGTGAACCGGCCGACCGCACCACCATCAGCCGCGGCGACCACGCGGCCGACACGCTGACCGCGTTCCTCGGGGCACTCCACGTGGAGGCGCCCGCCGACGCACCGGTCAATCCGACGCGTGGCCTTCCCCTCAGCAATTACGCGCACGGATTCGTCGAGGGTCTTGAGGCCGCCGCAGCCTTCAGTGACATTCCCGCCGCCGTACGGGACCTCTGGGAGGACGCCGTCTCGGCCCCCGGTCCGGCGGGCCCTCCGGTCTGGCTGCACGGTGACCTGCACCCCGCGAACGTCGTCGTCTCCGGCGGAACACTGTCCGGCGTGCTCGACTTCGGTGAACTCTGCGCCGGCGATCCCGCGACCGACCTCTCGGCCGCGTGGATCCTGCTTCCCGCAGGCGCGGCGTCACGGTTCCTCGACGCGTACGGTCCCGTGGACGAGGCGACCGTACGACGCGCTCGCGGCTGGGCCGTGCTCCGCGCCATCGGCCTCATCCACATCGGCCGCGCCGGGGAGCAGGGGCTTCCCGGCGGGAAGCGGACCTGGGGAGTCGCGGGCCGGGCCACGCTCGACCGGGTCCTTGCGGACTGCTGACGCTTCGGTCACGCGGACGGGAGGGACGGCCGCCTGTATCTTCCCGCTTCCCCGATTCCCGCTTCCGTCTTCGGCTTCCCGATTCCGATAAAATCTCGGCCTGTGCCGAACATCCGCCACACTCCTCGTGCGACCACCGGCCTCCTCCCTCTCCGTGCGGGCGCGGAGGTCGACGCGCACCGCCACGACGAGCACCAGATCGTGTACGCGGGCCGGGGCGTCCTGTCGGTCACCACCGACGCGGGCAGTTGGGTCGCCCCCGGGACGCGGGCCATCTGGGTCCCCGCGGGAACGGTCCACGAGCATCGCGCGTACGGCGACACGGACCTCCACCTGGTGGGCCTGCCGGTGCCGGACAACCCGCTGTGTCTGACCGGGCCTGCCGTCCTCGAAGTCACCCCGCTGCTGCGCGAGTTGATCATCGCTTACACGGGGCAGGCCGAACCGCACCCGGGCAGTGCCGCCGAGCGCCGCCGCCTGCGGGCCGTTCTGCTCGACCAGCTCCGCCGCTCGACCCAGCAGCCCGTCCACGTACCGGCGGCCCGTGACCCCCGGTTGGTCGCGGTGTGCGCCGTCCTGCGTGCCGACCCGGCGGACCCCCGGACCCTGACGCAGCTCGGCGCCGCGACCGGGGTCAGCGACCGCACCCTGACCAGGCTCTGCCGGGCCGAACTCGGCATGAGCTTTCCGCAGTGGCGCACGCAGCTGCGCCTGCACCACGCCTTGTGTCTGCTGGCCGACGACACCCCGGTCACCGTGGTCGCGCACCGCTGCGGCTGGGCGTCGAGCAGCGCCTTCATCGATGTCTTCCGGCGGGCCTTCGGCCACACACCCGGCGCTTGGCGGGCGCACAACTGACCACGGCCGCGCCCTGCACATCGCGACACACCCTGGGTCGCCCTAGCCCTGGGCACGGACCGCCGGATTCACTTCGACCCGTGTCGTACGGAAGCGCGCGGCGTACGCGGACGGCGTCGTCCCCAGGTGGCGGGCGAAGGCCCTGCGCAGGGTCTCGTCGCTGCCGAGGCCGCTGCGCTCGGCGGCGCCGGTGACGCTCGCCCCGCGTTCGAGGAGCATGCGGGCGGCCTCCAGCCTGAGTGACTCCACGTACGCGGCCGGGGTGCTGCCGAGCTGCCGCGTGAAGAGACGGGTCAGGTGTCGGGGGCTCACGGCGGCCCGCCCGGCCAGGGTCGCGAGGCGGTGGTCGGCGGCCGGGTCGGCGGCGATGGCGTCGAGGAGCGGGCGCAGCACCGGATGACTGGTCGCGGGAGCACGCGATGCCGCGGAGAACTGCGACTGCCCGCCGGGTCGCTGGAGGAAGACCACGAGATCACGGGCGACCCGCCGTGCGATGTCGGGGCCGTGGTCCTGCTCCACGAGGGCCAGGCAGACGTCGATGCCCGCGGTGACCCCGGCCGAGGTGAGGACGGGCCCGTCCTGGACGTAGATGGCATCCGCCGTGACGGTGATGTCGGGGTACAGCCGGGCCAGCTTCGCCGCGTGCTCCCAGTGCGTGGTCGCCCTGCGGCCGCGCAGGAGTCCCGCGGCGGCGAGGGCGAAGGCCCCGGTGCACACGGCGGCCACCCGCCTTGCCCCGTCGGCCAGTTGGGCCACCAGCTCGACGAGGTCGGGCCGCTCGGCGAACGTGACGAGCTCGGCGTGCCCGGGAACGACCAGGGTGTCGGTGCCGCTCACGTCGGCCGCCGGAAGATCCGCCGCGATCCGCAGCCCGGTGGAGGTCCGGACGTCCTGCCCGTCGGGGGTGCAGACCCGCACGGTGTAGCGGCCGCCGGTGTAACGGCTCGCGGTGGCGAAGACTTCCAAGGGGGCCGCGACATCGAGGAGGCGCACGCCGTCGAAGGCGAGGACGCAGACGTGGTGGGGGCGGGGTCCGCCGGATGGTTCGCGCACGCGTCCACGGTAACGGCAGGACGTGTCCATATGTGTGGGGTACGTGTCCACAGGGACATGGCCGTGGCGGGCGTACGACGAGCAGGCTGATCCCAGGAACCGCCGGGAAGAACGCCACCCGATGCCGAGAACGACGACGACAGCGACCACGCCCACAGGAGTCACGCCATGCCTGATCACGTATCCCCCGCCCTCACCTCTTCCGCGGCCGGAGTCGCCGTGCCGGACACCAAGCTCGCCGCCGCAGCCACCGAGCTGGTGCGGGACACGGCGAGCGAGCTGATCTACCACCACTCCCGCCGCGTCTTCTGGTTCGGCAGCCTGCAAGGCGCCCGGCGGGGGCTGAGCTTCGATCCCGAGCTGCTCTACGTCGGCGCGATGTTCCACGACCTGGGCCTGGACGAGCGGTTCCGGGACAGCGGGCGCCGGTTCGAGGTGGACAGCGCCGATGAGGCCCGCCGCTTCCTGCACGGTCACGGCGTCCCGGAGGACAGCGTGCGCCGGGTGTGGACCGCCATCGCCCTGCACACCACCCCGGGCATCCCCGAGTTCATGGAGCCGGAGGTCGCCCTGGTCACCGCCGGGGTGGAGTACGACGTCCTGGGCATCGGCTACGACGACCTGTCCGCCGAGGACCGCGCCGAGGTCACCGCGCTGCATCCGCGCCCCGACTTCAAGCGGCGGATTCTGGAGGCGTTCACCGAGGGCATCGCGCCCAAGCCGGAGACCACCTTCGGCAACGTGAAGGCCGACGTCCTGGAGCACTTCGTCCCCGGCTACGTGCGCGGCGACTTCGTCGAGGTCATCCAGAACTCCCCCTGGGCGGAGTAGAGAAGGATGTCAACCCAGGGTTGACACCCACTCAACTGTCAACCTACCGTTGACACATGACGCAACCTGCACACCCCATTCGACTGGACGACCTGATCCAGGCGATCAAGACGGCCCATCCCGAAGCGGCCCTCGACCAGCTCTCCGACGCGGTGATCGCCGCCGATCACCTCGGCGACGTCGCCGACCATCTGATCGGCCACTTCGTGGACCAGGCGCGCCGCTCGGGCGCCTCCTGGACGGATATCGGCAAGAGCATGGGAGTCACCCGGCAGGCGGCCCAGAAGCGGTTCGTGCCCAAGGACCCCGGCGAGATGTCGGACCTCGATCCCCGGCAGGGCTTCAGCCGGTTCACCCCCCGGGCGAAGAACGTGGTCATGGCCTCGCAGGAGGAGGCCCGTGCCGCGGGGAACGACGAGATCGGGCCCGGCCATCTGGCCCTCGCCCTCCTGACCGAGCCGGACGCCCTCGCCGCGAAGGCCCTTGTCGCACAGGGGAGTTCACTCGACGCGATCCGCGAGGGCATCACCACGGGGCTGCCGCCCGCGGTCGCCGAGGTGCCCGACCTCATCCCGTACGACGCCGGGGCGAAGAAGGTCCTTGAGCTCACCTACCGCGAGGCACTGCGGCTCGGGCACAACTACATCGGGACCGAGCACATCCTGCTCTCGCTCCTGGAGGCGGAGGGCGGCTCGGGCGCGCTCGCCGGGCTCGGCATCGACAAGTCGGCCGCCGAAACGCACATCACCGAGGCCCTGGAGGCAATCCGCCCCTCCCTCAACGAGGCGTGACCGGGCCGGATCCGGCCGCGGGGCCACCCTTTCCGGGTTCCCGCCCCGCTGCCGCGCGCACCCGCGCCGCCTCCCGGACGGCCGCCGCGTTCGCCTTGCCCTGCCGGGATCCGGCGAGCTTCGCCTTGATGTGGTCGCGCACCAGGATCGGTTCGTAGGCCAGTTCGCCGGAGGCGTCGAGATGGCTCGGCAGCGTGGAGATGACCGCGTCCACGTTACCGTCGTGGAAGTAGGCGGCGGACCGGCGCCGGACGATGCCGCCGTCCACGATCGGCGGCTTGACGCGGTGCAGGGTGGACATCCAGCGGTCGTTCGTGAGCCGGGCGGTCAGGTCGCCGAGGTTGACCAGGAGAGCACCGTCGACGGGGGAGACGTCGTGCCAGGCCCCGTCGGTGCCGAGCACCTGCAGCCCGGCGACCTGGTCCGCCCACAACACGGTGACCAGGCCGAAGTCGGTGTGCTCGCCCATCCCCGTCAGGTCACCGTCGAGGGTGACGGGGCCTTCGGGCAGGGCGTAGTTGTTCATGCGCAGTACGTCGATGGAGTGGTCGGTCAGCGAATCGAAGAAGTCCGACGGCTCCCCCAGCGCGTCCGCGAAAACGCGGGTCAGGGTGCGTGCCACGCGTCCGGCCTGGGCGAAGTAGCCCAGCACGGCCGGTTCGAAGCCGTCGACCTGCGTGGGCCAGACGTTGAGTCCGTAATCGTCCTCGGAGAGATCGAGGCCGGGGAACGAGCGGGCTTCGGTGCCGATGTTGAACGCCTCGAAGAAGTCGTTCATCCGCCCGGCCGACTCCACGCCGAGGCTCAGGCTGAGGGATTCGCTCTTGGGCGGGCTGTAGCCGCGGTTCGCACCGGTCACCCGGTAGCTCTTCCTCCCCTCCAGGGGCAGGCCGAAGAAGCCGTCCATGGCGGCGGTCAGGCCGTCCACCGTCCCGTCGGGAATGCCATGACCGAGGATCTGGACGAAGCCGACGCGGGCACAGGCGTCGTCCATCTGCCTTGCCACGCTCGCACATTGACATGCGGGGCCGCCGTCGACGTACGGCGTGATGTCGATGACGGGAACCTCGAAGGGCGGCGGCGGCCCGACCGGCACCTGCGGTTCGGTCGCGGAGGGGGACATCGGCGTCTCCTGGCGTCAGCGAGGGTCTGGGCCCGATTCCCTGTCACGATCTCACTGCCCTGCCTCCGACGGCACGTCGGCCGAGGTGATGTCCGCCTCCAGCCTTCGCAGCCGTTCCGCGTCGCAGACGCGGGGGCAGGTGCCGCAGGCCTCGGCGGCCCGGATCGTGTAGTAGAGGCAGCAGCCGAGGCGGGTGCGGGTCGGGTGCCGTTCGCCGTCACGGGTCGTCAGGTTGCGGAAGGCCGCGCCACCGGGGAAGGGCTCGACAGGGCCGGGGAGCAGGGCGTCCACCGCACACAGGGCCTCGTCCTCCTGGCCGAGCATGCGGCCCAGGTACCAGATCCCGGAGATGAGGTCGTCCCCCGCCATCCCCCACAACGCCCGCTGTCCGCGCCGCAGTCGGGGGCCGATGGCCGTGAGCAGCGGACGCATGTGCGCGACGACCGCGGCGCGGAGTTCGGCGCGCAGCGACTCCTCGTCGGCGAGGACTCGCGTTCCGGGGAGTCCGGCCGCCGGGTCGTCCGGGAGGCAGGCGAAGGAGCCGGGGACGATCTCGAATTCACCGGTCTCCAGGTGGACGCGCACCTCCTCGGGGTGGATCCGCGGCACACGCCGCTCCAGGTGCCAGGCGCCACTCATCAGCAGGGAGACCGACCAGAGGTAGCCGTGCAGGGCGCGGGACGCGGCGACGTCCGGCCGCGGAGTGTGGTCGTGGCCGGCGCGGATGCGTGCGGCCTCCGCCCCGACGAAGGCGTCGAGAGCACCTTGATGTGACACCAGTTCGGCACCGGTGACCCACCCTTGGCTCACGGCCGAGTCAGGTCGCGCCACCGTGACGGCGAGCGACTCGCAGTGCGTGGCGAGCCGCCGGTACGTCTCGGCGAGCAGGGCGGCGGGGCTCAGGGCGGTGGCGTTCGACGCCAGGTCCGGGGCCACGGTCAGCGGCACTCGTACTCCTTGGAAGGCAGGTCCATCGGGCGTCCGACGGCGGACCCGTCCACCGCGAACTAGGTAAGGCTTACCTTATTTCTCTTCAACTTGCCGCATCGTGAACGGCGCGCCGCGAACATCTGCGTCCCGAGTGATCCACTCCTCACAGCGAGTTGACATCATTAGGTATACCTAACCTAAACTCTCGCCCCGTGTCCAAGATCGCTCGGGCCGTCCCGCCAGGCAGCCTCTTCGCGCGACGGATCCCTCTGCTCCTCGCCGGAATCGGCGCGTTGGCCGTGTGCGCCGCGCTGAGCCTGGCCCTGGGATCGCGTCCAGTGCCGCTCTCCACGGTGGCCGAAGCGCTCTTCGGCGACGCCCACGGGCGGGACGCGATCGTCGTCACCGGACTGCGCCTTCCGCGCACCGTCGTCGCGCTCGCCGTCGGCGCCGCCCTCGGCGTGGCCGGAGCCGTCGCCCAGGGCATCACGCGCAACCCGCTCGCCTCGCCGACCACACTCGGCATCAACGCGGGCGCCGGATTCGCGGTCGTCGTCGCGATCTACACCCTGCATCTCACGCGACCCGTCGAGTACTTGTGGTTCGCCTTCCTCGGTGCCGCGGCGGCCGGGATGCTCGCCCAGCTCCTCGCCCGGCGCGCGGGTGACCTCGATCCGGTGCGGCTCGCGCTCGGCGGCGTCGTCCTCCAGATGGTGCTGCTCTCCTGGTCCCAGGCCGTGATGCTGGCAAGCGAACGCACCCTGGACGAGGCCCGCTTCTGGCTTGCCGGTTCGCTGTCCGGCCGCACGCTCGACGCGCTCTGGCCGGTCCTGCCCACCCTCGTCATCGGCCTGGTCGTCGCCCTCGCGATCTCCCCCGCGCTCAACGCCCTCGCGCTGGGCGACGATTCGGCGCAGGCGCTCGGCGTGCCGGTGGCCAGAATCCGCGTGACCGGGGGCATCGCGGTCGTCCTGCTGGCGGGCTCGGCGGTGGCGGTCGCCGGGCCCGTCGCGTTCATCGGCCTCGCCGCCCCGCACCTGGTGCGGCTCGCGGTCGGCTCCGACCACCGGCTGCTCGTGCCGGGCTGCCTGATCGCCGGGCCGCTGCTGCTCCTGGCCGCCGATGTCCTCGGGCGCGTCGTCGTGCGCCCCTCCGAGCTGGAGGTGGGCATCGTCAGCGCCTTCCTCGGCGCACCGCTGCTCGCGGTCCTGGCCCGGAAGGTGGCGCGATGACCGTCTTCGCCGTACGGGAGGAAGCGGCCACCCCCACCAGGGCACGGGTCCGGCAGTCGCGCCGCCTGGCACTGCTCGGCATCTGCGGTCTCGGCATCCTCTTCGCCCTCGTCACGCTGGCCCTGACGACGGGCCAGCTGCCGCTGCCCGCGTCCGTCGCGCTGCGCGGCCTGGTCGGCCTCGGTGACCCGGCGGACGTCATGGTGGTGCGGGACTTCCGGGCGCCCCGGGTGATCGCCGCTGTCGTCGCCGGGGTCGGGCTCGGGGTCGCGGGATCGCTGTTGCAGCGGGTGTTCCGCAATCCGCTGGCCTCGCCGGACGTGATGGGCGTGACCGGCGGTGCCTCCTTCGGAGCCGTCGTGCTGCTCGCCACAGGGGCTTCCCAGACGCTGATCCCGCTGGCCGCGCTGGGCGGCGGTCTCCTGGCCGCGCTGCTGCTCGGGGTGTTCGGCTGGCGCTCGGGGCTCACCGTCACCCGGCTCGTGCTCGTCGGGCTCGCGGTCCAGGCGGGCCTCGCCGCCGCCGTGAACCTCATGGTCGTACGCTTCCCCGCCGAACTCGCGGGCTCCGCGCTGCAGTGGACCACCGGATCGCTCTACGGGCGGACGTGGACCGAGGTGTGGGCCGCCGGAGGCGCGGTGGCGCTCGCGCTCATGGCCGCGTTCGCGCTCCAGCGGCGCCTCGCCGTGCTGGACCTGGGCGATGAGTCTGCGGGCGGCCTCGGCCTGAACCCGTCGGCCGCGCGCCTCCAACTCCTCGTCACCGCCATCGTGCTGGCCTCGCTCGCCGCCGCGCTCACCGGGCCCGTCGCGTTCGTGGCGCTCGCCGTACCGCATCTGGTGCGGTTCGTCGCGGGCCCGCCCACACCGGGGACGCTGGCGCTCACCGGCCTGGCGGGCGCGGTGCTGCTGCTCGCGTCCGACCTGGTGGTGCAGCATCTGCTCCCGGTGTCCGGGCTCCCCGTCGGGGTGGTCACCGCGACGCTCGGCGCTCCCTGGCTCCTCGTCCTGATGATCCGACAGAGCAGGCCCGTCAACCGGAGTGCCGCATGAGCCCCACGCAGCCGTCATCCACGCGGTCGTCCAAGCAGCCGTCCAAGCAGCCGTCCAAGCAGTCCTCGTCCGCGGGGACGTCCGCACCGGCGTCCCCCGCCAATCAACTCTCCACGCACGGGCTCGACCTGCGGTACGGCGACAAGGTGGTGGTCGGCGGCCTCGACGTGACCCTGCCCGGCGGCGCGGTCACCGCCATCGTCGGCCCGAACGCCTGCGGCAAGTCCACCCTGCTGCGCGGCCTGACGCGGCTGCTCGCACCGGCGGGCGGAAGTGTCGCCCTGGACGGCGCGGACATCCACCGGATGTCGGCGCGGGCCCTTGCCCGGCGGATGGGTCTCCTGCCGCAGCAGCCGGTGACGCCCGAGGCCATCACGGTCGAAGCCCTCGTACGCCTCGGCCGGTACCCCCATCAGACCTTCCTCAGCCCCTGGTCCAAGGCCGACCAGGCGGCGGTGGACGAGGCGCTGGAACGCACCGGCACCACGGAACTGCGCGAGCGGAGCGTCGACCAGCTCTCCGGCGGCCAGCGTCAGCGTGCCTGGATCGCCCTCGCGCTGGCCCAGGACACCGAACTCCTGCTCCTGGACGAGCCGACCACCTTCCTGGACCTGCGCCACCAGCTCGACGTGCTCGACCTGGTCGCCGATCTGCATGCCGAGGCGGGCCGCACCGTGGTGATGGTGCTGCACGACCTCGGACAGGCCGCCCGGTACGCGGATCACCTGGTCGTCCTCAAGGACGGCCGGCTCGCCGCTGCCGGGGCTCCCGCCGACGTACTCGACGCCCAGCTCGTCAAGGACGTGTTCGACGTCGACTGCCGGGTCGTCCCCGACCCGGAGACCGGCACCCCACTGGTCGTACCGAAGGGCAGAGCCGCCCGCCGCGCCACGGACGATCCGGCCGTCCCCGCCTGATCGTCACCGTCAGACATCGGTACGCACTGTCCGCCCGCCTCCCCTCCCCACCATCCGCTCACAGCAAGGGAATCCAGGCCTCATGACCACCAGCAGCGTTCCACGCAGGCTCAGTGCCGTCCTGCTCACCGTCGTCCTCGGCACCGGCGCGCTCGCCGCGTGCGGTGACTCCGAGGGCGACGACAAGGGCAAGGCCGGCTCCGCCGCCGAAACCGGTTTCCCGCGCACCGTCAAGCACGCCATGGGCAGCACCGAGATCCCCGCACGGCCGCAGAAGGTCGTCGTCCTGGACACCGGAGAGCTCGACGACGTCACGCTGCTCGGCGTCAAGCCGGTCGGCGCGGTCTCCCCGCACTTCAAGACCGCGGGCGGCTTCCCCTCGTACCTCAAGGGCAAGATCGGCGGGGTGAAGGACGTCGGCCCGATGGAGGAACCGAACCTGGAGCTGATCGCGTCCCTCAAGCCCGATCTGATCCTGTCCTCCAAGGTCCGGCACGAGAAGGTCTACGACAAGCTCAAGGGCATCGCGCCGACCGTCTTCACCGAGACCACGGGCGGCCCCTGGAAGGCGAACCTGAAGGTCCACGCCAAGGCCCTCGGCATGGAGAGCCAGGCGGACACGGCGCTCAAGAACTACGAGACGCGCGCCAAGGCCCTGGGCGATTCCATCAAGGCGAAGTACGACGGAAAGATGCCGTCGGCCTCGGTCGTCCGCTTCGTCGCGGGCCCGACACGGCTGTACCAGAAGTCCGCCTACAGCGGCGTCGTCCTCGACGACATCGGCCTCGAGCGCCCGGCCTCGCAGAACTCGTCCGACCCCGAGAAGACGATGCTGGACGTCAGCCCCGAGCAGATCGACAAGGCCGAGGCCGACCTGATCTTCGTGACGACCGCCGACGCCCCCGACAAGACCCAGCAGAAGGACGTCACGTCCAACCCCGTCTGGAAGGACCTGACGGCCGTCAAGAAGGACAAGGTCTTCACCGTCCCGGACGAGACGTGGATGTCGGGCATCGGGGTCCAGGCAGCAGAGCACGTCCTTGAGGACGTGGCCAAGGCGACGGACGTCGAGCTCCCGGCCAAGTAGCCACCCGCCTTCGGGGGCGGGCCCCGCTCGGTTGCGGCCCGCCCCTCCCCTTCTCCCCCACACGCACCTCCGCTCGCACCCGGAAGTGGACTCGCACATGCGGCTGTACGTCCTTGCCCGCAACCCCACCGACTCGGTCACCGAAGGCTTTCTGCCCGCCGCGCGCAGGCTCGGCCTCGACGTCACGCTCCTCACCGACCAGCCGGAGGCGCACCGTCGCCGGGAGGGCCCGGATTCCACGGAGCGCCCGGCTCACCTGGAGATCCTGGAGAACTCCGAGGCCCTGCAGATCCTTGAGTGCGACGTACGCGATTTCCGCGCCGTCATCAGCCGGATCTCCGCCCACCACTCCCCCGACGCGATCTTCACCAACAGCGACCACCTGCAGACCCAGGCCGCCCTGGCCGCCGAGTACTTCGGGCTTCCCGGCAAGGACTGGCGGGCGGCACTGCGCACCAAGGACAAGGCGCAGATGCGGCGCCATCTCGCATCGGCGGGCGCTGACGCGGTCTGGTCTGCGGAGCTCTCCGCAGACCGGGATCCGGCCGAACTCACGGCTCTCGACGTGCCGTTCCCGTGCGTGGTCAAACCGCGGGAGGGCGTGGCCAGCGAGGACGTGGTGCTCGTCGAAGGGCCGGGGCAGCTGGTGCGGCGGTGCGCGGAGATACAGGCGCGGCGGCCCGGGGCGGCGCTGGTCGTCGAGGAGTACCTCGCCGGGGAGTTGTGCACCCTGGAGACCCTCGGTGACGGCCGCGTGCGGCACGTGCTCGGCGGCTTCCGTACGGAGGTGTCGCCGCCGCCGTACTTCATAGAGGAGCGGATGACGTTCGTCCCGGCGCATCCGGGTCCGGTCGTCGCTCAGGTACTGGCCCAACTGGACGCGCTGGGTGTGGGGTTCGGGGCGTGCCACACGGAGTTCGTGGTGGCGGAGGGGCGGGCCCGGCTCATAGAGGTCAACTACCGGGCCATCGGTGACCAGTGCGATCTGCTCCTCGCCCAGCTCCTGGACATACCGCTCTTCGAGCACATCCTCCGTACGCATCTTGGCGAGCCGCTCCCCTCGGATCTGGGCGCGCGGACCGACGGCCGGGCACGGCTCGACTATCCGTGCGCGCGGAGCGCGGGCACGCTGACCGCCGCGCCGCGCGCGACCGAAGTGACGGCGGGCGGCGTGCGGCTCACCTACCGCCCCCTGCGCGAGATCGGCGAACGCCACGACCTCCACGGCACGAACCGCGACTTCCTCGGTGTGGTCCGCGCCACGGGCACCGACCAGACAGCCGTGGACCGCGCCGTGGCGGACTTCCTCACCGAGCACCACTGGGAGATCACCCCGTGAGGCCTTCACCCACGGCCGACGTGGGCACGGTGACGGGCATGGGCGAGGCCAAGGCCAAGGCCACGAGCATCGAGGGTGAGCTCCTGTTACGCGTCCTGAGCGCGCTCCTGCGCGAGGACGTGGTGGGGTGGCGCACCCAGAGCGAGACGGTGCGACTGCCGGACGGCTTGTGGCTGAGGCTGCCTGTGGCACCGGGTCGGGGGGCGTCCGCGGAAGGGAATGGCGCCGGGATCCCCGCACCACGGCCCGGTGCGGACACCGGTGGAAGCGACGAAGGCAGCCTGCCGCATACGTCCGGCGGTGCCTCCACGCAGGAGGAAGCCGCCTCCAGCGACGCCGCCCACCGGCGCCCCGTCGACAACAGTGGGAGCCATGGGCGCGAGCAGCCTGCGCGGACGCCCGCGGGGGCGACGCCCCGTGGCTCGGCGGAGAGGGACGCCGTCGCGATCCCCGCGCCACGGCCAGGTGCGGACGTGCGTGGTGGCGGCACGCAAACCGAGGCCGGTGGCAGGTCCGACCGCGCCGTGCGCCGGCCCGGCGGTGATGCCTTGCTCATGCCCGTCCGTGCGGACGGCTATCAAGCCGCGTACGCCGCCCGGCTTCCCTTCATCCGGCGTGAGTCCGACGGGCGTGAGCTCCGTGACGCGGGCAGTGTGCTGTCCGCTCTGCGTGGGCTCGCCGCCCCGGTCGACCGGGGCGGGTTCGATGCCTTCGCCGTGGAGTGTGCGCAGGCGCTCGACGCCATGCGGCTGCATGACAGGACGAGGGGTGAGGTGGGCGCCCTGCTCACCGGGCGGTACGGGGAGGATCCCGCCGCGTGGCGTGGGCTCGGGGGCGGGCTCGGCTTCGACACGCTCGCCGCGCGCGCGGATCATCCCGTGTACCCGACCTCGCGCGGCCGTTCCGGGCTGGACGTCACGCAACTGCGCTCGTACGCGCCCGAGTTCCACCCCACCTTCGCCCTGCGGTGGCTCGCCCTGCCCCGCGATGCCGTCACGGTCGGCGGCGGCTCCACCGCCTGGTTGTCCCCGCGTGCCGCCGGCGTTCCCGAGCTCGACGGAAGCCATCTCCTCCTGCCCGTGCACCCCTTGACCGCGGACGGCCCCCTGCGGGACGCGCTGCGGGCAGCGGGGCTCCACGAGCGGGCCCGGCTCATCACAGGGCCCGGACCCGACGTCGTACCGACCCTGTCGATGCGTACCGTCGCCCTCGCCTCCGACCCCGCCCAGCACCTCAAGCTCCCGCTCGCCACCGCCACACTGGGCCTGCGCAATCGGCGCACCATCAAACCGGGCACCCTCACCGACGGCGCGGCGGGCCAGCGGCTCGTCGAAGCCGTCATCGGCCGCGAGCCCCGGTTCCAGGGTGTCGTCCTGCACGCGGACGAGACCCGCTTCGCCCACGCCGGGCACGAGCTCCTCGCCGTGCTCCTGCGTCGCTACCCCGCCGGTCTCGACGGCGCCGTCGTCGTGCCGATGGCCGCCCTCATGTGCCCGGCACCCGGTGGCGACAGGCTGCTGGTCGACCACCTCGCCGACCGCTTCTACGGCGGTGACCCGCTCGCCCTCCTCGACGCCACGCTCACCCTCCTCTTCGACTGGCAGACCACCCTCTTCGCCTACGGGGTCGCCCTGGAGTCGCATCAGCAGAACATCTCGCTGGTCCTTGAAAACGGGGACGAAGGCGCGGGCCGAGCGGCGCGCCTGCGGCTTCTCTTCAAGGACAACGACGGGCCCCGCGTCAACCTCGCCCGGCTGCGTGACGCGATGGGGCAACAGGCACCGTCACCGGACGAGTTCGACGACTCGCGGATCTTCGTCGACGGGGACCGGCCCGTACTCGACCTCTTCACCACCATCACCCTCCACCTCTGCGCGGGCTCCTACGCCTTCGGGCTCGCCCGGCACGGCCACGCCCCGCTGGAGCGGCTGCTCCGGCTCGTGCGCGAGCGGCTCGCCGAGGCCGTGGAGCGGCTCGACCCGGGGCCGGGCGAGCCGGGCGCACTCCTGCGGGCGCACGTCCTGGACGCGGCGGAGCTGCCCGTGAAGGCGATGGTCACCGCGGGGACCCTGCTCTCCAAGGAGCGCTCCGGGGCCGCCGACATCAACAAGCACTACACGACAGGGCCCAACTACCTTCGGATGACGGGGAGTTCGTGATGGCTGCCACCGCATCGTCGGCGCACGTGCTTACGGAGGAGCCGACCATGGGCGCGGGACTCGGCCGACGCCAGGTGCATGCCGTCGCCGCCTGCTACTTCGTCGCGTCGTTCGCCGCCCTCGGCCTTCCCCCGTATCTCACCCAGATCCTCCCGGAGTTGGGAGATGCCAGCGCCCGCTGGGCCGGGCTGCTGTATGTCGTCCCGACCGTGTTCGGCGCGCTCGGCGCGCCCCTGTGGGGCCGCGCCGCCGACCGCTTCGGGCGAAAACGGCTGCTCCTGCGGGCGCAACTCGGCCTCGCCGTCTCCTTCTTGCTCGCCGGGTGGGCCGAGTCGTTCGCCGCGTTCGTCACGGCCCTGGTGCTGCAGGGCGTGCTGGGCGGCACGTTCGCCGCGTCCAACGGTTATCTCGCCGCCGCGCTCACCGGTTCGGGCCTGTCCAGGGCACTCACCTTGATGCAGGGTGCCGCGCGGGCGGCGCTCGTCCTGGCGCCGATCGTCGTCGGATCGCTGTCCCCCTGGGTCTCGCCGCACCGCCAGTACGCCCTGCTCGCCGTCCTGCCCCTGGCCGCCGCCGCGATGCTCGCCGCCCTACCGGAGCCCAGGGCGGAACTGCCGGACGCCACCGAAGCGGCCGATGGGCCCACGGCCACCGCACCGCTCGCCCCTCTCAGGGCGCTCTACGCCTTCGAGTTCGCCTTCGTCTTCTCCACCGTCATCTCCTTCCCGTACCTGATCGCGCTGGTCGAGGACCGAATACCCGGCGTCTCACCGGTCGTGTCCGGCGTGCTGTTCGCCCTGCCGCACCTGTGCTACCTCCTCTTCGCGCTGCGGGTGCACCAGGTCGTCGAACGCCGACCCATGCAGGGGATCGCCGCCGGGTTCGGTCTGGTCGCGCTCGGTCTCGCCGGGCACGGCGCCGCCGATTCGCTCGCCGCCTTCACCGGCGTGCGGCTGCTCCTCGGCGCGGGCCTCACGCTCGGCCTGGTCAGCCTGTCCGTACTGGCCGCCGCGTGCGCCCACGGCCGACCGCCCGGCGGGATGTTCGGCACGCTCGAGCTCGTCTCCAAAGGGGGCGCGGTCGCCGCCGGTCTCGCGGCAGCGGCCGGCAACAGCCTGCTCGGCCTGTCCGCGCCCCTCCTCACCGGCACCGCGATCGCCCTGCTCGCCCTGGCCGCCGCCACCCTTCCCGCCCTGTTCCGCCGCTCGCCCCGCATCCGCTGGAGCCGTTGATGTCCTTGCCGACCGGCACGTTCGCCGCCCCGTCCGCAACACCCGCCCAGTCCGCCGCCCTCGTCACCGGCGCCCCCGTCGCCGGGGCCGCGCCCACTCGCCTGCCCAGCGCCGACCAGGCCGTGACGCACACCCTCCTCAACTGCCTGCTGCGCGAGGTCTCGGGCCCCGAGCACCAGACCGCCGTCGTCGACGGTGATCTCCTGCTCCGGCTGCCGCGCCGCGGGGTCCTCCTGCGGGTCGCGCTGCGCCGCGCCTCCCTCCTCGGCGCCCACCGCTTCACCGGCCCGGTGACCGAGCAGCGGGACGGCAGCTGGGTGGAGGTGGAGTGGCCGCGGCTCGCCGAGTACACGCATGCCGAGCTCTCGCTGCGTACCGGCGTGAGCAACGAGGAGTTCCTGGAGCAGATCGCCTCCAGTCATGAAGGCGTCAGCGCCGCGATCGCAGCCGGATGTTCGGCGCTCTCCACGGAGCAGGTTCTCGGGGAGAAGGCGTTCAAGGGAGCCGGGACCACCCCGGAGTGGCTCGCGGACTACCTCGCCTCCGAGCAGTCCCTGCTGTTCGGCCACCGCTTCCACCCCACTCCCAAGGCACGCGGCGGCGACCTCGCCGACTGGTCCGCCTACGCCCCCGAGACCGCGGCGGTCTTCCCGCTGCGCCATCTCGCCGTACGGGATCACCTCATCGCCGAGGAGTCGGCGCGGCCGGGCGCCACGGACCCTCTCGACCGCCTGGGGACGGTGCCGGACGGCTACCGGCTGCTGCCGGTGCACCCCTGGCAGTACGACCTGCTGCGGGAGCACCCGGGGCTGCGTGCCGCCCTGGAGCGCGAGGACGTCATCGATCTGGGGGCCGGCGGCTCGCCCTTCGCGGCGACGGCCTCCGTGCGCACGCTGTACGACGGTGACACCTTCCTGAAGTTCAGCCTGAACGTCCGCATCACCAACTGCCTTCGCAAGAACGCGAGTTACGAGCTTTCGGGTGCCGTCGCGCTCACCCGCACGCTCGAAGGCGCGCTGGACGGCCTGGCCGCCCGCTTCCCGGGCAGCGCCATGCTCCGCGAGCCCGCCTACCGCAGCCTGGCACTGGCGGGGCCCGACGGTCACCCCGACCTGGCCCTCCTGGAGGGCTTCGGCGTCATCGTCCGCGAGGGCCTGGCCGGACGGCTCCTTCCCGGCACGACCCCGCTGCTCGCAGCGGCCGTAGCTGACGAGTACCCGACGGGGCCCGGCCACATCTCCCGCCTCCTCGAAGGCGCGGGTCCGGAGCGGGCACTCGACTGGTGGCGGACGTATCTCCGGCTCCTGCTGCCGCCGGTGCTCGCCGCGTACTTCGACCACGGCCTGGTGCTCGAACCGCATCTGCAGAACGTCCTCGTCTGCGTCGACGACGACGGCATGCCCGCGCAGGTGCTCTTCCGCGACCTGGAGGGCACCAAGTTGATCCCCGAGTGCCACGCCGAGACCCTGGCGGCGCTCCCGCCCGAGGTCGCGGGGCCCCTGACGTACGACGCGCAGCGCGGCTGGGACCGCGTCGTCTACTGCCTCCTCGTGAACCACGTCGCCGAGCTGCTCGCCGCACTCGCCGACCTGCACCCGCACACCGAACCCGCGCTCTGGTCCCAAGTCCGCGCCACCCTGCAGGAGTTCGCCGACACGCATGGCTGCCCGCCCCGGCTCAGCGCCCTGCTCGCCGGAGTGCCGCTGCCCGCCAAGGCCAATCTGCTCACCCGCTGGGAGCGCAAGGCCGACCGGGACGCGGGGTACGTCCGTCTCACCTCACCCTTTCCGCTCGCCGAGCACGTACGGGACCTGGGTGCCCGCACCGACGCACCTTGGAGCTCCGCAGGATGACCGCCCCCACCCCTGCCGTACGTGACCGTGCCCTCGGCCTCGCCACGGAGGAACTGCCCGCCTATCTGTACGACCTGTCGGCGCTGGACGCCCATGCCGTCGCGGTGCGCGCCGCCCTCCCCCGGCAGGTGCAGCTCTACTACGCCGCCAAGGCCAATCCCGAGCCGGCGATCCTGAGCACGCTCGGCCCGTACGTCGACGGCTACGAGGTCTCGTCGGGCGGCGAACTCGCCCATGTGGCCAAGGCGGTGGCGGGGCGCCCGCTGGCCTTCGGCGGCCCGGGCAAGACACCGGACGAGATCGCGGCGGCCCTTGAGCTCGGTGTGGAGCGCTTTCACGTCGAGAGCGGCTACGAGCTGCGAATGCTGGCCTCGATCGCCGCCCGCGTCGTCCCGCACACCCGCGTCGGCGTCCTGCTCCGGTTCAATCTCGACCTCAACGCCGAGGCCCTGGAGGGCAGTTCCCTCGCGATGGGCGGGCGCCCCACTCCCTTCGGTCTCGACGCGGCCGACGCCGACTCGGTGATGGCCCCGCTCACCGACGGCAGCCTCCCCCAGCTGCGTCTGCTCGGCGTGCACGCCCATCTGGCCAGCGGACTCGACGCGCCGCGGCAGCTCGCGGTCGCCGAGTCCATCGTGACGTGGTCGCAGGAGCTCGCCCGGCGGCACGGCACCGGACTGGCGGAAGTCAATGTCGGTGGCGGCATGAGCGTGGACTACGCCGACCCGGACGCGCGCTTCGACTGGGCCGCCTACGGCGACGGCCTCGCCCGGCTCTGCGCGGCGCACCCCGGACTGACGCTCCGCATCGAGCCGGGCCGAGCGCTGACCGCGTACTGCGGCTGGTACGCCACCGAGGTCCTGGACGTGAAGCAGAGCCACGGCGAGGAGTTCGCGGTGGTGCGCGGCGGCACCCACCATCTGCGCACCCCCGCCGCCAAGGGCCACGACCAGCCCTGCACCGTGCTCCCGGCGCGCGAGCCGTGGCCGCATCCCTGGCCCCGGTCCGAGGCACGGCGGGACCGGGTGACGTTCGCGGGGCAGCTGTGCACCCCGAAGGACGTGCTGGCCCGGCAGGTTCCGGTGGCGGGGCTGCGGGCCGGGGACCGGGTGGTGTTCGCGATGGCGGGTGCGTACGCGTGGAACATCTCGCACCACGACTTCCTCATGCACCCCAGGCCCGGCTTCCACTTCCTCTGAGCGCCCGTGCCCCGCGGCGTGCTCCTCGGACGGCGCGGCTAGTACCCCTGGGACCACCGCACGACGTTGCGCAGCGGCTCGCCGCCTGCGAGCCGCTGCCAGTTGTGCAGGAACAGGTCGACGATCCGCTGTGTCTCGTCGCGTGAGCCGCCCGCGGTGTGCTGGGTGAGGATCACGTTCGGGCAGCTCCACAGCGGGTGTCCGGCGGGCAGCGGCTCCTCGCGGGTCACGTCGAGGACCGCGCCGCCGAGCCGGCCGGAGGCGAGGGCGGCGACGAGGGCTTCCTCGTCCGCCAGGGTGCCGCGTCCGGCGTTCACGAAGACCGCGCCGGGGCGCAGCCGGTCGATGCGCCGCCGGTCGAAGAGGTCCGCGGTCTCGTCCGTGCCCGGCAGCAGTCCCACGACGACGTCGAACTCGGGCAGCCTGGCGTCGAGTTCCTCGCGGGTGCTGATGTCGGCGGCACCCCGGGCGAAGTGCGCGACGGAGCAGCCGAACGGCGCGAGGAGTCCGGCGAGCCGCAGGGCGATGGTTCCCCTGCCCAGGATGAGGACGTTCGCTTCGCTCAGGAGCCGCAGGCCGGGCCGCACGTCCAGCTTCGACCAGGACTCCCCCGCACGGAGTCCGGCCAGCACGTCGACTCCGCGGCAGAGCGCGAGGATGCCCGCGAGGCAGGTCTCCGCGACCGGGTCGGCGAACAGACCGCCGAGGTTGGTGACGGTGAGCCGCTGCCCCAGGACCGGCCAGTCGAGGCCCGTATAGCGGTCGATGCCGACGGACGCGAGCTGCAGCCAGCGCAGGTGCGGCGCCCTCTCCAGCCGGTCCGCCCTCGGGTTGCCGAGCGCGATGTGGGATGCGGCGAGGACGCGTGCGTCGGCCTCGGAGTCGGAGTCCGGTCCGGTGAACCAGACCGGGCCCGGCGCGGCGGCACGCAGTCGCTCCTGGTCGGCGTCGTCCAGCGCCAGCTCCACATACAGGGCGGCGTCCGGTGGCAGGGCGGCCGGTTCGGAGGCCTTCGCACCATGTGATGCTTGTGAGGCCTGTGATGCCTGTGGCGCATGTCGTGCACGGACCATTCCTGATACCCCCGTGGTAAGGAAAGCGCTGGTGAACGCGCGTTCACCGAACTTAGGGCTTTGGTTCCGCGAGGGTCAACAGCGTTCAGGCTCCGGTCGTGGAGCCTGGCCGGATGATCATCAGGACAGTGACGGTGGCCCAGAGCAGATTGAACACCCCTGTATACATGGCGAGTTGGGAACCAGTGCGCTCCCCCACGGCCACCACGCCCGTCCCCTCGGCCAGTTGACCGCGGGTGCCGCTGTCTCCACCGTCTCCGTCTCCCCCGGTCATCGCGTCCAGCGCCGCCTCCTGACGCGGCAGGACGAGGACGATGAGCACCACGGCCGCCGCCATCGTGAGGACGATCGAGGCGATCAGCCAAGCGCTGCCGAGCACGCCCAGGCTGCCCGCGGTCACGAACCCGGTGACGGGGACGGCGACGCCGACGAACGCGTACACCGAGCAGATGCGCTGCAGCAGGCGCAGCGAGGCGACGGCCGCCGCGTCATTCGGGTCGGCCTGGGCTCGGCGCAGGGCCGCGGGGAACATGCTGGCGGCGACGGTGACCGGGCCGACGGCCAGGATCGCGGCCAGCACATGCAGCGTCAGGAAGAACTTGGTCACAGCGGGCCCTCGGGATTCGGAGTGCGAAGAACGGCGGAGTCGGGCGCGGACGGGCGGAGTCCGGTGGAGTCGGCGGAGGCAGGCGGCTCCCGATCGGGACCCGGTCGCCGAGATTAGCCAGCGTTCCCACCCAGCGAACAGTGGCATTAGTGACATGCTTCGCAGAGATACCGCCATCGAGCCCCGGGCCAGTACACGCGAAGACGACGAGGTCATCGGGGTCACATCACCTGCGCACGCGCTTGGCGGGATCACGACTCTGCCGTACGTTGCCGCCATGCATACCGTGGCCGTCCTGGCACTGGACACCGTCATCCCGTTCGACCTGTCAACGCCCATCGAGGTCTTCGGCCGCACCCGGCTGCCGGGCGG
The DNA here is from genome assembly GCF_041435335.1 of Streptomyces sp. NBC_01283. Lineage (NCBI taxonomy): Bacteria > Bacillati > Actinomycetota > Actinomycetes > Kitasatosporales > Streptomycetaceae > Streptomyces > Streptomyces sp. NBC_01283. The sequence goes on from NZ_CP108430.1 coordinate 1,194,340, forward strand.
TCGGGCCGGCTACCGGGTTCGCGTCTGTGCCGCCGCGCCGCAGATCGACGCCGGTCTGTTCACGCTGCGGGCTCCGTGGGGCCTGGAAGGGCTCGCGGACGCCGACACGATCATCGTGCCCGGCACCGCCGACGTGTCCCGATCCGTCCCCGACGCGGTGCTCGACGCGCTGCGGGACGCGGCGGCCGATGGCACACGGATCGCCTCGATCTGCGCGGGCACCTTCACGCTGGCCGCGACCGGCCTGCTGTCCGGACTCCGCGCCACCACCCACTGGATGGCCGCGGCGGCGCTCGCCGAACGCCATCCCGACATCGACGTCGACCCGGACGTGCTCTACGTCGACAACGGGCAGATCCTGACGTCCGCCGGTGCCGCCGCCGGGCTCGACCTGTGTCTGCACCTGATCCGCCGGGACTACGGCTCCGCCGTCGCCGCGGACGCCGCCCGCCTCTCGGTGATGCCCCTGGAACGCGAGGGCGGCCAGGCCCAGTTCATCGTCTCCGAGGCTCCGCCCACGCCGCAGGGTTCGGAGCTCGAACCGCTCCTGCGCTGGCTGGAGGAGAATGCCGCGCGCGAGCTCACCCTGGAGGACATCGCGGGCCGGGCGGGCATGAGCACCCGCACCCTGCTGCGCCGCTTCCGGGAGCAGACCGGCAGCACGCCGCTGCAGTGGCTGCACCGCACCCGCATCCGGCAGGCCCAGCACCTGCTCGAAACGACGGGGCACTCCGTGGAGCGCATCGCCGTCCAGGTCGGCTTCGGCTCACCCACCGCGTTCCGCGACCGCTTCAAGCGCGTCGCCGGAGTCAGCCCGCAGGCGTACCGCAGGGCATTCCAGTGACCCCATGACCTCAGTGGCCCCGCGCCCACACCGCCTCGTGACCTCAGACCTTCCGCGCCTCGACAAGGCACCAGCGGGGGCTGCCGTCGGCGCGGCGCCCGAACTCCTCCAGCGGGTGCAACCGCATCGTGAACCCCGCCCGGAGCAGGTCCTCGACGACACCCCCCAGCGGGAAAGTCCTGTAGTACATGACGAACGGCGGACGCCACAGCAGATTCCGCACCCGCATCAACCCGTCGAAGCCCAGCAGCGCCCAATGCAGCGGCGACGTCAGGCGCGGCGGCGCACCGATCGGGAAGGCGAAGACCCCGCCGGGCCGCAGCGCCCCGCAGATCTCCGCGAACAGCCGGGGCCGCTCGGCGGGCAGGAAGTGCCCGAACGCCCCGAAGCTCACCGCGAGGTCGAAGGCCTCGACGAAGGGCAGGGCGCGCGCGTCGGCCCGCACCCACTCCACCGCGGGCCCACCGCCCGGAGGAGCCACAGCGGCCTGCGCCTCGGCCAGCATCCCGGCGCTGAAGTCGACACCGGTGACCCGCTCCCGGCACAACGGCAGCAGCGTCTCGACACCCGCGCCGGTGCCGCAGCAGACGTCGAGACCCGCGTCGAACGGGCCGAGGCCGCCCAGCGCGTCCGCGACCGCGGCCAGGATCCGGTCCGGCGTACGGAAGGGGGTGTGGTCGAACTTCGGGGCCAGCAGGTCGTAGCCGTCCTCGATGGAGGAGAGCGCCTGCACGGCCAGTTCGCGGAGCGTGGGTCCCTGGGAGGTGAACACCGGCCCCACCCTAGTCAGCGGCGGGGCGGCCGGGGCTCGACCCTGGACAAAGCTGGGCATATCTTGGTTATGAGACGGGCGACTCGAAAGAAGGGGGTCGTCATGGTCGAAGAGCTGCTCGCAGCCGGGGCCGCGGTCGCGGCTGCCGGGTTCGTGTACGTGGTGTCGGCGGCCCGCGTGGTCAAGCAGTACGAGCGGGGCGTGGTGTTCCGCCTGGGCCGGCTGCGGGAGAACGTCCGCCCGCCGGGCTTCACCATGATCGTCCCCGGTGTGGACCGGCTGAACAAGGTGAACATGCAGATCGTGACGATGCCGGTCCCGGCGCAGGACGGCATCACCCGGGACAACGTCACGGTGCGCGTCGACGCGGTCATCTACTTCAGGGTGGTCGACGCGGCGGACGCGGTGATCAAGGTCGAGGACTATCGCTTCGCGGTCTCGCAGATGGCACAGACGTCTCTGCGGTCGATCATCGGCAAGAGCGATCTGGATGATCTGCTCTCCAACCGCGAGAAGCTCAACGAGGGCCTGGAGCTGATGATCGACTCTCCCGCCATGGGGTGGGGCGTGCAGATCGACCGGGTCGAGATCAAGGACGTGTCGCTCCCGGAGACCATGAAGCGGTCGATGGCCCGGCAGGCCGAGGCGGACCGTGAGCGGCGGGCCCGCGTGATCAACGCGGACGCAGAGCTGCAGGCCTCCAAGAAGCTGGCGCAGGCGGCACACGAGATGTCGGAGGAGCCCGCGGCGCTCCAACTGCGGCTGCTGCAGACCGTGGTGGCCGTCGCCGCCGAGAAGAACTCGACCCTCGTGCTGCCTTTCCCCGTGGAACTCCTGCGCTTCCTGGAGAAGGCCCAGCAGACACAGGCGTTGCCGCCCGCACCACCGGCCACAGCGGCGGGGCCGAAACCGGAACGACCGGCGGCGGCATAGGCATGGTCCCAGCCGTTCGGGCCTGAACCAGCTTCGGAGGCTTCCTTGGCCGACAGCGGATCACCGGGCTTCGACCAGCGTGCAAACACATGGGGCCTGGGCGGCATCAGGGACTCCTTGCCGGTGTGATGGCCGGTTACCGCCAGGAGGTCTATCGGGTTGAGCCATGGGTCAGGTAGACGTATCGCGGCCGTAGACCCGCCACTCAGCACGAGGAGGCATGCCTCATGACCGGTGCCCGAACCACCACCGCGGCAGGCAAGACCCGGTTCGACGACATCTACAACCAGCCTGATCCCCGCACGTACTTCCGCACGCTGGCCCCCTTCGAGTACGAGATACCGCAGCAGGCTCAGGACGTCTTCCGGCGCACGCTCGGCCTGCGGTCCGCGGTGCGCGGCACCCACCTCCCCGTCACGGTCCTCGACCTCTGCTGCTCCTACGGGATCAACGCGGCGCTGCTCAACCACGACCTCACGCTCGCGGACCTGTACGCGCACTACACGAGCGACGAGACCGCCACCCTCACCCGGGGCGAGCTCATCGAGGCCGACAAGGAGTTCTACGCGTCGCGGCGGCGGGCGGACGCGGTCCCGGTCATCGGCCTGGATACGGCGGAGAACGCGACGCGCTACGCCTTGGAGGTGGGGTTGCTCGACAAGGCCTATGCCGAGAACCTCGAGCGTCACCCGCCCAGCGACGGGCTGCGCCGTGCCGTGGGGCGCGTCGGCCTGATCACGGTCACCGGCGGCATCGGCTACATCACCCACCGGACCTTCGACGCGCTTCTCGGCGCGACGGATCTTCCGGTGTGGGTGAGCGCGTTCGTCCTGCGGACGGTGCCTTTCCGGCAGATCCTGGCGACCCTGGACGCCCACGGCCTCACCACCGAGACCGACCCCCGACGGACCTATCCGCAGCGGCTGTTCACCGATCCCGGCGAGCAGAGCAGCGCAGTGGACCTGGTGCTCAAGGCCGGTGACGATCCCACGGGCCTGGAGGCGGAGGGCCGCTACTACACGCGCCTGTACCAGTCGCGACCCCGGCCCGCGTAACCCACGACATGCGGGATGCGGGGCGCGGCCGTCCGCACCCCGCACCTTCATGGCGCACGCCTTCTCGGCCCATGCCTTCCTGGCCCATGCCGCGAACGGTCAGCTGGTGAAGAACTCGGTGACCTGCTCCGCGAACTGCTGCGGGCTCCCCTCGTGCACCGAGTGCCCGACCGGGATCGTGATCAGCCGGGAGTCGGGAATCGCCGTCGCCATGTCGGGGATGCGATCCTGCGCCATGGTGCTGTCCGGGCCGCCCGCCACGATCAGGGTCGGCGCGACGATCTCGCCGAGCCGCTCGGCCCACTCGGGGTCGGGGTCGAAGATCTGGGCACGGACCGCGGGGGACACCGGCCAGTCGAAGTCGATGGCCCCTTCGGGGCGCGGGGTCTCGACCCAGTCGCGCGGATAGGGCGGCGGCGTCTCCTCCAGGACGAGACGCTCGACGCGGTCCGGGTGCTCCTGGGCCAGCAGGTACGCCACGACGCCGCCCATGGAGTGCCCCACGAGGCCGACGCGGTCAAGGCTGAGCTCGTCGAGGAAGCCGAGCACGTCGTCCCGCATCAGCTCGACCGAGTACTCGTCCGGCCAGTCGCTCTCCCCGTGCCCGCGCAGATCGAGGGCGTACACCCGCCACTCCTGGCCGAGCGCCTCCCCGACCTGCTCCCAGGTCTCCGATGAACCGCCGAGCCCGTGCAGCAGCACGACGGGTGCCCCGTACGAGTCGCCCCAGGTCCGATAGGCCAGGCGTACGTCGCCCACATCCACCACTGCGTGATCGCTCATGCCCCTGACGCTACAGCGCCTTGCGCAACCCATTGAGCAGTGGCCCGGACCCATGCTAGAAAGCGCTTGCTCTTCCAGCGGCCCCCTCCTGTCACCCGACTCCCCCACCTCACCATCGGAGACCCCATGCACTCTCCCTGGTCCCGTCGCGGCTTCCTCCTTGCCACCGGCGGCTCCGCGCTCGGCCTCACAGCCGCGGGACTACTACCCTCCGAGGGGGCAGCAGCGGAGGAGGAGGCGGACGCGTACGAAGCGCTGCGGGCCAAGTGGCGCACCCTGATACTCGGCGAGGGCTTCACCCCGACGGCCGAGCCCTTCAAGAGCCGCCTCGCCGAACTCGGCGCCACCGCACAGGAGTTGCGCGACACAATGGCGCCCACTACGGGGGCCTTGTGGCCGGACATCTCGTACGCGGATCCCGACCCGGACACCGACCAGGAGTCGTACGGCTATTCGGCGAACGTGGTAACCGGTTACAGCCGGCTCAACACGATGGCCCAGGCCTACCGTCAGGCGGGCACGGGCCTGACCGGCGACCCGGGCCTCAAGGCAGACATCCTCACCGGCCTCGACCACCTCTACACCGGGGTCTACAACGAGAACCAGGCACGCTTCGGCAATTGGTACAGCTGGCAGATAGGCGCCCCGCAGAACCTCCTCGACGTCTGCGTGCTGATGTACGACCAACTGTCGGCGACCCAGGTGGCCAACTACTGCAAGGCCGTGGACCACTTCGTGCCCGACTCGGCGGTGGGCAGCTACACCGGGACGAGCACCGGCGCGAACCGCGTCGACCTGTGCCGCGTACTCGCGCTGCGCGGGGTCGTCGGCGCCGATGCCGCGAAGATCGCGCTGGCCCGGGACGCCCTCTCCCCCGTCTTCCCTTACGTGACGGCCGGTGACGGCCTCTACACCGACGGCTCGTTCATCCAGCACACCACCGTGCCCTACACGGGGTCGTACGGATCGGTGATGCTGGGCGGTCTCGGCATGCTCTTCGCCCTGCTGCGCGGCTCCAGCTGGGAGGTCACGGACACCAAGAAGCAGATCATCTTCGACGCCGTCGAGAAGGCCTGGGCGCCGTTCATCTACAACGGCCTCGTCATGGACGGCGTCGCGGGCCGCGCCATCAGCCGTGGCCTCGCCGCGTCCGACGCCAAGAAGATCCAGGCGGACGACCACCGGCGCGGCCACCCCATCATGGCGGCCGTGGTGCTCCTCGGTCAGGGCGCGAGCACGGCCGAGAACGCGCGCTGGCGCGGCCTGGTCAAGGGCTGGATGCGGCGCGACTACTACAGCCCGCCGCTGAGCGACGCCACCCTCGGCCTGACAAGTCTGGCCCGCCTGAAAGGCGTCGAGGACGACGCGTCGGTGACCGCGATCGCCGAACCCACCGGCCACCGGCTCTTCCCCGGCATGGCCCGCGCCACGCACCGGCGCCCCGGCTGGGCGGCGTCGATCAGCATGGCCGATCCCCGCATCACGTACTACGAGACGGGCAACGGCGAGAATCTGCGCGGCTGGCACACCGGCTCCGGCATGCTCTATTGGTGGGGCGACAGCTACGCCAACGGGCAGTACAGCGACGCCTTCTGGCCCACCGTGGACCCGTACCGGCTGCCCGGCATCACGGCGTCACGCAAGGCGCTCGCCGACGCGGCGGGCGGCGACTGGGGGGCGTCCCTGCCGGACGTGAAGTGGGTGGGCGGCGCGAGCGACGGCCAACGCGCCGCCATCGGGCAGTACTTGAAGGGGCTGCAGAGCACGCTGCGGGCGAAGAAGTCGTGGTTCTGCCTGGACGACGCGATCGTCTGTCTGGGAGCGGGCATCGCCTGCGCGGACGGCGCGGCGGTCGAGACGACCGTCGAGAACCGCAACCTGGGCCCGACGGGCACCACTTCCTTCCAGGTGGACGGCGCCACCAAGCCGACCACCACCCCCTGGTCGGCGAACCTCACCGGCGCCAAGTGGGCGCACATCGGGGGCCACGGCGGCTATGTCTTCCCCGGCGGCGCGACGGTGAAGGCGCTGCGTGAGGAGCGCACGGGCAAGTGGAGCGACATCAACAAGGGCGGCGCGACGACCGCGATCAGCCGCAAGTACCTCACGATGTACGTCGACCACGGCACGGCCCCGGCGAACGGGACGTACGCCTACGTCCTGATGCCGGGCGCGAGTGCGGCGCAGACGGCAGCGCGGTCGGCGGACGCCGGATGGCTGCAGGTCCTCGCCAACTCCGACAGCCAGCAAGGTGTTTCCGTACCCGCCCTCGGCTTCACCGGGGTCAACTTCTGGTTCGGCGGCACGGTGGGGAAGCTGACCGCGAGCGCGCCCTGCTCCGTGCAGATCAGCGAGAAGGGCGACGGCACCGCGGTCGTCTGCGTCAGCGACCCGATGCGCGCGCAGACCTCGCTGACCCTCAGCTGGAACCGTGCCGTCTCCGCGGTGACGGCCAAGCCCGCCACGGTCACGGCCGCGGTCACGGGTGCGTCCCTCAAGCTGACCTTCGGGGATCTCAGCGGGACCAGGGGGGCCACACAGCGGATCACGGTCAGGCTGGGCTGAGGCGCGCGTACGGGCCCGGACTCGGGCCCGTACCCGGCCCCAGAATCGGGCCCGCAGCCCTTAGCACCGATGCTTTCCGGTCGACCCGCGATTCCGGTAGAAAATCAAAACAACTGTTTTCGCAGCTCAGACAGTTGTTTTTGCTTGCACTATCGCCTCCGGTCCATATGTTGGACACCCCTCACGCCTCCTCCGGCGCCTCCGACGCCCGCCCTGAGCTGCCCGAACAGCTGTCCCGTGACCGCTCAGCGGACACATGCATCCGGAAATCGACCATGCATTTGATCCTCACTCTCCGCACCGGCAAGACTCCTGTCCGCAACCAGGAACACACCCGCATCAAAGGAGAGTTGACGTGCGTTTCTTCCTCAAGACGGTGGGCGCCACCGCAGTCGTGGCAGCCTGCGTGATGTCCGGAACCGCCGGCACGGCGCAGGCCCAGCCCAAGGCCGCAGGCGCCGGCCTCTACGCGCCCTCGTCGCTGGTCCTCGCCGTCGGACAGGGCGAAGAGGCGGACACCGCGACCATGGAACGCGCCGTGACCCTGACCTGTGCGCCCAAGGCCTCGGGCACCCACCCCGCCGCGACCGCGGCCTGTGCTGAACTCCGGGCGGTCGGCGGGGAGTTCGCGCAGCTCGTCGGCAAGTCACCCGGCGCGATCTGCACGAGGGAATGGCGGCCCGTCGTGGTCACCGTCGACGGTGTGTGGGAGGGCAAGCGGGTCGCGTGGTCCACGACCTTCGGCAACAGCTGCGAGATGCGGGCGAGCCTCGCGGGAGGCGCGGCCCTCACGTTCTGAGCCCCCGACTGCCGTGCACTCGACGGCAATCGGGTGGACCTGACCTCGGTCCTGACGGTGGGATGAGGCCTCGACATCCACGACAGCGCCTCGGACGACGCCCTGAGCGACGTCCGAGGCGCTGTCCATGGCCGGGGGTTGCACACACATGACGACAGACGGACCGGACGAACGTGATCCGTCGATCGACACGGACTTTGCACGCCGGCTGATCACGGCGCAGTTCCCCCGGTGGGCGGATCCGTTCTTCGATGCTCCGGCGCGGATGACGGCGGCGCTGCGGCACCTCGACGCGGTCATCTCCGACGGCTGGGGCCCTTCTGACGGCTGGGGGTACGGCCCGGTGAAAGAACCGGTCGGATCTTTTCTCTCCTCATGTCGAATCTCGTGTCGATCCGGCCGGTCGGCGTTCGTACAGAGGGTGAGAGACGGAGAGTGGGAGACCGGCACCGGGCCGGTCACGGAGGCGATCCGCCGAGGAGAGGCAGCCATGAACCAGTATCTGATCAGCATCTACCAGCCGGACGGGCCCACGCCGGAGCCGGAGATCCTCGAACCGATCATGCGTGACGTCGAGGCGGTGAACGCCGAACTCAGGGAGGCGGGCGCCTGGGTGTTCGCCGGAGGTCTCTTCCCGCCGAGCACGTCGACCGTGCTGCGCCTCAAGGACAGCGAGGTGCTCACGACCGACGGGCCGTACGTCGAGGGCAAGGAGCATCTGGGCGGCTTCACCGTCATCCGGGCCGCCGATCTGGACGAGGCGCTCGCCTGGGGCGAGAAGGTGGCCCGTGCGATCACCCTGCCCGTCGAGGTCAGGCCGCTGCAGCACGGAGCCTGCCAGTGACATCGGGTTCCCCGGAGGCCACTCCGGGGGTGATCGAGCGGGTCTTCCGTGCGGAGTACGGGCGGGCCGTGGCCGTACTGGTCCGCGTCTTCGGCGACATCGACATCGCCGAGGAAGCGGTCCAGGAGGCCTTCACCACGGCGGTGCAGCGGTGGCCGTCCGCCGGCCTGCCGCCGAGCCCGGCGGGCTGGATCATCACCACCGCCCGCAACCGCGCGATCGACCGCCTCCGCAGGGAGGCGTCCCGCGAGGACCGGCACGCGCAGGCCGCCCTGCTGCACGTCCACGAGGCACCGGCCTGGGAGGGACCCGTGCGTGACGACCGACTGCGTCTGATCTTCACCTGCTGCCACCCGGCGCTCGCCCCCGCGGCGCGGGTGGCCCTCACGCTGCGTCTCCTGGGCGGTCTCACCACCACGGAGATCGCCCGCGCCTTCCTGGTGCCGGAGCCGACGATGGCCCAGCGGATCGTGCGGGCCAAGGGGAAGATCCGCGACGCGCACATCCCGTACCGGATCCCCAGCGACGCGGACCTGCCGGAACGGCTTCGGGCGGTCCTCGCGGTGGTCTACCTCGTCTTCAACGAGGGGCACACGGCGAGCGCGGGTGACGCGCTCGTCCGCGACGACCTCTGCGCGGAGGCGATCCGTCTGGGGTGGCTGCTGACCGAGCTGATGCCCGACGAGCCCGAGGCCCTGGGCCTGCTCGCGCTCATGCTGCTCTCCGAGTCGCGGCGGGCCGCAAGGACGACCGAGGACGGCGGGCTCGTGCTCCTCGCCGACCAGGACCGCGGCGCGTGGGACCCGGCCCTCATCGCGGAGGGGCAGGAGCTGGTCCACCGCTGCCTGCGCCGCGGCAGCCCGGGGCCGTACCAGATCCAGGCCGCGATCAACGCGGTCCACAGCGACGCGCCGACCGCGGCCGCCACGGACTGGGGCCAGATCCTCCGGCTGTACGACCAGCTCCTGGCCGTTGCTCCGAGCCCGGTGGCAGCGCTCAACCGCGCGGTGGCGGTCGCCGAAGTCAAGGGCCCCGCCGAGGCGTTGCCCCTCGTCGACGAACTGGCCCTCGACGGCTACTACGTCTTCCACGCCATCCGCGCCGACCTGCTCCGCCGCCTGAACCGCACCGAAGAAGCAACGCGGGCCTACGACGCCGCCCTGGCCCACACCGACAACGCGGCCGAGCGGGCCTTCCTGCTCAAGCGCCGGAACACCACCCCCTTCGCATGACTGACGCCGACGTCACCGCGTTGGGCTACGCTTCCTCGCGCTTGAGTGACTCGGCCAGGTGAAGGGTGTCGTTCGTCCATGCATGAGGTCCGCGCCCAGGAGATCGGTACCGATCGCCTCGTCCTCGTACCCCTTCAGGTTGAGCACTCCGAGGAGATGGCTCGCGTGCTTGCTGAACCGGGATTGCACACCTTTATCGGTGGCTCTCCCGATGATCCGCAGGCGCTGCGTGCCCGTTACCTGCGGATGACCGCCGGGTCCCCCGACCCTGCGGTCTCCTGGTGCAACTGGGTGCTGCGGATGCGCGACGAGGAGTGCCTCGTCGGGACCGTGCAGGCGACGGTCGTTCCGGACTCCGCCGAGCCCGGCGCCCTCGTCGCCGAGATTGCCTGGGTCGTCGGAACCCCCTGGCAAGGGCGGGGTATCGCCGTGGAGGCTGCCCGCGCTCTCGTCGCGTGGCTGGCGGGGCAGCCGGCCGTGCGCAGTGTCATCGCCCATGTCCATCCGGACCACCGGGCCTCGGCCGCCGTCGCCGCTGCCGCGGGGCTGGCCCCCACGGACGAGTGGCAGGACGGCGAGGTCAAGTGGCAGCGGACGCTGGAGCGTTGAGCTGGGCGACAGCGCTCAGCGGCGGCCGCGGAACGTGCGGCGCAGGTCGTCCACCCAGCCGTCGGGGATCTCCCACGGGATGAAGTGACCGCCGCTCTCGTGCGCGGTGAGGTTCACGTGGTGGTACCACTCGGCCCGGTCACCGGCGAGCCAGCTCTGGATCCGCTGCTCGGTGGTGGTGACACCGGGCGGGTTCTCGTGGGCGACGAACGTGAGGCCGGTGGGCGCCTCGATGACGGGCCGGCGGTCGTGGGACGGCGTCCAGGGATAGCGGTTGGCGTTGGCGTAATAGCGGATCGACGTACCGATGGTGTTGTTCACCCAGAAGATCATGGCGTGGGTGAGGAGATCGTCCTTGGAGAAGACGCTCTCAACGTCACCCTTGCTGTCGCTCCACTTGTCCCAGCGCTCCAGGATCCAGGCGAGCATGCCGACCGGTGAGTCACTGAGCCCGTAGGCGAGGGTGCTCGGCCCGAGGACGTGCACGGCCAGGTGGGCGGCGAAGCGCCGTTCCAGGGAGAGGAGTTGGCGGTGCGCGGGCTCGGGCAGGCCTTCGGGGATGGGCTGTCCGCCGCTGAGGTCCCAGCCCCGGTCGCCGTTGAACATGGTGAGCTTCTGGCCCGAGCCGATGTGGATGGCGTGCAGCGAGGCGGCGTACTTGTGGCCGAGCTGACCGGTGACGAGGGCGCCGATGTCACATCCCGCGGCGGCGTACTTCTCGTGGCCGAGCGTGTCGGTCATCAAGGTGTGCCAGAGGTCGGCGACCTTCCAGAAGTTCATGTCGGGGTGGTCCGGCAAGGGCGCAGAGAAACCGAAGCCCGGCAGGGAGGGGACGATGACGTCGAACGCGTCGGCCGGGTCGCCGCCGAACGCGGCGGGGTCGGCGAGCTGGTCGACGACCCTGGACCAGTGCCAGAAGGTCCAGGGCCAGCCGTGCGTGAGGATGAGCGGGGTGGGGGCGGGGCCGACGCCGGGCCTGCGCATGAAGTGCACCGGCACGCCGTCGACCGTGACCCTGTACTGCTCATAGGAGTTGATCGCCGCTTCGGCCTTGCGCCAGTCGTAGTCGTGCAGCCAGTACTCGGCCAGCTCCTTGAGGTAGCCGCGGCGGACGCCGTAGTACCCGTCGTCGTTGCCCACGTCGTCGGGCCACCTCGTCAGCCGCAGCCGCGCCCTGAGGTCGTCGAGCACCGCGTCGGGGACGTGGATCGGCTCGGGCGTCAACGGGAAGCGCACTGCGGCTGACATGGGGTTCCTTCCGAGGGGGGAGGATCAGTAGGGGCGGTCGCCCGCTATCGCGACGCGTTCGGCCACGCGACGGTGCGGGGCGTAGTCGTCGACGGCGTAGTGCTGGGTGGAGCGGTTGTCCCAGAAGGCGACGTCACCGGCCTGCCAGTGGAACCGCACCTGGTACTCCGGGACCTGCGCCTGCCGCACCAGATAGCTCAGCAGCCGGTCGCTCTCGGCCCGCTCCATGCCCACGATGTGCGTGGTGAAGGACGTGTTCACGAAGAGCATCCGCCGCCCGGTCTCCGGATGCCTGCGCACCACGGGGTGCGTGACCGGCGGGAACTGCTCCTGGAGCGGGATCAGCTTCTCGGGCCCGTAGAAGCGGACGAAGCCGGGGATGAAGTCGTGCACCGCGTGGGCGTCCTCGATGCGGGCCTTCACCTCGTCGGGGAGGTTGTCGTACGCCGCCGCCATGTCCGCCCACATCGTGTCGCCGCCCACCGGCGGGACCTCGCGCAACTGCAGGACGGCGCCGAGCGCGGGACGCTCGCGGAAGGTGACGTCGGCGTGCCAGACGTTCTCGTACGTGGGTGTTGCGCTGCCGCCCTTGTCGAACCGGACGACGTCCTCGGCCGAGCCGCGCGCGAGCAGCGGATTGGTCTCCAGCTCGCCCCAGTTCAGGGCGAAGGCGCGCTGCTGCTCGGACGTGATCCCGGCGCCCCGGAAGAAGAGCACCTTCCACTCCAGGAGGGCACGGTTGAGTTCCTCGCGCAGCGCGGGCGTGAGCGGCTCCGCGAGGTCGACACCACGGATCTCGGCGCCGATGAGCCGCCCCTGGGGAACGACGTCGATCAGTTCGTACGGGCGCTCTTCCCAGCCCTCGGGGACGCGGTTCAGGGTGCGACGGCCCTCGTACATGCCGTCGGCGGGGACGCGGGCGTCACGGAGCGTCACGGGAGCGCCCGCAGAGGCTGGAGAGACGGCAGGGGAAACCACGGTCATGGTGATCCTTCAGTTGTGAGTGAACGGGTGGCGGGACGGAGAGGGAACTCCGGCCGGCTGGAGGGTGACTCCGGCAGCTAGCGACCCGATCGCTCGCACCCACGACGCCACGGGACCCCGAAGGTCCTCACGGCGGCGGTCAGGTGCTGGATCATGCACACCATTGTGTATGGCCATGCCGTGCGGTGCAAACCCCCTTACTCGTAGATCCTCTTGCTGCCCGGTCCACCAGGACGCGGCCCGCGACGACCGTGGCCCATGCCCGTGCGGAGCCGCAGCGCAGCCACTCGACGGAAACGCTCAACGCCCCTGCCGACGCCACCTCGTGGAGGTCCCGGACGACGAGGTCCGCACAGGCGCCGGGGCGCAGGTATCCCAACCCAGCCGCCGGGCAGTTCGCGCTCACCGTCCACCACGAGCAGTGAGGCGTCCTTCACAAGGAGATCAGGAAGAGCGGCTCCTTCGTCCGGGTTGTGCGTGACATGCGGCGGACGCGGATCGTGGGGCACAGTGAACCTCCGGCAGAGGGCAGCTACTTGACCGACCGGCCACGCGGCCCTCTCGCGCGCCGCGCCACCGGGGGCACCCGCCCGCCACCGGGGCGGCCACATGACGCATGATCGTGGCATCGGGCCGTCCGCACCAGCGGTCGCGTCCCACCAGCGGCACCATCACTCGTACGTGAGTCACGTTCCATCAGAGAGGACCTCCCCATGGAAGACCGCTTCGACGTCGTCGTGCTCGGAGCAGGACCCGGCGGCTATGTGGCCGCCATCCGCGCCGCCCAGCTGGGCAAGCGGGTAGCGGTCGTCGAGGAGAAGTACTGGGGAGGTGTCTGCCTCAACGTCGGCTGTATCCCGACCAAGGCCCTGCTGCGCAACGCCGAGCTGGCGCATCTGTTCACGCACGAGCAGAAGACGTACGGCATCAAGGTCGACGGGAACATCTCCTTCGACTACGGAGAGGCGTTCAACCGCAGCCGTACGGTCGCGGACGGCCGCGTCAAGGGCGTCCACTTCCTGATGAAGAAGAACAAGATCACCGAGTTCGACGGCCGGGGCACGTTCCTCGACGCGAACACGCTCCAGGTCGCCAAGTCGGACGGCTCCACGGACACGATCACGTTCGAGAACTGCATCATCGCCACCGGCGCGACGCCGAAGCTGCTGCCGGGCACGGCGCGGTCCGAGCGTGTGGTGACGTACGAGGAGCAGATCCTCGCCGACAGCGTGCCGGAGTCGATCGTGATCGCGGGCGCCGGTGCCATCGGCATCGAGTTCGCCTACGTCCTGCACAACTACGGCGTGAAGGTCACGATCGTCGAGTTCCTCGACCGCATCGCGCCCCTTGAGGACGCGGACGTCTCGACGGAGCTGGCCAAGCAGTACCGCAAGCTCGGCATCGACGTGAAGACCTCGACCCGCGTCGAGTCCATCGACGAGTCCGGCCCCAAGGTCAAGGTGACCGTGACGGGCAAGGACGGCAAGCAGGAGATCCTGGAGGCCGACAAGGTCCTCCAGGCCATCGGCTTCGCGCCGAACGTCACCGGCTTCGGCCTGGAGGCGACGGGCGTGGCGCTGACCGAGCGCGGCGCCATCGACATCGACGGCCGCGGGCGGACGAACGTCCCGCACATCTACGCCATCGGTGACGTCACCGCGAAGCTGATGCTGGCGCACACCGCCGAGTCCATGGGCGTCGTGGCCGCCGAGACGCTCTCCGGCGCCGAGACGATGGAACTCGACTACCCGATGATCCCGCGGGCCACCTACTCCCAGCCGCAGATCGCCAGCTTCGGCTGGACCGAGGCGCAGGCCAAGGAGAAGGGCTTCGACGTCAAGGTCGCCAAGTTCCCGTTCATGGCGAACGGCAAGGCGCACGGCCTCGGCGACACCGTCGGCTTCGTCAAGATCATCAGTGACGCGCGGTACGGCGAGATCATCGGCGCCCACCTGATCGGCCCGGACGTCACCGAGCTGCTGCCCGAGCTGACCCTGGCCCAGCAGTGGGACCTGACCGTGCACGAGGTCGCGCGCAACGTGCACGCGCACCCGACGCTCGGCGAGGCGGTCAAGGAAGCGGTGCACGGCCTGGCCGGGCACATGATCAACTTCTGACGGCAGCCTGCCTCCCCCGGCACGCCCCGCCCTTGCGCCGAACGGCCCAAGTGGCGGGGCCGCCCGCTCCGGAAGATCCTTGGTCAGAACGCTCTGTTCCGCCTCGGGGGCGAGGGAGAGGCAGCAGCCGATGTTCTCTGGCCTGGGCCGGTTCGTGGTCCGTCGCCCGTGGTGGATCATCCTGGCGTGGGTCGTGGCCGCCGGTGCCGTGATCTCCTTGGCGCCGAGCCTCACCTCAAGCAGCGACGAGGCAAGCTTCCTCCCGGACCATTACGAGTCCATCCGCGCGGCGGACGTGCAGGAATCGGAATTCCCCACACAGCAGAACGTCGGCGCGATCATCGTCTTCCAGCGCTCCGACGGCGGGAAGCTGACGGCGGCCGACTCCGCGGACGTCACCCGTATCTCCAAGGATCTGCAGGCCAAGAAGATCCCCGAGGTGCAGGCGGTCGTGCCCGGCGCGGTCTCGCCGAACAAGCTCGTGCGGACGTCGGTCGTCGCGATGCCGAAGATCACCGACCCCGAGGACACCGCACAGCAGGACGCGGTCAAGGATCTGCGCTCCGGCCTCAAGCCCGAGCTGAAGGGCACGGACCTGTCCGCCGGGATCACCGGATCCGCCGCCCAGGCGCTGGACGAGAGCGACGCATCGGCGCGGGCCGGGCTCCTTGTCGGCGTCGGCACCATCGTGATCATCGTCGTGCTGCTCCTGGTGATCTTCCGGAGCCCGATCATCGCGCTGCTGCCCGTGGTCCTGATCGGCCTGATCTCGCCGATGGCGACCGGCCTGATCGCCTCCGCCAACAAGGCCTTCGACATGAAGGCCGACTCCTCCATCCAGGAACTCCTGACCGTCGTGCTGTTCGGCGTCGGCACGGACTACATCCTGTTCCTGCTCTTCCGCTACCGAGAGGCCCTGCGGGCGGGCGAGGACCCCAAAGGCGGCATGGTGCATGCCGTCGAGCGGGTCGGTGAGGCGATCACCTCGGCGGCCGGCGCCGTCATCGTCGCCTTCGCCGCGCTGACGCTCTCCTCGCTCGGCATGCTGCGCTCCATGGGCCCCGCCCTTGCCATCGCGGTCTTCGTGACGCTGCTCGCCGGGCTCACGCTGGTCCCCGCGGTCGTCTCGCTGCTCGGCACGAAGGTGTTCTGGCCCTCGAAGTCGTGGCAGCGGGAGCCGCAGGGCACCGGGTTCGCCCGGCTCGGCGCGTCCATCGCCCGCAAGCCCGCGATCTGGGCCCTGGTGTCGGCACTGTTCATGGGCGCGCTCACGCTGGGCGCCCTCGGCTACAAGGCCAACTTCGACCTGGCGGGCTCCTCACTGCCCAAGGACAAGGAGTCGATGGTCGCCCTGGACAACCTCCAGAAGGGCTTCCCCGCGGGCACCACAGACCCGACCTCCGTCTACCTCACCTCGACGGACGACGCACCGGTCCCCGCGGCACGCGCAGCCGCCTTCCGCGGCAAGCTGGACGGCGTCGAGGGCGTCGGCGAGGTCTCCGCGCCCCGCCTGAGCCCGGACCGTACGACGGCTTCGTACTCCGTGGTCCTCTCGGACCCGCCCGCATCCGACAAGGCCCTTGCCACGGTCAAGGACCGGCTGCGCCCGCTCGCCCACGAGGACGCGCCGTCCGGGACCGAGGCGCTGGTGGGCGGCACCACAGCGGTGTACGTCGACATCAACAAGGCCGTGGACCGCGACTATTCGGTGGTCTTCCCGGTGGCCGCGCTCGCCATCATGGTCATCCTCGGCCTGCTCCTGCGGAGCCTGGTGGCGCCCTGGTACCTGATGCTGTCGGTCGCGCTCGGCTTCGGCGCGACGCTCGGCGCGACCTCGCTGCTGTTCCAGCAGATCGGCAGCCAGCCCGGGCTGATGTTCATGCTGCCCGTGATCATGTACTTGTTCGTGGTCGCCCTCGGCACGGACTACAACATCCTGATGGTGTCGCGGCTGCGCGAGGAGGCCCGCGAGGGCCGCACCCCGCACGACGCCGCGGGCACAGCGGTCCGGCACTCCGGCCCGACGATCGGCTCGGCGGGCGTGATCCTCGCGGGCACGTTCGCGACACTGATGCTCGCGGGCAACTCGACGCTCTCCCAGATGGGCTTCTCCCTCTCCTTCGGCATCCTCGTCGCCGCCTTCGTCATGGCGATGATCTTCACGCCCGCGCTGACGGCCGTGATCGGGCACGCGGCCTGGTGGCCGGGGCACGGCGACCGGCAGCGCGACGGAGGCGGCGGGGACGAACGGCCGGACGGGGGCGCGGAGTTGGACGCGGACGGGGTGCGCCGGTAGCGCGTACGGCCCGCTACTCCGCCTCTCCGTAGGCCGCCGAGAGTGCCTGGGCGTCCGCGTACGAGGGCAGGTCCTTCGGCACGGCGCCGCCCGCGGCGATCGAGCGCGCCGCCTCGACAGCTCCGTGCAGCGCGGCACGGAAGAGCAGCGATCCACTGCTCACCCGACGCACGCCGAGCTCCGCCAGGCGCGGGTAGGTCAGCGCACCGGGCGCGTAGAGGATGTTCAGCGGGATGCCGAGCGCCCCTTCGACCAGTCCCGCGATGACCTTCTCGTCCTGGAGTCCGGGCACGAACAGGCCGTCGGCGCCCGCCAGTTGGTAGTCCGCCGCCCGGCGCTCGGTCTCGCCCGCTCCCCCGGCGCGCAGCCAGTACGTGTCCGTGCGCGCGTTGACGAACAGGTCGGGGGCCCTCTCCTTGACGGCGCGGATCAGCTCGCACTGCAGAGCCGTGTCGGTCAGCGTCCCGTCCGGGCGGCCGTCCTCGATGTTGACGCCCACGACGCCCGCCCCGGCGAGTTCCGCCGCGAGCGCCGCCACCTCGCCCGGCCGGTCGCTGAAGCCGCCCTCGATGTCCACGGTGACCAGCGCGGGCAGCCGGGCCAGGCCGTGGGCGAGGCGCAGGGTCTCCTCCCGGGTGTCGCCCGTGGCGTCCGCCTTGCCGGCAGCCGCGGCCACACCCAGGCTGGTGGTGCCGATCGCCGGGAAGCCGCCGTGGACGAGCGCGGCGGCGGAGGCGTGGTCCCAGGCGTTGGGCAGCAGGAGGGGCTCGCCGGTGCGGTGCAGGGCGCGGAACTGCTCGGCTCGCTGTGCGTACGTCATGGTCGGACCGTAGCCGCGCATCGGTTCGGGGACCACCGAATCGTCCCCGGCGGGAGCGGTCCGTGCGGCGGCCGGGCGGCGCGCTTCGGCAGGGCGGGGAAATTGTTCCGGCGTAGTGTCGAGAACGGGTCGTCCGCTCCGACGTCCCCTGTGAGAGTTGCCCACCAGGGGTGACCACCGCACAGCCGAGGAGCAACATCATGAAGTACCTGGTGATGGTTCAGGGCACGCAGGCGGACTACGCGGCGCAGAGCGGCAAGGCCAACGCGACCAGCCCGGCGTGGAGCGAGAAGGACCTGCAGTCGATGTTCGCCTTCATGGGCGCGCTCAACGACGATCTGGCCGAGTCCGGCGAGATCGTCGACGCACAGGGTCTGGCCGAGCCCGCCCGGACCCGCCTGGTCGACGTGGACAAGGACGGCCGCCCCGTGATCACGGACGGTCCCTACGGCGAGACGAAGGAAGTGCTCGCCGGGTACTGGGTCCTCGACTGCGCGAGCCTGGACCGCGTCACGGAGATCGCCAACCGGATCCAGCAGTGCCCGGTTCCCGAGGGCGCTCCCCTGTATCCCGTCGTGATCCGCCCCATCATGGGCGGCCCCGACGCAGCGTGCTGACACCTCAAACCGAGGTCGAGGACCTGCTGCGCCTGCACGCGCCGCAGGTCCTCGGCGCACTCCTGCGCCGGTACGGGCACTTCGGCGAGGCCGAGGACGCCGCGCAGGAGGCTCTGCTCGCCGCGGCGCGGCAGTGGCCCGAGCAGGGCGCTCCCGAGAATCCGCGCGGGTGGCTGATCCGGGTCGCCTCCCGGCGGCTCATGGATCAGCTGCGCAGTGACGAGGCGCGGCGCAGGCGGGAGGAGGAGGCCGCCCAGCTCTCGCCGCGGGACACCTTCACGGCGCCCGCGCCCGGCGAGAGCCGCGCACCGTCCGACGACGACACGCTGACCCTGCTCTTCCTGTGCTGCCACCCAGTGCTGAGCCCGGCCGCGCAGGTCGCGCTGACGCTGCGCGCGGTCGGCGGTCTGACCACGGCCGAGGTCGCCCGCGCCCACCTCGTGCCCGAGGCGACCATGGCACAGCGGATCAGCAGGGCCAAGGCGAAGGTCAAGGGCATGCCCTTCCGGCAGCCGGGCCCCGCGGACCGTGACCAGCGGCTCGCGGTGGTGCTCCAGGTGCTCTACCTGATCTTCAACGAGGGGTACACGGCGACCTCCGGCAATGCCCTGCACCGCGCGGACCTGGCGCGTGAGGCGATCCGGCTCACCCGGTCCGTGCGCACGCTGCTGCCCGGGGAGGGCGCGGTGACCGGGCTGCTCGCACTCATGCTGCTCACCGAGGCGCGCAGCGCGGCACGCACCGGACCGCACGGGGAGCTCGTCCCGCTCGACGAACAGGACCGCTCGCGCTGGGACCGGCGTGCGATCGAGGAGGGCTGCGACCTCGTCGAGGAGGCACTGTCCCAAGGCCCCGCGGGGGCCTATCAGTTGCAGGCGGCGATCGCGGCGCTGCACGACGAGGCCGAGCGTGCCGACGACACCGACTGGCCGCAGATCCTCGCCCTCTACGACATCCTCGTACGCCGTACTCCCGAACCCATGGCCCTGCTCAGCCGGGCCGTGGCCGTCGCCATGGTGCACGGGCCCCGCGCCGGTCTCGCCGAAGTCGCCGAGCTGGAGGAGCGGTTGACGGGCCATCACCGGCTGGATGCCGTGCGCGCCCATCTCCTGGAGCGGGCGGGCGCGACGGACGCGGCCCGCGCCGCCTACCAGTTGGCGGCCAGGCGTACGCTGAGCATCCCCGAGACGCGCTACCTGCAGATGCGCGCGGCCCGCCTGCTGTCGAGATGAGCATGAGTACGGAGAACGAGATGATCCGCGTCCCGGCGGGGCGGGTGACGCTGTCGGACCGGCGGACGCAACGCAGTTGGCCGGTCGAGGTCGCGGCCCACGACCTCGCGCGGTTCCCCGTCACGCAGGAGCAGTACGCGCAGGTCACCGGCGAGCGGCCGAGCACCGCGCGCGGCGACCGGCTGCCCGTCGAGGGCGTTTCCTGGCTGGACGCGGTCCACTACTGCAACGCCTTGTCCCTGCGGGAGGGGCTGACCCCCGCCTACCGCCTGCCCTCTGGCGATGACGACGCCGGGTGGGACGCGTCCGCCGACGGCTACCGGCTGCCGACCGAGGCGGAGTGGGAGCACGCGTGCCGGGCCGGTACGGCTGGTGCGCGGTACGGGCCGCTCGACGAGATCGCCTGGCACGGTGGCAACGGCTCCGGACGGATCCACGACGTGGGCGGCAAGCAGCCCAACGCGTGGGGCCTGTACGACATGCTGGGCAACGTCTGGGAATGGTGCTGGGACCTCTACGACCCGGAGGTCTACGGCACCTATCGGGTGCTCCGCGGCGGTGGCTGGTTCGACGAGCACTGGAGCTGCCGGGCGTCGGTGCGGCGCCGCAGCCATCCGACGTTCCGGATCGACGACGTAGGCTTCCGCGTCGCACGGAACCCCACCCGTTGATCCGGAGTCGTCAGGCTGCCAGGGTCACCGCCTCCGCCGCCGGGGTGCGCAGCGTCCGGCGCGCGGTGCCGACGCCGGCCGAGGGCGTCCTGGACGTAACGCAGCTCACAGGAACAGGCCCCCGACCTGGGAACACCGGCTATTGGTTCACCGTTGAACAGTACGTAGGTCCCGATCGCGATTCCCCCGTCCGGTCGGGGCCTACCTCTATTTTCGACCGCCCATGTCCATTTCGGTCCGTTTCACGCCTTCGAGCGCGAATATGCCAACCGCACCGCGCGGCGCACCTCCGGAGCGGCATCATGCGTTCATGGACGGCGCCAAGCCTGTGCAGGTCTTGTTCACACCCGACGAGTACGAAGCGGTCCTGCGGAACGCGGACCAACTCGGCCTCCCGGTCGATGAGTTCATACGCCGGGCCGTGACCGTCGACGCGACGGAACTCCCCTGCCCCACCGCCGGGTCCCGGCCCGGCTCCGGCGCCCCGGCGGCCGTGCCGCCCATCCGCCGCAGCCTGGGACCCGGTGGCGCCCCGGCGCTCCAGCGCTTCCTCGACACCCTCGCGACCACGGTGGAGCCCGCCCCCGAGGAGCGGGTTCCACCCCAGCCGACGGTCCGCAGCTGCTCCGAGCAGTGAACCCGGGGCGGTGAGGCTCAGACCAGGGAAATCTCCGGCTTGTAGAGGTCGAGCCAGAGCGCCAGGTCGAGCGTGCGTTCGAGGCCACGCCGGGACACCTGAGTGATCTGCGGCACGTCGCGTCCTGCCGCCCGCAGCACCCGGTCCCGGTCGACGAGGTCGAAGACCGGGTGGGCGGGCTCGGCGAGGAGATCCTTGACGTGCTCCTGGAGGGCGAGGGCGTACTTGGGGTCCTGCGTGGAGGGATAGGGGCTCTTCACCCGGTCGTACACGGAGCGCGGCAGGACGTCCGCCGTCGCCTCCCGCAGCAGACTCTTCTCCCTGCCGTCGAAGGACTTCAGGGACCAGGGGGCGTTGTAGACGTACTCGACCAGGCGGTGGTCGCAGAACGGCACCCGCACCTCGAGCCCGACGGCCATGCTCGCGCGGTCCTTGCGGTCGAGCAGGATGCGCACGAACCGGGTCAGGTGCAGATGGCAGATCTTGCGCATCCGGAACTCGAAGTCGCTCTCGCCGTCGAGGCGCCGGATCCCGGCGACGGCGGTGTCGTAGCTGCCCTGGATGTACGAGGGCAGGTCGAGGGCGGCGGTCAGGTCCGGCCGCAGGACGTCGGCGTCGTCGCCGAAGTGCTCGGCGAACCGCACCAACCAGGGGAAGGTGTCGGCGTTGCGGGCGTCCTCGTCGAAGAACTGCAGGTAGCCGCCGAAGACTTCGTCCGCCGACTCCCCCGAGAGCGCGACCGTCGAGTGCTCGCGGATGGACCGGAAGAGGAGGTAGAGGGAGGCGTCCATGTCGCCGAAGCCCATGGGCAGGTCGCGGGCGCGGATCATCCTGGCCCGGACCTCGGGGTCGGCGAGGGCGTGCGAGTCCAGGACGATGTCGCGGTGATCGGTGCCGGCCGCCTTGGCCACGTCGTGCACGTACGGCGTGTCGGGGGTGGAGCGCAGCGCGTCGGCGACGAAGTTCTCGCTCTGGCCGACGAAGTCGACGGCGAAGCTGCGTACGGTCTCGCCCGCTTCGCCGAGTTGACGTGCCGCGATCGCGGTCATCGCCGAGGAGTCGAGGCCGCCGGAGAGCAGGGTGCAGCGCGGCACGTCCGAGACCAGCTGCCGGCGCACGATGTCGTCCAGGAGCTCGCGCACCTTGGCGACGGACTCCACGCGGTCGTCGGGGTGCGGACGGGTCTCCAACTGCCAGTAGACGTGGCGGCGCAGACCGGCGCGGTCGACGGTCACGACGGTGCCGGGCTCGACCTCGTTCATGCCGTCCCACACGGCGTGGCCGGGGGTCTTGACCATGGCGAAGAGCTCTCGCAGCCCGTCGGCGGTCACGCGGGCGCGCGCCAGCGGGTTGGCGAGGATCGCCTTGGGCTCGGAGCCGAACAGGACGCCGTCCGGGGTCTCGTAGTAGTAGAAGGGCTTGATGCCCATCCGGTCGCGGATCATGACGAGCTTGTCGTGCCTGCCGTCCCACACCGCGAACGCGTACATGCCGTTGAGCCGCTCGGCGAGCGCCTCGCCCCACTCCAGATAGCCGCGCAGGACGACCTCGGTGTCGGATTCGGTGGTGAACTCATGGCCGCGCCCGGCCAGTTCGCGGCGGAGTTCGGTGAAGTTGTAGGTCTCCCCCGAGTAGACGAGGGCGACGGTGCCGTGCGGTGTCCGCACGGTCATGGGCTGGCGCCCACCGGGCAGGTCGATGATCGCGAGCCTGCGGTGACCGAGCCCGGCGGGGCCTTCGATCCAGGTTCCGCGGTCGTCGGGGCCGCGGCAGGACATCGTCTCGGTCATCGCGTCCAGCGTCCCGGATGCGGACCGCAGATCGCGGTCGAAGGAGACCCAGCCAGTAATGCCACACATGCGCTACCTCCTGCATCACGCTGCCTGTGCGCCGCACCCGAGAAACTGAATGCAGATCACACTAGGTGTAGACAGCAGCTATATCGCCAGCGTGGGCCCGTCACCTGCATACGGTCAATGCGCCGGTAACACGGAACGGCGCATTCCGGCCAACGGCAAAGACTTCCCCAAAGGGGCTCTCACCTGCGCTTTTCTTCAGCGGCGGAGGCGGCTCGGAGAGCGTCACGCAGCAGCGTCGCCGCCTCGTCACGAGCGTGCCCGATCGCGTCCGGGAAGACGTTCAAGCCGTGCGCGACCAGCGCACCCTCGTGGAGCAACATGAGGGTGCGGCCGAGCTTCGCCGCACGCCGGGGCGCGACGTCGCGGGCGAGGTCGGTGAACAGGGCGAGCATCCAGGCCTTCTGGCCGGCGATGACCTGATACGCGGGGTGCGCGGGGTCACTGATCTCGGCGTGCGCCTTGACCATGCTGCAGCCCTTGGTGCTGAACGCGCCCGCCCAGTCGCGCGCGGCATCGAAAACGGCCAGGATCCTGGCCCGCGGAGTGGTCGCGCCCTCGACGTACGGCGCGAGGAAGACCTGCCAGCGCTCGTCTCGGGCCGCCAGATACTCGACGACGATCTGCTCCTTGGAGCCGAACCGGTCGTACAGCGTCTTCTTCGTGACCCCGGCCTCGGCCGCGATGAGATCCACCCCGACGGCGTGGATGCCGCGGTCGTAGAACAGCGCGCTCGCGGCATCGAGCACGCGCCGCGCGCCCGACGTCATGGCGATCCTGCGCGGCGCGCTCCCGGCACCCGCGGTGGCCTTCGCGATCCCACTCACCCTGTCACCCATACCTCCATAGTAAACCGATCTGTATACTCGGCAGCCAGTAAACAGATCGGTTTACTTCACCGTCCACTCCTGACGGCCTCCAAGAACCGCAACCGCCATCGGAGGAACGCCATGAACGTCCTGCTCTCGATCGCGTTCGTACTGACCTGGAGCTCGGGTTTCATCGGAGCCAAGCTGGGCGCCGGGAGCGCGTCCGCCGTCACGGTCCTGATGTGGCGGTTCCTGCCGCTGGCCCTGGTGCTCGTGGTCGTCGCCCTCACCGTGGCACGGGCTTCCTGGCGCGGACTCACGGCCCGCGACGCGCTACGGCAGGCGGTGGTCGGGGCGCTGTCGCAGAGCGGCTATCTGCTCACCGTGTACTACGCGATCCAGCTCGGCGTCTCCAGCGGCACCACCGCCCTGATCGACGGCACCCAGCCGCTGGTCGCGGGCGCCCTGGCCGGCCCCCTGCTCGGCCAGTACGTCTCGCGCACGCAGTGGGTGGGCCTCGGCCTCGGCGTGACCGGGGTCGTCATCGTGACCGCGGCGGACGCCATGGGCGGCACCGATGCGCCCTGGTGGGCCTACCTGGTGCCGTTCCTCGGGATGTTCTCGCTGGTCGCGGCGACCTTCCTGGACCGCCGCTCCCCCCACCCGGTCGCCCCGGCGGTCTCCATGACGGTCCACTGCGTGACCAGCGCCGTCATCTTCACGGCGCTCGCCGTGGGCGCGGGCGCCGCGACACCGCCGGCCGAGTCGTCGTTCTGGGCGGCGATCAGCTGGCTGGTGACCCTCTCCACCTTCGGCGGGTACGGGCTCTACTGGCTGATCCTGCGGCGCTCCGGTGTCACGCAGGTCAACACGCTCATGTTCCTGATGGCGCCGGTGACCGCCCTGTGGGGCGCCCTGATGTTCGGCGAACCCTTCGGCGTACAGACGGCGCTGGGCCTCGCGGTCGGGCTCGCGGCGGTCGCGGTCGTGCACCGGGGCAAGGACTCGACGGCCACGGTGGTGCGCTCCGGGCGGGAGGCGGAGGCGGCCACCGCCGCGCCGCGTCAGTCCGCCAGCCGGAAGTCCGCGTAGTCGAAGCCGGGCGCGACGACACAGCTCACCAGGACCGGTTCGTCGCCGGTGGGGCGCGCCGCCTGCCACACACCGCCGGGGACCAGGATCTGCGGGCGCTCGCCGTGCTCGACTCCCGGGCCCAGGCGCATGGGTGCCGCGCCCTCCTTCGGGAGCTCGCCGTCACCTCCCAGGCGCAGGTCAAGGGCTCCGCCGCGGTGCCACAGCCAGATCTCGTCGGAGCGCACCACGTGCCAGCGGGACTCCTCTCCCGGGCAGAGCAGGAAGTAGATGGCGGTGGCCGCCGTCCGCGCGCCGGGGTAGCCGGTGGGCGTGAAGGAGTGGCCCGACGCCCAGGTCTCGACGAACCAGCCGCCTTCCGGATGCGGCTCCATGCCCAACTCGCTCGCCAGGGCGGGGCGTTCACTCGCGTCGTTCATGCGTGCTCTCCGTTCCGGAGGTCGGTGGGGACACGGAGGCCGAGGAGCTCTCCGGCTGTCGGCGCGACCGCACGGCCGACGATACGCAGCCGGGGCGGCGCATGCGGCGGACACACCGCACTCGCTCGCCGGCCGCCCTCACGGCGGGGTGAGGAAGGCCTGCACCGTGGGCGCGTACCGCTCGGTGATCTCGGCGACGGGTGTGCCGCGCAGGTGGGGCCCGCGGGCTATTCCGTACATCACGCCCAGGCCGAGCAGCGTGCCCACCGCGAGCTCGGCGCGCAGACCCGCGTCCGGCCCTTCGAGGCGTTCACCTAGGCGGCGCACCACCTGCGTACGGAAGTTGCCGCGCAGGGTGTCGCCCTGTTCGCGGTGGAGGGGGGCGAAGACGATCCGCAGGATGGGGTCGGCGCCGTGCTCGGCCTGGCCGGTCAGCAGGTGGTGGACCATGTGGTGGCCCAGTACGGGCAGCGGTGCGTCGAGCAGGGCCTCGGCGTCGGCCTCGAAGGACATGATGCGGGCGAAGAGCGCGTCCTTGTTGCCGAAGTACTTCAGGATCAACGGCGCGCTCACA
The DNA here is from genome assembly GCF_041435335.1 of Streptomyces sp. NBC_01283. Taxonomy (NCBI): domain Bacteria; kingdom Bacillati; phylum Actinomycetota; class Actinomycetes; order Kitasatosporales; family Streptomycetaceae; genus Streptomyces; species Streptomyces sp. NBC_01283. Next base: position 1,220,148 of record NZ_CP108430.1, read on the forward strand.
CCGGCCCGTTCGGCCACCGCCTTGAGCGTGATGTCGGCGTGGGCGTGCCGGGCCATGAGGTGGCGGGCGGCGCGGACGATGGCGGCCTTGGTCGCTTCGGCGTCACGGCGGGCGGGGGCAGGGGCGGGAGCGGGAGCGCCGGATGCCGTTGCCGCGCCGGGGGCGGGTGCGGCCGGGTGGTCAGAGGTCTCCATGGCGTCAACTGCTTCCTTCCAGGGCCGTCTCCTGCGTGGGTCCTGGCCGTCCGGCGGGCCGCCGAGGGCCGTCCGGTGCCGCGTCCGAGGGTATGGCGATGGCCGCGGCGCAGGCGACGAGTGCGATGGCTCCGGCCATGGCGAAGGCCAGTTGGTAGCCCGGCAGGGTCGGCACGTGCACCCCCTCGATCATGGTGGTGTGCCGGACGAGCACGGCGGCGACCGCGGCGCTGCACACGCTCTGCCCGATGGTGCGCATCAGGACGTTCACGCCGTTCGCGGACGCGGTCTGCGCGAGGGGAACCGCCCGCAGGATCAGGGTGGGCAGGGCCGAGTAGGCGAACGTCGTTCCCGTCGACACGACGGCCGCCCCCAGGATGATCACCCACAGGTGGCGGCTGTCGATGATGCGCACGACGTAGCCGAGGGCGATGAGACCGGACCCGATCGCCAGCGTCACACGGGCGCCGTACGCGGTGGAGACGCGGGCCGACACGGGCGAGAGCACCAGCATGATCAGGCCGTTGGGCAGCAGGCAGAGCCCCGTCGCCACGATCGACAGGCCGAGTCCGTAGCCGCTCGCCACAGGTGCCTGCACCAGCTGGGCGGTCACCAGCGAGTTGGCGTAGAAGGCGAATCCGGCCAGGAGCGCCGCCACATGGGGCAGCGCCACCCGGCGCCCGGACGCCAGGCGCAGATCCACCAAGGGCTGTTTCGCGCGGAGTTGCTGCCTGCACCACACCGCCAGGACGACGCAGGCGCCGGCGAACAGGCTCACCACGGGCACGCTGCCCCACCCCCACTGGCCGCCCTGCGAGACGGCGAGCAGGAGGCAGACCAGACCGACGGCGAGCCCCAGCGCACCCCAGGTGTCGAAGCGCCCCGGCGAGCGGACCGGTGACTCGCGTACGGTCCACCAGGCGAGGGCGAGACCGATCGCGCCCAGCGCGCTCGTGGCCCGGAACATGGCGTGCCAGTCCGCGTACTGCACGATCAGCGCGGCGAGCGGCAGGCCCAGCGCCGCCCCGATCCCGACCGTCGAGCTCATCAGCGCCACCGCGGAACCGGTGCGTTCCGGCGGAAGTTCGTCCCGCAGGATGCTGATCGACAGCGGGACGACGGCGGCCGCCGCTCCCTGCAGCGCGCGGGCCGCGATCAGCACCCGGATGTCGGAGGTGAACGCGCACACGGTCGAGCCCACGGTCATCAGGCCGAGCGCGGCGAGCAGCACCCGTCTCTTCCCGTACATGTCGCCCGCCCGGCCGAACACGGGCGTGAGGACGGCGCCGGCCAGGAGGGTGGCGGTGACCAGCCAGGACACCGCGCCGGGTGAACTGCCGGTCAGGCGCGGCAGATCGGGCAGCAGCGGCACGACCACCGTCTGCGTGACCGCCATGAGAATGCCGCCGAAGGCCAGCACCGGAACCGTCGGACGGGCGCACATGCCAGCGCTATGTGCGGAAGATATCGGGGCGAACTTCATGATCCCTCCGGCACGGGCCCGGGTGTCCAGAAGTAAAGGGAGGCAAAGCCAAGTGAATTGGAATTCACCATAGTGGGTGAATCGGATTTCACCACCGTTGAGTTCGGAATCGAGATCAAGCCACTCGCCGCTTGGGCGCGAGAGCGAAGTGCGCTCGACTGCCTTGCCACCACTGGGCCTCGCCATCGCCGACGGTATGGAGTCAGCCATAATGCCGACCATGAAAAAACTGCGATGCGGACTGGTCGGAACGGGTCCGTGGGCCTCGTCCACGCACGCTCCGGCGCTCGCCGCGCACCCGGACGTGCAGTTCCACGGCGTGTGGGGAAGGCGCCCCGACGCGGCGGACGCGCTCGCGTCGGCGCACGCGGCCACGGCATACGCGGACGTGGACGAACTGTTCGCCGCGAGCGACGCGGTGGCTTTCGCCGTGCCGCCGGACGTGCAGGCGCCGCTGGCCGCGCGGGCCGCGGCGGCGGGCTGCCATCTGCTCCTGGACAAGCCGGTGGCGACGACGGTGGCCGCGGCGCGCGATCTCGCGGAAGCGGCCGGGGCGGCCCGGGTGGCGTCCGTCGTCTTCTTCACCCTGCGCTTCGCCGGACCGACGTCGGCCTGGGTGACGGAACAGGCGGCGGCGGAAGGCTGGTTCGCGGGCCGCGCCGACTGGTACGGCTCGTTCTACTCGGCGGACGGGACCAGCCCGTTCTCCTCGCCGTGGCGGGCCCAGCGGGGCGGCCTGTGGGACGTCGGCCCGCACGCCCTCTCCATCCTGCTGCCGGTGCTCGGCGACGTGACCGAAGTGACGGCGGTGCCCGGCCGGGGAGATCTGGTGCATCTGGTCCTGCGGCACGACGGCGGGGCGTCGAGCACGGCGGCGCTGAGCCTGAGCACGCCGCCGAAGGCGGCGGGGGTGACGGTGGAGCTGCGCGGCGAGGCGGGGACGGCGCTGATGCCTTCGGGAGGCGGAGCGCTCGACGCCTTCCGCTCGGCGGTCGACGCGCTCGTCGCATCGGCGCGATCCGGCCAACCACACGCATGTGACGTGCGGTTCGGTCTGCGCGTGACGGAGATCCTGGCGCGGGCCGAGGAACAGCTTCCCGCCGGGTGAACCGCCCGGGGACAACCGCGGGCGGCCGGTACCGTGGCCGCTACGTAATGGCGAGTGACGGCACCGGCCGCAGCCAGTGGGCCCAGGAACCGATTCGGGAAGTCATGCGTCGTACGTCCCGAGTGCGACGTTTCCGACCACACGCATCGGAATACGAACAACCGATCCATACTCTTCCCGCAGCGGCCCAATAGGCCTAGGGGGTACCCAACGCCGAGGAATTTCAGCCAATTTCGAGCTCCTCGGTCAAGGTGCCCCACAGTTGTGTCCGCGTGCCCACCGACGTTCGAACTCGCAGGTCGGTGGTTCCGCTCCACCCATGATGCCGCACCCACTGATCGTTTTTCTTCGGGCAATCTTTACTATTAAAGCTGGTGAGAATATTTAGACTGCTGATGCTCAACTCGGCGTGCACCAAGAGGGATTACTCACCATGAACAAGACGGCGCTCCGCGCTCTGCTCCGTGAACGACGTGCCCTCATCGCCCCCGAATCGCACGGCTTCAGCCGCCCCACGGGCCAGGGGCGGCGCGCCCGCGGCCTCTCCCAGCACCAGGTCGACCAGCTGCTGCACCGTGCCATCGGGACGTATCACCGCCTGGAGTCGGGCAGTTACCCCAATCCGCCTGCTTCGCTGCTGCGGGACGTCGCACGGCTCTTCGGGCTCAATGAGCAGGAGTGGGTGTCGCTCTGCCGGTTCGCGCTGCTGCAGGAACCCCCCGGGCCGCTGCACCTGTCGTCCGGCAAGGAGATCCCGGGGGTCTGGCAGGAGGCCGTCGAGAGCATCGGGCACATGGCCTACGTCACCGACGCCTCGTGGGACATGCTCGCCTACAACCAGCCCTTCGCCGACCTGTTCCCCAACGGGAACGTGCCCGGCAACACGATGCGCTGGATGCTCCTCGATCCCGAGGGACGCGAGGCCCTGACGGACTGGCACACGGCATGGGCCCCCATGGTCCTGCCCCAGTTGCGTGCCGCGCTCGCGGCGCGGCCGGAGGACGAATCCCTGCGCCAGATCGAGAAGGAAGTACTCGAAGACCCCGAAGCCGCTCCCCTCTACGGAGCCGGTGACTTCGTCTCGCACCCGGACGGCGACGAGCGTCCCCTGCACCACGCCCAGCAGGGCCCCGGCTGGCTGACCATGTGCGCCGCACAGCCCATGACGGCGCCCGGCGCCCGGCTGATCATCATGGTGTTCCACCCCGGCGAGAAGCGCTCCCACACGCGGGCTCCCATGCTGCGGGCCCACTGACCGAACGACACGATCTCCAGGACTCCGGTTGTCGGAGGGGTACCAGATCAGTGCGGTGAAGTACGTTGTGCCGCACCCCCCCACATCCGACCAACCAGTGGGAGTCACCTCGTGCCCGCCTACGTCTCAAGACCCCAGACCGTATTCGGCGACCACAAGGTCACGACCGCAGAGATCGCGGACGACATACGTGTACACCACCCCGACCACCCACGGCTCGCCGCGATCCTCCGGGTCGTGGGCAACTGTGGTGTTCACACCCGCTATTTCACGCGCCCCGTCGACTCCCCCGGCATCGCGGGCCGGGGCGGGATCAGCCTGCGCGCCGAGACCGCGTTCCAGGATTCCGTCGACATGGCCGAGCGCGCGGCCCACTCGGCTCTCGACACCGCCGGGCTCGCGGCCGAGGACATCGACGCGGTCGTCACCGCCCATGTCACCGGCTGGGCGGTGCCCAACCTCGACGTACATCTCGTGGCTCGCCTGGGACTACGTCCCACCGTGCGCCGCATCGCACTGACGACCCTGGCCTGCGCCGGCGGCGCCCAGGCCCTGCTGCGCGCCGCCGACCTCGTGGCCGCCCGACCCGGCAGCAAGGTCCTGGTGGTCGCCGCGGAGGTCATATCCACTGTCTACAACCATGCCGACACCACGATCGAATCGATGATCTACAAGGCGCTGTTCGGGGATGCGGCAGCCGCGACCGTTCTCACCAGCGAACCGCTGGGGCCGGGGATCGCGATCGACGACAGCCTGGAGTACGTCCTGCCCGACAGCCTCGACCGCTATCAAGGACGGATCGGCACCGACGGATTCCACTTCGACTCCACCAAGAAGGCCCTCGCCGCCACTGACGACGTGCTGCCCGCCGTCCTGGACTGGCACGGCCCGCAGAAGCCCGACTTCGCCGTCATTCACCCCGGCGGCCCCCGCATCATCTCCGACACCGCCACCGCCCTGAGCCTGAGCTCGCACGACGTGCGCCACTCCAGCGAGACCCTGGCCGACGAGGGCAACCTCGGCGGCGTCAGCGTCCTGCGCGTCCTCGAACGCACCCACGCCGCTCCCCCCGCCGATGGTGCCGAGGGCGTCATGGTCGCCTTCGGACCCGGTTTCGCCACCGCGGCGCTGCGCTGCCACTGGCAGGCGTGACCGGCGGCAGTAATCCCCTTGCCCCGGCCCACTGCCCCTGCTGAAGTGCTCGCATGAATCAAGACGCGGTACTGGAGACGTACGACCGGCAGCTCCGGCGCGAGGTGCGCACGGACAGTCCCGGCGCACGCGTCGAGCATGCCGGGGCGGTCATCCGGCAGATCGGCGCGGAGCACGACTGGAACGGTGTGCACTGGGCGGACGTCGATGCGGCCACGGCGGATGCCGTCATCGCCGAGCAGGTGCGGTACTTCACGTCGGCAGGGCGCGAGTTCGAGTGGAAGCTGTACTCCCACGACCGGCCCGCCGACCTCGCCGAGCACCTGCTGGCAGCCGGCTTCGTCCCCGAGCCGCCGGAGACGGTGATGGTGGCCGAGGTCGCCGGTCTGTCCGTGGAGCCCGAGGTGCCGGAGGGGGTGCGCCTGGTACCGGTGACGGACGCGGCAGGCGTGCGGCTCATGGCCGACGCCCATGAGATCGCCTTCGGCGAGGACGGCTCGGGGCTCAGCGAGCGGCTGAGCAAGCGGGTCCTGACCCAGCTGACCGAGACCCCCGAGACGATCGTCGCCGTGGTCGCGATGGCGGGCGACGTGCCGGTCAGCTCGGCCCGGATCGAGTTCTACCCCGGCACCGACTTCGCGGGCCTGTGGGGCGGCGGCACCGCTCCCGAGTGGCGCGGCAAGGGCATCTACCGCGCCCTGGTCGCGTACCGCACCCGCGTCGCCGCCGAACGCGGCTGCCGCTATCTCCAGGTGGACGCCTCCGACGACAGCCGCCCGATCCTCCAACGCCTGGGCTTCGTGCCGCTGAGCGTCACGACGCCGTACGTGTACCAGCCCTAGCCGGCGGCCGGCAGCAGCTTCGCGATCGCGTCCGCCGTGTCCGTCTCGCCGAGCCTCGGGAAGATCTTCTCGATGCTGTTGCGGTGTGCCTCGGCGTCCATGTCGGTCACGGCGTCGACGGCGACCGTGACGTGGTAGCCGTGCTCGTGCGCCGCGCGGGCCGTCGACTCGACGCCGATGCTCGTCGCGATACCGGCGACCACGACCTGGGTGACGCCGCGGCGGCGCAGCTGGAGGTCGAGGTCGGTGCCGTAGAAGGCGCCCCACTGCTGCTTGGTGATGACGATGTCGCTGTCCTCGCGGCCGAGTTCGGGCACCAGGTCCGCCCAGTCGGCGGGCACTTCGCCGCCACGGGCGGGGCCTTCGGTGCGCCCGGGGGCGCCGCCGGTGACCCGGACCAGGACCAGGACCACGGGCAGGCCGCGCTCACGGAAGGCGTCGGCGAGGCGGGCGGACCGTTCGACGATCTCCGCGGAGGGGTGGGCCGTGGGCAGGGCGGTGATGCCCTTCTGGAGGTCGACGAGGACGAGGGCGGTGGTGGGGTCGAGGGTGGTGGCAGTCATGGTGCTGGTCTCTCTCTTACGGGCTTACGGGGCGGGGAATTCGGGGTGATCGGGAGGGTCAGGTGCGGGCGCGCAACGCCCGGTCGGTGAGGGTCAGGACGACCAGGGCGAGCGCCAGTACGGTGCCGACCCCGGCCATGAGGTGCAGTCCGGCGTCGTCGGCCCGCTGCCCGTAGGCGAGGCCGATCAGGCCGGACGCGGCGATGGCCCCGATGTACTGGGCCGTGCGCTGCAGCCCCGCCGCGGAGCCGATCGCGTCGGCGGGGGCGTACATCTGGACGGCGGCCTGGTTGCTGGTGCCCATGAATCCCTGCGGGATGCCGAAGCACGCGCCCGTCAGAAGGAGCACGGCCAGCGGGGTGCCGCCCGTGGTGAAGAAGAGCAGCGTGCCGCCCACCACGAGGAGGACGGAGGCGATGCCCAGCGGGGCTCGGATGCCCTTCGTACGGGCTCCGAGCAGCGAACAGGCCAGCGCGGCAAGGGACATGGGCAGCATGACGAGGCCGGTGTGCAGGGACGAGAGGCCGCGGGCCTCTTCCAGCCACTGGGTGAAGCCGTACATCACGCAGTACACGACGAGGTAGCTCAGGCCGTGCCGCAGGTAGGTGCGGGCGAGCGCGTGGTTGGTGCCCAGCATGCGCAGATCGATGAACGGATGCGGGTGGCGCAGCTGCCACCAGGTGAGGGCGGTGGAGAGCACCGCCACGGGGGCGAGCAGCCACCAGGTGGGGTGGGCCAGGTCGAGCAGGAAGATGACGAGGCAGGTCAGCGCGGAGCTGAAGAGCAGTATCCCGAGCGGGTCGAGCGTGTTCGAACCACCGCCCTTCGCCCGCTCGGCCCGTGGCCCGTCCGCCGGGATCCAGCGCAGCGCGCAGCCGAGCGCGATGAGCGCGACGGGGACGTTGACCGCGAAGATCCCGCGCCATCCTGCCGTCGCCACGAGCAGTCCGCCGAGCGTCGGGCCGATCGCCGCGCTGCCGAGGGCGGCGAAGGAGAGGCGTCCGAGGACCGTGCGCGGGGTCGGTGTGCCGAGCCTGCGTGACTCGTCGCGCAGGACGGCCATCGCGGCCGGGTACGCCGCCGACGTACCGATGCCGAGCAGCAGCCGCGAGACGAGGAGCCACAGGAATCCGGGGGCGAACGCGCCCACCAGGCCGGAGGCGACCACGACCACGAGCCCGCCGAGGAAGACCCGGCGCGGCCCGATGCTGTCGGCCAGTCTGCCGAGGACGGGCTGGGCGACGGCGCTGGCGAGGTAGAGGACGGAGACGAGCCAGGCGGTGTCGGAGGCGCCGACGCCGAAGTCGTGTCCGATCGCCACCAGGCCGGTGGAGATCATCGTGGTGTTGAGCGGATTGAGCAGGGAGCCGAGCAGGAGGGGCGCGGTGAGCCGGGCCCCGAAGGCGGGACGCGTGCCCGGTATCGGGCGGGCCGGTGCGGACGGCACCGCCCTCACTTGCGCACCAGCCGCTCCAACAGCTCGACGGCATCGGCCAGTTGGCGGCGTTCCGCCGGGTCGAGCTCGTCGGCGAGTGCCGCGGCGAGCCAGTCGCGCTTGGCGGCCCGCATCTCGGTGAGGGTGCGCCGCCCCTGATCGGTCACGGAGACGACGGACTGCCGCCCGTCGTCGGGGTCCGGACTGCGTCCGACGAGCCCCATCTCCTCCAGCGCGGACACGGTCATCCGCATCGACTGCGGCCGTACGAGCTCCGCGCGGGCGAGGCCCGCGGTGGTGGTGGGGCCGTCACCGTCGAGCCGGGCGAGCACGGAGCGCTGCGAGGGGCTGAGGCCGGTCTGCGGCGAGACGCCCCGGAAGCGCCGTACGAGCCGCCGGACGGCGCCCGACAGATCGGCGGCGAGCTGCTCGGGGGTGGGGTCACCGGAGTGTGCGCTCATGCTCAGCACCGTACGAGGTAGACAGGTAAACTTGCAAGTCTTACTGCGCAGCCCGGCCCGGCACTCCCGTCACGCTGCACCCCGCACGCAGACCGCCCCTGTCGCGGGAGCGACAGGGGCGGAAGGCTCACGTGCAGCGGGCACGCTAGCGGATCGGCATCCCCGACAGCGTGCGCGCGATCACCAGGCGCTGGATCTCGCTCGTGCCCTCGAAGATCGTGTAGATCGCGGCGTCCCGGTGCATGCGCTCCACCGGGTACTCACGCGTGAAGCCGTTGCCGCCGAGGATCTGCACCGCCTGCGCGGTGACCTTCTTGGCGACCTCGCTCGCGTACAGCTTGGACATGGAGCCCTCGGCCGACTCGAACTTCTTGCCCGTGCTCGCCATCCACGAGGCGCGCCAGACGAGCAGACGCGCTGCGTCGATCTGCGTAGCCATGTCGGCGAGCTGGAAGGCGACGCCCTGGTTGTCGATGATCGGGCGACCGAACTGCGTACGCGTCTTGGCGTACTCCAGGGCCTCTTCGTACGCGGCGCGGGCCGTGCCCACAGCCATGGCGCCGACCGCCGGGCGGGACGCCTCGAAGGTCGCCATCGCGGCGTTCTTCACGCGCTCGCCGCCGGTCTTGGCACGCTCACGGGCGCGGGCGAGGCGCTCGTCGAGCTTCTCCTTGCCGCCGAGGAGGCAGTGGCCCGGGACGCGCACGTCCTCCAGGACGACCTCGGCGGTGTGCGAAGCGCGGATGCCGTGCTTCTTGAACTTCTGGCCCTGCGAGAGACCGGGGGTGGCGGGCGGGACGATGAAGGAGGCGTGGCCCTTGGAGCCGAGCTCGGGGTCGACGACCGCGACGACGACGTGCACGTTGGCTATGCCGCCGTTGGTCGCCCAGGTCTTGGTGCCGTTGAGGACCCACTCGTCCTTGGCCTCGTCGTAGACGGCGCGGGTGCGCATCGCCGCCACGTCGGAACCCGCGTCGGGCTCGGAGGAGCAGAAGGCGGCGACCTTGACGTCGTTCACGTCGCCGTACATCTGCGGGATCCAGGTGCCGATCTGCTCCTCGGTGCCGTTGGCGAGGACGCCGACGGCGGCCAGGCCCGTGCCCATGATGGACAGGCCGATGCCCGCGTCACCCCAGAAGATCTCCTCGGTGGCCATCGGGATGCCGAGGCCCGTGGGGTCGAAGAACTGCTGGGCGTAGAAGTCGAGGGAGTAGATCCCCAGCTTCGACGCCTCCTGGATGATCGGCCAGGGGGTCTCCTCGCGCTCGTCCCACTCGGCGGCAGCAGGGCGGATGACGTCAGCGGCGAACCCGTGGAGCCAGTCCCGGACCTCCTTCTGTTCGTCGTTGAGCTCCATGGTGAACTCGGCCATGACCCCTCCAGGACCTGCGGTGAAGACGTGCGTTACTTGCGGTAACTGGAGTCTGTTACCGGCCGGTAGCCGCTGTCAACTCCCGGCCGCCCGTTCGATCGCCGCCTCGCGCGGGGTGTTACGTTGCGCGTGCGGGGCGCAATCGCATGGGCGGGGAGAGAAACGCTATGGAGACCACCACACAGCAGACCGATCAGCAGCGGTCTGCCGAGCGTCGGCGGCGCGAGCTGCTGGAGGCAGCCGACCGGGTGGTGCTGCGTGACGGGCCCGGCGCCTCGATGAACGCCATCGCCGCGGAGGCAGGCATCACCAAGCCGATCCTGTACCGGCACTTCGGCGACAAGGGCGGACTGTACGCCGCGCTCGCCAAGCGGCACACCGACGCACTCCTCGAATCGCTGCGCGCCGCCCTGGACGCCCCGGCCGAGCGCCGGGAGCGGGTCGAGCAGACGCTTGACACCTACCTCGCGGCGATCGAGTCCCGCCCGCAGGTCTACCGCTTCCTCATGCACCCCTCGGACGGCGCCGCACCCGGCGAGCAGGGCTTCGACGTGGGCCTGCACTCCGCGCCCGTCCTGCGCCGCATGGGCGAGGAGCTCGCGCAGGTCATCGAGGAGCGGGTCGACCTCGGCCCCGGCAGCGCGCAGCTCGCGCGCGTCTGGGGGCACGGCATCGTCGGCATGATGCACGCGGCGGGCGACTGGTGGCTCGGCGAACGGCCGTGCCCGCGCGCCGAGTTGGTCAGCAGCCTGGCCGACCTGCTGTGGGGACGGCTCGCCGCGGCGGGCAACCGCGTCGGCGGCCCCGGGTTCTGAGGACCGATCGGCCGTCGAAGGTCAGCCGCTCCAGGGCGCCTTGGCGGCGGCCCGCAGAACCCTGCGCCGCCGCCAGCCCGTGACGTGATCGGTGTAGACCCCGCCCTCCAGGTGGTCGCACTCGTGCTGCAGGCAGCGCGCGAACCAGCCGGTTCCGTGCACCCTCATGGGCTCACCGAGCATGGTGACGCCCTCCACCACCGTGTGGTCGAAACGCGGGGTGCTTGCCTCCAGGCCCGGCAGCGACAGACAGCCCTCCGGCCCGCGCACGGTGATCCCGTCCACGTCCACGAGGCGCGGATTCACCACGTACCCGAGATGGCGCACATCGTCGTCGTCCGGGCAGTCGTACACGAAGACCCGCCGGCTCACGCCGATCTGGTTGGCGGCCAGACCCACGCCCTGGGCGGCGTACATCGTGGCGTACATGTCCTCGATGAGCCGGGCCAGTTCGGGGCCGAAGTCGGTGACCTCCGCACACCGCTTGTGCAGCACGGGGTCACCGAGCAGAGTCAGAGGTCGTACGCGCCCTGAGGCGCCCGGGATCGAGCCGTGTCGCATGGCCGCAAGGGTACGGTCCTTGGAGAGCCCCGGGGTCGGGGTGGTGCCGCGGTTCGGGCTTGACAGTGGATCTCGATAGGCTGAGGTTCATCGCGTTGCCAGGGGCAGGCGCGGCGCCGTACGCAAGGAGGATCCAGAACTGATGGCAGGCAACACGGACCCGCTGTCGCCGCGGGCCAAGCTGGCCGTGACGGCGGGCAAGGCGGCCGCGGCGGTGTCGCGCGCGGCGGGCCGCGGCAGCGGATCGGTGATCGGCGGCCGCGTCTCACTCAAGCTCGACCCCGACCTGCTCGGGCGTCTTGCCACGCACCTGGACGTGGTGCTCGTCTCTGCCACGAACGGCAAGACGACCACGACCCGGCTGCTCGCGGAGGCGCTGCGCGCCAGCGGGCCCGTGGTGTCGAACGCGCTGGGCGCGAACATGCCGGCCGGGATCACCTCGGCCCTCGCGGGCGGTTCGGACGCCCGGTTCGGCGTGATCGAGGTCGACGAGAAGTATCTCGCCGGTGTCGCCCGCGACGTGGAGCCGAAGGCGATCGCGCTGCTCAACCTCTCGCGCGACCAGTTGGACCGCGCCGCGGAGACCCGCATGATGGCCGAGAACTGGCGCGAGGGTCTGGCGGGCTCCAAGGCGGTCGTGGTCGCCAACGCGGACGACCCGCTGGTCGTCTGGGCGGCGTCCTCGTCGCCGAACGTCGTGTGGGTGGCCGCCGGCCAGGAGTGGAAGGACGACGCCTGGTCGTGCCCCTCCTGCGGCGGTGTGATGCAGCGCCCCGGGGACGACTGGTTCTGCGGCGAGTGCGGCTTCCGCCGCCCCGCGCCCAGCTGGGTGCTCTCCGGTGACCACGTCCTGGACCCGCACGGCTCGGCCTGGCCGATCCATCTGCAGCTGCCGGGCCGGGCGAACAAGGCGAACGCCACCACGTCCGCCGCCGTCGCCGCCGTCTTCGGCGTGCCGCCGCAGGTCGCCCTGGAGCGGATGTACCAGGTGCAGGCCGTCGCCGGACGCTATGACGTCGTGCAGTTCCAGGGCCGCGACCTGCGTCTGCTGCTCGCGAAGAACCCCGCGGGCTGGCTCGAAACGTTTTCGCTGATCGACCCGCCGCCCACCCCGGTGATCCTCTCCGTGAACGCCCGTGGCGCCGACGGCACCGACACCTCCTGGCTGTGGGACGTCGACTACACCCGGCTGGCGGGCCACCCGATCTTCGTGCTCGGCGACCGCAAGCTGGACCTCGCCGTGCGCCTGGAGGTCGCGGGCCTGGACTTCCGGGTCTGCGAGTCCCTCGACGAGGCCGTGCAGCTCGCGCCGCCCGGCCGCATCGAGACGATCGCGAACTACACCGCGTTCCAGGACCTGCGCCGCCGCGTCGGCAACTGACCCCACCGGACCCTCTAGACCCTCGTAGGGACGAATGAGCATGAGCGACAACAGCCTGCGGCTGGTGTGGGTCTACCCCGACCTGCTCAGCACGTACGGAGACCAGGGCAACGCCCTGGTCGTGGAGCGCCGCGCCCACCAGCGCGGCCTCCAGGTCGAGCGCTACGACGTGCGCAGCGACCAGCCGGTGCCCACCTCCGGCGACATCTACCTGATCGGCGGCGGCGAGGACCGCCCGCAGCGCCTGGCCGCCGAGCGGCTGCGCCGCGACGGCGGACTGCAGCGGGCCGTGGGCAACGGCGCGATCGTCTTCTCGGTGTGCGCGGGCTACCAGATCCTGGGCCAGGAGTTCATCAACGACCTCGGCCAGCGCGAGCCGGGCCTCGGCCTGCTCGACGTGATCTCCACCCGCGGCGAGGGCGACCGGTGCGTCGGCGACGTCCTGGGCGACATCGACCCGCAGCTGGGCCTGCCCCCGCTGACGGGCTTCGAGAATCACCAGGGCATCACGCACATCGGCCCGTCCGCGCGGCCGTTCGCACGCGTCAGCCTCGGTCGGGGCAACGGCACGGGCGACGGCACCGAGGGCGCGTACAACGGCACCGTCTTCGGCACGTACATGCACGGTCCCGTCCTCGCCCGCAACCCGCTCATCGCGGACCTGCTCCTGAAGCTGGCCCTCGACGTGAACGCGCTGCCGCCCACGGACGACCGCTGGTACGAGGCGCTGCGCGCCGAGCGCATGAACGCGGCACAGCAGCCCGCATGATGCCCCCACCGCACAGGTGAGCGGCACAGTCCAGCAGTCGGACGCCCGGTGCTGCCCCGCCCCCTGACGCCTATAGGGTGGCGGGGTTCCAGCCGGACGACGTGGTCCGGACTCCGGCCCACGTTGCAAAGGTATTCCGGGCTATGCGCATTGGTGTCCTCACCTCCGGCGGCGACTGCCCCGGCCTGAACGCCGTCATCCGTTCGGTCGTGCACCGCGCCGTCGTCGACCACGGCGACGAGGTCATCGGCTTCCACGACGGGTGGCGCGGCCTGCTCGAATGCGACTACCGCAAGCTCGATCTCGACGCGGTGGGCGGCATCCTGGCCCGTGGCGGAACGATTCTCGGCTCCTCCCGTGTCCAGCCCGCGCATCTGCGCGACGGCGTCGAGCGGGCCAAGGGCCACCTCGCCGACCTGGGCCTCGACGCGGTCATCCCGATCGGCGGCGAAGGCACGCTGAAGGCCGCCCGGCTCCTGTCGGACGCGGGTCTGCCGATCGTCGGGGTGCCCAAGACGATCGACAACGACATCGCGGTGACCGACGTGACCTTCGGCTTCGACACCGCCGTCGGCGTGGCGACCGAGGCCCTCGACCGGCTGAAGACGACCGCCGAGTCGCACCAGCGGGTCCTGATCGTCGAGGTCATGGGCCGGCACACCGGCTGGATCGCGCTGCACTCGGGCATGGCCGCGGGCGCGCACGCGATCGTCGTGCCGGAGCGGCCCTTCGACATCGAGGAACTGGCGCGGAAGGTCGGCGAACGCTTCTCCGCGGGCAAGAAGTTCGCGATCGTCGTGGCCGCCGAGGGAGCCAAACCCCGCGAGGGCACGATGGACTTCGACGAGGGCACCAAGGACATGTACGGCCACGAGCGGTTCGCGGGCATCGCCACGCGGCTCTCCGGCGAACTGGAGCAGCGCCTGGGCAAGGAGGCGCGTCCGGTGATCCTCGGGCACGTCCAGCGCGGCGGCACCCCCACCGCGTACGACCGTGTGCTCGCCACCCGCTTCGGCTGGCACGCCGTGGAGGCCGTGCACCGCGGCGAGTTCGGCAAGATGACGGCGCTGCGCGGCACGGACATCACGATGGTTTCGCTCGCCGAGGCCGTCGAGACGCTGAAGACGGTGCCGGACGAGCGGTACGCCGAGGCGGAGTGCGTGCTGTAGAGCGAGGCCCTTTTCGAACGGCCCCCGGACGCGTCGGCGTCCGGGGGCCGTTCTAGTCTGGTGCGGACACACAGCGCACAACCGCACGAATCAGGAGCCAGTGGATGGATCACAGCGGGCACGGCATGAACATGGATCTGCCGCCGTTCACGCTGGGGCGCGGGCTCGAGCTCTCCGCCGACCCCTTCTTCCTCATCAGCTGCCTGGTGGCGCTCGCGCTCTACGGCTGGGGTGTGGTCCGGCTCGTACGGCGCGGTGACAAGTGGCAGGTCGGCCGCACCATCTCCTTCGTGGTGGGCGTGCTGACCATCCTGCTCGTGATGTGCACCAAGCTGAACGACTACGGCATGGTCATGTTCAGCGTGCACATGGTGCAGCACATGATCATCAGCATGCTGTCGCCGATCCTGATCCTGATGGGCGCTCCGATCACCCTCGCCCTGCGCGCCCTGCCGGTCGCGGCCCGCCGCGGCCACAAGGGCCCCCGCGAGTGGCTCCTGTGGATCCTGCAGAGCCGCTACATGAAGATCATCACGCACCCCGCGTTCACGATCCCGCTGTTCATCGCGAGCCTGTACGCGCTGTACTTCACGCCGATCTTCGACACCCTGATGGAGTCGAAGGTGGGCCACATCGGGATGATGGTCCACTTCCTGGCCGTCGGCCTGGTCTTCTTCTGGCCGATCATGGGCGTCGACCCAGGTCCGCACCGGCCCGGATACATCATGCGGATGCTGGAGCTGTTCGCGGGCATGCCCTTCCACGCGTTCTTCGGCATCGCCCTGATGATGGCCTCCGAGCCGATGATCGGCACCTACAAGAACCCGCCTGCCTCGCTCGGCATCGACGCACTCGCTGATCAGAGCGCCGCCGGCGGCATCGCGTGGGCGTTCAGCGAGGTGCCTTCGGTCCTCGTGCTGCTCGCGCTGCTCTTCCAGTGGTACCGCTCCGATCAGCGCCAGGCACGGCGTACGGACCGGGCGGCGGACCGTGACGGTGACAAGGAGCTGGAGGCGTACAACGCCTATCTGGCCTCACTGGCCGCGCGCGGGCGCTAGCGGCAAAGGGTCTTCGCAGGCGAGGATGGTCTCAGGCCGCGGTCTTGGCGTCGAGGCGCCGGGGCTGCCGGGAGGAGGCAGGGCGATGCCTGATTCTACGAAGACGATGGGTGTATTCACCATCGGAGGCTTGGTCGCGGTGACCGCGTACACGGTCGCGCTCGGGAGCAACGGCTGGCTGTGGTTCGGCTGGGTCGTCATCGGGATGCTCACGCTGGCGATGGTGCTCTCGCGCAGCACCCCCTGAGGCGCCGCGCGGCAGTGAGGAAAGGTGCGGGGCGGCGCCGGGGGCGGGGGCGTCGGCAGGGGCCGTCAGAAGCGCGTCAGAAGCGGAAGACGGCGCCCGTCGAGTACCCCATCTCGCAGGCGTTGCCGTACGTCTTGTTCCAGCTGACCGGCTTGCCGCGGTGGTGGCCCGTCGCGCTCACGGTGACCGGGGCGTACTGCTTTGTGCAGATTCCCTGCTTCGCGGGCAGTGCGTCGAAGTCGCCGTGCGCCGCGTCGATGGCCGCGCACGCCTCGGCCGCGTGCGGATGGTGTGCGGGCCGGCGGGTCACGCAGTCGAGGAGCACCCCGCGTACCCAGGCGTTGTCCTGCCCGGTGACGGTGAGGAAGACGCCGCTCCCCCGCTCGGGGGCCGTTTCGTGTGCCGCGTGGGCGGGCGCGGCCACGACGAGGGAGACCAGGGCGGCGGCGACGGCCGCGGCCGGGCGCAGGCGGGACGTGGGACGGGACCTCATGGAGACCTCCTGGGGCGGTGGCGTGCTGCGTCGGAGAGAAGCCAGGCCACCCCCGCATCCGCGGCCCGCGCGCCCGACACGCCGCTCGGTCACCCGGACGAGTCCGGCGTGCCCTCCGGATGGGCGCCCCGCCACCCGGACCGCACACGTGCACGAAGGGACCGAGGCCGCCAGGCTTCGCTCCCTTCTCCCGTCGGGGCGGCGCACCTAAACTGACCGCTGCGCGAGGACCCGTGACCTGCGACGACGCAGAACCCAGGCCGGTCCACCTGAGTGAGGAGCAACGGGTGTTCTACTACCTGCTCAAGTACGTCGTCCTGGGGCCGCTGCTGCGGCTCATGTTCCGGCCGCGCATCGAGGGCCTCGAGCACATACCGGAGTCCGGTGCGGCGATCGTGGCGGGCAACCATCTCTCGTTCTCGGACCACTTCCTGATGCCCGCCATCATCAAGCGGCGGATCACCTTCCTCGCGAAGGCCGAGTACTTCACGGGCCCCGGCATCAGGGGCCGCCTGACGGCCACGTTCTTCCGCAGCGCAGGGCAGATCCCGGTGGACCGCTCCGGCAAGGAGGCGGGCCAGGCCGCGATCCGCGAGGGCCTCGGGGTGCTGCGCAAGGGCGAGCTGCTCGGCATCTATCCGGAGGGCACCCGCTCGCACGACGGGCGCCTCTACAAGGGGAAGGTCGGCGTCGCCGCGATGGCGCTCAAGGCGCAGGCTCCGGTGATCCCGTGCGCGATGATCGGCACGTTCGAGGCCCAGCCGCCGGGCCAGAAGGTGCCGAACTTCCGGCGCGTGGAGATCCGGTTCGGCGCCCCGCTGGACTTCTCGCGCTATGCGGGCATGGAGAACGAGAAGGCGGTCCTGCGTGCGGTCACGGACGAGATCATGTACGCCATCCTCGGGCTCTCCGGACAGGAGTACGTCGACAAGTACGCGGCGGTCGTGAAGGCGGAGGAGGCCGAGCGCGCCGCCGCGGCGAGCCGGCGGAAATTCCCCCGGATGCCGCTGAGTTGATGCCGTGACATACGGTCCTGCCAACGGGCGGCACCGCGCGGACAAGACGCCTTGCCGGCATCAGGGGAGAAGAAGCGGATGAACGAACACAGCCTGTACACCAAGCTGATCGGGCTGCTCGACGAGCGGGGCGCGGCTTACCGCGTCATCGAGCACGAGGAACAGGGCGCCACGGAGGCGGTGAGCGCGCTGCGGGGCAACACCCTCCAGCAGGCCGCCAAGTGCATCGTGGTGATGGTGAAGACCGGCAAGAAGACGAAGCGTTACGTGCTCGCGGTGGTGCCCGGTGACCGGCGTGTCGACCTGAACGCCGTCAAGCAGCTCCTCGGCGGGACGTACGCGGGCTTCGCCACGCAGGAGGTCGCCGAACGGCTCGCGGGCAGCGTGAGCGGCACGATCCTGCCGTTCTCCTTCGACCCCGAGCTCGAACTGGTCGTGGACCCGGCGCTGCTCGCCCACGAGGAGCTCTTCTTCAACGCGGCGCGCCTGGACCGTTCGCTGGCGCTGCGGACCGCGGACTACGAGGCGATCGCGGAGCCGCGTACGGCCGTGATCGCGCAGGAGGCGGCATAGCGAAGGGGCGACCGGGTGGTCCCGGTCGCCCCTCGCCCGATGCCTAGCGGCAGGACATCACGGCTTGGGCGTGGCGTGCGGGGTGCACGTCACGTCCTTGCTGTCCACCTTGCCGGTCAGCAGGTAGGTGTCGACACGCTCGTTGAGGCACGGGTTGACCAGGTTCGTGATGCCGTGCGAACCGGCGTCCTTCTCCGTGATCAGGCGCGAGCCCTTGAAGCGCTTGTGCAGCTCGACGGCACCCTCGTACGGCGTGGCCGCGTCGCGGGTCGACTGCGCGATCAGCACGGGAGGCAGGCCCTTGCCGGTCTTGACCTCGACGGGCTCGTGCTGCTTGCCCGACCAGGTCGCGCAGGGCAGGTTCATCCAGGCGTTGGCCCACGTCATGAACGGGTTGTCGCGGTGGATGCGGGTGTTGTCGCGGTCCCACTTCTTCCAGCTGGTCGGCCACTTGGCGTCCGCGCACTCGACGGCCGTGTAGACGGCGTTGCTGTTCTCCGAGGTGATGTTGCCCGCGGTGTCCGACAGGTCGGGGCTGGCTGCCTCGATCAGCGGCTTGGCGTCACCGGCGACGTACTTGCTGAAGTTCGTCGCGATCCCGACCCAGGCGGAGTCGTAGTACGGCGCGCTCTGGAAGTAGGCGATGAGCTCGGCGGGGCCGACGACTCCGCCCAGCGGCTCCTTCTTCGCGGCGGCGCGCAGGTCGTCCCAGTTCTTGGCGACCTTCGCCGCGGTGTCACCGAGGTGGAAGGTGGCGTCGTACTTGGCGACCCACGTCATCCAGTCCTTGAGACGGATCTCGAAGGCGACGTCCTGGTCGAGGTTGGCCTCGTACCAGATCTTCTTCTTCGACGGGTTGACCACCGAGTCGACGACCATGCGGCGCACATGCGACGGGAACAGCGTCCCGTAGACCGCGCCGAGGTAGGTGCCGTAGGAGACGCCGAGGAAGTTCAGCTTCTTCTCGCCGAGCGCGGCCCGGATGACGTCCAGGTCGCGTGCGGTGTTCGGCGTCGTCATGTGATCCAGCATGTCGCCGCTGCGCTCGGCGCAGCCGTCCGCGTACTCGGCCGCGAGCTTGCGCTGGGCGCGCTTGTCCGCCGCGGAGTCCGGCACCGGGTCGGCCTTGGGGGCCTTGACGAACTCCTGCGGGTCCACGCAGGAGATGGGCGCCGAGTGGCCGACGCCGCGCGGCTCGAAGCCCACGAAGTCGTACGCCTTGGCCGTCTTCTCCCAGAGCTTGGCCTTGGTGACCACGCGGGCGGGGAAGCGGAGGCCGGAGGCGCCGGGGCCGCCCGGGTTGTAGAGGAGAGCACCCTGGCGCTCCTCCTTCGTCCCGGTGCTGCCGATGCGGTCGACCGCCAGCTTGATCTTCTTGCCGTTGGGCTTGGCGTAGTCGAGCGGGACGGTGACCCATCCGCACTTGATCGCCTTGTCCAGTCCCCAGTCGTCGGGGCACGCCTGCCAGTCGATGCCGGCCTTGGCGGCACGCTGCGCCGCGAGCGCGACACCGCGCGCCTCGGAGCTGGTGCGCTGGCGGGCGTCAGCGCTGCCGCTGCTCCGGCGGGCGTCCGCATTGGCGACGGGCGCCATGATCGCGCCCGCTATGAGCGAGCCCGTGATCAGCGTGCCGGCGGCGCCGAATGCTGTGGTGCGTCTCAACTGGTTCCTCCCCCTGTCGATTTCCCTGTCGAATTTCGAACAGTAGGAGGATCCTGTCGGTCAACGGGTTCAGTGCGACAGACCGGGCAGGTGTTTCTTTACCAATCCGATAGACGGTGCTGGGAACCCCGCTGAGCGGTTATGCCCCTGTTCACGTGAGTGTGCGCACGGCCTCGTCGAGGACGCGGCGGACCCGTAGAGCGTCGGGGGCGACGGCGGTGACGAGCACGGCGGGTCCGGCGAGCGGAGTCAGCGACGCCGTCTCGCCGAGGAGTGCCGACCCGGGCAGGCCGTGCTCGAACTCCGGCCTTACGAGGACGAGTTGCCCGATCGCGCGATGCCCTGCCAGGACGGCGGGGCCGTCCCATCCGCCGGGTGCGCCGGGCCCGCAGGAGAGCTCCTGGTCGAGGAGGAGGCGGCCGGCCCGGCGCACGGTGAGGCGGCTGCTGAGGCGTCCCGGGTCCTCGCCGGTCCTGCCGAGCACCTGCTCCTCCCGCAGCACCAGGCTCGCGCTCCCGGCGAGGTCGGCCCGCGTGGTCACCCGCAGGTCGCTGTCGCGTACGGAGATCAACTGCTCCGGCAGCCACAACAGTTCCGCGTCCTCGCCGACCGTGAGCCGCACGTCGTAGCGCGCGGCCTCCTTCGACTGTCCCGGCAAGGCGAGTGTGGCGGCGGCCGAGCCGATGTGCAGCCGGGCCCCGTCGTGGGCGGCGGCCTCGACCGTGAGGTGATCGCCCCCGAGGGGGCCGCTCATGGCCCCGACGAGGGTGACCGTGGCGCCCCTCCCGGCCGACCGGGTGCGGCGCGGGGCCAGCTGCCCCTCTCCGTCGAGCACGGGCAGGGCGGTGCCGCCCCGCCCGTCGCCCCGCGCGGAGATACGGGCGATGCCGCGCACCCCGGACGGCACGGCGGTGTCCACGCTCATGCGGACGCGGTCCAGGCCGCGTACTGCGCACGCACCCAAGCGGCGACCGGGCCGACGCCCTCGTCCGAGCGCAACGACTGGAAGGCGACGGGCAGTTCGCCGCGCTGGGCCTTGGCGTCCGCGGCCATCCCGGCGAGGTCGGAGCCGACGTGCGGGGCGAGGTCCGTCTTGTTCACGACGAGCAGGTCGGCGGTGGTCACGCCGGGGCCGCCCTTGCGCGGGATGTCGTCGCCGCCCGCGACGTCGATGACGAAGATCTGTGCGTCGACGAGTCCCTTGGAGAAGGTGGCGGTGAGGTTGTCACCGCCGGACTCGACGAGGATCAGGTCCAGCGGCCCGATCTCGTCCTCCAGGTCCTCGACGGCCTCCAGGTTGGCGGAGATGTCGTCGCGGATCGCGGTGTGCGGGCAGGCGCCGGTCTCCACGGCGGTGATCCGCTCGGGCGGCAGAACGGCTTCGCGGAGCAGGAACTCGGCGTCCTCGCGGGTGTAGATGTCGTTCGTGACGACGGCGAGCGACAGCTCGTCCCGCAGGGTCTTGCAGAGCGCGGCGACGGTGGCGGTCTTGCCGGACCCGACGGGCCCGCCGAGCCCGATCCGCAGGGCGCGGCGGCGTCCGTCGGGGCGGTGCGCGTCGGCGCTGATGGCTGCGGGTCCGTCGTGGGAGTGGTCGAGGTGCATGGTGGTTACTCCAGAAGATTCAGTGGTTCAGTTGGGCACGCGCCGCCCGGCGGGGCCGGCCGGTCCGCGGGCCGGGGGGAGCACCTGGCCTCGGAGGAGGCAGGTGGGGGGAGCGGGAGCTCTCCTACGACGCGAACAACCGCACAGGCCATGCGGCATGTGCCTCCGCCCCGATCTCCATGAGCGGCGCGGAAGCCGCGGGCAGCGCGTCGATCCCGTCGGTGACCGCGCGGCGCGCCGCCTCCGTCGCCTCGGCCGCGACCAGGTCGAGCTCGGGGGCCAGCCGGGCCAGCACACCCGTCGCGTCGAAGGGGTCCAGGCTCAGCAGCCGCACGGTCGCCGTCGCGGGCCCGCTCACACATTCGTACGCGGAGCAGTACGCGGCGTCCTCCGGCCCGAGCCCCGCCGCGCGGGCGGCGAGTCCGAGCACCACCGGCTGATGCGCGCCCTTGGGCAGCGCCGCCGCGAGCCGGTCGAGGGCGGGATCGGGCCAGGTGGCCCTGGCGGCCCGCATCATCTGCCGCCCGAGCCGCCGTCCGGCCACCCGCAGCGCGGCCGATGGCGTGCGTGCGTCGGCGGCCTCGTCCAGTTCCAGCGGATCGAGGCCGAGCGCGGCGGCGGCCGCCAGCGAGGCGGACACGAGCCCCGTGGTGTGCAGCCGCCCGCGGCAGAACTCCCCCAGGCTCGCGGCACCGGTGATCCGGCCCGCCTTGACGGCCTCCTCGGCCCCGCCGGAGTGCGCGTGCCCTCCGGCAGGGAAGCGGCCGTCGGCGAGGACGAGCAGCGCTCCTCTAGACATGACGTACGACCGCCATCAGAAGAGGAAATACCGCTGCGCGAGCGGCAGTTCGGCGGCTGGCGACGGCTCGACGAGCTCACCGTCGATGGTGACGGCGAAGCTGTCGGGAGCGACCTCCACCCTCGGCAGGGCGTCGTTCTCACGCATGTCGGCCTTCGTGCGCCCGCGCGTGGAGCGGATCGCGGTGAACTCCTTGGCGAGACCGAGCCGCTCCGGCAGCCCGTCGTCCAGCGCCGACTGCGTCACGAAGTTGTACGAGTTGAGCCCGGGCGCCTTGCCGTGCGCACCGAACATGGGGCGCGGCAGGACGGGCTGCGGCGTGGGGATGGAGGCGTTGGCGTCGCCCATCTGCGCGTACGCGATCTGTCCGCCCTTGATGACCAGCTGGGGCTTGACGCCGAAGAACTTCGGGTCCCACAGCACCAGGTCGGCGAGCTTGCCGCTCTCGACCGAGCCGATCACGTGGTCGACGCCCTGCGCGACCGCCGCGTTGATCGTGTACTTGGCGACATAGCGACGCGCGCGCCGGTTGTCCGCCCGGGTGTCCCCCGGCAGGAAGCCGCGCCGCCGCTTCATCACGTGCGCGGTCTGCCAGGTGCGCATGATGACCTCGCCGATGCGCCCCATGGCCTGCGAGTCCGACGACATGATCGAGATGGCGCCGAGGTCGTGCAGGATGTCCTCCGCCCCGATGGTGGTGGGCCGGATCCGCGACTCGGCGAAGGCGAGGTCCTCGGGGACCGCCGGGTTGAGGTGGTGACAGACCATCAGCATGTCGAGGTGCTCCTCGACGGTGTTGACGGTGTGCGGCCGGGTCGGGTTGGTGGAGCTGGGCAGCATGTTCGGCAGCGACACCGCCGTGATCATGTCCGGGGCGTGCCCGCCGCCCGCGCCCTCGACGTGGAAGGCGTGCAGGGTACGGCCCGCGACGGCGGCGAACGTGGCGTCGATGAAGCCCGCCTCGTTGAGGGTGTCGGTGTGGACGGCGAGCTGGGCGCCGGTGTCCTCGCAGACGTTCAGGCACGCGTCGATGGTGGCGGGTGTCGCGCCCCAGTCCTCGTGGATCTTGAAGCTGACGGCCCCGGCCCGCAGTTGGGCGTGCATGGACTCGCTGGAGACCGTGTTGCCCTTGCCGAGGAAGCCGATGTTGACGGGGCTCGACTCCATCGCCGCGAACATCCGGGCCAGGTGCCAGGAGCCGGGCGTGATCGTGGTCGCCTTGCTGCCTTCGGCCGGTCCGGTGCCGCCGCCGATGAGGGTGGTGACCCCGGAGGCGAGCGCCTCGTCGACGATGGTCGGCGAGATGAAGTGGATGTGGGTGTCGATGCCGCCGGCGGTGAGGATCTTGCCGTTGCCCGCGATGACCTCGGTCTCCGGGCCGATCACGAGATCGGGGTGCACGCCGTCCGTGGTGTCCGGGTTGCCGGACTTGCCGATGCCGGTGATGCGGCCGTCGCGGATGCCGATGTCGGCCTTGACGATGCCCCAGTGATCGATGACCACGGCGCCGGTGATGACGGTGTCGGGGGCGCCTTCGGCGCGCGTCGTGCGCGACTGCCCCATCGATTCACGGATGACCTTGCCGCCGCCGAAGACGGACTCGTCGCCGGAGCGTCCGGGGCCGCCGGAGCGGTCCTCCTCGATCTCGACGAGGAGGTCGGTGTCGGCAAGCCGTATCCGGTCGCCCGTGGTGGGCCCGAACAGGTCGGCGTACGCGGCGCGGGAGAGCTCAGGCATCGAGGGGACCTCCGGTCTCGCCGCGCAGACCGGGCACGATCCGCAGACCGGCCAGGGGGACGAGTTCGACGTCGACGGGAATTCCGGGCTCGAAGCGCACGGCGGTGCCGGCGGCGATGTTGAGCCGCTTGCCGCGCGCGGCGGCACGGTCGAAGTCGAGACCGGGGTTGGCCTCGGCGAAGTGGTAGTGGGAGCCGACCTGGACGGGGCGGTCGGCGGCGTTGAGGACGGTGAGGGCGGTGACCTCGCGGCCTACGTTGTAGGCCACGGGCTCGTCGGCGAAGAGGATCTCGCCCGGGATGACGGGATGCGCGGAACTCATCTGGCGGCCCCCGTCAGACGATCGGGTCGTGGACGGTGACGAGCTTGGTGCCGTCCGGGAAGGTGGCCTCTACCTGGACGTCGTGGATCATCTCGGGGATGCCGCTCATGACGTCGTCACGGGTGAGCACCTTGCGTCCCGACGACATGAGTTCGGAGACGGTACGGCCGTCCCTGGCGCCTTCGAGAATGTGGGACGTGATGAGCGCGATCGCCTCGGGGTGGTTGAGCAGCAGCCCCCGCGCCCTTCGCTTCTCGGCCACGTCCGCGGCCACATGGATGAGCAGTCTCTCCTGCTCGTGCGGGGTCAGTTGCACGCGTCCCACCTCACAGTCCTTCGCTCCGGACCGTGCGGGGTCCGGTTGCCGCGGCCACCGCGACGGATATAGATGTAACACACAAACAGCGCGCTTGATCTTGCGCACCCCGGTTACGAAAACCCCTGGTGGCGTGGGCTCGCAGGCTAGTTGGGAGGAGTTTCAACGAGGTTAACCAGCGCTTGACCACTCCATGACCATCAGCTGGGCCGACCCATACTCATCAGACCGCGCAGACCGTCCTGCAGCGCCTCGACCGGAACCTCGTCGAACAGTGCGAGCTGCGCGACGAATCCCTGGGCCGCGCCGATCATCACCCGCGCGACATGGTCGGCCGGGATGTCGTCCCGCATCATGCCCGCCGCCCGATACCCCTCGACGATCTTCACCCAGGCCACCCGCACCTTGGCGTACCCCTGGCGCATCACGGCCGCGAGCTCTTCGTTGCGCAGGGTCTCCGCCCACACCTGGACGATCAGACGCGGAAGGTACGAGGACTCCCCCTCGTGGACGCCGGTCTTACGGCCGAGCACCTGGGTCAGCGCCCGGCCGACGAGCACGTCCGGCGGAGGCGGCGGGGTCTCCTCGGCCGCCGCCTCGAAGGTCGCCTGGATCCATTCGAGGACCTCGCCGACGATCGCCCCGATCAGCTCCTCCTTGCCGCTGAAGTAGCGGTAGACCGCCCCGGCCGAGAGTCCGACCTCCTTGAGTACGTCCTGCATCGACGTGGCGTGGAAGCCGTTGCGGGCGAAACAGAGGGCGGCGCCGTCGAGGATCTGGCGGCGGCGTGCGTCTAGGTGCTCCTGGGATACGCGGGCCATGCCGCCAAACTAAAACGAACATTCCTTCTTGACAAGCGCCACGACCGGCAGGACAGTGTGGGCATCACGTAAAACGAACGATCCTTCTCTTTAAGGCAACGCTTCGACCAAGAGCGCACGTCGCAAGCAAGAGCGCACGAAGGAGCTCCGCACATGTCCACGCCCGTCGCCACTCCTCCCCCGCAGGGCCGCCGCATGGTGGCGGTGGCCGTCCTGGTCTCCGCCCTCGTGGCCCTCGCCCTGTGGGCCTTCGCCTGGCCCGCCGCCAGAACCGCCCCGCGCGACCTGCCCCTCGGCGTCGCGGGACCCGCCGCGGCGACGGCTCCCCTGAAGGCGCAGTTGGAGCACCGTGAGGGCGCGTTCGAGATTCACGGGTACGCCGATGAGGCTGCGGCCCGCGACGCGATCGAGGACCGGGCCGTGTACGGAGCGGTCGTCGTCACGCCGAAGGGAATGAAGCTGCTGACCGCGACGGCGGCGAGCCCGGTGGTCGCCCAGCTCCTGGAGCAAGCGGTGGCCGGTCAGGCCCCGGCGGGGACCGAGGTGCCGACCACCGATGTGGTGGCCGCACCCGCGGCCGACCCACGGGGCTCCGCATTCGCCGCGAGCATGCTGCCGCTGGTGATCGCGGGGGTAGCGGCCGGTGCGGTCGTGACGATGCTCGGCCTGCGCGGTGTCCGCGCGGTGGCCTCCCTCACGCTCGCCGCCGCGATGGCCGGCGTGGTGGCCGTCGCCGTGGCCCACAGCTGGCTGGGCATCCTGTCGGGCAACTGGTGGGCGGAAGCAGGGGTGTTGGGGCTCTCGACGCTCACGGTGGGCGCCGCCGTTGCCGGGTGTGCCGCACTCCTCGGCCCGGCGGGCATAGGGGTGGGCGCACTGACGATGGTGCTGCTCGGCAACCCGTTCTCCGGTGTGACGTCCGCGCCGCGGCTGCTGCCCGAACCGGTCGGATTCCTCGGCCAGTTGCTGCCGCCGGGCGCCGGAGGCACCCTGCTGCGCTCGGTCTCCTTCTTCGACGGCGCGCGCATCACGGGCCCGCTCGTCACCCTCGCCGTCTGGGCCCTGCTCGGACTGACGGCGGTACTGCTCGGGGTGCTCCGCCGGCCCGCCGCCGCGGCGCGCGACGAGGCTCCGGCGGCGAGGGAAGCGGTGCCGGTCGCCTGACCCCGTGACACCTGCCCTCCCCCGGCACACGAAGACAGCCGTACGCCCCCGCTGTAGCGGACGGGGGCGTACGGCCTCCCTGCGTCCAAATGACGCCCAAATGCCGTACGGCTACTTCGTGTTGGGTCCGCGGTGCTCGGCGGCGATGCCGAACCGCTGCCGCTCACCGGCGCCGGACGACGAGGACGACGCGGAGCCGAGCGATGAGACGGAACTGACCACCTGCTCGTCGTCCGCCACCCCCGACGCCTCGAGGCGTTCCAGGTCTGCGGCGGAGACGAGGGCCACGAGTGGCTTGCCATGACGGGTGACGACCACCCGCTCACCGCCGTACACGACGCGGTTGATCAGGTCGGCGAGCTCTGCTCGGGCTTGCGTCACCGGAATCTCGTAGGCCATGCTCCCCAGCTTAACCGTCGTCCGCTACGGCCATCCGGTCCGTGCGGAACAGATGCGCCGCAGGTCAGAGGGGTCGGTCAGCGGATTCGCGCGCCGAATCCAACGGCCGGGCATCCTCACCCCGGCCGTCGTCGTGCTGGGCGAGGAGCGTGAGGAGTTCCGCCACGGCGAGCCCCGATTCGGCGGGGTGACGCAGGATGGTCCCCGATTCGATGCGATACGTGTTGGAGCGGCCTTGACGCGTGTGGGAGAGGTATCCGCCCTCCTCCAGGTCGGAAACGATCTTCTGTACGGCACGCTCGGTGAGTCGGCAGCGAGCGGCGATGTCCCGGATGCGAGTGGCCGGGTCGTGGGCGATCGCGGCCAGCACGCGGGCGTGATTGGTGAGGAATGTCCAACCGCTGTGTGATTCAGGTACTGCAGCCATCCCCCCAAGATAGGGCCATTGATTCACGCATTCAAAAGGACGAACTATATTTCCGGTATCTCTTGACGGGTGTGCCTCCTCGGGTCGACGCTGGGTGAGGTGATGACACCCGGACGCCTACGGAGTGGCCGCCATGACAGAACGTGTGCTTCTCACGCGGCTCGCGGAGGTCCGCGAAGCCACCCGCGCCACCCCCTCCCGCGCGCCGGACGGGCCGGATCGGCCGCTGCCGCCGATCACACCGGTCCTCACCGGTGACCTGGTGACCGTGCCGGACGCCGACGTCGAGCAGGACCCCCGCGTCGAACTCGGCCAGCTGCGGCGGGCCATGGAGACGCGCCCCGTCATCGACATGGCGCGCGGCGTCCTGATGGCGTCCTTCGGCCTGAGCGCCGACGACGCGTGGAGCGTGCTGGTCTCGCTCTCCCAGAACACGAACACCAAGCTGCACCTCGTGGCGGACGAGGTGGTCGGCGCCGTCACGGGAGGCAAGATCCCGAAGCCGTTCCGCCGGCAACTGGCCGCGACGATCGACGGGCTCCGAACATCACCGACAGCGGCCCGCACCGGCGAGGAATGAGCGCGGTGCGAGCACCCGGCCCCTGGTGCCGGACCGGGCTGCGGCGAACTCCACCCCCGAGGGGAGGCGTTGATGGACTGGATGACGGGAGCACTCTGCGCGAGGAGCCGGCCGCGAAACGAATCTGCCTGCGCTGCCCCGGAGGGTGCGGTACTGCGCCACCGGGTGGCGGCGCCGGCACCCGGCTCGCCCCCGGCAGCGCCGCCCGCGTCAGTGCTGCAGCGCCGCGATCCGCAGCGGAACCGGCTGGACCGCGGGCGCCGCGGCCTCCCTTCCGCTGACCTCAGCCCACCACTCCCCGCCGTCCTCCATGTGGCGCAGGAGTACACCCTCACGGATGGCCCAAGGGCACAGGGTGACCGTCTTGACGTCCGTCAGCTTCATCGCCGTATGCCCCACGATCGCCCCGGCCAGGCTCTGCGCGGCCCGCGGCGCCGAGACCCCCGGCAGCGTGGCCCGCTCGGACGCCGGCAGCGCGGCGAGCCGGTCACGGCAGCGGCGCAGGTCGGCCCGGCTCAACTGCCTTTCCATGAAGGGTCCATGGCGGCCCGGGGCGGCGCCCCCGAGCCGCGCCAGTTGCTGGAACGTCCGGGAGGTCGCCACGGCGGTGCGGGGCCCCTCCCAGCGGATCCGCGCGGCGACGTCACGCAACTGGTGACGCACCTTGCGCCGCAGCGCCTTCACGCTCTGCTCGGTCGGCAGGTCCTCACCGTCGAAGAACTCCCGGGTGAGACGGCGCGCGCCGAGGGGCAGCGATGCCACGTAGTCCGGGAGCCGCCCGCGCCCGAAGGCCACCTCCAGAGAGCCGCCGCCGATGTCGAACATGGCCAGCGGCCCGGCCCGCCAGCCCATCCACTGACGGGCGCCCAGGAAGGTGAGTTCGGCCTCCACCTCTCCGGGCAGCGTGCACAGCCGTACGCCGGTCTCCTCGCCGATCGTCCGCAGCACGTCCACCCGGTTGGGCGCACTGCGCACCACCGTCGTGGCGAAGGCGAGCGGCTCCGCCGCGCCCCATCTTCGGGCGGTCCCGGCAGCCGCGGCGACCGCCGTGGCGAGCTGCCCCACCGATTCCTCGGGAATCACCCCGCACGGCCCGACCTCCTCGGAGAGCCTCACCTTCCACTTGGCGGTGTGGACCGGCAACGGCACACCGTCCTCAGCGTCCACGACGACCAGCCGGACCGCATTCGAACCCACATCCATCACACTCATCCGCATGTCACTCTGAGTACCCATCAGGCCAGAGATCAGTCACGCTGATTGACCTTCGCGGGGCCAGGGAACTCGTGATCCATGACCGTCGATCACGCCCGAGCCCCCGTACTCGAAGCCCTGGCGGACCACCGCAGCAAGGGCCGCGTCGCTTTCACCCCACCGGGCCACAAACAGGCCCGGGGAGCCGATCCACTGGTGCGGGAGGTGCTTGGCGACGCCGTCTTCCACGGCGATCTCCTCGCCTCCGGGAGCCTCGACGACCGTCTCGGCCGTGGCCGGGTCCTGGAACGGGCCGAGCAGCTGATGGCCGACGCGGTGCACGCGTCGTACACCTTCTTCTCGACGTGCGGCAGTTCCCTGTCGGTCAAGGCAGCGATGCTCTCGGCCGCGGGGCCGCACGAGAAGCTGCTCATCGGACGCGACGCCCACAAGTCCGTCGTATCGGCCCTGATCCTCTCCGGCATCCGCCCGGTCTGGGTCGACCCTTCCTGGGATCCCGAACGGCACCTGGCGCACCCGCCCACGGCCGAAGCCTTCGCCGAGGCGTTCGCCGCCCATCCGGACGCGAAGGGTGCCCTGGTCACCAGCCCCACCCCGTACGGGAGCTGCGCCGACCTGCGCGGCATCGCGGAGGAATGCCACCGGCACTCCCGTCCGCTGATCGTGGACGAGGCCTGGGGCGCACACCTCCCCTTCCACCCCGACCTGCCGTCCTGGGCGATGGACGCGGGCGCCGACGTCTGTGTGACCAGCATCCACAAGATGGGCAGCGGCCTGGAGCAGGGGTCCGTCTTCCACCTCCAGGGCGACCTGATGGATCCGACGGTGCTGAAGTCCAGGGCGGATCTGTTCGGCACCACCAGCCCGTCCGTGCTCATCTACGCCGGGCTCGACGGCTGGCGCCGCCAGATGGCTCTGCACGGCAAGGAACTCATGGGAGCCGCCCTCGATCTGGCAGCAGACGTCCGGGCGGCGATCGAGGAGATCCCCGGACTGCACGTGAACGACAGCGACGATTTCTGCGGGCCCGCGGCCGACTTCGATCCGCTGCCGGTCGTCATCGACGTGAGCGGACTGGGAACCTCCGGCTTCCGGGCGGCGGACTGGCTGCGCGAGCACCGCTCGGTCGAGGCGCACCTGGCCGATCACCGCCGCATCAGCACCCAGCTCACCCACGCGGATGACCGGGAGACGACGGACGAGCTCCTGGCCGCGCTGCGGGACCTGGCCCAGGCCGCTCCAGGACTGCGTCCGGCACCGGCCGTGGATGTCCCCTCCCCCACCGCCCTGCGTCTTTCCCAGGACCATCTGCCCCGTGACGCCTACTTCGGGCCCACCGTCGACGTTCCGGTGGCCGAGGCGGCGGGACGCGTGGCCGCCGAGATGCTGACGCCGTATCCGCCCGGAATTCCCGCGGCGCTCCCCGGTGAACGTCTCACCGAGCCGGTGCTGCGCTATCTGCGTACCGGCAAGGCGGCCGGGATGAACCTGCCTGACGCCGCGGATCCCGGTCTCGACACCGTGCGGGTCGTCCGGGACCAGGCCCCCTGAGGGGCCACCGGTAGACCCAGCACCCACCCACACACCCACACACCCACACATCAGTAAGAGGCCCGGGCGTTACGTCCGGGCCCCACAAGGAGAGAGAGCAGCCATGCGTGTCGCATTCCTGATGGCCCCCGAGGGCGTGGAGCAGATCGAACTCACCGACCCCTGGAAGGCGGTGACCGACGCGGGCGGCGAGCCGGTCCTGGTGTCGACGGAGCCGGGCCGCGTACAGGCCTTCGACCATCTCGACAAGGCCGACACCTTCCCCGTGGACGAGGTCGTCGGCGATGTGTCGGCCGATTCCTTCGACGGGCTCGTCCTGCCGGGCGGCGTGGCCAACCCGGACGCGCTGCGCCTGGACGAGGGGGCCGTCTCCTTCGTACGCGGCTTCTTCGACAGCGGCAGGCCGGTGGCCGCCATCTGCCATGCCCCGTGGGTCCTCGTCGAGGCGGACGTCGTCTCGGGCCGCGGACTCACGTCGTTCCCCAGCCTCCGTACGGATATCCGCAACGCGGGCGGCACCTGGGTCGACGAGCAGGTGAAGGTCTGTCACGACGGCCCCAACGCGCTGATCACCAGCCGCAAGCCGGACGACCTGAAGGCGTTCTGCGAGGCGTTCCTGACGGAGTTCGCGAAGCCGACCGCTTCCTGACCCGAAACCTCCTGACCCGGGAAGAGACGAGAAGAGAAGGGCCCTAGTCCCTCGGAAGCAGCGGCCCCAGCGGCCCGAGGTCCAGATTCAGGTCCTCGGGCCGCAGGCCGTAGCGTTCGCGCAGCTCGGCCATGCGGTCGTCGAGCAGCATCAGCGTGAGGCCGATGCGCTCCTCCTGGTCCTCGTCCAGCTCTCCGGTGTCGAACCGGCGCACGGCCTGCCGCTCCATGAGCTGGCGCAGCAGCTCCACGACGGTCAGGACAAGCTTGATCAGGTCGCGTTCCACCGTGTCCGGTTCGAGTTCCAGCCGGTTCTTCCCCGTCGTCCGGGAGTGCTTCCGCAGCTGCTCCCGCTCCCGCTCCTCTTCGCTCACAGCAACTCCTCGAAGGGTGAGGGGACTTGCTCGTTCACCGAGCTGATGAGTGCGTTCAGGTCGATGCGGACGAGATCGACGTCCGCGATGCGCAGGGTGAGGTCGCCGGTGATGACGACCCCACCCGCGAGCAACCGGTCGAGCAGGTCGACGAGAGCGACCTCCCGGCGTTCGAAGACGGTCACGGTCCCCCCTCCCCCGCCGCGGCGTCCCCTTCGGCGTCGAGGCCGGCGAAGGAGTACGCGGCCCACGGACCCGTGATCTCCACGCGCATGCCGGACTCCTGACTCTTCACGCCTTCCACCAGCTCGACGAAGGCCTCCGAGTCCGAACGCGGCACCAGGTAGGCCGCGTTGAGGACATTGCGGCCCGCTTCCTTGGAGAGCGCGGAGTTCTGAGGCGCGTGCAGCCGGGCGTCCTCCGCGTGCTCGCAGAGCGTGTCGTGCAGCTGGTGGGCGAACTTCTCGGCGCTCTCCCACATCTCTTCGTGCGCCCGATTGCGCTGTCGGCGCTGGCGCAGGTAGTCCCGGCCCGACGCGGCCTTCTCCGGCTCGGCCGCCGGGCGGGCGGCCTCCGCGTCGGCATGGATCTTCACGCCCCATTCCACGCGGCCGTCGAGCCGGTCGAGCGTGCGCCTGAAGGAGTCCTCCCGTGCCTCCATCATCGCGCGCACTCCCGCGTCGTCCCGGAACACGGTGGCGAGCCGCAGCGGCAACGGCGTGGTGACCACCGTCAGCGCGTCGATCACGGACTGGTGAGCGCGAGCGGTCGCGCTCAGCCAGTCCAGATCCTCCAGGTGGCGCCGGAGCGGCTCCTCGGCGAAGTCCCGCTCCGGCACGGTGCCGACCACCGCGATCAGGCCGTGGTGCGACAGCTGACCGGGGGGACCTCCGTCCACCCCGGTCACCTGCGCCTGGAGCGGCGCGTCGAAGGGCCGGCAGATCGCGTAGACGTACCGCAGTCCGCTCATGTGCTTTCCTCCGTCTTGCTCTGCCGGGGCTTGCTCCGCTCGGTCTTGCCCCGCTCCACCTTGCCGCGCTCCGTCCTGCCCTGGTCCAGCTGCTCCAGTTCGGCGACATGGGCACGCAACTCGGCGTTCTCACGGGTGAGTTCGTCGCGACGCGCACGGGTGGACAGCGCGGGATCGTCCTCCCACCAGTCGATCCCCATCTCCTTCGCCTTGTCGACGGAGGCGACGATGAGCCGCAGCTTGATGGTCAGCAGTTCGATGTCGAGCAGGTTGATCCGGATGTCCCCGGCGATCACGACACCCTTGTCGAGCACGCGCTCCAGGATGTCGGCGAGGTTCGCACCGCCGCCCTGCCCGTACGGTTCGGGCATCCGGCTGGGCATCGTCATCGACGACTCCCGCTCACTGCGGCCTCTTCTTCGTACCGCGGGTCATCTTCGTCCTCTGCTTCTCCTTCTTCCTCGTCTTCGTACCTCGCCTCGTCCTCATCGCCCTCGTCTTCCTCGTCCTCGTAGGACTCCTCGGGCTGGTCCTCGGCGTCGTGCTCGTCTTCCTCGTCCTCGTAGGACTCTTCGGGCCGGTCCTCGTCGTGCTCGTACTCGTCCTCGGCCACGTCGTCCGACTCGCCCTCGGACTGGTCCTGCTCCTGCGCTTCCTCTTCTTCCGCGACCGCGTCCTCGTGGCTGTGGACGACCTCACCGTCGCGGATCTCGCCGCGCCAGCCGTCCTCCGCCTCACCCTTGATGGTGATGAAGCGCGCGTAGTTCTTCAGGTCGAGCCGGGCCCGGCGACCCTGGGCGCGCCAGATGTTGCCGGTCTTCTCGAAGAGGCCCTTCGGGTAGTACTCCAGGACCAGCAGGACGCGCGTGAGGTTCTCGGCCAGCGAGTGGAAGGAGACGACGCCCTTCGTCGTGCCCTTCGCACCCTCCGAGGTCCACGCGATCCGGTCGTCGGCGACCTGTTCCGTGGTGTGCGCCTTCCAGCTCCGGTTGGACCAGAAGACCTTGGCCTGCCAGTCGGAGGTGGTGTCGTCGGCGCGGTTCGCGCTCTTGACGCCCTTGGCGAAGGTGCTGAAGTCCTGGTACTGGGTCCACTGATCGTAGGCCGTGCGCAGCGGCACGCCGACGTCGATGAACTCCATGATGACCGTCGGCTTCTTGCCGGCCCCGCCCTTGCGGCGGCCCTTACCCCCGGTCATGTTCTTGAAGGCGCCGACCACACTGTCCTTGGCCCGGCCCGCGCCGACCTCCACGGCGGACCGCAGCGGTCCCTTGCCCTCGGCCATCTTGCGGCCACCGTCGAGGGCGAGCTTGGCGAAGCCCGGGCTATTGCCCTCGGCGATGTCGTTGAGCTTGCCCGTCGTCTCGCCGAGCTTGTGGCCCACTCCGACCAGCAGTCGCTGGGCCTGCGCGCCGAGATACTCCTGGACCTCTGACTTGAGCCGGTCGGCGGCCTCGCTCTGTGCGATGCCGGCGAGCGGATTCTCCTTCGCCTTGCCGGTGGCGGATTTCATGGTGTCACTCATCACGACCGCCCTCCTTCGGCAACCGGGCCCCGGTGGCACGGCGCGCGGAAGTCTTCGCCGCGGCCCTTGCCGGAGCCTTCTTCGCCGTCTTCTTCGCGGGGCTCTGCCGTGCCGCTGTCTTCTTGGCGGTGCTCTTCTTCGCCGCCGCCTTCTTGGGGGCGGGCTTCCGCTGGGGTGCGCGCTTCCTCGGCCGCGGCTCCTCATCGGATTCCGCCTCCGGGGACTCCTCGCGGTCCTGGTCGTCGCGGTTGTCGCGGTCGTCCCGCGCCTCCCGGTCCTCCCGCCCGTCCTCTTCCTCGTCCTCGTACTCGTACTCGTCGTCCGGCTCTTCCGCCTCTTCCTTGCCGCCGCGACCCGGGATGTCCGGCGTCACGCCCGCGAGCTGGTCGCGCACATCCGCCGTCCGGCCGTGCAGCCGGTCCGCGAGACCCGATATCTGCCGCTCGACCAGCGCACCGGAAGCGGCCTTGCCGACTCCGCGCAGGTCCTGGCGCAGCTGGTCACCGATCTCCTTGAACTGCGGGTTGTTCTGCAGCTGTTGAGACAGCAGGTCGCCCAGCGCGCGCGGGCTCAGGTTCATCCGTTTGCCGGCCACCATCGTGCCGACGGCGAACGCCAGCTTCATCTTCTTCGTACGTCCGAGGACGTATCCGGCCCCTACCGCGAGGCCAAGTCCCAGTCGATTCATTGTGTGGTCCCGTTGTCGGTTCCCGCGCCGGAGCGCAGGCCTATTTCCAGGCGGTCGAGCAACTCGTCCTCCCGGCGGTCGAATTCCTCCTCCCCGATCTCCCCCGACTCGAGCTGCTGCTCGAGAAGGGCGAGTTCGGACCGGACGGTGGCCGGGTCGTAGTAAAGGCGCTCAGCCTCGGCCAGTACCTGGTTCACCGCCCACAGACCGCCGCGCACCGGGGCGAGCGGCAGCATCAGTACTTCGCCGATGAGTCCCATGCGTCACTCCCGGCCCGCCTGCGAGCTCGCGGACTCCGGCGTGGCACCCGCCGGTTCGGAGGGCCCTGGCTCGACGAAGCTGTAGGGCGGCAGCGGGCCGTTGACGCGCAGTTCGATGTGCGGGTGGGTCTTGCGGGCCTCCTCGACGGCGGCGAGGAACACCTCGGCCGTCTTGCGCTCCACGAGGAACGAGAGGTTGGCCAGCCATCCGGTGGACTCGGGGCCCACGCTGACGGAGTGCGCGGCCGGCTCCAGGATGCGGTGGAGCTCCACCGCGTCCTCGGCCTCACGGGCCTGGAGTGCGGCCACCACCATCTCGCCGAGCTGCAGCTTCTGCTCGTAACTGCCGCCGCCTGCCTGCCGGTTGGCCTCGGCGAGCGCCTGCACCTCAGGGTTGTCGGCCATCACGCGGTGCAGTGCGGCCTGCTCCTCGTGGCTGGCCTTGACGTTGTACTCGACCTTGCCCGCCAGCGTCGAGAGCCGCTCGAGGTAGTGCTCGGCACGCTCCGCGAGGACGCTCGCGACGGCTGCGTCGTCCGGGGCGACGTTGCCGAACCGCATGGGAAGGACCGGACCCGCGGCGCCCGCCTCGTTCAGGATGTTCTGGTGGGCCAGCAGGTCGTTGCGCTTGGCCCGCAGCCCCTCGGGCGCGTCACTGACGATCGCCGCCAGGTCGCCTTCCTTGAGGATGCGCACGGAGCGCGCGGGCTTGCCCACGCCGTCCATGCCCTCGGGGAGCGACGGGTGCGAAGCGGCGGTGATGCCGTAGACGTAGGTGCTCATTCCTGCTCCTCCTTCCTGCGCGCGGACGTGCTCTTGCGGGCGCGCGGACGGGACTCGGACTGGCTCTCTTCACGGGACTGCTTGAACGCGTCGGAAATGGTCTCGGCGGCGCCGGACAGGGCGCCCTTGGACTTGCCGCGCGCACCGGATTCGGTGATCTCGCCCATGAGGTCGGGGAGCCCGGGGTTCTTGTGCGGGCCCGCCTCCAGGTCGAGACGGTTGCACGCCTCGGCGAAGCGCAGATAGGTGTCGACACTGGCGACGACCACACGCACATCGATCTTCAGGATCTCGATGCCGACGAGCGAGACACGCACGAAGGCGTCGATGACGAGGCCACGGTCGAGAACGAGCTCCAGGACGTCGTACAGGCCACTGGTGCCGCCCGATCCGCCGGACTGCTGTGCAGGGACTACGGTCATGCCGATCGGCCCTCCTTAGTCTGGGAAGTCTGTGGAAAGCTGCGGAATGCCGCGGGATTCCCGCGGAAGTGCTCTGCCGGGCGCTGTGCTTTCTGCCCTACTTCTTGCCGTCGGCGCGTCCGCGTTCATAGCGGCGGATGCGCTTGTAGCCCAGGAGTTCGCCCTGCGGGTCGCACTCCACCTGGTAGCTCGCCAGGAGACTCATCGTGTCCGGAACCCGGGAGAGTTCCAGGACCTCGATCTCCAACGTCCAGCCGTCATCGGTCTGTTCGAAGGACGACACGGACTCGGCGGCCATTCCGGTGAGCTCGGCAAGCTGGGTGCGCGCCGTGCGCAGCACCTCCATGGGGCCCGGCCGACGCTTCGGCCTGCTGCTTTCCGCACGTTCGGTTGTATTCCTCGAGTTCGGTGAACTCGTTTTCTTCTTTTCTGGATCTGGCGATGTATTCAATATGGCCACCTCGGTCTTTCGAGTGGCCCGTAATCCGTTGGCCAAACATCTTGGTTCGGGTGTCGCATGTCACCGGCTCCGTCGGGGCGACGCCTCGGGGTCGACGGCGCCCGGACGCGTCGCGTCCACGGTCGGCGGCGTCGCCGGCCGCTCGGGCACCGGCGCGGTCACGGGAGGCGTCACGGGCGGCGTCACGGACTGCGGGGTCCGGGACGGCCCGTCCATGCCGTCCATGCCATCCGTGGAGGGACGCGCCGCGCCGCGCAGCAGAAAGGCCACCACGCCGAGTACCACCGCGGTGATCAGCGCGGCCGCCCAGTCGGGCAGCCCCAGGGCGAGCGCGAGACCGAAGGCGAGCGCCAGCGCGGCGCCCGCGTAGAGGCCGACGGCCCCCGCACCGGCGTACAGCGCGGCCTTGCGGCGCTGCTTGCGCGTCTGCTCCCTCAGTTCGTCCCGTACGGCCTCGCGGGCCGCGTGTGTCAGTTCATCGACGAGGCTCTTGTCCATATGCTCCAAGCGATTCATGGCGCCCGGGTACCCGGGCGTCCGGACGCTTAACGCGGCACGCCGGGCCTGCGCTCGCCGTGCCGGGTGGCTTGTTCGAAGGCGTGACCGATCTGCAGAACTCTCAGGTCGCCGCGGTGCGGCCCGACGATCTGCAGCCCGACCGGCAGTCCGCCCGGGGTGAATCCGGCGGGCACGGACAGCGCCGGGCTGCCGGTCGCCGACACCAGGTACGCCGAGCGCATCCAGTCCAGGTAGTCCGCCATCGGCACCCCGTCGACGTCGCCCGGGTACTCCAACTCCACCGGGAACGGCACGACTTGGCTCGTCGGCAGGACCAACACGTCGTACCGCTCGAAGAACTCCCGTACACGGTGGAAGAGTTCGCCGTGGAGCACGGTGGCCCGCTCCAGATCGATGCCGGTGAGCGTGCCCCCCTGTCGTACGTTCCGGACCAGGCTGGGTTTCATCCGGTCCGCCGAGGTCTCCAGGAGCGCGCCGAGAGCCAGGTGGAACTGCCAGGCGCGGAAGGTCCTGAACACCTCGTCGGCGCCGGACAGTTCGGGGCATGCCTCCTCGACCGCGCACCCCAGCGCGGAGAAGACCGTGACGGCGGGCGCGAGCACGTCGCGGACCTCGCGGTCGACCGGCACCGCTCCTCCCAGATCGGGTGACCAGGCGATCCGCAGCCCCCGCAGATCCCGTTCCAGCGGCCCGCCGAACGCGCTGCCCGGCGTTTCCAGAGCGATCGGTGAGCGCGGGTCGGGTCCGGCGACGACGGACAGCAGCAGGGCCGCGTCGGCGACCGTGCGCGCCATCGGACCCTGCACGGCCATCGTCGACCAGGGCGTGGTGTCCGGCCAGCTCGGCACCCGGCCCGGCGAGGGGCGCAGGCCCACCACGTTGCAGAACGAGGCGGGGTTGCGCAGCGAGCCGCCCATGTCGCTGCCGTCGGCAAGGGGGTGCATGCCGCAGGCGAGCGCGGCCGCCGCTCCCCCGCTGCTGCCGCCCGCCGATCTGCTCAGGTCGTACGGGTTGCGGGTCGCCCCGAAGACCGGGTTGACGGTGTGCGAACCGGCCGCGAACTCGGGCACGTTGGTCTTGCCGATAGTGATCGCCCCGGCCGCGCGGATGCGCTCGACGATCAGCTCGTCCCGGTCCGGGACGTTGTCGGCGAGGAGCGGCGTCCCGTAGGTGGTCCGGACGCCTCGGGTGTCGTGGGTGTCCTTGTGGGCGACGGGCAGCCCGTGCAGCGGGCCGAGCGGCGCGCCGTGCGCCGCGGCCTCGTCGGCGGTGCGCGCCTCGTCGAGCGCGCGCTCCGCCACGCAGGTCACCACCGCGTTCACCGGGCCGTTGACCTGGTCGATCCGGTCCAGGTGCGCCTGGACGACCTCGCGCGCGGACAGCTCACGGGTGCGGATCCTGGCGGCGAGTTCGCGGGCGGTGAGGTGGACGAGCCCGGAGGCTTCGCGGACCTGATGTGCTTCGGGGCTCATACGACGCCTTCGGCTCGGGGCGGCTGAGATCGCGACGAGGCGGAGTATGCCCGCGTCGCCGCGCCGGCCATCCCGCCCCGCGCGCCGGGGACTTCGCTTTCAGCGAGCGGCTGAAACGCGGCGCGACTGTTGACTCCGGCTGATCACCCGAACATGCTCCTCACCACACTGTTACGTACATCCTGTACATTTTTTACAGGAAGCCTTGGGGAGCAGCCGACCCCGGTAGAGGAGAGACGTGCCATGAACCGACCGTTCGCCCGCTATGTCCTGCCCGAGTTCCCCGAGCGCACCAGCGCGGGGCAGCGGACCCTCGATCCGTACTCGAAGCTGCTCGAGGAGCGCATCGTCTTCTTGGGGACGCCGATCGACGACACGTCGGCCAACGACGTGATGGCGCAGTTCATGCACCTCGAATATCTGGCACCCGACCGCGACATCTCGCTCTACATCAACTCGCCCGGCGGCTCGTTCAGCGCGATGACCGCGATCTACGACACGATCCGGTTCGTCACCTGCGACGTGGAGACGACCTGTCTCGGGCAGGCCGCCTCATCGGCCGCCGTCCTGCTGGCCTCGGGCACCCCCGGCAAGAGGTTCGCGCTGCCCGGCGCCCGGGTGCTGATCCACCAGCCCTCGCTCGCCGAGCCCATCCACGGCCAGACGTCCGACCTGGCGATCCAGGCCGACGAACTCCTGCGCACGCGCGCGCAACTGGAGAGGCTGCTCGTTCAGCACACGGGCCAGAGCGCGGAACGGATCGCGGCCGACATCGAGCGGGACAAGATCCTCAGTGCGGCCGAGGCAGTTGAGTACGGCCTGGTCGACCGGATCATCGCGAGCCGCAAGTCGTCCCCGCGCACCCCGGACGTGGGGTGAACCGCCGGTGCTGCCGCCCGAACTTCCCCCGCTGCCCGCACTCACCCGCGCCGAGGGCGAGTTGATCGACCGGTACCTCGAAGTGGTCGACCTGGTGGGCCGGATCAACCCCGCCCGCGCCTCGGACACGTACGGCGGACTGCGCGCCGCCCAGGCCCTGGTCGGCAGGGCGGCCGCCCTCCTGGACGCGCTGACGCTCATGCACCAGCGAGGTGAGAGCGCCGTGCACGCGCCGACGCTGGCCAGGGCGCTGCGGGTGCTCGACGGGGAGCGGCGGGCCGGGCGGGTCACCGTGCCGCCACCGTCGGCGTCCTGAAGACCCGTCACTCCACGCTCCTGAGCACCCGTCATCCCGTCGCCCGGCCTCCGAGCCGTCCGGGGCCGGGTTCAAACGAACCAAACGGGCTACCTCGTTCGGCGTAGACGATCGTCGTTCTTGAAGCCGTCTTCAGTTGCGTCAGATGTGTACGCGGGGGGCGGAATTCCTCGTTCCGGTGCTGGTCGAACGATCGTCCGGCGCCTTGACCTGATCCCGTATCCGACCTTGTCCACCCGAACGGTTCAGCCGTGAGGAGCCTCACAAAACGCCGTTTCGGCTCGGAATTCCTGCCCTTCACGGGTCAAGATCCCTTCCGACGACAAGCCCCCGCCACAGCGGCGGGGCGGTCCGGGCGGACGCCGAGTCCTGCCGCCACCCGGATGACCGGTCGACATCGGTGCATCGGCAGGAGTGGAGGACCCAGGCATGACGGGTCGGTCCGGAGAGTCCGGACCACGGCCCTTGGGGTGAAGCCGCACACGCGGCCGGGCAACTTTGTCAGCCCGAATCCGACAGGTCATCCTTCACAGGCGGTTGACGAAGGGTTGCGCATGACTGCGCTGAATCATGTTCCGTCGCTGCTGACCAGGGCCGGTTCCGTATCGGCCCTCACGCTCGCCGTCGTGGGCGGCACCCTCGTGGGCCCAGGGCTCACGTCGGAAGCGGAGGCCGCGACGCACGGAACGAAGGCGCTCAAGATCGCCGCCTCCAAGAAGGGCGCTCCGTACCGCTACGGAGCGACGGGGCCGCGTCGGTTCGACTGCTCGGGTCTGACCCTCTACTCGTTCAAGCGCGCGGGCAAGAAGCTCCCCCGCACCGCGGCACAGCAGTACAACAAGACCCGCCACATCTCCGCCTCCAACCGCGTCCGCGGCGACCTGGTCTTCTTCCACTCCGGCCGGAACGTCTACCACGTCGGCATCTACGCCGGTAAGGGCCGGATCTGGCACGCCCCCAAGTCGAACACCGTGGTGCGGCTCGAGAAGATCTGGACCAAGAGCGTCTGGTACGGCAGGGTGCGCTGATCGCCCGTCACCGGCCGTCGGCTGCAGGACGGCGGTGGCGGGGGCTCACCAACCCCCGCCACCGCCACCGCCCGGACTGCCCCCGCGTGGCTCCCGCCCGGCCCGCCGATCGGCGCGCCCGCCGGGCGTACAGGGCGCCGACGCGGATACTCGTGCGCCATGGCCGAAAACAACAGCTCCTCCACGGCAGGCGACGCGCCCCGCAACGAGACACGCTTCGAACGCGCCGACCGCAATTTCGCGGAGATCCTCCAGGAACTGCGGGTCACTCAGGCCGGGGTGCAGATCCTCTTCGCGTTCCTGTTGACGCTTGCCTTCACCGAGCGCTTCGCCTCGCTCGACACCGTGCAGCGCGCCACCTACGTGACCACGCTGCTCCTTGCCGTCCTCGCCGCGGCGCTGTTCACGGCTCCCGCCGCCGTGCACCGGTCGCTCTTCGGGCAGCACTCCAAGCCGCGGATCGTGCGGGTCTCGTCCCGCCTCGCCGTCCTCGGTATGGGGGTCCTGATGTTCGCGCTCGCCGGTTCCGTGCTCCTGGTGGTGGACGTGGCGGTGGGCAGGACCGGCGGGATCATCGCGAGCGCGGGCACGCTCCTGGTGTGCGCGGGCCTGTGGGGAGTGCTCCCCCTGCTGCTGCGCCGCGCGAGCAAGGACGAGGGCACTGATGGCGCCGAGGCCACAGGATCGGACACGCCGGACGACGTCAGGCCAACAGGGCCTCGATGAGGAGCACCGCGCCCAGCACGCTGAGCGCGACGCCCGTGCCGCCCTCGATCGCACGGGCCGTGCGCGGCTTGCGCAGCCAGCGGCCGAGCCGGTCGACCAGGAGCGCGACGACCGGGAACCACACCAGGGCGAGGGCCACGATGATGGACGCGAGCAGCAGAGTCCTGGGCATCGCG
This sequence comes from Streptomyces sp. NBC_01283, assembly GCF_041435335.1. Classification (NCBI taxonomy): domain Bacteria; kingdom Bacillati; phylum Actinomycetota; class Actinomycetes; order Kitasatosporales; family Streptomycetaceae; genus Streptomyces; species Streptomyces sp. NBC_01283. The sequence continues at coordinate 1,261,939 of NZ_CP108430.1, forward strand.
GGGCTGCCCGCGGGCACGAACTGCGGCAGCACGCTGAGGAACGTGATGGGTGCCTTCGGGTTGAGGGCGTTGGTGAAGAAGCCCTGCCGCAGGCTGCCCCCGACCGCTGCCCCCTCCGCGCCGTCCGCCGTCCCGAAGCTCCCCAGGGGCCGCGCCGCCGACCGCAGCGCGCGATACCCGAGGTAGAGCACGTAGGCCCCGCCCGCGGCCTGCAGCGCACGGAAGAGCGTGGGGACCGCCGCGAGGACCGCCGCGACCCCGGCCACCGCGAGCGCCGTGTGCACCAGGAGCCCGCCCGCCACACCGATCGCGCACGTCACTCCGGCGCGGCGGGATGCGAGGGCGTTGCGCACGACGACGGCGAAGTCGGCGCCCGGCATGGCGACCATGCCCGCGGCGACTCCGGTGAAGGCGACCAGTTGTGCGTCCATGGCGCCAAGCCTGCCGTTCTTCTGCCTTCAGCAGGTATGTGGAATATCCTGGGTCTGCCTTAAGCAGTCGTTTAGCCTCACGGCCGACGGACAGCCGCACCGCCCGTCGGCTCCTGCACCGGGAGCGACCATGTACGACCCGACGCGGCTCGCCGCACTGGTGGCGGTCTCCGAGGCCGGGTCGATCACCCGCGCCGCCGAGCGTCTCGGCTACACCGTGCCCGCCCTCTCCCAGCAGCTGGCCAAGCTCGAACGGGAGGCGGGCACCGCGCTCCTGGTCCGGCATCACCGCGGGGCACGGCTGACCGGCGCGGGTGAGCTGCTGCTCGCGCGGGCGCGCCGGGTCCTGGACGAGATGGAGCAGGCCCGGCACGAACTGGCCAGGCTCGCGGGGCTTTCCGGCGGCAGGCTGCGCGTGGGGACCTTCACCACCGCCGGGATCCAGTTGGTGCCGCCCGCGCTGACCGCGTTCCGCCGCGCCCATCCGGACGTCGATCTGACCGTTCGGGCCTATGAACCGCCGCTCGGCATCGCGGCCGTGGCCGCCGGTGAGGTCGATCTCGCCCTGACGCACACGTACGAACCGGCGGATCCGGTGCCGCTGCCCGCGTCCGTGACCGCCGAGCCGGTACTGGTCGAGGAGCTGGTCCTGGTGACCTCGCCCGGTCACGCTCTCGCGAGCTCGTCGTCGCGGCTGCCCCTGACCGAACTCGCCGGGCAGCCGCTGATCAGCATGGCGCCTGAGCATCCGTCCCGGCAGGGGGTGGAGTCCGCGCTCGTCCGGGCCGGCGCGACGCCCTCGGTGCTGGTCGAGACTCCTGGCTACGCACTGGTGTGTGCGCTGGTCAGCGCGGGGCTCGGTGTCGCCGTCGTACCGGAGATGGTGGCGCGGACGGCGGCCACCCCGGTGGGGATGAGGCCGCTTGAGCCGGGGAGTCTGCGCCGCACGATCTCGGTGGTCCACCGCACCGACGAGTCGCATCCGGCGGCGGACACCTTCCGGGCGCTGCTCCGGGGGGCCTTCGGACGTTCAGCGGGGTGAGGGCGAGACCGAGGGGGTGGCCGCCTCGCCACGGACCGGGGCCGTCCACGGCAGCGCGATCCAGACGGTCTTGCCGCCCTCGGCGGTGGGCGTGACCGAGAGCCTGCCGCCGCACTCCATGGTCAGCCAGCGGATGATCACCAGACCGCGGCCGTTGTCCTGCTGGACGGCGGCGGGCAGCCGCTTGGGATAGCGGGGATGGCTGTCGGTGACGCCGATGCGCAGCTGTTCGTCCCGGTCGAGCTCGATGTCCACCCGGAAGGTGGGCGATTGGCCGCGGGTGTGCTGGACGGCGTTCGTGGCGAGTTCGGAGACGATGAGCCGGACCGTGTCGGCCGCTTCGGTTTCGCCCGGCAATCCCCATTCGGCCAAGACGCTCGAGACGTATTTCCGGGCCGCGGAGACCGAGGCAGGATCGCTCGGCAGGGTGACGGATGCTTCCTGAAGGTCTGCCATGGCGACGTTGTCCCTTTCCCACCGGGGCTCGGCTCCGACTCGTAGCGGAAGGCACGAGGACAGTCCCGGAATGGTGCTTCGCGCCAGCCTGCCACTCTTGGACCCCTCACAGGTGGCCAACCACCAAGATGTGCATATATCTGTCGCTCGAAGCGGTGAACTCTGCTACGGAAGACCGTATTTGGGCGCGACGTCGGCACTTCCTCTACTGTCGCCCCTGAGCGGCCCGGGGGAGGCCGAAAAGAAGCGCTCCGTCGGGAGGAGACGGACATGCGGTACGGTCCCGCGGTGCGCCGCCGGAAACTCGGCGCCGAACTGCGCGCGCTGCGCGCGCACGCCGGGCTCACCAGTGGCCAGGCGGCGGGCCGGGTCGGCTGGCACCAGTCGAAGGTCAGCCGGATCGAGACAGGACGTAGCAGCGTCAAGGCGGCCGACGTACGTCTGCTGCTCGATGCGTACGAGGTGCGCGATTCCCGGCTCCGCCAGTTGCTGGTGGCGCTGGCGGGCTCGGACGACGACGGTGGTCGCCGCCAGTGGTGGCACGCCTATCGCGAGCTGCTGCCGCCCGCCTACCGCGACTTCATCAGCCTGGAGTCGCAGGCCTGCCGGATGCGCAGCCTGGAGACCACCGTCGTACCCGGCCTGCTGCAGACGCCGGACTACGCGCGTGCGGTGACGCGGGCCGCGCTCGACGGACTGCCGGACGAGCAGGTGGACGCGCTGGTGGAGGTGCGTCTGGCCCGTCAGGACGTGCTGCGCGCGGCTCCACCGCTGCTACTGAGCGTGATCCTGGACGAGGCGGTGCTGCACCGGCCGGTGGGCGGCCGTCAGGTGCTCGCGGGTCAGTTGAAACGGTTACTGGAAGCCGGACAGTTGCCTCATGTACGACTTCAGGTGTTGCCGTTCGCCGCCGGAGAGCACGTAGGACTCATCGGTTCTTTCGTTATCTTCTCATTTCCGAACATTGCTGATCTGGATGTGGTTGTTCTCGACCACTTGACGAGTAGCCTCTACCTCGAACGGAAAGAAGACCTCCAGGCATACACGGAGGCCTTCAACTCCCTTCAAGGAAAGGCACTTTCACCCGAGGAATCAACGGATCACATCGCCGGGATACGTGACGGCGCGTAAGGGGGCACCATGACGGCACTGCCTCGGCACGTACCTTCCAGCACTTCTCTGCACGGCGCACGGTGGTACCGCAGCAGTCGCAGCAACGGCATGAACAACTGTGTGGAGACAGCCTCGCTCGCTTCAGGGCCGAAGCAGGGGCAGCTCGCCGTACGCGACTCGAAGAACACGGCAGGGCCCGCCCTGCTCTTCTCACCCACGACATGGGAGGCCTTCGTCCACGGCCTCCGGTGACTACCGGGGTGCGGTGCGGCTGATCACTCGTACGGCATCGGCGATCTGTGTGCCGGTGAGATCCGCACGGGCGGTCAGCCGCAGCCGCGAGATGCCGTCGGGCACCGACGGCGGACGGAAGCAGCCGACAGCGAGGCCCGCGCCCCTGCAGTCGGCGGCCCATCGCACGGCCGCTTCCGGTGAGGGTGCGCGCACGGAGACGACGGCGGCGTCGGGACGTACCGCCGACAGGCCTTCCGCCGTGAGGCGTTCATGCAGTTCGGCCGCGACCTCGCGGGCCCGTGCGGCGCGCTCCGGTTCCCCGCGAAGGAGCCGCAGGGCCGCCAGCGCCGCTCCCGCCGCGGCGGGAGCGAGCCCCGTGTCGAAGATGAAGGTCCGGGCCGCGTTGACCAGATGGTCGATGACCTTGGCGGGCCCGAGGACCGCACCGCCCTGACTGCCGAAGGACTTCGACAGGGTGACCGTGGCCACCGTGTGCGCGGTGCCCGCGAGTCCGGCCGCCTGCGGGGCGCCCCGGCCGCCGTCGCCGAGCACGCCGAGCCCATGGGCGTCGTCGACGACGAGACCGGCGCCGAACTCCGTACAAACGGAACTGAGTTCGGCCAGCGAGGCGGCGTCACCGTCGACCGAGAAGACCGTGTCGGACACGACGACCGCGGGACCCGCGTGCGTGTCCAGCGCCTTGCGCACCGCTGAGGTGTCGGCGTGCGGCACCACCTGCGTCGTGCCGCGCGCCAGGCGGCAGCCGTCGATCAGCGAGGCGTGGTTGCCCGCGTCCGAGACGATCAGCGAACCGTGCGGGGCGAGGGCGGTGACGGCGGCGAGGTTCGCGGCGTATCCGGAGGAAAGGACCAGGGCGGACTCGAAGCCGCAGAACTCGGCGAGCTCGCGCTCCAGTTCCGCGTGCAGCTCGGTGGAGCCCGTCACCAGACGGGAACCGGTCGCTCCGCCTCCCCAGCGCCGGGCCGCGGCCGCGGCTCCCCCGGTGATCTCGGGGTGCCTGGCCAGGCCCAGGTAGTCGTTGCTCGCCAGGTCGAGGAGGCCACCGGCGTCGGCGGGGCGGGGGCGCAGGGTGCGGACGAGTCCGGCCTGCGCGCGCAGGTTCGCCTGCTCGTCGATCCAGTCGAACGGCGAGCTCACCATGAGGGTTCCTCCGGGTCGTAAGGACTGGCCGGTTTGTAGACAGTGCACAGACCCTAGCCGTCCGGCCACCGGGCCAGGATGTGGCAATACCCACACCTCTCAGCGTTTCTGTTGTGCGAACTCTCCTTGGAAACCGATGCTCTCGTACGTAAGGATCAGCGCCATGGATCTGCTGAACACGCTGGTGGACAAGGGGCTTCGGCGCGAGCTGCCGACCCGTGAAGAGGCGCTGGCCGTGCTGGCCACCTCCGACGACGAGCTTCTCGACGTGGTGGCCGCCGCCGGGAAGGTACGGCGGCAGTGGTTCGGGCGCCGGGTGAAACTCAACTATCTGGTCAATCTGAAGTCGGGCCTCTGCCCGGAGGACTGCTCGTACTGTTCGCAGCGTCTGGGCTCGACGGCCGGCATCCTCAAGTACACCTGGCTGAAGCCCGACGAGGCCTCGCAGGCGGCGGCCGCCGGAGTGGCCGGCGGCGCCAAGCGGGTCTGTCTGGTCGCCAGCGGGCGCGGTCCGACCGACCGCGACGTCGACCGGGTCTCGCAGACCATCGAGGCGATCAAGGAGCAGAACGAGGACGTCGAGGTGTGCGCGTGCCTCGGGCTGCTCTCCGCGGGCCAGGCGGACAAACTGCGCACGGCGGGCGCGGACGCGTACAACCACAACCTCAATACGTCCGAGGGGACGTACGGCGAGATCACCACGACCCACACCTACGCCGACCGCGTGGACACCGTGCAGCAGGCGCAGGCCGCGGGTCTCTCCGCCTGTTCGGGCCTGATCGCGGGCATGGGCGAGAAGGATGACGACCTGGTGGACGTCGTCTTCGCGCTGCGCGACCTCGACCCCGACTCGGTGCCGGTCAACTTCCTGATCCCCTTCGAGGGCACACCGCTGGCCAAGGAGTGGAACCTCACCCCGCAGCGCTGCCTGCGCATCCTCGCGATGGTCCGCTTCGTCTGCCCCGACGTGGAGGTCCGCATCGCGGGCGGCCGCGAGGTGCACCTGCGCACGATGCAGCCCCTGGCGCTGCACCTCGCCAACTCGATCTTCCTGGGCGACTATCTGACCAGTGAGGGCCAGGCCGGCAAGACCGACCTGGAGATGATCGCGGACGCCGGTTTCGAGGTCGAGGGCACGGACACGGTGACGCTGCCGGAGCACCGTGCGGACGCGATCGCGGCTGCCGGGTGCGGGTCGCACGGCGAGGGCGGGGGCGGCTGCGGGCCGTGCGGTTCCGCGGAGCCCGAGCCGGTCGAAGCGGCCGCCTCAGAGGAGACGTCCGAGACGTCCGATGCGCGCACGGACCTGGTGGCGGTACGCCGCCGGGGCGCGGGAACGGATCTGGCGCCCAATGCCTGATTTCTCCGTGCCCGAACTGCTCGACCTGGACCGACGCCACGTATGGCATCCGTACGGCCCCATGCCCGGCCGCCAGGAGCCCCTGGTCGTCGAGGCGGCGAGCGGCGTGCGGCTCCGGCTCGCGGGCGGTGGCGGCGAGTTGGTCGACGGCATGTCGTCCTGGTGGTCGGCGATCCACGGCTACAACCACCCCGTGCTCAACGACGCGGTGCGCGGCCAGCTCGACCGGATGAGCCACGTCATGTTCGGCGGGCTCACCCATGAGCCCGCCGTGCGCCTGGCCAAACGCCTGGTCGACATAACCCCGGACGGCCTCGAACACGTCTTCCTCGCGGACTCCGGTTCGGTGTCGGTCGAGGTCGCGGTCAAGATGTGCCTGCAGCACTGGCGCTCCCTGGGCCGCCCGGAAAAGCGGCGGATGCTGACCTGGCGCGGCGGCTACCACGGGGACACCTGGCAGCCCATGTCGGTGTGCGACCCCAAGGGCGGCATGCACGAGCTGTGGCAGGGGGCGCTGCCCCAGCAGGTGTTCGCGGACGCGCCGCCCGCGGGCTTCGAGGCGTACGACGACGCCTACGCCGATCATCTGCGCGAGGTGATCGGACGCCACGCCCACGAGCTGGCCGGTGTGATCGTGGAGCCGGTGGTGCAGGGGGCGGGTGGTATGCGGTTCCACTCCCCCGCCTATCTGCGGGTGCTGCGGGAGGCCTGCGACGAGCACGACGTCCTGCTCGTGTTCGACGAGATCGCCACGGGGTTCGGCCGCACGGGCGCGCTGTTCGGCGCGGACCACGCGGGTGTCACGCCCGATGTGATGTGCCTGGGCAAGTCGCTGACCGGCGGTTATCTGACGCTGGCGGCGACGCTGTGCACGGCGCGGGTCGCGGACGGCATCTCACAGGGCGAGGTGCCGGTCCTGGCCCACGGCCCGACGTTCATGGGCAATCCGCTGGCCACCGCGGTGGCCTCCGCCTCGATCGAGCTGCTGCTCGGACAGGACTGGCAGACCGAGGTCAAGCGGATCGAGACGGGTCTGCGCGGCACGCTGGCCGAGGCGGCCGGCCTGCCGGGCGTCCGGGACGTACGGGTGCTCGGCGCGATCGGTGTCGTACAGCTGGACCACGCCGTGGACATGGAGGCGGCCACCCGCGCCGCGACGCGCGAGGGGGTGTGGGTGCGGCCGTTCCGCGACCTCATCTACACGATGCCGCCGTTCATCACGAGCGACGACGACGTGGCACGGATCGGACGCGCGGTGTGCGCGGCGGCGAAGGAGGGCTGAGATGACGGTCATCGTGGTGTCCGGGACGGGCACCGAGATCGGCAAGACGGTGACGACGGCCGCCGTGGCCGCCCTGGCGCTGGCCGCCGGGCGCAGTGTCGCCATGCTCAAGCCCGCGCAGACCGGGGTGGCCCCTGGTGAGCCGGGCGACGCGGAGGAGGTGACGCGGCTCGCGGGCGACGAGATCACGACGCTCGAACTCGCCCGCTTTCCGGAGCCGTTGGCTCCGAATACCGCCGCTCGGCGGGCGGGCATGGCGCAGGTCCGCCCCCATGAAGTGGCCGAGGCGGCGGCGAAGTTGGCGGTCGACCACGACCTGGTCCTGATCGAGGGCGCGGGCGGGCTGCTCGTCCAGTACGACGACGAGGGCGCCACCCTCGCCGACGCGGCGCGGCTCCTCTCGGCCCCGGTCCTGGTGGTCGCGACCGCGGGTCTCGGCACGCTGAACACGACGACCCTCACCACGGAGGCACTGCGGGCCCGCGGCCTGGCCCCGCTGGGCGTGACGGTCGGCAGCTGGCCCGCCACCCCCGACCTGGCATCCCGCTGCAACCTGGCGGACCTGCCCCACTCCGCGGGCACCCCGCTCCTCGGCGCGCTGCCGGAGGGCGCAGGATCCCTCCCTCGCACCGCCTTCCGTACCGGTGCGGCCACGTGGCTGGGACCGGAGCTGGGCGGCACGTGGGACGCCCGGGCATTCACGGCTCAGGAGGCACCACCCGCCCCCTGAACCACCGGCGGCGCCGCCACGCCCCGCGTTCCGGCGCCGCCACGGTCCTCGCAGCTCTCCGCGTGGGGGAAACCGGGTGTGCCGGGGCACCATTGCGGTATCCGTTGCGCCGAGGAGGGCCCATGTCACCTCGTTTCGCCAAGGCCGTGTCACGGGACGCGGTGCACCATCCCGTTTTCGCCCGGTTCTACGCACGGCAGAGCGTGGCCGCCGAGCGCGTCATCGCCACGTACCGCAAGGAGCTGCTAGCCGGGCTCTCCGGTCGGGTGATCGAGGTCGGTGCGGGGAACGGGCTGAACTTCGCGCACTATCCGGCGGCCGTCGCCGAGGTCGTGGCCATCGAACCGGAGCGCATCCTGCGCCAGTTCGCCGCGGACGCGGCCGTGCGGGCCGACGTACCGGTCGACGTGGTGCCCGGCGCCGCCGAGGCCCTGCCCGTCAAGAGCGAGGCCTTCGACGGCGCCGTGGCCTCGCTGGTCCTGTGCAGCGTGCGCGACGTGCCCCGTGCCCTCGGCGAGCTGCGGCGCGTCCTGCGGCCGGGCGGCGAGCTGCGGTTCTTCGAGCACGGCGTAGCCGGGGGTGCGGCGATGGCGGCCACGCAGCGCGCCCTGGACCGCACGGTCTGGCCCCTGCTCTTCGGCGGCTGTCACGTCGCGCGGAACCCCCTGGATGCCCTGCGCGCCGCCGGCTTCGAGATCGGCCCGTACCGGAAGCTGCTGGTGCCCCCGAAGGGCCCGCGGCTGCCCTCCTCCTACTGCGTGCTGGGCAGCGCCCGGCGGCCGGAGACCGACTGACACGGCCGGGCGCGAGCCGAACCGAGCTGCGCCGAACCGAGCTGCGCCGACGGGCCCGGCGTCAGATCACCTGCGTGAGGTTGACCGCGTTGCCGTCCGGGTCCTTGATGTGCGCGACGCGCTGCCCCCACGGCATGTCGTTGGCGGGCCCGAGCGCCTCACCACCGAGGGAATCCACCCGCTCCAGGAGGTCGTCCACGGCCTGCACCGCCACGCTCAGGAGAATGCGCTGGGGCGAGTCCAGGGGCACGCTCGTGTCCGAGACCACGCCGAGCTCCGAGTCCCCGATGCGCAGGTCCACGAAGAACGCGGGCCCCTCCTCCGGGGTCCTGGACACCTCCACGGCCCCGAGGAGTTCCTGGTAGAAGCGCAGCAGACGGTCGAGATCCGGGGTGATGATCATCGGCTGGATGGCGGCAGGCATGGGCGTCCTCCTGAAGTGCGGCTCTCTCCCGCCGAACCTATCCTCGCCGCATGATCAATGGCGCACACCTCATCATCTACAGCAACGACGCCGAGGCCGACCGGGCCTTCTTCCGCGACGTACTGGAGTACCCCCACGTGGACGCGGGCGGCGGCTGGCTGATCTTCAAGCTGCCGCCGACGGAAGCCGCCGTCCATCCCACGCCGGGCCCGGAGTCGCACGAGCTCTATCTGATGTGCGACGACGTGGAGGACACGGTCGCGCAACTGGCCTCCAGGGGCGTGGAGTTCACCGCGCCGGTCACCGACGCCGGCTGGGGCCTGCTCACCCGCTTCAAGCTGCCCGGCGGCGGCGAGGTCGGCCTGTACGAGCCGCGCCACCCGCGGGCCACCGATCTGTGAGAGCCCCCCGGGGTGGGCCCGCGGCTACAGGCTCCACTTCCGCAGCTCGTCCGCGATGGCCCGCACGCTCGCCCCGTCCTCCTTCACCAGGCGCGCCAGCTCACGCACCTGCTCGGGCGAGGTGACGACCTTCATGCCGCTGGCGACCAGATAGGCGTAGGCGACGGACGAGGCGAAGAGGGCGTTCGAGCGTTCCAGCGCCGGGATGTGCAGGAGGACCTGGAGCAGGGCCGCGGCCCGGTCGTGCGGGCTCTCGTAGACGGGCACGCCGAAGATCTCCGCCTCGTGCCGGCTGACGGCGGCCACGAGGGCACCCCAGTCGGTGACCTGCGGGTCTCCGGGCGTCTTGTGTTCGGCGATCATCAACAGCCAGGCAAGATCGATTCTGAGGTTCAAGGGCTTAACGACGACCCTCGCGCTCAGCACCGAACTCTTCGGCGAAGACGGATTCGTACTGCTTCATGAAGTCGGCGGCGGCCTCGACGAACGTGTGGCCGATCTCGCCTGCGTCCTGTTTGACCAGTTCCTCGATGTAGCGGTTCACGCTCATGCCGCGGGCGAGCGCGCGCTCGCGGGCGGCCCGGGCGGTGTCCTCGTCCACCCGCACGTTCAACTGGGTCTTCGCCATTCCCTCAAGCTAGCGCCGGGGCGCTAGCCCCGGCAAGAGGGCACGGGAGGGCGCAGAGGCGCACACGAGGCGCCGGTCCAGTGCCCCTTACATACGTCTCCGGTTCACGACCTTGGAGGGATACCGGCACCCGTCCCCACCCTCTACTCTCGGCAGGATTACGGGAGTTGGAGCGGCTACGACCCAGGAGGCGGCCTTGTCCACACCTGCTTCGACATCGGCCACGGGCCTTGCGGAACCCGCCGGGGTCGCCGCACGGGCACGCGGTCTGACCAAGGCGTACGGCTCCGGCGAGACCGCCGTGCTCGCCCTCGACGCGGTCGACGTGGACATCGCACGCGGCCGTTTCACCGCGGTCATGGGCCCGTCCGGCTCGGGGAAGTCCACGCTCATGCATCTGCTCGCCGGACTCGACACGGTCTCCGCGGGACAGGTGTGGCTCGGCGACACCGAGATCACCGGGCTCAGGGAACGGGAGCTGACGCAGCTGCGGCGGGACCGCATCGGATTCATGTTCCAGTCCTTCAACCTCATCCCCACCCTGAACGCCCTAGAGAACATCACGCTGCCGATGGACATCGCGGGCCAGCACCCCGACCGCGAGTGGCTGGACCACGTCATCGGGACGCTCGGCCTGCGCGACCGCCTCAAGCACCGGCCCGCCGAGCTCTCCGGCGGCCAGCAGCAGCGCGTGGCGTGCGCGCGTGCGCTCGCCTCGCGCCCCGAACTGATCTTCGCGGACGAACCGACCGGCAACCTCGACTCGCGCGCGGGCCTCGAAGTGCTCGGCTTCCTGCGCGAGGCCGTCGACAAGCTGGAGCAGACCGTCGTGATGGTGACCCACGATCCCGGCGCCGCCGCCCATGCCGACCTGGTGCTCTTCCTGGCGGACGGCCGCATCGTCGACACGATGCCGCGCCCGTCGGCGGAGTCGGTCCTGGAACGTCTCAAGCAGTTCGAAGTGATCCAAATGGTGCCCCAGGAAAGCCGTCCCGAACAGGAGAGCCGTCCCGAAAACGACGGCGGTCAGCACGCCGACAGCTCGCCGGACCGGGACTGAGGCGGCCCGCGGCCATGCTGAAGGCGACGCTCAGGAGCTTCCTCGCGCACAAGGGCCGACTGCTGCTCTCCGCACTCGCCGTGATCCTCTCGGTGGCGTTCGTAGCGGGCAGCCTCATCTTCTCGGACACGGTGGCCCGCACCTTCGACCGGCTCTTCGCCTCGACGTCCGCCGATGTGACCGTCGAGCCGAAGGAGAACCTCGACGAGGCGGTGCCCTCGGGGCAGACACCGACGGTCCCGGCGAAGCTCGCCGACCGTGTCGCCGAGGTCGACGGGGTCGCCAGGACCCGTGTCGACGCGGCCGTCGAGAACATCACGGTCGTCGACAGCGACAACGACCCGGTGGGCTCCACCACCGGCGCCCCCACCATCGCCACCAACTGGCAGGTCACCGACCGCAGCCCCGTCGAACTCACCTCGGGGCACGCTCCTCGCGGCAGCCACCAGGCGCTGCTCGACGCGGACACGGCCGACAAGAAGGACATCGAGATCGGCGACACCCTCACGGTGCTCGCCGCGCCCGGCTCGTTCAAGGTCAGGGTCGTCGGCATCGTCACCTTCACCACCACCAACCCCGGTGCCGCCCTGGTCTTCCTGGACACCGCCACCGCCCAGCGCGAACTCCTCGGCGACAAGGACGCGGCGACGGGCATCTCGGCGGACGCCGCCCCCGGCGTGAGCGACACCGAGCTCAAGCGCCGTATCGGCGCCGAACTGGGTTCGGGCTACGACCTCAAGACCGCGGACGAGCAGGCCGAATCGGCGGCATCCAAACTGGGCGGTTTCCTGGACGTCATCAAGTACGTGATGCTCGGCTTCGCCGGGATCGCCGTCCTGGTCGGCATCTTCCTGATCGTCAACACCTTCTCGATGCTGATCGCGCAGCGCACCCGCGAGCTGGGCCTGCTGCGTGCGCTCGGCGCCGACCGCAGGCAGGTCCGCCGTTCCGTGCTGACCGAGGCGGTACTGCTCGGCGTGGTCGGTTCGACGGTCGGTCTCGCGGCGGGGATCGGGCTCGCGGCCGGACTCATCGAGCTGATGGGCCTGTTCGGGATGAACCTGAAGTCCACCGAGATGGTCATCGGGTGGGGAACACCCGTCGTCTCGTACGTCGTCGGGGTCGGCGTCACGTTCGTCGCGGCGTATCTCCCGGCACGCCGGGCCGCGCAGGTCTCGCCGATGGCGGCACTCGCCGACGCGGAGATCGCGGGCGTGGGACGGCCGTTGAAGATCCGCGCGGTGGCCGGCGCGGTCGTCGCGGCGGCGGGCGCCGCCGCGCTCGTGGGCTGTGCCACCGCCGAGAAGACCTCATCGGCGGCGTCCCTGCTCGGTCTCGGGCTCGTCCTCACCCTGATCGCCACCGTCGTCGCGGGACCGCTCCTCGTCCGCCCGGTGATCCGGGTGCTCGGCGGCGCGTTCCCCGCCCTGTTCGGCTCGGTCGGCCGGATGAGCCAGCGCAACGCGCTGCGCAATCCACGCCGTACGGGTGCCACGGCCGCCGCGCTGATGGTGGGCCTCGCCCTGGTGTGCGGCATGTCCGTGGCGAGCGCGTCGATGACCAAGTCGTTCGACGAGCAGATCGACAAGACGCTGGGCGCCGACTTCGTCGTACAGAACAGCAACTTCATGCCCTTCTCGCAGGAGATCACCGAGAAGGTGCGGGACACCGAGGGCGCCGGGCTCGTCGTGCGCCAGCGGTTCGCTCCCGTCAAGGTGTCCATGCCGGACGGCAAGAACGTGGAGACGACCGCGGCGGGCTACGACCCGCGCCTCGACGACGTCGCCCGCGTCACGTACACCGACGGCGGCACCGCCCGGGCGCTCGCGCCCGGAAGCATCGCCATGCAGCGGGACTTCGCGCGGGACCACAAGGCGCGGATGGGCTCCAGGCTGCCCGTGGAGTTCCCCGGCGGGCGCAAGACGGAGCTGACGGTGCGCGCGCTCACCGACCAGCCGGGAGCCGAGGGGTTCGGCGTCGAGGGCGGGATCTTCTTCGGCATGAAGACCGTCGAGAAGTACGTGCCGGGCGGCCAGGACTCCGCGCTGTACGTCAACGCGGCATCGGGCACGGACACGGACACACTGCGCGACCGGCTCGAGAAGACGCTCGACCCGTATCCGCAGGTACAGGTCCGCGACCAGGCCGACTACAAGGACCTGATCCGCCAGCAGATCGCCGTGATGCTCTATCTCGTCTACGCGCTGCTCGGCCTCGCGATCATCATCGCGGTCCTCGGCGTGGTCAACACCCTTGCCCTGTCGGTCGTGGAGCGCACCCGCGAGATCGGTCTGCTGCGCGCCATCGGGCTCGGCAGGCGGCAGTTGCGCCGGATGATCCGCCTGGAGTCGGTGGTGATCGCGGTGTTCGGGGCGCTGCTCGGACTCGCACTCGGCCTGGTGTGGGGCGTCTCGGCACAGCAAGTCCTTGCCCTGCAGGGCATGACGGCGTTCGCGGTCCCCTGGACGACGGTGATCGCGGTGCTGACCGGCTCGGTGGTCGTCGGTCTGGCGGCGGCCCTGCTGCCCGCGCTGCGCGCATCACGCATGAATGTGCTCGCGGCCATCGCGCACGAGTGAGCCACATGAGTGAGCCAATAGCCCGGCCGCGCGTGCGGCCGGGCCTGGCGGATTGCTTGGCGAGCTACTTGGCGAGCTACTTGGCGGCGAATCCGAACATCATGATCGTCTTCTTGTCGTCGGAGTACTGGCCGAGCAGATCGGAGCTGAGGAACAGCTTGTTGCGGTGGAAGCGCAGTTCGGAGATCAGGGGCGGCAGCGCGGTCGGCCGGGTGCCGGCGTCGAGGAGCACCGTCTCCTTCTTCAGGTCCCTGCCGTCGAGGGAGACGACCTGGGCGTACGGGCCGCTCTTGTAGACGAGTACGTTCCCGCCGTCCATGCGGATCGGGAAGATGGGGGAGCTGTCGCCCGCCTCCACCCTCTCCCCCGTGGTCTTTCCGGTGGCCAGGGAGAAGACGACGATGTCGTTCGTCGACGAGTACTCCTTCGCCCCGTCGCGCTGCTCGGTGGGGACGTAGAGCTTGTCGTTGCCCGCCACGATGCCCCGGCAGTCCTGGACGATGGACACGGTGCCGCACTCGTGCAGGTACTTGTCGTCCGGCAGCGCGATCCTCGTGCGCCGCTCGCCCTTCTCGTCGATGGAGAAGACGTCCGTGGCGCCGGACGAGCTGATCTCACCGGAGTCGAGAGCGAGAACCACCGGCTTGGTGGAGACCACGCTGGGGCTGCGGACGCCCGCGGGCAGCTTGTGGGTCCACTTCGACTTTCCCGTGGTGGGGTCGAGGAGCTGGACCTGGAATCGCTCCGATCCGTAGTCACCGCAGGAGCGGACCGCCAGGAGCCGCTCGCCGCCGCCGTACCCGACGTCGCGGCACTTGTCCCCCTGCTTCGGCTCCCACCGCACATCGCCGCTGCGCAGGTCGAAAGCCGCGCCACCGTAGAGGCCTCCGACGGCGACCGTGTCACCGGTGATGGTGACCTGGTTGAACGCCGTCTTCTTCTTCTGGTAGCCGATGGTGATCGACTTGGTCCAGAGCTTCTTGCCGGTGTCCACGTCGAAGGCGGTGACCTCGGTGCACGCGTCCTTGAAGCCCCTGTCGTCATGCACTTTCGCCCCCGTGACGACAACGGCGATGTTGCCCTTGCCGACATCCGGGGAGCCCGCGCAGGACTCCCCCGGCTTCGGCAGGCGCCAGAGCCCCTTCCCCGACGTGGCATCGACGCCGACGATCGCCTCGACCGAGGCCTTCGCGTACACCTTGTCGGTGAGCCAGGACCCCTGCGCCTTCCAAGTGGTCTCCCCCTTCGGCAACTTGGGCTGGAGGGCCTTGGTCGTGAAGAAGGCCTTGGGGGCCTTCGGTGCCGTCTCCTTCGGCTTCTCGTACTTGGGTGCCGCATTGTCGCCGCCCGGCTTGGCCGCGGTCTTGTCCTTCGAGCCGCCGCCCGCCGAAGTGGCATACCAGACGCCGCCGCCGACGATCAGGGCGATCGCGGTGACGACGGAGACGACGATCGCGGTGCGGCGGCCGGGCCGTCCGCCTCCGCCCGGTGATCGCGCGGGCCCCGGTATCGGCTGGTAGACCTGGTGAGGGCCGAAGCCGTCCGGCGGCGGGGCGGCAGGCGGGCCGAAGCCCGGTGCCTGCCCTTGCCGGGGCGGTCCGAAGGCGCCTTGTGGAGGTGGACCGAAGGCTCCCTGCTGCGGGGGCATCGGGCCCTGGGGGTGCTGGGGGTGCTGCTCAGGGGGTGGCGGGGGCTGCGTCATCGTGACTCCACTGCTGGTGAGGGTGGGGGTGGGGATGTCTGCTGCTCGACCGGGGCCTCACCGGGCGAAGGAGAGCATGCGGGCGCTGCCTTCCTCCCCCTTGCCGCCGTGCGCCTTGCCTTCCAGGCGCGTCGGGGTCACGAAGAACCGCCCGTCGGCGTACAGGGTGTTGCCCGCGAGCATCCCGGATTCCATCTCCTGGGCCGACGAGGTGTGCCGCAGCAGCACGTCGGGCTTGCCACCCTTGGGGCCGAACCGCACGGTCTGACCGCTCTTGCCGTCCTGCGCGAACGCGTAGGAGATCAGTCCGGGCCGGTCGCCCCCGGTCACCGCGACCGGCGTGATCTGCCGCCCGCCCCCGACCGAGCCGGTCCACTTCGACTTCCCCGTACGGAGGTCGAAGGCGACGATCTTGTTGGGCCCGAGGATGCCGTCCTTGGGCTCGCTCGCCAGATAAAGGGTGTCCGCGCCGACGGCGGCACCCGGACAGTTCTGCATGCCCTCGCCGGAGTCACCCGCCCCGGCACACATCGAGAAGACGTCCGGGCCCTTGTCGAGGCGGATCCAGGAGCGCTGCTTCCCCTTGTCGTCGACGGCGACGGCCGCCCACTCGTCCATCTCGTCACGGTTCTGGACGACGATCACGGCGGGGTCCACGGAGTAGACCTTCCGGATGTTCCAGCCCTTCTTCGTCCGGTAGCTCCACTTGACGTCACCGGT
Source organism: Streptomyces sp. NBC_01283 (assembly GCF_041435335.1). Taxonomy (NCBI): domain Bacteria; kingdom Bacillati; phylum Actinomycetota; class Actinomycetes; order Kitasatosporales; family Streptomycetaceae; genus Streptomyces; species Streptomyces sp. NBC_01283. Next base: position 1,278,056 of record NZ_CP108430.1, read on the forward strand.
GCGGGGATCGAGCTTCTTGAGGCGGCCGTGCGTGCTGGGGCTGCCCGGCTGGCAGCCCTCCACCTGGAGCAGCTGCGAGCCGCCCGCGACGCCGTCCAGGGAGCAGCCGCCCTTGCGCTCCCGCTCGGTGGTGAACAGCCGCTTGCCGTCGCCGATCCGGTAGCCGCGCATGGTGGCGCTCTGGTCGACCATCACGGTGCTGCCCGTGATGGAGACGTGCGTCATGCTCGTGTCGTCCCAGAAACCGCCGTCGACGAGCTCCTTGTGCCAGCCCTTCTCGCCGGTCTTCAGGTCGATCATCCGCAGCTGGTCGCACTCCGTGTTCCGCTCGGACTTCCGCTTCGTGTACACGACGACGACCTTGCCGTCCGGTGTGGGGTTCACAGGGGTGTCGCAGACCGTGCCGGGCAGCGGCACCGACCAGGCCTTGGAGCCGTCGGCGGTCCGGTACCCGGTGACCTCGTCGTACTCGGCCTGCGCCACGATCCCGTCCACGTGCCAGAGGTCGAGGAGCTGTGCGCCCTTGCCCGGCAGCTTGATGTCGTTCATCGCGACCCAGGCCTTGGCCTCGCCCGGTTTGCGCCCCGCGTTGACGTCGATCACGGCGCCCGACCCCTCGTCCTTCCCGTCGGCGTCGGGGCCGGCGTCCTGCCCGGGACCGGCCGACTCCCGCCCGCCGTCCGGCGATTGACGTGTCTGCCCGGCCACGGGCCGACGGGAACCGCTCCCGTCCCCGTCTCCGTCTGCTTGTGTGACGGCGTAGAGACCCACACCGATCAGGACCAGGGCGACGGCGCCGGCACCTAGGGCGTAGCGGAGCTTTCGCGGGGTGCCGGCCGGGGGCGCCGGCTGGACGTAGGGGTTGCCGGGCACGGGCTGATGCACCGGCTCGGACTCACGATTGACCATGACCGAGATTCTGGACCAAGGAGCACCCTATCTAGAGACATTTTCTAGAAAAAGTTTTTAACGCAGGTTTCCGTTCCGCGCCGGACGGCACCAGCAGGACCGGCAGAAATCGCTGGCCGGACAGGCGGCGGGCCTGCTTACATCTCTCCATGAGTGATCTCCGCATCCGCTGCGCGACCCCTTCGGACATCGACCCCGTCCTGCGATTCTGGCGCGATGCCGCGGAAGGGACGAGCATCAGCGACGACCAGGACGGGGTGGCGCGCCTCGTCGCCCGCGACCCCGAGGCCCTGCTGCTCGCCGAGCGCGACGGCCTCCTCGTCGGCACCGCGATAGCCGGCTTCGACGGCTGGCGCTGCCACCTCTACCGCCTCGCCGTGCACCCGGACCACCGCCGCCAGGGCATCGGCTCGGCGCTGCTCGCCGCGGCGGAGGAGCGTTTCGTGGGCCTGGGCGGGCGTCGCGGCGACGCCATGGTCCTCAACCGCAACGAGCAGGCCCATCACACATGGCATGCCGCGGGCTACGCGCCCCAGCCGCAGTGGAGCCGCTGGGTGAAGCACCTCACCGCCTGAGCGGCCGGACCGCGGGTACCCGTGTCCGGTCCGCCCGAGTGGGCTTTGCTGATCCTTTAAAATGGACGGACCACTCGGCCCTCTACGAAAGGTGTGAGCGTCCGCCCATGGGCGAGCCTCCCAGTACCCGACATCGCGCATTCCCCCGCCTCCTGTCCGATCATGGGACGGAGGTGACCCGATGACCGAAGTGCTCCTGCTCCTTGTGGCGGTGCTGCTGTCGCTGGCCTGTGGTGTCTTCGTCGCGGCCGAGTTCTCCCTCACGACGGTCGAGCGCAGCGAGCTCGAGCGCGCCGCCGAACGCGGCGAGCGCGGTGCCGCCGGCGCCCTCAAGGCCGTCAAGAACCTCACGTTCCAGCTCTCCGGGGCCCAGCTGGGCATCACCGTCACCAACCTGGTCGTCGGCATGCTCTCCGAGGCCTCCATCGCCAAGCTGATCTCGGGCCCGCTGCGTGCCCTGGGCATCCCCGCATCGGCGGCCTCCTCGATCGCCCTCGTCATCGGCACGGCTCTGTCGACGGTCTTCCTGATGGTCGTCGGTGAGCTGGTCCCCAAGAACTGGGCGATCTCGTCGCCGCTGGCCGTCGCCAAACGGGTGGCGACCCCGCAGCGCTGGTTCAGCGCCCTGTTCCGCCCCTTCATCGCGCACCTGAACAACACCGCCAACCGCTCCGTACGCCGCTTCGGCATCCAGCCCACCGAGGAGCTGGCCTCCGCCCGCAGCCCCAAGGAGCTGGTGGCACTCGCCCGGCACTCCGCCAAGGAGGGCGCCCTGGAGGCGGACACCGCCGAGCTGTTCGTCCGCACCCTGAACCTGGCCGACCTCTCCGCGGAGAACGTGATGACGCCGCGGGTCCAGGTCATGGCCCTCGACGTGATGGCCACCTGCGAGGACGTCGCGAACGCCACCCGGGCGACGGGCCTGTCCCGCTTCCCCGTCTACCGTGGCAACCTCGACTCGGTCGTCGGCGTCGCGCACATCAAGGACGTCCTCGCCATCCCGGCCGAGCGCCGGGCCCGCTACCCCGTCGCCGAGCTGATGCGCGAGCCGCTCCTCGTACCGGAGTCGCTGACCGTCGACCGCCTGCTCGACCGGCTCTCCGGCAAGCGCACGATGGCCGTGGTCATCGACGAGTACGGCGGCACGGCCGGCGTGGCGACCCTGGAGGACATCGTCGAGGAGGTCGTCGGCGAGGTACGGGACGAGCACGACCCGCACGAGACGCCCGACATCGCCTCGGACGGCACGGACGACGACGGCCGGACGCGGTACTCCGCCGACGGCTCGGCCCGCACCGACCAGCTGGCCCGCGTCGGCCTGCGCGCGCCGGACGGGCCGTACGAGACGCTCGCCGGACTCGTCGCGACCGAGCTCGGCCGTATCCCTGCCGAGGGCGACAGCCTGGAGGTGGGCGGCTGGCGGCTCGACGTCGTGGACGCCCGCGGCCGCCGCGCGGCCCGCGTCCTGCTGCACGCGCCCCTGCACGACGACCACCAGGAGGAGGAGCGATGACCGTCATCCAGTTGCTGATCGGCCTTGCGACCCTCGTCGTCAACGCCTTCTTCGTGGGCGCCGAGTTCGCCCTCATCTCCGTACGCAGGAGCCAGATCGAGCCGTACGCCGAGGACGACGACCGGCGTGCCAAGAGCGTGCTGTGGGGCCTGCAGCACGTCTCGGCGCTACTGGCCGCAGCGCAGCTCGGCATCACGCTGTGCACGCTGGTGCTCGGCATCGTCGCCGAGCCCGCGATCGCGCACATCCTGGAGCCGATTTTCGACGGTGTCGGGGTGCCGCACGGTCTGGTCCACCCGATCTCGTTCGTCATCGCCCTGGCGGTCGCGACGTATCTGCACATGCTGCTCGGCGAGATGGTCCCCAAGAACATCTCGCTGGCCGAGCCGGTGCGCACGGCTCTGCTGCTCGGTCCGCCGCTGGTCGCGATCGCACGGGCGCTGCGCCCGGTCATCTTCGCGATCAACGCGTTCGCCAACGGCCTCCTGAAGCTGCTCAGGGTCGAGGCGAAGGACGAGGTGAGCGCGTCCTTCTCGGACGACGAACTCGCCCGGATGGTCAAGGACTCCGGTGACGCGGGCCTGCTCGACGACCGCGCCCAGGAGCGGCTGCACGACGCCCTTGAGCTGGGCCGTCGTCCCGTCAGGGATGTGGTGCTGCCGCTGGAGAGCGTGGTCTACGCCCGCGTGGGCGTGACGCCCGAGGAGCTGGAGCGGCTTTCGGCGGAGTCGGGTTTCTCGCGCTTCCCCGTCGTGGACGACGGCCGTCGCATCGTCGGCTATCTCCACGTCAAGGACGCGCTCGACCGGATGCCGCGCGATCTGCCGTTCCGGGTGCCGGACATGCGCAAGATCGCCCAGGTCCGTGAGGCCACGCCGCTGGACGACGTGCTGACCGCGATGCGCGGCAGCCGCACGCACGTGGCGGCGGTGCTCGGCTCGGACGGCAGGCTGGCCGGCATGGTCACGATGGAGGACGTACTCAGGGAGCTGTTCGGTCAGCCCGTCTGAGGCCCGGCCGAAGCGCTCTGAAGCGAGGGGGATGCGCACCGTGAGTCAACTCGTCCTGCGCGACGTGTCGTACGGCTATCCCGAGCGGCCCGTGCTCGAACGGATCTCCCTCTCGGTGCGCCCCGGCGAGAAGGCGTGCGTCATCGGTGAGAACGGCTCGGGCAAGTCGACGCTGCTGCGCCTGATGGCCGGCGAGTTCGCGCCCGCCGACGGTGAGGTGGCCGTCGTCTCGGACGGCGGCACCGGCCATCTCGCGCAGACCCTGCGGCTTCCGCCGCACGCCACCGTGCAGGACGCGGTGGACGACGCGCTCGCCGAACTGCGGGACCTGGAGCGGCGGATCCGGCAGGCGGAGGACTCACTCGGCGCGGCGGGACCCGACGGACTCGCCGCGTACGGGGATCTCATCGCCGCCTTCGAGGCACGTGACGGCTACCGCGCCGACGCGCGCCTCGACGCGGCGCTGCACGGTCTGGGCGTCCCGCATCTGGACCGTGCGCGGACCCTGGGATCGCTGTCCGGGGGCGAGGCGGCACGCCTCGCGCTCGCGTGCGTCCTGGCCCCGCGGCCCGAGCTGCTCCTCCTGGACGAGCCGACGAACCACCTGGACGACCAGGCGCTCGGCTGGCTGGAGGAGCGGCTGCGCGCGCACCGGGGCACGGTCGTGGCCGTCACCCACGACCGGGTCTTCCTGGACCGGGTCGCCGAGGTGATCGTCGAGGTCGACGGCGACCGCAGGTCCGTGGCCCGCTTCGGCGGCGGCTGGCACGGCTACCTGGAGCAGCGGGCCACGGCCCGGCGCCGCTGGGAGGAGCGCTACCGCGAGTGGAGCGATGAGGTCGCGCGCCAGGAGCGGCTCGCCGATGGCGGCTCCGACCGGCTCTCGGGGGGCTGGCGGATGAGCGAGAGCCCTCGTTTCGCGGGCCATCAGCGGTCGGTGGAGGGCCAGCTCTCCGGGATCGTGCGCAACGCCCGCGAGCGGCTGCGCAGGCTGCGGGCGCAGCCGGTGCCGCGCCCGCCCGACCCCTTGCACTTCACGGCCGGTGACGGCCTGGCGGGCGGCGACCATCCCTTCGTACGCCCGGTCGCGCTGACGGATGTCGTGGTGAGCGAGCGCCTGGCGGTCGACCGGCTGATCCTCGATCCGGGCTCGCGCACACTGGTGACCGGGGTGAACGGCGCGGGCAAGTCGACGCTGCTCGCCGTCCTTGCCGGAGCGCTCGCCCCGGACCGGGGCGAGGTCCAACTCCCGGCCCGCATCGGATACTTGCCGCAGGAAGTCCAGTACATCGCCGACGAGGACACGGCGAGGCCGCTGCTCGACGCCTTCGCGGCGGGGCTCGCCGGGCCGCCCGACGACCACGCGGAGGCACTCCTGTCGCTCGGCCTGTTCCGCGAGGAGGACCTGACCGTGCCGGTGAAGGGCCTCTCCGTCGGTCAGCGCCGCCGCCTGGCGCTCGCCCGCCTGGTGACCCGCCCGGCCGACCTGCTCCTGCTCGACGAACCGACGAACCACCTCTCCCCTGCCCTGGTCGAGGAACTCGACGAGGCACTGGCGGAATACCGGGGCACGCTGATCGTGGTCTCCCACGACCGGCGGCTGCGGGAACGGTTCCGGGGCCGGCGCCTCTCGGTCACGTCCGGCCGGGTGGCCGGGCCCTAGGGTGTGGCCTGCCCGTGCCGGGCGGTCGGCGTTTCCGTGATGCCGGGGCCGTGTGCTCCGACGTTCGCGGCGCCGACCGCCGTGAGTACGGCGAGCAGCGTTGCCATTCCCGCGGTGGCGAGCGCCGCCTTCCAGTCGACGTCCAGGAGGGTGGTCGCCCCGGCGACCAGGACGGCGGCGAGCGACTGCGCGAAGGTACGGAGCGCACGCTCCGCGGTGGCCTTCCAGAATCCAGCGGTCCACATGTCTGGCCCACCCTCTCGTGGTTGACGGGTCAACCCTTGGCATACCGCTGTTGTGTGCCGATGCCCAGAAGGTCGACGGGCCTGTCAGAGATTTCGCCGGTGGACTCGCGCAGGGAGATGCGCAGTTCGCCTTCGAGGACCAGGAAGAACTCGTCGGTGTCGTCATGGACGTGCCAGAGGTGGTCGCCCTCGACCGTGGCCACGCGTACGTCGTAGTCGTTGACGCGGGTGACGATGCGGGGGCTCCACAGGGCGTCGAAGGAGGCCAGGGCCTTGCTCAGGGCGATCGGTTCGCTCGGTAGGGCCAGCTCGGCACCACGCCCCTGGCCTGGCTCACCGGCGAGCGCCTCGCGCTGGCCTGGTGGTTGATCGAGCGGGGCGTGGCGCCCTTCGATGCGGTCGCCCGGCGCAGCGGTCTCGGCACCACCGCCAACCTGCGGGCCCTGATGCGCCGCGCCACGGGGCTCACCCCGTCGGCGTACCGGTGCCGGTTCGGTCCCGCGCCACCGCTTTCGCGTCGTTCTTGAACGCCCACTCCATGTCGGGTTCCATCGCGAACCGGAAGAGGCGCTGCACCGGTGGCGTACAGAGAACGGTGATGAGGGCCGCGGCGCCGAGGGTGACGGTGATCTCGCCGAGCGGGGTGTGCAGCCAGTCGAGTTCGTACCAGTCCCAGAAGCGGGAGCCCTTGGCGACGAAGCCGTGCAGCAGATAGCCGTAGAGCGTGCCCGCGCCGAGCACGGTGAACCAGAGCCTGCGGCCGGGCACCCAGGCGAAGAAGCACGCGACGAGGATCGCCGAGCAGCCGAACATCCCGAGCGTCATCACGGCCCCGGACCAGCCGGGCGCGGCCAGCTCCTGCGCGCTGTCCCGGCGATAGAACCAGGCGGCGTTCATGCGCGGCGCCGCCCAGTACGCGAACAGCAGGGCTGCCGCGAAGACGGGCAGCGCCAGGATGCGGGCCTCCCTGCGACGCACGATCCGGAAGTGCTCGGGCTTCAGGCACAGGCCGAGGACGAAGAACGGCAGGAACTGCAGCACCCGTTGCAGGTCCAGGTCGTCGCCGATGTCCGGCGAGACCGAGGCGAGCACCGCGATGGCGAGCGCGATCGGCAGGGGCCGGCGGACCAGCTTCCACAGCGGGGTCGTCAGGCGCCAGACGAAGAGCGCGACCAGGAACCAGGTGAGGTACCAGGGGTCGAGCAGACTGATCGGGTATGCCGGGTCGTCGCCCGCGTAACGCTTGAAGAAGGTGTACGCCACCTCGAAGATGACGTACGGCACGGCGATGCCCGTCACCAGGCGCTTGAGCCGGCCCGGGCTCGCGTCGAAACTCCGCGAGAAATAGCCGGAGATGACGATGAACGCCGGCATGTGGAAGGTGTAGACGGTGATGTAGAGCGCGGCCGCCGCCCGGCTGTCGCCGCGCAGCGGCTCCCAGGCGTGGCCCATCGCGACCAGGACGATCGCCAGGTACTTGGCGTTGTCGAAGAACGAGTCCCGGCGTTTGACCGGAGGCTCCGGCGCCACGGTGGTGGGTGCCGGAGCCTGCGGAGAGGCACTGCGCGCGGCGGGCAGCGGCGCGCGCAGTGCTCCGGTCCGGTCCATCGAGCGGACCGGCTCACTCACGGGACCTCCCGGGGGAACCCGGGCCCGCGGTCTCGCGTCTTGCGTTGAATGCGGGTGCTACACCTGTGTAGAACATCACGGGCACCCTAGCCACCGAAGCCCCCGCGCGTACAGTCGCGCCACCTGTGAATCAGCCGAGTGTCGCCGGTGAGGGTCCGACCAGCTCGGACAGGACGTCCTCCATGGTGACGAAGCCGAGCACCGTGCCGCTCGCGCCGGTGACCGCGGCCAGATGGCTGTCCGCGGCCCGCAGCGCGGTGAGGGTGTCGTCGAGCGGCGTGTCGATGTGCACCCGCGTGACCACGTGGAACGCGCCGCGCGGGAAGGGCCGGTCCCGTTCGGCGATGCCGAGCGTGTCCTTGATGTGGAGGTAGCCCAGAAGGGTGCCGTCGGGTCCGGTGACCGGGAAGCGGGAGAAGCCCGCGTCCGCTGCCACCCGCTCCAGACGCGCCGGGGTGACCGTGTGGTCGACGGTGCGCATCTTGGCGGCGGGTACGAGGATCTCGCCGACCGGACGGGTGCCGAGCTCCAGCGCGTCGCGCAGCCGCTCGCCGTCGGCCGCCGAGAGGAGCCCGGCCGCGCTGGAGTCGACGACCATGCGCGCGAGCTGGTCGTCGGTGTAGACGGACTCGACCTCGTTCTTCGGTTCGACCCTGAGCAGCTTGAGGAGGGTGTTGGCGAAGGCGTTGATGCCGAAGACGAACGGCTTGAGCGCGCGGGTGAGCGCCACCAGCGGCGGGCCGAGCAGCAGGGCGGTCCGGGCGGGCGCGGCGAGCGCGATGTTCTTGGGGACCATCTCGCCGATCAGCATGTGCAGATACGTCGCCACGGTCAGGGCGATGACGAAGGCGATCGGGTGCACCAGGGCGTGCGGGATGTGGACCGCCTCGAAGCCGGGCTCCAGGAGGTGCGCGATGGCGGGTTCCGCGACCGCGCCGAGCACCAGCGAGGAGACGGTGATGCCGAGTTGGGCGGTGGCCATCATCGCGGAGATGTGCTGCAGGCCCCACAGGGTGACGCGGGCGCGCTTGTCGCCTGCCTGGGCGCGGGGTTCGATCTGGCTGCGGCGCACGGAGATGAGGGCGAACTCGGCGCCGACGAAGAACGCGTTGGTGAGCAGGGTCAGGGCCCCGATGACGAGTTGCAGGGTGGTCATCGCGCCTCCTCCACGGCCTGGCGGGGCACGTGGAGTGCCGGTTCGGTGATGCGGATCCGGTCGGCGCGGTGGTGCTCGACCGTCAGGACCGCCAGTTGCCAGCCGTCGAGGTCGAGGGCGTCGCCCTCGGCCGGGATGCGGGAGAGCCGGGTGGCGATCAGTCCGGCCACGGTTTCGTACGGGCCTTCCGGCGCGGCGAGTCCTATCGCCGCGAGCTGGTCGATGCGGACGCCGCCGTCGGCCTCCCACGCGGTGCGGCCGTCGGGGGCCGTCCGCGAGGGCAGCAGGTCGGGGACCTCGACGGGGTCGTGCTCGTCGCGGACCTCGCCCACGACCTCCTCGACGATGTCCTCCACCGTCGCCACACCCGCCGTGCCGCCGTACTCGTCGATGACCACGGCCATCGTGCGGGTCTCCCGCATCCGCTCCAGGAGCCGGTCCGCGGGCAGGCTGTCGGGCACCAGCAGGGGCTCGGTGGCGAGATCGGTGACCGGCGTGAGCTGCCGCTTCGCCGGGTCGAGGGCGAGCACGTCGCGGATGTGGACGGTGCCGATGACCTCGTCCAGGCTGTCGCGGAAGACGGGGAAGCGGGACAGGCCCGTGGCGTGCGTCAGGTTCGCGGCGTCGGCCGCGGTGGCGTGCGCCTCCAGGGCCCGTACGTCCACCCGCGGGGTCATCACGTTCTCCGCGGTCAGCTCGCTCAGGTGCAGGGTGCGGACGAACAGTTCGGCGGAGTCCGCCTCCAGGGCGCCCTCGGCGGCCGAGCGCCGGGCGAGGGCGACCAGTTCCTCGGGGGTGCGCGCGGAGGCGAGCTCCTCGGCGGGCTCCAGGCCGAAGCGGCGTACGACGTGGTTCGCGGTGTTGTTCAGGTGCCGGATGAACGGGCCGAAGGCGGCGGTAAAGCCGCGCTGCGGTGCCGCCACCACCTTGGCGACGGCCAGCGGCCGGGAGATCGCCCAGTTCTTCGGCACCAGCTCGCCGACGACCATCAGGACCACGGTGGAGAGGACCACACCGAGCAGGGTGGCCACGGTCGGGGCGGCGCCGCCGAGACCGGCCGCTTCCAGAGGTCCGCGCAGGAGCGCCGCGAGGGACGGTTCGGCGAGCATGCCGATCACCAGCGACGTGACGGTGATGCCGAGCTGAGCCCCGGAGAGCTGGAAGGTCAGCCGCCGGACCGCCTTCAGGGCGCTTTCGGCGCCCCGCTCCCCCGCGGCGGCGGCGCGCTCCAGGTCACCGCGCTCGACGGTGGTCAGGGAGAACTCGGCCGCCACGAAGAGCGCGCAGGCGAGCGTGAGGAGCAGGGCGAGCAGCAGGAGCAGGATCTCGGTCACCGTGCCACCCCCGTTCCCTCGCGCTCGGACAGCGGGCGGGACGTGACACGGTTCGTACTGGGAGGCTCACCCATTGCGGGTCCGTGGCTCCTTCTCGTACTCGTACGTGGTGTCGTACGAGGGCGGTGGCGTGGAAGCGGTAGGGCTTCTACGGCCACTGTAAAGGAAAGGCAAAATGAACCGGCAGCGTGGCGGCCCTGTCCTTCGCGTCTAGAGCGGCGTGGCCGCGTGCAGGATCAGGACCATCGTCACGGCGGAGTTCGCCGACGACATGGCGGAGGCCGCCGCCCCCGCGGTGGCCGCCCACGCGGCGAGTCCCACCGCGGTGAACAGGGACGGCCAGCTGCGCGCCGTGGGAGCCGGGCCGAGGAGGGCCGCGACCCGGCGGGGCACGGGCCCCGGCGCGGCGAGTCCGGCCAGGGTCGGGGCCGGGGCGCCCCGGGAGTGGAGTGCCGCCTTGCCGATCGCGCGGGCGACGGCCTTGCGGTCGCCGACGGCGTGGGCGGCGTCCTCGTCCGCCCAGCGCTCGGTGGTGTACGACACGGCGGTGCGCAGCGGGCGCAGGAACGGATTGGCGCGCGCGGCCAGCTGCACGGCGAGGAGGTAGCGGTGGTGCCGGGTCGCGAGGTGGGCGCGTTCATGGGCGAACAGGGCGCGTCGCTCGGCGGGTGCGAGACAGTCGAGCAGGGCGGTGGTGACGACGACCCGGTCGCGGGTACCGCCGGGGAGCGCGTACGCGTAGGGCACGTCGTCTGGCAGGACGGCGACGGCGGTGCCGGGCATCCCGGCCAGGGCGCGGTGGGCGGCGTGCCGGACATGGTGGTGGCGCCACAGCGTCCTGCCGCACGCCAGGGCCACGGCGAGCAGCCCCGGAATGGCGAGGCGTCCCGCGATCTCGTCGTACGGGACCGCGGCGCGCACCTCGGGGTCCGACCAGCCGTCCGGCAGCGGGTTCCCGGGCAGCTGGGCCGTGCCGACGACCATCAGCAGGCCCAGGCACAGGGTGCTGCAGAGCGCCATGACCGCGGCGACCGTCGTCAGCAGCCGGGTCGCGGTCCGCGGGTGCAGACGCTGCTCGGCGAGCCGGGCGACCGGCCAGGCGGTCAGCGGCAGCACCAGCGGCAGAAGGACGAACATCCCCATGACGGTTCAGTCGTCCCTCTCCGTCGCGGCCTGCGCCTCGGCCTGCCGCAGGAGCTCGCGCAGCAGCTGTTCGTCGCCCGGCGGCAGCGCGGTGAGGAAGCTGGCGAGGACCGCCTCCCGGTCGTCCTCGCCGTCGAGCACCTTGCGCATCTTGCGTGCCGCGAGGCCCGCCTCGTCGGCCGCGGGCGTCCACGCGAAGGAGCGGCCCGCGCGCTCGCGGGTCACCGCCCCCTTGCCCAGGAGCCGGCTCAGGATCGTCACGACGGTCGTGTACGCGAGGTCCCCGCCGAGCCGCTCCTGCACCCAGCCCGCGGTCGCGGGACCCTCCGCCTCGCGCAGGGCCGACAGGACCTGCGCCTCCAGCTCACCCTGCCCCCGCCGCCGGGAACGCCGCCGCTGCTCCGCCACGCCCGTCTCCCTTCCACTGCCTTGCCGTCCGGGACGAGGCTAACGCCCGGACGCCGGTGGTCGGCGCGTCAGGCACGGCACGGGCCCATGATCGTGCACGCGCAAAAGGGCATTGCACCGGCCGTCGGCGGACATGAGAGAAGCCACACATGTCGCACGACTCCCTTTCCCCTGTCACAACCGTCCAGTTGAACCACACCGCTGTCCACGCCAAGGGCCGGCAGCTGTCGGCCGAGTTCATCGCCGTCGTCCTGGGCCCGGCGGCCGGGGCGCGTACTTCGCCGACCCGGACGGCCACAACATGGAGATCATGACCCGGCCCTACGCCCGCCCCTAGCGTCTTCGGCCACCCCCGGCCCGCCCCTGCGGCGTCGCGCCGCGGCCGCTCCCGTGGCGGGCGGGGCGCGGGTGCCGGGCCGGGGCAGCCGAGCCCCGGTGCGGCGCGTTCAGCACCGTCCGGAAGCGCGTGCACCCGCGCGACGGGTCGGCGCAAAAGGCTCATTGCGGCACTCTTCCGGCAGCAGTAGAAGGGGCATTGACCCTAAACGTTGCGGCCGCGGCGTTCGGAAAGGCATCACATCGCAGCTCTGAGAGAAGCCGGGTGATCCAGAATGCCGCAAGACCCGCACAGCGCAGTATCGAACGAGCCCGAGGACAGTGCCGTCTCTCTCGCCACCGAGCAGGAGGCGATCCTGCAGCCGCCCTCCGAGGGGACGCAGGGCGAGGCCCAGCACTCGACGGGTGAGGGCCTGGAGCACGTGGAGGGCTACCGGCGTCCGGAGCACTTCGCCCCGGAGGCCTGGACCGCCCCGACCGCCACCCTGCCCGACATCGGGGAAGCGTCGTTCGGCGCGCCGCCGCCGGCCCAGGAGACGGTGCACGGTCCGGATGACCGCGTACAGATCAGCACCACCAGCGTCTACCCGTGGCGAGTGCACTGCTACCTGCTGATCACGGCCCGCGACAACGCCCTCTACCAGGGCACCGGCTGGCTCCTCGGACCACACACGCTCGCCACGGCGGGTCACGTCGTCTACATCAAGGGCAGCGGCGTGGCGGGCCGGGACGGCTGGGTGAAGAGCATCCAGGTCATGCCCGGACGCAACGGCGCCTCGCTGCCGTACGGCAGCATCACCTGCACGAGCTTCCGTTCCGTGATCGGCTGGACCGAGAACGGCGACGAGAACTTCGACTACGGCGCCATCATCACGCCGTCCAACATCGGCTCCACCACGGGCTGGTTCGGCTTCGGCGTCTACTCGGACTCGGACCTGCTCAAGACCACCGGGAACATCGCCGGCTATCCGGGCGACAAGCCGTCCGGGACACTCTGGTACGGGGCCCGCGGGATCGACTCGGTGGCCGCGCGCAAGGTGTACTACGACATCGACACCGCCGGTGGGCAGAGCGGCAGCTCCGTCTACCGCATCGACAGCAGCGGCCGCTACGGCTTCGCGATACACGCCTACGGCGGATCGCGGGTGAACTCGGGGACCCGGTTCACCACACCGGTCTTCAACAACTACGTGGCATGGAAGGCGTGAGCGGAAACCCATGAACGGCAGCGGCGGGGCAGTGGAGATCAGCGGCGTCGTCCGCGACACGTCGGGCGCCCCGGTGACGGGCGCGCACGTCCTGTTCAGCGACGGGCCACAGCCCCTGCCGGACATCGCTGCCCTGACCGACGCCGAGGGCCGGTTCTCCCTCGGCGCACCCTCAGCGGGCGAGTACACGCTCCTGTGCCGGGCGGACCCGCTCATGGGCCCGCCCGGCACGGCCGAGGCCACCGTCCGCGTCGAGCCGTCCGCGGGGGCCGCGGCGCCGGGGCGGCTGCGGGTCGACCTGACCCTCGGGTAGTGGCGTGTTCCGCGCCGGGCGGCAGCGGTGGACGTGCGTGCGGCGCGACTCCTGTCTAGCGTCACGAGCATGAACACTGACCCGCAGCGTTTCGAGATCCTGGTGGTTCCCGAGTTCTCGGGGGACGGCGTGAGCACGACCGACGCCCGCGACGCCCTGCGCTCGGCCGTCGTGGTGGCCACGGGCGAGACCGGGGCCTCCGGGTTCCCCCGGTACGCGGGTGACGGCATGGAGGCCGACATCGATCCCGCGACCCGCACCGTCGAGGCGCTCCTGGTCGACGGGTCCGAGCTGGACTACGGGCTCTCGGTGCGGGTCGCGGAGGCGTAGGGAGGCCTGGCCCCGCGCGGCCGCCGGGTCATGGCGGCGGGGCCATGTCGCCGGCGAGGCGCCCCAGCGCGTCCGCGAGCCCCGGCGGTGAGCCGGGGGAAGCGGGTCCGACCGCCCCCGCGGGGGAGATGGTTCCCACCACGGAGTCGCCCGAGTGGACCAGGATGTGGCTGGGCGGCCGGAGTTGGCGGGCCTGGTCGATGACCGTCGCGGCGTCCCCGGCGAAGCGGGCGCTGAGGTCGATGACCAGGACGTCGGGCAGCAGGGCGCGGGCCCGCGCCATGGCGAGGAAACTGTCGTCCGTCTGGGAGATGACGTACACGCCGGGGACGGCCTCGATCTGCGGGATCAGGTCGCTCGCCCGGTGATCGGCGGCCAGCACCAGCACGGTCAGCACTTCGCACTTGCCCTTCGCGTGGTCCAGGTTTCACCGGCGATCTCGACTTCGCTGATCGTTTCAGCATGTCATCCGACGCGGCGGATCCGGCGACCCCCGGAGCGCTGGCGTGTCGGCTCGATCGTGGAGTGTTTTGTGGAGTGGATTTCTAGATACCTGCTCTAGTTTCATGGGATAGTCTCCGATCATGACGCCTAGTGGCAGAGCGGGCACGGCGCGATATGTCGCCTAAGCAGCAACGCGGCGAAGCCACCGTCGGCCGGCTCCTGAACGCGGCGCTCAAGGTGTACGCCACGTCGGGCAGGCCCGGGTTCACCGTCAACGCGGTGACCGCGGCGGGCGGCGTCAGTCTCGGCAGCCTCTACCACCACTTCGGCAGCATCGACGGCCTCGCCGCCGCGCTGTACACCCGCTGCGTCGAGCAGCTCTTCGACGAGATGATCGCCGCCCTCGGCCCTGCGCGGACCGCCCGCGGCGGCGTCCGCGCCCTGGTCACCGCCTATCTGCGGTTCACCGAGGAGCACCCGGACGCCGCCCTCTTCCTGCACGCCTCCGCCCACTCGGGCTACCTCGCGGCGCACGCGGACCAGATCCGCGGGGCCAAGGCCGACAAGCTGGCGGTCATCGCGGAATGGATGCTGCCGCGGGTCGCGGCGGGCGAGATCGCACCCCTGCCCGCCCCCGTCATCGAGGTCCTGGTCATGGGGCCGGTCGCCGAGGCCGCGCACCGCTGGCTGGCCAGTACGTACGACATGGATCTCAACGAAGCCGCACGGTTCCTGCCCGACCGGATCTGGCGCTCGCTGCGGCCGGACTAGACGGCCGGCCTCGCCGGCAGGTCGAGCCGCGTGAGGTGTTCGGGGGCGAGCGCACGCAGGAAGTCCGCGGCGTCGAACGCCTCCCCGGCCGCCCGCACGCCCGGCGCCCCGCCCCGTCCGTCGAGGACGCGCTCCAGAGCCTCCACCACGAGCGGTGCCGTCACGGCGTAGATGTCCTGTCCGCCGGCGACCGCGCGGCGGGTCTCCGTGCCGCGCCGGACGACCGCCTCGACGAGGAAGGTCTGCGCGGAACGCCCCACGGCGTCGGCGGGCCGCGGCTCCGGGGTGTCCTCGGCCCGGATGTCCCGCAGCGGCGCGAGGTTCATCACCGCCCGCACCTCGGGGGTGCGCACGTGGCGCGGCAGGGTCACCTGGTCGGCCGTCGCGAACGCCGAGGCGTCCTGGGTGCCCAGCGGCTCCGGGAAGTCCCACGGGAAGACGTCCGGGGAGTAGTCGAACGGACGCAGTTCACCCCCGGTGTACACGAGGTGCTGCCCGGCGTTGGTCTCGCCGGTGCGCCGGGTGCCGTGGGTCGGGTGCCAGCTGTCGAGGCCGTACGCGAGAGTGATCTCGTCCGCGTCCGGCCAGTCCCCCAGGGCCGCGGTGGCCAGCAGGTCGCCCAGGCCACCGTAGAACGCCAGGGACGGGGCGATGACGACGCCCGCCTCTCGCGCACGGTCGCCGTAGGTGTCGAACAGGGCGGCGCTGACGCCCTGTTCGGCGGCGACGTCCAGGTACGGGATGCCTGCGCGCAGCGCCGCGTCGGCGACGGGCAGGGACGTCTCCAGGAACGGTCCGGCGCAGTTGACGACCGCCGACGCGCCGTCGAGTGCGCGGTCGAGGGACGCCGCGTCCTCCGTGGACGCCACCCGCACCGGCGCGCCGGGGGCCAGGCCGCGCAGCGCTTCGAGCTTCTCCCGGTCCCTTCCCACGAGGATCGGTGTGACGCCGCGGCGCAGCAGTTCCGCCACGACGAAGCGGCCGGTGTGGCCGTACGCGCCGACGACGGCGACCGTCCGTCCCTCGGGTCGCACACCGGCGTCCGAAACGGCAGTCGTGAAAGGGGTGTTGCTCATCGTTGGCTCCCTGTGTCCGGAGGGCGGTGCGCCCTGCACGCACCATGATCCGCGTACGGACCACGCCCCACCAGTGGCCGGAATGACGAGGGGCATACAGTTTCGGACATGAAAACCGTGGCGATGGCACTTCCAGAGGGCAGCATGCTTTTCGAGGCCGCGGCGGCCTTCGAGGTCTTCGGCTCGGACCACTCCGACCTGGCCGGGTCCTGGTACTCGTTCACCGTGTGCGGCGCCAACGGCACCCGCGTCGGGGAGTGGCTCCGCGCCGAGCCGGCCCACGGCCTGGAGGCCGTCGCCGCCGCGCAGACGGTGATCGTCCCGGCCTGGCGCGACATCGGCACGCAGCCGCCGGGCGACTTGATCGAGGCCCTGCGGACCGCCCACGCGGCAGGTTCCCGAATCGTCTCGCTGTGCACCGGCGCCTTCGTCCTCGCCGCCGCCGGACTCCTCGACGGCCGCCGGGCCACCACGCACTGGGCCCACGCCGAGCGGCTCGCCACGCTCCATCCCCGGGTCACGGTCGACCCCGACGTCCTCTTCACCGACGAGGGCAGCGTGCTCACCTCGGCGGGCAAGGCCGCGGGCATGGACCTGTGTCTGCACCTCGTCCGTGCCGACCACGGGGCGACGGTGGCCAACGCACTGGCCCGGCGGCTCGTGACCCCGCCCCACCGGGACGGCGGCCAGGCGCAGTTCATCCCGGCACCGGTGGCGCACGGGCGCGACCACCCGCTGGCCGATCTGCTGCCCTGGGTCCTCGGCCGCCTCGAACAGCCCCTCACCATCGAGGATCTGGCCCGGCAGGCGGGCATGAGCAGCCGCAATCTGTCCCGGCACTTCCATGCCGTCACCGGTACGGCACCGCTGCGCTGGCTGCTCAGCCAACGGGTGCGGCTGGCACAGGAGTTGCTGGAGTCGGGCGACGAGAGCATCGAACGGATCGCGACCCGCACGGGCATGGGAACCTCCGCCACGCTCCGGCGGCACTTCACGCGGGTCACGGGTCTGCCGCCCGAGGCCTACCGGCGTACCTTCGGCGCCTCCTGAGCGACGGTCGGCTCGTCCCGGTGCTCCGGCGAACCTCGTGCTGTGCCCCTCGTCCGACTGATTGCCGGACATGGGGGTACTCGGCCGCCGTGCGAACCCGGAAGCAGTCGTTCGACCGCTGATCACAGACGCCCCGATCGGTGCCCGCGTCGCGTGGGTGCCCATCGGCCGGCTTCGGCGCCGAACGAAACACGAGAAAGCTCAACGGACCACGACAGCAAGGGAGGCAGCCATGATCACCGCCGTCATCATCGCCGTGGTCGTCATCGCGGCAGCCGTCGTCCTCTTCGTCGGACTGCGGCGAGCCCGGGGCGGCGGAGGCAGCCTGAAGCGCCGCTTCGGGCCCGAGTACGACCACACCGTCGCCCGGCACGACGGCGACGTACGGGCAGCCGAACAGGAGCTCCGCGAGCGCGTACGACTCCACGGCTCCGTCAAGCCCGAGCCGCTGCCGCCCGGGGCGCGCGAGCGCTACGTGGCCCAGTGGGCCGGCGTCCAGGAGCAGTTCGTCGAATCACCGCAGCAGGCCGTGGCCGAGGCCGACGCGCTTCTTGCCCGACTGGCCAGGGACCGGGGCTTCCCCGACGGTGAGCGCTTCGACGAGCAGATGGCCGCGCTCTCCGTCCACCACGCCCACTCCGTCCACGGTTACCGCGCCGTGCACACGGCGACCCGCGGGCAGGGCGGCACCGAGGAAATGCGCGAGGCCATGGTCGAGGCCCGTCGCCTCTTCGAGGCACTGGTCGCCGAGCACACGGTCGACTCCAGCCGGAACGGCGGGCACTCCACCGCCGACCGCGGCCACACGCCGTGGGCACTGCCCCGACGTCACGCGAAGGGAAGTGGCACGTCATGACGGACGCCGAGCACCTGACACCCCGCGAACAGGCCATGGGCAGCGGCACGCCGCGCGAGCCGGGCATCGGCAGCGGCACACCCCGCGAGCCGGGCATCGGCAGCGGCACACCCCGCGAGCCGGGCATCGGCAGCGGCGCCCCCGCTCCGGCCCCTGCTCACGCTCCCGCCGCGCACCGCTCCCCCGCCGCCGGCTCCCCGGCCACCGGCTCTCCCGCTCACGCCGCCGGACCCGGCTCCGAATCCGGTCCCGTATGGCTCGCGCAGGATGAGCGGGACAAGCTCGGGCTGCGGCTCCAGCAGGCACTCAGCACGTTCGTGGACAGCCCGCGCCAGGCGGTGGAGGAGGCCGACGGCCTCTTCGACGACGCCGTCAGGCACCTGACCGAAACCCTCACGGAACGACGGCGCACCCTGCGCGAGGGCTGGCAGGGCCACGACACCGAAGCGCACACGGAAGAACTGCGCCTCGCGCTGCGGCAGTACCGGGAAGCCACGGAACGGCTGTTGCGCATCTAGCACATCGGGAACATCACGACGAACGGCACGACGTGGGGCCCGGGGCTTTCGCCTCGGGCCCCACGTCACGCGCGTGCGGGTCAGCCGTTGGGCAGGATGACCGCGCGGCCGTTGATCCGGCCCTCGTGCAGGTGCTCGTACGCCTTGGGCGCGTCGTCCAGTGCGTACGTCTCCACCTGGACGTCGATCGCGCCGGACCGGGCCAGGTCGAGGACCTCGATCAATTCGGACCTGCTGCCCCAGTACGGGGCGCGGACCGCCGCGTCGTAGGGAGTCGCGCCGAAGCCGACGGTCGCGGCTCCGCCGCCGATGCCGACGATGGTCACGTCCGCCTCCACCGCCGCGCAGGCGGTGGCCGTGGCGACGGTGGGCGGTGCGCCGACGAAGTCGAACACCGCCTGCGCGCCGAGGCCGCCGGTCAGCTCACGGACCTTCGCCGCCGCGTGCTCGTCCGACAGGACGGTCTCGTGGGCGCCGACCTGGTGGGCCAGTCGCAGCTTTCCGTCGGTGACGTCGAGGGCGATCACCCGTGCCGGGGTCAGCGCGCGCAGCAACTGGATGGCGACGTGCCCCAGGCCGCCGGTGCCGATGACCACGGCAGTGCTGCCGGGCGTCAGCTTGGGCAGGGAGGCCTTGATGGCGTGGTACGGGGTCAGGCCCGCGTCGGTGAGCGGCACGGCCGTCACCGGGTCGAGGCCGCCCAGCGGGACCAGATGGCGCGCGTCGTCCACGATCATGTACTCGGCGATGGCGCCGGGCGCCCCGAGTCCGGGCGGGCGGATGCCAAGCTCCGCGGCGCGCGTGCAGTAGTTCTCCTTGCCCTGCGCGCACATCAGGCAGGCTCCGCAGCCCCACGGCCCGTAGACGGCCACGGAGTCGCCGACCTCGAAGCCGGTGACGCCCTCGCCCAGCGCGGCGACGGTCCCCGCGCCCTCATGGCCGAGGGTGAGCGGCAGCGGGAAGGGCAGCGCCTCCGCGGGCCAGCTCATCACGGCGATGTCGGAGTGGCAGACGCCCGCTGCCGTGACCTTGAGGAGTACCTGGCCGGGGCCCGGCTCCGGGCGCGGGACGGTGACCACCTCGGGGGCGGCGCCGACGCCGCGGTACTGGACGGCCTTCATCTCGGCGGGCAGGCCGGGGCTCTCTTGCGCTGACATCTGGGATGCCTCTTCTCGTTCTTCGTGCTGTGCGCCTGATGTCCCCCTTTGTCTCCGACTGTACTCCTCGTGACGTCCCATTGAGACATGTGACCCATTGAGACATCTGATGTTTCGGGCCTCGTACGGACTCAGCCGCGGTCGTAGTGGTAACCGTCGCCGTGGGAGGGCCCGACGTTGTGGCGGATGCCGCTCGGCTCATCGAGGATGAAGTAGGAGGGGTCCATGTCCCCGCACACGATCTGACTAGAGCGACCCTCGTCCAGATGGGCGGTGCCGATGTTGATGCGCTTCCCGCCGTCCGTCACTGACACCAGCTTGGCCACGTTCTCGCAGTGCCCGCCGCTGCCCGAATCGGTGATGAGCTTGACGGCGCGGCTGCCCGGCGCGACCCGGTAGATGATCACCTTCTGCGGCTGCTGGACGTAGGGCGAGTTGAGGGTCCAGGTTCCGGTGAAGCCCTGCGGGACGCGGTTGCCGGAGTCGCCGGAGCCCGAGTCCGAACCGGAACCCGAGCCGGAACCCGAGCCGGATCCCGACGAGCCGCCGGAGCCCGAACTCCCGCCGCCCGAGGACGCATCGGGGTCCGAGCCCCCGCCCTTTCCGGTGGACGCGGCGCCGTCGCCCGAGGCCTGCTCATCGCCGGCGGCGCCGCCGGACGAGGTGCCGTCCCTGCCCGGTGAGGAGTCGTCGTCCTTGCCCTTGCCCTTCTCCTTGTCGTCCTTTCCGTCTTTTCCGTCCTTGCGGTCCTTGCCCTTGCCGTCAG
The DNA here is from genome assembly GCF_041435335.1 of Streptomyces sp. NBC_01283. NCBI lineage: Bacteria > Bacillati > Actinomycetota > Actinomycetes > Kitasatosporales > Streptomycetaceae > Streptomyces > Streptomyces sp. NBC_01283. The sequence continues at coordinate 1,298,466 of NZ_CP108430.1, forward strand.
AGCCCTTGGACCCCGAAGGGGTGGGAGCCGTCGGGGAGTTGTCGGCGCCGGGTGGTGCGCCGTCGGCACCGGGGGCGCCTTGGGTGCCGTCCTCTCCGTCGAGCAGGGCCAGGGTGCCGCCGGCCGCCACTACGGCGATGACGGCGACCGCCACGGCCCAGTTTCTGCGGGTGCGCCGGTGGGTGCGCTCGGGCGCGGCCGTGACAGGAGAGATGACTGCCGGTTCAGCCTTCCCGGGTGACCCGGGCACGTCGGCACCGGCTTGCGGCTTCGGCGCCGCCCGCAGCCCGAAGGTCGCGACGTCCGACGCCTTGGCGGGCTCTGACGCCTTCGAGGCCTCCGGTGCCGCTGCGGGTTCCGATGGATTTGAGGCCTCCGGCGCCTCCACGTCCAGCAGCCTCGCCGCGTCCTGCGCGAGACGAGCCACCAGCGCGGGCGGCAGCCACGCGGCGCTCTCCGCTCCCGAGGGGCGCGGTCGCTCCGGGCCCGCCAACAGCTCCTCCACGCCGGGGCGTTCAGCGGGCTCCTTGGTCAGGCAGCGAGCGATGAACGTGCGCAGCGGCTCGTCCTCGATGCGGGTCAGGTCGGGCGCGGCCTCGACGATGCGGTACATCACGGCGTGCTGGTTGCTCGCGCCGTGCCCGAAGGGCAGTTGCCCCGTCGCCGCGTACATGAGGACGCAGCCGAGCGCGAAGACGTCGGCCGGGGTGCCCGTCTCCTCGCCCAGGATCTGCTCGGGCGCCATGAAGCCGGGCGAGCCGATGACCATGCCCGTGCTGGTGAGCATCGACTCCACGGAGACCTGCAGCGCCCGCGCGATGCCGAAGTCGATGACTTTCGGGCCCGCAACGGTGAGCAGCACGTTGGACGGCTTCAGATCCCGGTGCACGATTCCGGCGCCGTGGATACCCTGCAGCGCCCGCAGCAATCCGTCGGCCAGCGCGTACACCGAGGAGGCGGGCAGCGGACCGTACGTCAGGAGCGCCTGCTCCAAGGAGGGTCCCGGCACGTAACCGGTGGCCACCCAGGGCCGTGCGGCGTCCGGGTCCGCGTCGAGTACCGGTGCCGTGAAGCGGCCTCCGACGCGCCGCGCCGCCTCGATCTCCCGGCGGAACCGTGCCCTGAACTCCCCGTTGGAGGTGTGCTCTTCGTGCACCACCTTCACGGCGACCGTACGGCCGCCTTCGGAGCGGGCCAGGTAGACCCGGCCCATGCCGCCGGAGCCCAGCCGTCCCAGCAGCGGGTAGGGGCCTATCCGACGCGGGTCGCCCGGCGTCAGCGGCTCTATGCCGCCGCCGTCACCGCCGTTGCCGCCGTCGCCGCTGTCCCGCTCGTCGCCATGGTCACCGCTCATGCCGCTCTGTTCCCCCGTTGTTCCATGTTCCGTACTTCCGGCCGGAGTTCCCGTTCCCGCACGCCGTCTTACCTCATGGTGACGGTGCGCCGCGTGGGGCAGTCACTCCCCGGTGCGACTCAACAGACCGACGTGACCCCCGAGTTGATCGGTACTATAGAAAACCTAAGTGCCTGCTATCAATGGGGAAGGCGGCCCGGCGCGCATGACACGCAGCTATGACCAGTCCTGTCCGGCGGCCCGGGCCCTGGACGTCGTCGGCGGCCGGTGGTCCCTGCTGATCGTGCGCGAACTGCTGCTCGGCCCCCGGCGGTACACCGACCTCGTCACGGGCCTGCCCGGCATCGGCCCCAACGTCCTGGCCGAGCGGCTGCGCGCGCTGCGCAAGGCGGGCATCCTCAGTCAGGTCAAACTGCCGCCCCCGGCGTCGTCGGCGGTCTACGAACTGACCGAACTCGGCACCGCCATGCGTCCGGTGCTCGACGAGCTGACCCGCTGGGGCATGCGGCTGCCGACCTCGCCCCGGCCCGGCGACACCTTCCGGCTCAGCTGGGTGCTCGGCTGCCTGCGCGCCAGCTTCCGGCCCGAAGAGGCCAGTGGCGTACGGGAGACGTACGAGTTCCGGGTGGACGGCGACACGTTCCACCTCCGCGTCGACGACGGCGTGCTCGACATCCAGAACGGCAGCGCCACGGACCCCGTCTGCGCCATCACCACCGACCTCGGTTCGTTCCTCGCCATCGGCGCCCGCCTGGTGGACATCGAGGACGCCGTCGCGCGCGGCCTGGCCCGCCTGGAGGGTGAACTCCCGGCCGCCGCACGGGTGGTGGCCATCCTCGGCGCGCACCCCGAGGCCACCGGCGGGCGCCACGGCATCGTCGGAGCCGTCGGTGCCACGTTCCGCCCCGACCACGCTCTCGGCGTACGCGAGACGTACGAGTTCGTGGTCGGCGACCTGGTCTTCCATGCTCGCGTCGACGACGGGACCGTCAAGATGGACCTCGGCCCCGCCCCGGACGCCGTCGCGACGATCGTCACCGACCTGGGCACCTTTCTTCAGCTGGGTGTGGGCTCCCTGCCGCTGGAGGACGCGCTCAGCGCCCAGGTCATCGAGGTCAGCGGCGACCCGGAGGCGGGGCTGCGCATGGCGGACGCCTTCGGCGTGGTCCGCGCCGACCGCACGGCTGCCGCTTCCTGACCCACGAACCCACGACGCGACGACGGCGGGCCCCGGCGGATCGAATCCGCCGGGGCCCGCCGTTCAGGTACGTACGAACAAGGCACGTACGGCCAATGACACGTACGACCGGTGAGCCGTGTCAGTCCGTGCCGGACTCCATCGCGGCACGGTCCAGCATGGACTCCTCGTCCGTGGTCTCGCCGCGCGAGGCGATCGCCTCGGCGCCGCCACCGTCCATCGCGCCGATCAGGCCGGTCGATGCCGCCTGCGCCGCGCCGATCGGCGTGGGGTGGCCCGAGCCGACGAGGCCGAGGCCCGCGTACTGCTCAAGGCGCGCACGGGAGTCGGCGATGTCGAGGTTCCGCATGGTGAGCTGGCCGATGCGGTCCACCGGGCCGAACGCCGAGTCCTCGGTCCGCTCCATGGAGAGCTTGTCCGGGTGGTAGCTGAACGCCGGGCCCGTGGTGTCGAGGATCGAGTAGTCCTCGCCGCGCCGCAGCCGCAGCGTCACCTCGCCGGTGACCGCCGTGCCGACCCAGCGCTGCAGCGACTCGCGGATCATCAGCGCCTGCGGGTCCAGCCAACGACCTTCGTACATCAGCCGGCCGAGGCGCCGGCCCTCGTTGTGGTACGCGGCCAGCGTGTCCTCGTTGTGGATCGCGTTGACCAGGCGCTCGTAGGCGATGTGCAGGAGCGCCATGCCGGGCGCCTCGTAGATGCCACGGCTCTTGGCCTCGATGATCCGGTTCTCGATCTGGTCGGACATGCCGAGACCGTGCCGGCCGCCGATCGCGTTGGCCTCCATGACGAGATCGACCGCGGAGGCGAATTCCTTGCCGTTGATCGTGACCGGGCGCCCCTGATCGAAGCCGATCGTCACGTCCTCCGTGTCGATCTCCACCGAGGGGTCCCAGAACCGCACGCCCATGATCGGCTCGACCGTCTCGAGCCCGGTGTCGAGGTGCTCAAGGGTCTTGGCCTCGTGCGTGGCGCCCCAGATGTTGGCGTCCGTGGAGTACGCCTTCTCCGTCGAGTCCCGGTAGGGCAGCTCGTGCGCGAGCAGCCACTCCGACATCTCCTTGCGGCCGCCGAGCTCGGTGACGAAGTCCGCGTCCAGCCAGGGCTTGTAGATCCGCAGGTGCGGGTTGGCGAGCAGCCCGTAGCGGTAGAACCGCTCGATGTCGTTGCCCTTGAACGTGGAACCGTCGCCCCAGATCTGCACCCCGTCCTCGAGCATGGCCCGCACCAGGAGCGTGCCGGTGACGGCCCGGCCCAGCGGCGTGGTGTTGAAGTACGGGCGCCCGCCCGACCTGATGTGGAAGGCGCCGCAGGCGAGGGCCGCGAGCCCTTCCTCGACCAGCGCTTCACGGCAGTCGACGAGCCGGGTGATCTCGGCGCCGTACGCCGAGGCGCGGCCGGGCACGGAGGCGATGTCGGGCTCGTCGTACTGGCCGATGTCGGCGGTGTACGTGCAGGGGACGGCGCCCTTGTCACGCATCCAGGCGACGGCGACGGAGGTGTCGAGACCGCCGGAGAAGGCAATGCCGACGCGCTCGCCGGTGGGGAGGGAGGTGAGGACCTTGGACATAGGAAGAGTATGCATGACTTCGCATGACCATGCAACGTCCTACCCTTCGCCGGTTGGCCGCGGCTCTCGGCCCCACGCGATTCCCTTCACTCTTCAAGGGGTACGCCCCTCTCGTCACCGCACGCACCCCGGCACTGCACGCACCCGGCCTCGGACTAGAGACCCAAGTGATGAACTCCTGGACCACGCCCGACCGCCCCGGTGAACCGCTCGCCGACCGCTACGCCCGCCGCAGCACTTCGCTCCGCGGCACCATCCGCCACCGGCTCGTCGACCGGGCTCTGGCCGATCACCTGCCCGCCGTACCGCCGCAGCGGGTGCTTGACGTCGGCGGCGGCACCGGCGTCCAGGCCCGGATGCTGGCCCTGCGCGGTCACCACGTCACCGTGCTCGATCCCGACGAGACCATGCTGGCCAGAGCCCGCACCGCCTGGCTGCCGCACGCCCCCGACGCACCGGGCAGCATCACCTTTCACCGCGGCCTCGGCGAGCAGGCCCCGCAGCTGGTCGGCTCCGGATGGGACGCGGTGCTGTGCCACGGCGTCCTGATGTACCTGGAGGACCCGGCCCCGCTGCTGCACGTCCTCGCCCAGTGCCTGCGCCCCGGCGGCATCATCTCCGTCCTCGCCTATCAGGCCGACGCCCTGGCCATACGGCGCGGACTGACGCGTGACTGGAGCGGCGCGCTGGAGGCGTTGCGCAGCCCGGTGGAGCACAACAGCATCGGCACGATCAGCCGTGGCGTGGACCGGACCATGGTCCTGCGGCTCTTCGCCGACCACGATCTCGACCTCCTGCAGTGGTACGGGGTGCGGGTGTTCACCGACCACCTCGAGGACGAGTGCGTCGGCGAGGATTTCGACCAGGTCCTGGAGGCGGAGTGGGAGGCCGGCCGCATGGATCCCTACCGGCGCGTCGCCCGTCACTTCCACCTCATCTCCCGCGCGCGGCAGGACCGGACGACGACGTGAGGAGCCGGCACCCGAAACAGGGAGCCGGCACTCGAAGACGAACGCCAGATTGGCATGCACCCGTCTATTCACGGACGGGTGCATGCCCATAAGGTGAGCGGCCTTCGCGTACTGGGGGGTCTCGTGAACGGTCTCCGTGCGGTCTTCGTCTGTCTCGTGCTCGCGTGTACCGCGGTGGTGTCACCCGCCGCCGCCGTGCCGCGAGCCGCGCCCGTGGCACCGAGCTGGTCGGCGCTGCCGGTACCCGCGGCCAGCCCGCCGGTGACCGTGCTCGACCTCGGGGCCCGCGGACCCGGCGAGGCGTGGGCCACCGGGTACGAGCAGGCCGCCGACGGGCAGCGGCCTCTCCTGTACCGGTGGGACGGCAAAACGTGGAGCCGGGACACGACCTTCCCCGGCGCCGGCGAGCCGGGCTACCTCAGGGGGGTGCAGTTCGTCGGCAAGGAAACGTGGATCTTCCACAACCGCGCCGGTGAAGGGGAGATCCTGCGCCGCTCGGCGACAGGAGGATGGAGCACCGTCCCCCTGCCCCAGACCCTGTGGACCTACCAGGACTTCACCGCCGTACCGGGTGCCGCGTGGGTGGTCGGTGAGGACGAGACCGGCCTGAAGGTCTTGCACTACGACGGTTCCGGCTGGACCGAACAGTCCACCCCGGACGGCGTGCGCTACCTGATGGGGATCACCGCGCGCACGGCCACCGATGCCTGGGCCTGGGCGGACACCGACACCGGGACCGCCGTCCTTCGCTGGGACGGCACGGCATGGCGGGACGCGAAGGTGCCGCTGCCGGCCAACAGCAACATCCACACGATCCTGCTCGAACCCAACGGCCGGGCCACGATCGGCGGCAGCCAGTACACCGACGGCGTGTCCCGCACCTATCTGATGACGTGGAACGGCCAGGCCTGGCGCACCACTGACCCGGCGCTGGGCGACACCTATACGGAGGACATGGTGCGCGGCCCGGACGGCGCGCTGTGGCTGCCGGTGCGCAGCGACCGCGCGTTCCAGTCGAAGTACGCGCGGGTGGACGGCCGCCGCACCACCTTCTCCTACGGCCCGGAGCGCACGAACGCGATCCTCGTCAAACCGAGTGCCCTGACGAGGGCCGGGTCCGCGCTGCTGTCCTTCGGGACCGTCGAGATCTACGGCTCGAAGGCGAACCTGATGAGCGAGCGGCTGGGAGGCTGACCATGGCACACAGACTTCTCGTCGCGGCGCTCGCCGTCGTCCTGGCCGTCATGGCCGTCGTGAGTTCGGCCGCGGCGGAACCCGGAGCCTGGCAGCACGTTCCGGTCCCGGCACAGGTACGCCCGCAGGCCGGGCTGAACGAAGCCGTGGCGTTCGGGCCGGACCGGGCGTGGGCGGTGGGCGCCGACGCCGTCGGCCGTGAGGCGCCGGGCTTCCCGCTGGTGCTGCGCTGGGACGGAACGGCGTGGCAGCGCCAGAGCCTGCCCGGCATCGGCTGGCAGGGCGACCTGGTGTCGGTCGCCGGGACCTCGCCGACCGCGGTCTGGGCGGTCGGCCGCGACTCGGCGGGCGGCTCCCGCCTGCTCCGCTTCGACGGCGGTGCCTGGAAGGAGAGCCGGGCGCCGCGCGGTGTCGTCCTTGACAAGGTCGTCGCCGGCGGCGGTGAGACCTGGCTGATCGGTTCGCGGGACGGCGTGCAGGTGCTGCTGCGCTGGGACCGGCGCGCGTGGCAGGACGTTCCGGCGCCGCCGGGGTACGTGAGCGGCCTGGACATCGTGGCGGCCGACGACGTCTGGGCCGCCGGCTCCAGCGGCTCGGGCGCGACCGTGTCGCACTGGGACGGGCAGGCATGGCAGCAGACGGTCGTGGACGGATTCCCGCGGGCGGCCGTTGCCAGCGTGCTGGCGGTCTCACCGACGGAGGTGTGGGCGGGCGGCACGGCCGGGTTCGTCGGCGGCCCGCCGGGCAAGCCGATCCCGCCGCTGCTCATGCGCTGGGACGGGACGGAGTGGAGCCGGGTGACCATGCCCACCGACTTCGGCTACATCTCCTCGCTGTCGGCCGCCGGCTCCGGAAAGCTGGGCTGGGTCTCGGTGGCCCGCTCGCTGAAGTGGGGCCCGCCGGGCAGCAGTCCGCCGCTCGTCCCCGGGCCGGATTTCCTTGCCTGGAACGGGCAGTCGTTCGCCGCGTACGACGAACCGGCGGTGCCCGGGGAGGGCGACTCCTCGATGCAGCGGCTCGCGCCGGTGCCGGGCACGGAGACGGTGTGGTCGGTCGGCCGCGCCGCCGGACCCGAGGGCACCTTCGCCCCGAGGATCCTGCGGTTCGGCTGAGCGGACGACGCGGGCCCGCGCCCCGGTCAGCCGCCTGACGCTCCGGGAATCGCCGGGGCCGTCGTGAGGGCGGCCAACTCCTCGGGGGTGCGCGGCCCAGGGCCCGCTTCGGTCAGCAGGCCCTTCGTCCGGAGCAGCTCCGTGACCGCGATCCCCCAGGGCAGGCGGAGCCCCGCCTGGCCCAGGAGGTCCCGCTGGGCGAGCATCTCCGCGACCGGCCCCGTACGCACTCCGGAGGGAGTCAGCAGGGCAGCGTCGTCGGCCCAGCGCAGGGCCAGATCCACGTCATGGGTGGCCATGACCACGGTCGTCCCCGCGTCCCGCAGGCCTTGCAGGGTGGTCAGGAGGCGTTCCTGGCCGTCGGGGTCGAGCCCTGCGGTCGGCTCGTCGAGGATCAGGACGCGGGGCCGCATCGCCACGGCGCCCGCGATGGCCGTCCGTTTCCGCTGGCCGTAGGAGAGCAGATGCGTGGGGCGGTCCGCCAGGGCGCTGATGTCGAGCGCGGCGAGCGCCTCGGCGACCCGGGCCCGCACCTCACCGTCCGGCAGCCCCAGGTTCAGCGGCCCGAAGGACACGTCCTGTTCGACCGAGGCGGCGAACAACTGGTCGTCCGGGTCCTGGACCACCAGCTGAACCGTCGTCCGCAGCCGGGTGAGGCTCTTGCGGTCGTACGTCACGGGGGCTCCCCCGACGGTCAATCCGCCCCGGTCCGGCCGGAGTCCGCCGCTCAGCAGCCGCATGAGGGTGGTCTTGCCGCTGCCGTTGCGCCCGAGCAGCGCGAGGGCGCGCCCCTCGATGACGTCGAAGTCCAGGCCGCTGAGCACGGTGGGCCCGTCTTCGTACGCGTAGGAAGCGGCGCGCAGAGCGACCAGGGGCCCGCTCGGATCGCTGGAGGCGCGCGGCTCGCTCAGGGAGGAAGCCTTCATGGAAGAAGCCATTTCAGTACGAGGGTGAGGGCCGCGAGGCCCGTGAGAAGGACCGCGCTCGCGGTCACGAAGCGCCGGGAGATCCGGGCCTCCGGCACGAGCACCCGCAGGGTTCCGTCGTACCCGCGTCCGGCGAGCCCGGCCTGCAGCCGGGTCGCCCGGTCGAAGGCCCGTACGAACGCGGTGGCCCCGAGGCCGCCGAGGGAACGCCAGGTCGCGGCACGGGTGGTGTGGCCGAGCCGCGCGGCCTGCGCCTGCCGGATCCGGCTCATGGAGTCCAGGAGCAGGAAGCTCATCCGGTACATGACGAGGGCCACGTCGACGACGGGTGCCGGCACGCCCGCCTTCACCAGGCGGGGCAGCAGGTCCGACATGGGTGTGGTGAAGGCGAAAAGCAGGACGCCCAGCGAGGCCGCCGACGTGCGCAGGAGCAGACCGCCCGCTCGCGCGGGGCCGCCATCGGCGAGCGTGACGAACCCTTCGGGCCCGCCGAGTTGGACGATGAGGGTCAGGGCGCCGGTGACGCAGAAGCCGAGCGGCACGCGGTAGGCGCGCCACAGTTTTCGGGGCGGCACACCGGCCGGTCCGAGCAGCACGGCGAGCGCGGCGACGAGCACGAGGGCGGCGCCCGGCCAGGGCGGCAGGGAGACGGCAAGGACGGTGAGGCCGAGCCCGAGCACGGCTTTGTCCACGGGGTGGCGGCGGCGCCAGCGACTGCTGTGCGCCGCCGCGTCGATGGGCAGCACGCGGGATCAGACCTGCTCGGTCGTGGTCCGGGTGCTGTCCACGTCGGCGGTCCGTTCCGCGGTTCCTTCCGCGGTTCCTTCTGCGGTCCTCTTCGCGGGGGCTTCCTTCGCCGACGCGATCTCCGCGCCCTGCCGGCGCCCCCTGCGCAGACCGAAGTAGTACGCGAGGACGCCCGCGCCCAGCGCCGCCTGCAGCGCGAAGAGCGCCGACTCGATCTCCCCGGAGGGGGGTTCGTACAGCGGCGAGAACCACGGCTCATAGTCCGGCTTGTTCTCGGTGATCGCGGTCTCGGCCTGGGAGTCGGACCCGGTGAACGGCTCCTTCTTGTCGTCGCCGAGGCCGAGCGCCAACGGCAGCACGGCGAGCGCGGCGACGATGACGAGGAGCAGAGTGTTGATCTTCGCGTTCCGGCTCATCAGGCGCTGGCCCCCGACTCCGTCTTCGTGTCCGTCTTCTTCCCCTGCAGCAGGACGCCGAGCCGTGTGAGCTCGCCCTTGCTCGACTGCACGAGCAGCCGCATCACCAGCACGGTGAGCAGTCCCTCGCTCACCGCGAGGGGGATCTGCGTGACGGCGAAGATGCCGCCGAACTTGCCCAGGGCGCCGACGAATCCGCTGCTGGGGTCCGGGAAGGCCAGGGCGAGCTGGACGCTGGTGACGCAGTACGTGGACAGGTCGGCGACGAACGCGCCGAAGAACACGGCGACCATGAGCGGCGCGTCGAACCGCTTCAGGAGGCGGTAGACGGCGTATCCGGCCCATGGCCCGACGATCGCCATGGAGAAGACGTTGGCGCCGAGTGTGGTGAGTCCGCCGTGGGCGAGCAGCAGGGCCTGGAACAGCAGTGTGATGGTGCCGAGCACCGTCATGATCGGCGGCCGGAACAGGATCGCGCCGAGCCCGGTGCCCGTCGGGTGCGAGCAACTGCCCGTGACGGAAGGGATTTTCAGTGCGGAAAGGACAAAAGTGAAGGCTCCGGAGGCGCCCAGGAGCAACGTGCTCTCAGGGTGCTCCTTGACCTCACGGGTCAGGGAGCGGACTCCGTGGACGACGAACGGCGCGGACGCTACACCCCAGGCGATCGCGTGCGCCGGTGGGAGGAAACCCTCGGCAATGTGCATGGCTAAGCAGACCCTCTCCAGCACCTCGTGGATGGACAACGCGCCTTGGCCGGTCTCCTGGCTGACGGGTCGTACCGACCGGACTCCGCCTTCCCGGGTGCGTGTGCACCCAGTGGCTGCCGCGAGGGCTGGAGCCGGACTTCCCGATCACAGTGGCGAGGGCCGCACCGGCATCACACCGGATTTCCCGAGCACCAAGGCGTGGTGACCATAGTGCGCATCCGAGTTTCCTGACAACTTGTGGGGTCGCCCCACCTGTGGCACGCGCGAGCGCACACGACCAGGGGCGTACGCCCCTGATCAACCCCTGTGCATCGGCTCGTGCACACCCGAAACGGGCCACGTTTCGCGGGAGACCGCCGCCTCCCCGCCGCGCAGCACCGCGAGCGTCCGGGCGGGGTGGCGGGGCCCGAGGAAGACGACGACGCCTTTGCCGTCGGGTGAGGGGTGGGTCGCCTGGGTCCAGCCCTGGCGCTCGTAGAAGCCCATGGCCTGCGCCGACCGGACCGAAGTCAGCAGCCAGACACGGTCGTCGGGAGCGCCTTCGGCCATCGCCGCCAGCAGGGCGGCTCCGATTCCGGTGCCCTGCGCCGCAGGGTGCACGGCGAGTTCGTCTATCTCACGGGCCCCGCACAGCCACGACCGGGCGCGCCCGGCGCCGAGTCCGGCCGCCGCCTGCGGATAGCAGCGGTCGGCGGGAAAGGGCTCGGGCGTGGTCCACCCGGTGGTGAAGCCGACGACGTCCGTCCCCTCCAGTGCGATCACCGCGGTGAACCCGGGACGGCGTACGTCGTCGCCGAGCCGGACCATGAATTCCGCCACCCTCTCCTCGTCCTCGTGCCAGGGCGGCACACGGAAGGCATCGGCGTAGACGGTGCGCAAGGCGGCGCCGTACGCGAGGAGTTGATGGCCCCGCAGTAGCCGGACGACCGCCGCCATCAGGCGGCCCTCGCCGCGGCCGCCCCCGGCCGCAGGGCCGCGTACGTCAGAGGGGCGGACGGGTCGACCGACACGTCCCAGGGGGCGGGCTCGGCCCCGGCCCGTACGAGCAGGTCGCCGACGGCGGCGATCATCGCACCGTTGTCCGTGCACAGGGTCATCGGGGGCACGCGCAGCCGCACACCTTCGGCCGCGCACCGCTCCTCGGCGAGCACACGCACCCGCGAGTTCGCGGCGACACCGCCGACCACGACGAGGGTGCGGACGCCGTGATCGCGGCAGGCGGCCAGCGCCTTGCGGGTCAGTACGTCCGCGACGGCCTCCTGGAGCGAGGCCGCGCCGTCGGCCACCGGCAGCTCGCGCCCCGCGTGCCCCTCGGCCCAGCGCGCGGCGGCGGTCTTGAGTCCGGAGAAGGAGAAGGCGTACGGGGCGTCCTTCGGTCCGGTGAGCGGGCGCGGGAAGGCGACCGCGCGCGGATCACCGCTGCGGGCCGCGCGGTCGATGGCGGGGCCGCCCGGGTAGGGCAGGCCGAAGACGCGGGCGGCCTTGTCGAAGCACTCGCCCGCCGCGTCGTCCAGGGTGTCCCCCAGGTGCACGATGGGATCGCGCGCCAGGTCCCGGACGAGCAGCAGCGAGGTGTGCCCGCCGGAGACGATCAGGACCACGCAGGGATCGGGCAGCGGGCCGTGCTCCAGCGTGTCGGCGGCGACATGCCCGGCCAGGTGGTGCACGCCGTACAACGGGACGTCGAGCGCGTACGCGAGGGTCTTCGCCCCCGCGAGGCCGACCTGCAGCGCGCCGGACAGGCCGGGACCCGTGGTGACCGCCACCGCTCCGATGTCGGACAGCTTCAGGTCCGCCTGGTCGAGGGCGTTTTGGACGACCGGGGTGAACGCGTGCAGATGCGCTCGTGCGGCGATCTCGGGAACCACGCCGCCGAACCGGGCGTGCTCGTCCATGCTGGACGCCACCGCATGGGCGAGCAGCCGCCCCTGCGAGACGATCCCCGCTCCGGTCTCGTCGCAGGACGACTCGATCCCCAGCACAATGCGCCCCGCTGCCACCGGCATCTCCTTCACCCACAGACTTTCTGCGTGGGAAGTGTAGTTGCAAGCCATGTGCAATAAGACCTCCGGGCGGTGTCCCCACCGCCGGGTGGCTCCGTGTCTCACCTCACGGTCCGGAATGTGATCAGTACTGCCCAAGACGCCGACCACCCTCTAGCCTGATGGGTGCAGCTGGTTCGCCCTGCCCGCCAGGCAGACGCGTCGCAAGAGGGAACCCGGTGGAAATCCGGGACTGCCCCGCAGCGGTGAGTGGGAACGACCGCCGTCATACGCACTGGGTCCGTCGCGGACCCGGGAAGCGACGGTCAGTAGGAACCTGCCTCGGCAGGTGTGCCCGCGAGTCCGAAGACCTGCCCGTTGCCCGTACGTGATCCCTCATGTGCGGACATCCCGGTGACCTCGTGGGCGGGTCGGCGTACAGATCAGGTGGAGCACCGCGCCGGTGGCGCGCGTCCGGTCCGCCCGGTCCGTCATCCCTTCGCGTCCGTGTCCCGTCCCCGGGATTCTCAGGAGTCATCTCGCGAAGGAGATTTCCGTGACAGCGAAGTCCGCAGCCGCGGCAGCACGGGCCACCGTGTACGGCTACCCCCGCCAGGGCCCCGACCGGGAGCTGAAGAAGGCCGTCGAGGGCTATTGGAAGGGCCGCGTCACCGCCGACGCCCTCCGGGAGACCGCGGCGATGCTGCGCCGGTCCACCTGGCGGCAGCTCGCCGACGCGGGCATCCACGAAGTACCGACGGGCGACTTCTCGTACTACGACCATGTCCTGGACGCCAGCGTCATGGTCGGGGCCGTCCCGCAGCGGCACCGCGAGGCCGTCGACACCGACGCCCTCGACGGGTACTTCGCGATGGCCCGCGGCACCCAGGACGTGGCGCCGCTCGAGATGACCAAGTGGTTCGACACCAACTACCACTACCTCGTGCCGGAGCTCGGCCCCGACACCGTCTTCACCGCCGACTCCGCCAAGCAGGTCGCCGAGCTCAAGGAGGCCGTCGCCGTGGGCCTCGCCGCGCGCCCGGTCCTCGTGGGCCCGGTGACCTATCTGCTGCTCGCCAAGCCCGCGCCCGGCGTGGCCGCCGACTTCGAGCCGCTCACGCTCCTCGACCGGCTGCTGCCCGTGTACGCCGAGGTCCTCGCCGATCTGCGTGCCGCGGGCGCCGAGTGGGTGCAGTTGGACGAGCCCGCCCTGGTCCAGGACCGCACCCCGGCGGAACTCAACGCCGCCGCCCGCGCCTACCGCGACCTGGGCGCCCTCACCGACCGCCCCCAGCTCCTGATCGCCTCCTACTTCGGCAGGCTCGGCGACGCACTGCCCGTGCTCGCCAAGGCGCCCGTCGAGGGCCTCGCCCTGGACTTCACGGAGGCCGCCGCCGGCCAGCTCCAGGATCTCGCCGCCGTCGGCGGGCTGCCCGGCAGGCGTCTGGTCGCGGGCGTCGTCAACGGCCGCAACATCTGGATCAACGACCTGGAGAAGTCCCTGGCCACACTGGGCACGCTCCTGGGCCTCGCCGACCGGGTCGACGTCTCCGCGTCCTGCTCGCTGCTTCACGTCCCGCTGGACTCCACCGCCGAGCGGGACATCGACCCGCAGGTCGCCCGCTGGCTGGCCTTCGCCCGGCAGAAGACCGCCGAGATCGCCACGCTGGCCCGCGGCCTCGCCCGGGGCACGGGCGCCATCACCGCCGAACTGTCCGCCAACCGGGCCGACCTGGCGTCCCGCTCGGGGTCGTCCCTCACCCACGACCCGGCGGTACGCTCCCGCGTCGCCGCCGTCACCCCGTCCGACGCCCGCCGCGCCCACGCCTACCCGGAGCGCGCGGCGGCCCAGCGAGCCCGCCTGGGGCTGCCGCAACTGCCCACGACGACCATCGGCTCGTTCCCGCAGACCACCGAACTGCGCACCGCACGCGCCGACTTGCGAGCGGGCCGCATCGACACGCACGGCTACGAGGAGCGGATCCGCTCGGAGATCCGCGACGTCCTCACCTTCCAGGAGAAGGCGGGCATCGACGTCCTGGTGCACGGCGAGCCCGAACGCAACGACATGGTGCAGTACTTCGCCGAGCAACTCACCGGCTATCTCGCCACGCAGCACGGCTGGGTCCAGTCGTACGGCACGCGCTATGTGCGCCCGCCGGTCCTCGCGGGCGACATCTCCCGGCCCGAGCCGATGACGGTGCGCTGGACCTCGTACGCCAACTCCCTCACCGACCGCCCCGTGAAGGGCATGCTCACCGGTCCCGTCACCATGCTCGCCTGGTCCTTCGTCCGCGACGACCAGCCGCTCGGTGACACGGCGCGCCAGGTCGCGCTCGCCCTGCGCGACGAGGTCAACGACCTGGAGAACGCGGGCACTTCGGTCATCCAGGTCGACGAGCCCGCGCTGCGCGAGACGCTCCCCCTGCGCGCCGCCGAACACGCCGCGTACCTCGACTGGGCCACGGAATCCTTCCGTCTCACCACCAGCGGCGTACGACCGGACACGCAGATCCACACCCACATGTGCTACGCCGAGTTCGGCGACATCGTCCAAGCCATCGACGACCTCGACGCCGACGTCATCAGCCTGGAGGCCGCCCGCTCGCACATGCAGGTGGCCCGCGAACTGGCCGAGCACGGATATCCGCGCGAGGCGGGGCCGGGCGTCTACGACATCCACTCCCCGCGCGTCCCGAGCACGCAGGAGGCAGCGGCCCTGCTGCGCAAGGGACTTGAGGCCATCCCCGCCGACCGGCTGTGGGTGAACCCGGACTGCGGCCTCAAGACCCGGGGCTGGCCCGAGACCCGGGCCTCCCTGGAGAACCTGGTCGCGGCGGCACGCGAGGTGCGGGCGGAGCTGCCCCCACGTCTGTGACCTGAACGCGCGGAACGGGGCGGCCGTTCGAGAGGGAACGGCCGCCCCGTTCCTGGTTGGAGGAGCTCAAGGACGTGCGGGTCACACTGGCGGACATCGACTCGGCATGCCTCCCGTCACTCCGGCGATCGATCCGTACTGGACGTACGGCATGGCGCCCGGCGGCGAGCAGCGTGGGGGCATCTCCTGGATGAGGGGTGGCGAGGAGGTCTCGGCGGCGCACGCCCTGCTCCAGCTCTGTGCGGCCCGGCGAACGCTACCTCCGTACCGTGCTCCACGAGTGGCGGGAGATGGGCCGTCACCCGGGCGAGGCGTGGATAGAGCGGACCATGGCCATCGTGCGCACCAATCATTCCGGCGACACTGCGGGCCCTGAACTCGACCGCCGGATGAATGCGCTCCTGGACGATCCGCCACCCGCGTGAGCCATGCGCGACAACAGCCCGTGCAGCGTCTCCCGCTCCTCCGGGCCGAGCGGGGACAGGAGTTCGTCGGTGACGCCGCGGGCCGCCTCGTGCGACTCGCGCAGGAAGTCGTGGCCCGCCGGGGCGAGGACGACGATGCGACGGCGGCGGTCGTCGGGGGCGGGGCGGCGTTCGACGAAGCCGAGGCGTTCCAGGTCGTCGACCAGGCCGACGATCGCGCTGGGGTCATGCCCGAGCTCCTGGCTCAGCTCGCGCTGCGCCGCGCCCTCCACGGTGGCCAGGTGGCGCAGCAGTGCGTAGTGGCGCAGGCGCAGACCGGATCTCTGGAGCATCGCGTTGAAGAGCTGCCCCGAGCGCAGGCCCAGACGGTAGAGCAGATATCCCGTGTCGCCGTGGAGGCCCCGCGTCCAGGGCGCGCCGTCGTCGACGGTTCCGTCCTCCACGGGCTCGGCGGTGCTCTTCCGACTGGTCATGAGGGGCGCTCTCCCTGATCGGTGGTGCGCGGGCGGCTCTGCTTCCTCTCTTCTGCCCGCCGGCCCATCCTTTTTCGCGCCCCGTCAGGGATTGTTCAGATAGGTGAGGACGGCGAGGACGCGCCGGTTGTTGTTGTCGTCATCGGTGATGCCGAGCTTGCCGAACAGGGACGTCGTGTACTTGCTGATGGCGCTGTCGCTCAGGAAGAGCCGCCGGGCGATGGCCTGGTTGGACAGCCCTTCGGCCATGAGACCGAGCACGGAGTGTTCGCGTTCGGTGAGCCGTTCGAGCAGCCGGCCGGACGACCCGCTGGACAGCAGTTTCGCGATGACGGCCGGGTCCATGGCGGTTCCCCCTGCGGCGACGCGTTCCAGGGCGTCCACGAACTGGTCGGCGTCGAACACGCTCTCCTTGAGGAAGTAGCCGATGCCGCCGGTGCCGTCGGCCAACAGCTCCCGGGCGTAGAGCTGTTCGACGTACTGGGAGAGGATCAGGACCGGCAGACCGGGCAGTTCGGCGCGTGCGGCAATGGCCGCCCGCAGGCCCTCGTCGGTCTGGGTCGGCGGCATCCGCACGTCGACGACGGCGACGTCCGGGCGCCAGGTCAGGAGCGCGTCGAGCGTCTCGGGACCGGTGCCCGCCGTGGCCACCACCTGGTGTCCGCACGCCTCGATCAGGCGGACCATTCCGTCGCGCAGGAGGTAGAGGTCTTCGGCTACAACGATTCGCATGGCACCACTATTCTCATGCGGGTCGGCCCGCCTGCCGGGCTGGTGATCTCCAGGGTGCCGTCGAAGACCGCGAGCCGGCGGCGCAGCCCCGCGAGTCCACCGCCGGGGCGCGCGCTCGCCCCGCCCCGGCCGTCGTCCTCGACGTCCACGACGAGGCCGGTGCCGTCCCACGCGACGGAGATCCGCGCCCGGGTCGCCCGGGCGTGCTTGACCGCGTTGGTGAGCAGTTCCGCGATCCCGAAGTACACGGCGGACTCGATGGGTGGGTCGAGCCGCAGCCGGACGTCGGAGCTGACCGTCGCCTCGACCGGGCAGTCCAGGGCGAGGGCGCGTACGGCGTCGATGAGCCCGCGGTCGTTGAGCACCGGCGGGGTGATGCCCCTGACCAGTTCGCGCAGCTCGGTCAGGGACGTCGTGGCGCCCACCCGTGCCTCCCTCATCAGCGCCCTGGCCTGCTCGGGGTCGCTCTCCATCAGCTTCTCGGCGGTCGCGAGCGAGAGCCCGAGCCCGACCAGGCGGGCCTGTGCCCCGTCATGCAGGTCCCGCTCGATCCGGCGGATCTCGGCGGCCTGCGCGACCGTCGTGTCCGCCCGCTGGGCCGTCAGCTCATCCACCCGGTCCGCGAGGACCATCGCGGCCGACGGCCGCAGGAAACGTGCGGTCACCGGCTCCACGACCCGCCAGGCGTACGGAGCGCTCCCGATGGCCACGGCCAGGCCGACCACCCCGAAAAGGCGTACGCCGAGACCCGGTTGGCCGAGCCCCAGGACTGCCACCGCGGCACCGGCAGGCGGGACGGCCGCGACCAGGCCCGCGGTGAACGGCGCGATCCCCGTGAAGCGCAGGTCACGCCAGTTGGCCGGGTCGCTGCGCCAGATCCGCCACCGCTGGTCCATGAGGGCGTCGCGGCGGGTGCGCTCATAGGAGAAGCCGTTCCACCAGTACCCGGTGGACATCCGCACCACCGGCTCGGCCTGCCGGTACCCGGCCGGAACGACGGTGGCCGTCCACCGCGCGACGAGATGGCGGAAGATCCGGCAGACCGGACGGGAAAGGGCGAGCGATCCCACCATCACCAGCACCACCGGCGCGAGCCACGACCAGGGGTTTCCCGCGCCCCACCAGATACCCAGCGCCACAGCGGCGGCCCACACCGCCGGGACCAGCATGCTGACGCCCACCACCACGCATGCCCGCACGAACCCCGTGCAGGCACCCGCAGCCCACGACACGACCTGTCTCATGACTCTTCCCTCGGCTTCATCACCCCCGGCCGGTCCGGCCCGGTGACTCCACTCTGCACGGCACGGAGCCCGATGCCTCCCAGGTCAGCCATGAAGTGGGTCCAGACCCACCCACCTCTGCGCCCAGGCCTATACGGCGACACGGTTCCTCGTACACGTCGCGGGCATGATGTCGGCCATGACGCACACCGCCCGCCGCATGTTCGAGCTCCTGGAACCGATCTGCCTGGTCACCTTCTTCGCCGACGAGTGCAACGAGGAGCTGGCCGCGCTCGGCCACCGCACCTACTGGGACGGCTACTTCGCCAGCCGGGCCGCGCCGCTGGGGCGGGTTCCCGCGCAGGTCGTGCACGCGGCGTTCTACAACTTCGCCGACGGGGAGGCCGCGCGGCACATCCCGAGCGCGTGGGAGACGATCCCGCCCGAGGCGTCCGTCGCCGCGCGGGAGCGGGGCAGCGCGGCCTCCCTGCGGCGGATCCTCGGCGCCGAACTCGCCGGCTCCCCTGGCCTGGTGCGCGCCGCCGACCTGACCACCAGAGCCGCGGTGAACGCGCCCATGGAGGGCCGGGTGATGTATGCCGGGATGCGCTCCCTGCCGGTGCCGAGTGATCCGGTCGCGCGGCTGTGGCATTCCGCGACCATGCTGCGCGAGCACCGAGGTGACGGGCACGTGGCCGCACTCGTCGGCGCACACATCGGGGGCGCGGAGGCCCACGTGCTCAGCGCGCTGGAGATGGGCATCCACCCGCCGGAATCGTTCGGGCGCATCCATCACCTGCCGAAGGAGCGGCTGGTGGCGGTCATGGACGGCTTGCGCGAACGCGGGCTCGTCGACGCCGACGGGCGGTTCACCGACGCCGGCCGCGAGACCAAGCAACGCATCGAAGCCCTCACCGACGAGCTCGCCGCCCCGCCGTACGACGCCCTGTCCCCCGCCGAGCTCGACGAGCTGGTCACCGAACTCGAACCCATCACCGCGACGCTGGTGGCCGCGGGTTCGCAGTGAGGTGGTCCTCGGCGAGGAGCCCCCGCTGGTGTCAGGGCGAGGGACCGTCCTCGCAGAGCGCCATCGGGATGGCGGCCCTCATGTCGTCGTCCTGGGCGTCCGTCTCACCCGGGAAGACGTTCGCCATGGCCGTGGCTTGCCTGCCGTCGACCGTGACCGCGCCGATCGTCTGGTAGCCGGGTACGCCGCCGTCGTACCCCCGGGCGAGCCCGCCGCACGGCAGCGGGTGGCTCTCCAGGCCGAGGCCGTAGGCCCCGCCGTCCGGGGAGCCGGTGGGCCGGGTGTTCATCATCTGCCGGAGCTGGGCGGGGCGGAGCAGCTTGCCGCGGACGAGCGCGTCCATGAAGCGGTTCATGTCGGCGCCGCTCGAGATCATGGAGCCGCTCGGGCCCGCGAACGTGGGGTTGAGCGCGGTGCTGCCCTTGAGCGGCGCGTCCTTGTGCGTCCGCACGTAGCCGCGCGGGTGCGGGCCCGAAATCCCCGGGGCGTCGCCCGGGACGGACGTCCGGCGCAGGTGGAGCGGTTCGATGACGCGTCGGCGGATCTCCTGGCCGTACGTGTGCCCGGTGACCCGCTCGATGAGCATGCCGGCCAGCAGATAGCCCGTGCTGGAGCAGCGCACGTCGGTGCCGGGCGCGAAGTCCGGGCGGTGGGCGAGCGCGAGGCGCACGAGGTCGCGGGTGTCGTGGTGGGCCAGCGGGTCGTCGATGACGCCCTGCGGCTTGAGGTGGTTGAGGTAGTCGGACAGGCCGCTGGTGTGCTGGAGAAGCCGGCGGACCGTGATCTTCCGCCCGTCGTTGCCGTGGCCGCGGACGACGCCGGGGAGGTAGCGCTCGACCGGCGCGTCGAGGACCACGCGGCCCTCGCCCACCAGTTGGAGCACGACGGTCGCCACGAACGGCTTGGTCATGGAGCCGATCCGGAACCTGCTGTCTGCGCGCACCGGCGTGTGCCGCCTTACGTCCGCCAGCCCACTGGTCAGCACGGTGCCGCCGGACCGGTCCCGCAGCGTGACCAGCGCGCCGGGGCTGCCGTCGGCCGTGGTCAACCGGTGCAGGAGCGCGCGGAGTTGAGGGTGGTCGCCGGTAGCGGACGCGGTGGTCTTCGGCCGCGCCCGGGCGTCGTCGGGCAGCGCGCCCAGGGTGACACCGGCCGTCGCCGCCAGCGCGAGCAGGCAGCCCAACGCTCGCTTGTAGGGGGTCATGTGCGTCCTCGGGTGGGCGAGGCGTGGTGGGCGGGCGGTGCGTCCCCGTCGGGGCCACCGTGTGTGCCCGTCCCTCTGCGTCGTCCCATGGTGGTCGGGGCGTGCGGGGCGACGGGATGGGGCGATCGCCCGGATCCGGGGTGGGGAGAACCCCAGGGACACACCGGCGACGGCACCCTGGGCGGCGGTCTGGTGCGCTGTCCGCTTCCGCCTCCGCTGCCGCTGCCGCTGCCGCTGCCGCTGCCGCTGCCGCTGCCGCTGCCGCAAGGGGACAGCTCCGCCCGCCCCACCGGCTTCCCCGGAAGATCAAGCGGCCGTGCCGGGAACAGTCGGCCCGGCCCGCACTGTTGCATCACCCGAGGGACCGGTGGCGTACGGGGGCGGGGAACACGGGAGACCACCAGGTCGTCCGCCTCGGCCCGCCTCGCCAGGGCCGGGCCCGGCACCGCGATACACCCACCATGCTTGGCACGTGGACCACGACGTAATTTCCGCAGGAGGACTTTCACCATGACCGACCGGCCTTTGACGCTCATGGCAGTACACGCCCACCCCGATGACGAGGCCACCGGGACCGGAGGGGTCCTCGCGCGGTACGCGGCGGAAGGAATCCGCACGGTTCTCGTGACCTGTACCGACGGCGGCTGCGGTGACGGACCGGGGGGTGTCAAGCCCGGCGATCCCGGGCACGATCCGGCGGCCGTGGCCTCGATGCGCCGCAAGGAACTCGAGGCGAGCTGTGACGTCCTGAAGATCAGCGATCTGGAGATGCTGGACTATGCCGACTCCGGGATGATCGGCTGGCCGAGCAACGACGCCCCCGGCTCCTTCTGGCAGACCCCCGTGGAGGAAGGCGCCGCCCGGCTCGCGGAACTCATGCGGCACTACCGGCCCGACGTGGTCGTCACCTATGACGAGAACGGCTTCTACGGCCACCCCGACCACATCCAGGCCCACCGCATCACGATGGCGGCGCTGGAGATGGTCGACCTGACCCCTAAGGTGTACTGGACGACGATGCCCCGCTCGGCGATGCAGCGCTTCGGGGAGACCATGCGCGAGCTCGGTGACATGCCGGAGCCGGACCCGGCCGAGGCCGCCGCGATGGCCGAGATCGGCCTCCCCGACGACGAGATCACCACCTGGGTGGACACCACCGCGTTCAGCGGTCAGAAGTTCGACGCGCTGGCCGCGCACGCCAGCCAGGGCGAGAACATCTTCTTCCTCAAGATGGGCAAGGAGCGGTTCGGCGAGTTGATGGGCGTGGAGACCTTCGTACGGGTCAAGGACGCCACCGGCGCGGCCGAACCCGAGACCGACCTCTTCGCCGGACTGCGCTGATCCCTTGAGATGAACGAGAGCCTGCCAGCGGACGTGGCCGACGTGCTGGCCCCTGTCCTGAACACGGACGATCAGGCGCATGCCGCGCTCCGCAGGCAGGTTCCGTACCTCAGCCGAGGTGACGCTGTCCGCCGCACGTCGCTGGCTGTCTACGCCAGGACAGGAAGCGATGCGAGGCCTCGGACGAGACGAGTGCGCCGCCAGGTCAGTTGATCAGCCGGTACGGCGAGACGGATCCCGGGGAAGCGAGTCAGCACCGCTCTGAGGGCGATCTCCGCTTCGGCTTTGGCCAGGGGCGCGCCGACACAGCGGTGGATTCCATGGCCGAAGCCGAGGTGGGCCGAGGCGTCCCGGTCCAGGTCGAGCAGGTCCGGTGCCGGGAAGCGCTCGGGGTCCCGGTTGGCCGCGCCGAGAGAGACGTGGACCGGGACACCGGCCGGAATCCCGGTACCGCCGAGCGTGAGGTCTTCCGTGGTGAACCGGAAAGTGGCCGTACTCACGGGGGATTCATAGCGCAGCAGCTCATCCAGTGAGGCAGGGACCTCGTCCGGATTCACCCGCAGGCGATTCAGCTCGGCCGGGTGCTGGAGCAGCGCCAGGACGGCGTTGCCGAGGAAGTTGGTGGTGGTCTCGTGTCCGGCCACGAGCAGCAGCACTGCCAGGGAGACCAGCTCCTCCTCGCTCAGCTGATCGCCTCCGTCGCGGGCCGAGATGAGCCGGTCGAGGAGTGAGCCGCCCGGCTCCAGGCGTTTGGCGGCGATGAGGCCCGTCATGTACTCGGCCATCGCGTGCGAGGCGGCGTCGATGACGTCGGGCTCCCCCGCCGCGAACAGCTCCGCGGACCAGCGCCGGACATCGGCCCGGTCCGTCTCCGGAACTCCGAGCAGTTCGCAGATCACACTGACCGGCAGTGGTACCGCCAGGCCGGCCACGAAGTCGAACTGCTCGTCGGCGGGCCACCGATCGAGCAGCTCATCGGTGACGCGGGCGATGAACGGACGCAGTTCCTTGACGGCCCCGGTCGTGAATGCCTTGGTCACCAGCTTGCGCAGCCGGGTGTGCTGGGGCGGATCGCCGGCCAGCATGTTGTGAGCGACGGCAGGGTGCAGGCGACGCCGTGATGCCTTGCCCGCGAAGAAGGCGGCCGTGTCCTTCGAGAGTCGGGCGTCCGCGAGGGCTTCTCGGGCTTCCGCGTAGCCGGTGACCACGTAGCTGGAATGCTTCCCGGAGCCGGCGGGTCCCGTAGATCCGGTGGGCATGGGCTGCACCGGACAGGTGGCCCGCATGGCCGCGTAGGCCGGATACGGATCCCGGAGGAAGCGGGGGTCCTGAGTCGGGTCGGTCATACTCTCAGGCTCCAACTCTCAGGCTCCAACTGGTGCCGCGTGGCCGCCGTCCGCGACACATTTGGGCACGGCCAGCGTAGGCGCGGGCCATCGGAGTCGGACCGGTATGGAGACCGGTCACCGACGCGGACAGCGTGCACTTCGGGGACATCAGTGTGTTTGCCGGGGCTACCGCGGGCGCACGGCGTAGGTCAGGTGCGTCACCCGCGACGACGGCTCCGAACGGACCGGCTCCAGCGCGACCCTGGACGCGTCCACGCCGTCGAACAGGCGGATGCCGGAGCCGAACAGCACGGGTGACAGCGCGATCGAGAACTCGTCGACGAGGCCCGCGTTCACGTACTCCAGGATCGTCGCGCCACCGCCCGCGATGCGGACGTCCCGGTCGCCGGCGGCCTCGCGGGCCAGGTCGAGCGCGGTCTCGATTCCGTCGTTGACGAAGTGGAAGGTGGTCCCACCGGGCCGCTCCCAGGGGTCACGCTTCTCGTGCGTGACGACGAACACCGGCGTGTGGAACGGCGCTTCCGCCGGCCACATCTGCTCGCCCGCGTCGAACATGCGCTTGCCCATCACGCTCGCGCCGGTGCGCTCGAACGTCTCCCGCACGATGTCGTTGTCGCGCCCTTCCTCGCCGCCCCCGCCGAGCTTCAGGTTCTCCCGGAAGAACCGCAGCGGGAAGACCCACTGCTGCAGTTCCATCCACTGCTTCCCCATCAACTCCTCGGAGGTCTCGGGCGCGATGAACCCGTCAAGCGACATCGACACACTGAAGAACACCTTGCCGGCCATCAGCCCTCCGCTCCCTTCGAAACGATCTCGGTGACGTAGTCAGCCAGGTTGCTCAGGGTCTGCCCGCCGGCCTCGATCGCGTGGTACTTCTCGACCGCCTCGTCGCGCAGTTCCTTGGTGGGGAACAGCGTGCGCATCTCGATCCGGGTCGCCTCGCCCTCGGACGCGAACGTGAGAGCCGACTCGAAGGCGTTCGGGTCGTCGCGGGACTCGCCGTGCAGAAACTCGATCCGCTCCGGTGGAGTGAGCTGCGTCCAGGAGATCCACTCCTGGTAGTCCGTCCCGTCCGGGCCGTGCATCACGAAGTCCCACTCCCCGCCGACGCGGAACTCGAACGCCCGCGTGGTGGTGGTGAACCCCTCCGGCCCCCACCACCGTGACAGGTGCCGCACCTCGGTGAACGCCTCGAACACCAGCTCCCGTGGGGCGCTGATGGCCCGGGAGATCACGATCTCGCGGTCGGCCGTCGCCGACTGCGCCGACGCGTGGTCCCGTCCTGTCGCTGCCATCGGTCACTCCTCCTGTTGTGCCTGCTTGAGGTCCTGCACGTATGCGTCAAGCCGGTCGAAGCTCTCGCTCCAGAACTGCTCGAACCCGCCGGTCCACTCGTGGACCGGTCGCAGCCCGCGGGCGTCGAGGCCGTACAGGCGCTGCTTGCCCGCCTTGCGGTCCCGCACCAGCCCGACCTCCCGGAGCACCCGCAGGTGTTTGGACGCCCCCGGCTGGGTCATCCCCAGTTCCTCGGCCAATTCGGTCACCGGCCGCTCCCCCGCCCGCAGCAGCAGGAGGATGTCCCGCCGCTGCGGCTCGGCGATCGCGTTGAAGACGTCCGACGTCGTCGCTGCTCGTGCCATGGCAACATCATATTCCCATATGGGCATGCGTCAAGCGGTGCGGAATCGGGCGCGCCCTGCCGGACGCTTCGAGTCAAGACTTCGAGTCAAGACAAGGACGTTGCCCCGCGCGACGACTCGCCCAGGGGGTGCACAGCAATCGCGATCTTGCCGCGTGGGCGTCCGCGGCCCGCGCCGCCGGAGCCGCCTTCCAGCAGTGCGTGCGCCCGCGCGATGCCGGCCAGCGGCAGCACGGCACCGATCACCGGCCGGAGTCCGCCCTGGTCGACCAGCCGGCCGAGGGCCTCGAGCTTCGCCCGTCCGGGGCTGACGAAGAGGAAGGGGTACGTCGCACTACCGCCGCGACGAGGCGAACATCGCCCGCCTCCTGGAGACTCTGCGCGACGCGTTCTGGGCCCCATGCCGTTCGGTCCTGCCCCTCCCCGTGCCGGCGTCCGCGCCGATCAGCGCACCCGCCCCCGGCGCTTCAGGGGAACCGCCGGGAGTTCCGGGGCTGGAATCCGACCGCCGTCGTACCCCTTCACCTCACCGAAGCGCGAGCCGGCCATCCAGTCCGAGCGGGCCTGTGCGATGTCCTCGTTCGACCGCCCGATGAAGTTCCACCACATGATGAGTTCCTCGTCGAACGGCTCGCCGCCCAGCAGCATCAGATCCGCGTCCGACTCGGCGTGCAGTGGCAGTTCGGTGCGGCCGCAGCCCAGGTACAGCATCGAGCCGGGCAGGACGGGGACACCGTCCACCCGGGTCTCGCCGGACATGCCGAGGACCGCGTACTCGAAGTCGGGGTTCAGTGGCAGGCGTACGTCCGCGTCGCGGGTCAGGGCGAGGTCCGCGCCGACGATCGGGGTGTAGGTCGTACCGGGTGACGTGGTGCCGTCGACCGTGCCCAGGATGAGGGTCGCCGTGAGGCCGGGGGCCGTGACCAGGGGCAGTTCCGCGTGGTGCTCGAAGCGCGGGTCGGTGTTGCGGTGGATGTCGGGCAGCGCCACCCACAGCTGGGCGCCGTGCAGGAGGCGGGCGTGGGACCTGGGACTTTCCTCCGAGTGCGAGATCGCCCGGCCCGAGGTCATCAGGCCGAGCTCGCGGGGGCGGATCGCCTGGAGGCTGCCCGTGGAGTCGCGGTGCAGGACCTCGCCCTCGTGCAGCCAGCTCACCGTCTGCAGGCCCATGTGCGGGTGCGGACCCACCTGCATGCCCGGCTCGTCCGCGATGTCGTCAGGGCCGTAGTGGTCCACGAAGCACCAGGCTCCGACCATGCGGCGTCCCAGGTTGGGCAGCAGGCGGCGGACCTCGGTGGACTCACCGAGCTTGACCTTCCGGGGGCTGAGGAGTTCCCGTACCGGTTCGGCGACGACGAACCCGCGACCGCCGCACAGGGACGGGACCGCCTCGCGATCAAGATTGCTCATGTCGCACAACCTAGACCCGTGGGACACCGACCGTCAGGCGTCCGCCCCGGTCATTCCGGCGGAACCGCCGTATCCGTGTTGACCGATGCCGTCCCGGAGGAGGCAGAGGCGGGGATGGACGTAGGTAGTGGAATATTTAACTACCCGTGCCCGTTGGACGGCTCGAAGGAGGCAAGAGTGGACACGACGTACTACGACCACGGAACCGCGGCGGAGCGCTGGGAGCGCGCGCGGCAGTTCTTCGACGCCAAGGAGTACGCCACGGCGGCGCGCATCCTCGGCACCCTGGCCGACGAGGTACCGGAGCAGGTCGCCCCGCGTCTGCTGCTGGCCCGCGCCTACTACCACTCGGCGCAACTGCGGCGCGCCGAGAGCGAGTTGCGTACGGTCATCGAGCTCGACCCCGTGGAGCGGTACGCCAGGCTGCTCCTCGGCCGCACGCTCGAACGGCAGGGACGGGACACCGACGCGGCCCCGCACCTGCGGATGGCGGCGGCCCTCTCGGGGGACTTCACCGAGGTCTGATCCCGGGAGCGACTGCGTGCACAGGGCGCCGGTGGCACTGACCACCGGCGCCCTGTCAGCCCCACAACGCCTCCGCCAACGCGACGCCCACGAAGACCGCGCCGAGCCCGGCGGCCACACTGGCCAGGACGTTGGCCGCCGCGTAGAACCGGGCCCCGCCCTCGGAGAGCCGCAGCGTCTCGTACGAGAAGGTCGAGTACGTCGTCAGGGCGCCGCACAGGCCGGTGCCCAGGAACAGTTGGGTGTGGGAGGAGGCGGCGCCCGCGACCGTCGCGCCGGTGAGCACGCCGAGGATCAGGCTGCCCAGCACGTTGACGGTGAACGTTCCCCACGGGAACGCGGTGTCGTGCCTGGCCTGCACGGCGCGGTCGGTGAGGAAGCGCAGCGGGGCTCCGATCATCGCCCCGGCCACCACGCAGAGCCAGTTCACCGGCGAGCCCCGCCCCGGCCGGTCACGCCCGCCTCGCCAGGAACAGGCGACGCGTCGCCCATGCCGCGCTCCACACCGCCGCGAGGGCCGCGAGCAGCGTGAGGCCGAGATAGGCCAGGCCCGTGCGGGCGTGGCCGGCGTCCACCAGGCGTTCGATGTCCAGCGCGTAGGTGGAGAAGGTGGTGAAGCCGCCGAGCACGCCGGTACCGAAGAAGGGCCGGAGGAGACGGTGCGGTGTCCGCACCTCGGCGAGGATCACCATGAAGGCACCCATGACCGCGCATCCGATGACGTTCACCAGGAGCGTCGTCGTGGGGAAGGCGCCGGGGACGGTGGGCCAGATCAGGGACGCCCCATAGCGCGCCGACGCGCCGATCGCTCCGCCGACGGCCACGACCGCCACCACGGGCCACACGCCGTTCTCCCTCACCTGAAGATCATGATTGAAGTCATGACTGAAGATCACAGTCAGGCTAACCGCCCTGCGGGGTGTCCCGCAGACCGAGGCGCAGGTGCTCGACGTGGAAGAGCGCCTGGTCGAGGAGTTCGGCCACGTGGTGGTCGTAGAGGGCGTAGATGACCGAACGGCCGCGCCGTTCGCCCGTGATGAGGCCGAGATTGCGCAGCAGACGCAACTGGTGCGAGCAGGCCGACTGCTCCATGCCGACCGCCTCCGCCAGATCGCCGGCCGCGCAGGGGCCCTCCTGCAGACGGGCGAGGATCAGCAGCCGTGAGGGCGTCGCCAGGGCCTGGAGCGTGGCGGCGACGTCGGCGGCCCCCACGGTGTCCAGGCGTTCGCGTGTGGTGGCGGTGCTCTTGTCGTCGACTCCGTGGCCCATGGCGCCATCCTATCGATGACTCATGAAAAGCTGTTCATTCATTCCTGTACGGTGGGGGCGTTGCCGTTCCCCAGCCCGTGAAGGGTTCCTTCGCCATGCCCACTGCCCTGCTCCCCCGCTCCGACCAGGGAACTTCCGCCGGTCCCGGCGGGGCTCCACGCCGCCGCACCCGTGTCCTCGCGCTGGCCGAGGCCCGCTGGGCGGCGGCGGCCACGGCCGCGTTCCTGATCGCGCTGCCCCTCCAGCCGGCCGGGGCTCCCTCATGGCTGTGGGGCGCGCTGTACGCCGTCGCGTACGGTGCCGGGGGCTGGGAGCCCGCGCTCGCCGGGCTGCGGGCGCTGCGCGAGAAGACCCTGGACGTCGATCTGCTGATGATCGTCGCGGCGCTCGGCGCGGCGGCGATCGGGCAGGTGATGGACGGGGCGCTGCTCATCGTCATCTTCGCCACGTCGGGCGCCCTTGAGGCCCTTGCCACCGCGCGCACCGCCGACTCGGTGCGCAGCCTCCTCGACCTGGCGCCCGCCACGGCCACGCGGCTGACCGTCGCGGGCGGTGAGGAGACGGTCGGCACGGCGGAGTTGAAGGTCGGCGACGTCATCCTCGTACGACCCGGTGAGCGGGTCGGCGCGGACGGCGAGGTACTTGAGGGTGCGAGCGACGTCGATCAGGCGACGATCACCGGGGAGCCGCTGCCGGTCGTCAAGGAGGCCGGGGACGAGGTGTTCGCGGGCACGCTGAACGGGGCGGGGGCGCTGCGGGTGCGGGTCGGGCGTGACGCGTCGGAATCGGTGATCGCGCGGATCGTGGCGATGGTCGAGGAGGCGTCGGAGACCAAGGCGCCCACCCAGCTGTTCATCGAGAAGGTCGAGCAGCGGTACTCGCTCGGCATGGTCGTCGCCACGCTCGCCGTGTTCGCCGTGCCGCTGGCGTTCGGCGACGACCTGACCGGGGCGCTGCTTCGGGCGATGACCTTCATGATCGTGGCCTCGCCGTGCGCGGTGGTCCTTGCCACGATGCCGCCGCTGCTCTCGGCGATCGCGAACGCGGGACGGCACGGTGTTCTGGTCAAGTCGGCCATCGTGATGGAGCGTCTGGGGCAGGTCGACGCGGTCGCCCTCGACAAGACGGGCACCCTGACCGAGGGCACGCCGCGGGTGACCGCCGTCCACGCGCTGCCCGGCAGCGGCCTGACCGACGACGGCCTCCTCACTCTCGCGGCGGCGGCCGAGCACCGCAGCGAACACCCGCTGGCCCGCGCGGTCGTGAGCGCGGCGCGCGCTCGCGGCCTGGACCTTCCGCCGGTGGCGGACTTCGCGTCGGCGCCGGGGGTTGGGGTGAGTGCCACGGTCGGGGGCGCGACCGTGGAGGTGGGCGCCCCGGCACGGCTGCTCGGCACCGGGCCGACCGATGGGAGCGAGGACCCGGCTAGCGCCGAAGTCCTGCGTCGGGCAGGGCAGTTGGGCGAGGACGGTCAGACCGCCGTGCTCGTCCTGCGCGACGGGATCCCCGCGGGTGTCCTCGGCGTCGCCGACCGCCTGCGCCCGGACGCCGCGACGACCGTCGCCGCCCTGGAATCCCTCACCGGCACGGCTCCGATGCTGCTCACCGGCGACAACGCGCAGGCCGCGGCCCGCATCGCGGCGGAGGTCGGCATCGACGACGTACGGGCCGGGCTGCTCCCCCAGGACAAGGTCGCGGCGGTGCGCGGGGCGGAGGCCGCCGGGCGCAGGGTCCTGGTCGTCGGAGACGGAGTCAACGACGCGCCTGCCCTGGCCGCGGCCCATACCGGCATCGCGATGGGCCGTACCGGCTCCGACCTCGCCCTGGAGACCGCCGACGCCGTCATCGTGCGGGACGAACTCGCCACCGTGCCGAGGGTGATCGCCCTGTCCCGGCGCGCCCGCGGGCTCGTGGTGCAGAACCTGGTGATCGCCGGAACGTTCATCGCGGCCCTGGTCACCTGGGACCTGCTCGGCAACCTCCCGCTCCCCCTCGGCGTACTCGGCCACGAGGGCTCCACGGTGCTCGTGGGCCTCAACGGGCTGCGGCTCCTACGGGACGCGGCGTGGCAGGGCGCAGGCCACTGAGCGAACGCCCCCGGCCTACGGCATCCACCTTCCCGGCCCACCGGGAACCGCCCGGCAACCTCCCGCCCCGCCCTCGGCACCGTCGGCCACGAAGCCGCCGCCGCGATCGTCGGCCTCAACGGACTACGACTCCTACGAGACGCGGCACGGCAGAACGCACGCCACTGACCGAACGCCCCCGGCCTGCGGCATCCGCGCCGAGCCTTGGGGGCGTCGACCGGGCGGCGCCGCCCACCTCAGGATCCATCGTCCGCCATCCGCCATCCGCCGATCCGTCGACACCCGCAGCCGTCCCCGCCGCGACGACCTGACCGGGCTAGGGTCGACGCGTGAACAGCAGGCAGAGCGAACCGTCCCCCGGGCACCGCGCGATCGTGATGGTCGCCTCGTCCGCCGGTGGCGTTCAGGGGCTGCAGACCCTGCTCGGCGGCCTCGGTGCCGATCTTCCGGCGTCCGTGCTGGTGGCCCAGCACCTGCGCCGCTCCCGGCGCACGCACATCGTCGCCGTCCTGTCCCGCGCCACCGGCCTCCGCGTCAAACTGGCCGACGACGGCGAGCACCCGCAGGCCGGATGTGTCCACATCGCGCCGCCCGACCACCACCTGTGCGTGACCGAGGGCGGCACGCTGGCGCTGACCCAGCAGGGCCCGGTCAATTACGCCCGCCCGGCCGCCGACCCCCTCTTCGAATCCGCGTCGAAGGTCTACGGAACGCAGATCATCGCCTGTGTGCTCACCGGAGCCGACGGCGACGGCGCCCGGGGAGTCGAGGCGGTGAAATCACGTGGCGGGATCGTCATCGTCGAGGACCCCGCCACCGCCGAGTTCCACGGCATGCCCAAGTCCGCCATCGGGACCGGCCAGGTCGACCACGTGCGCCCCGCACAGGAGATCGCGCCCCTCATCCTCCGCCTCCTCCAGCCGGCCCGGAGCTCCTGAGGCAGTTCCTGAAGCACGCGCACGCGGCGGGGCCCGTCACCGCAGTGGTGACGGGCTCCTAGTGGTTCGAGCGGCGCGGGGTCACGCCCCGCGATAGGTCTCCAGTAGCCGCAGCCACACCTCACTGACCGTGGGATACGCCGGGACCGCGTGCCACAGGCGGTCGATCGGCACCTCCCCCGCGATCGCCACCGTCGCCGAGTGGATGAGTTCGCCGACGCCCGGACCCACGAAGGTCACGCCGAGCAGGATCTCGCGGTCGAGGTCGACGATCATGCGCGCCCGGCCTTCGTAGCCGTCCGCGTAGAGCCCGGCACCCGCCACGCCCGCCATGTCGTAGTCCACGGCACGCACCCGGCGGCCCGCGGCTACCGCCTCCGCGAGGGTGAGGCCCGCCGATGCCGCCTCGGGGTCGGTGAAGACCACCTGGGGCACGGCGGCATGGTCGGCGGTGGCCGCGTGCGCGCCCCAGGCGTCGGTCTCCAGGAGCGGCACCCCCTGGGCGCGGGCGGTGATCGCGGCGCCGGCGATACGGGCCTGGTACTTGCCCTGGTGGGTGAGGAGCGCGCGGTGGTTGGCGTCGCCCACCGCGTACAGCCAGTCGCTGCCCTGCACCCGCAGGCTCTCGTCGACCGGCAGCCAGGAGCCGGGGTCCATGCCGATGGTCTCCAGGCCGAGGTCGTCGGTGCGCGGGGCGCGGCCCGTGGCGAACAGGATCTCGTCGGCCTCCAGGGTGCCGCCGTCGCTCAGGGTCGCCGTGACCGTGCCGTCCTCCCTCCGCACGCCCGTGACGGAGACGCCGGTGCGGACCTCCGCGCCCGCTTCCGTCAGCGCCTTGGTGACCAGCTCTCCGGCGAACGGCTCCATGCGCGGGAGCAGCCCGTCATCGCCGCGGACGAGCACGGTGACCTGCGAGCCGAGCGCCTGCCAGGCCGTGGCCATCTCCACCGCGACCACACCGCCGCCGACCACCGCGAGGCGGCCGGGCACGTGGTCCGCGCTGGTGGCCTCGCGGCTCGTCCAGGGCTTCACCTCGGCCAGGCCCGGCAGGTCGGGCAGGGCGGCACGGGTGCCGGTGCAGACCGCCACCGCGTGGCGGGCGTTCAGGGTGTGCTCGGTGCCGTCGGAGCCCGCGACGGTCACCTGTCGTGTTCCGGCGATGCGGCCGTGGCCGCGGTAGAGGTCCACGCCGATCGAGTCCAGCCAGCCGATCTGGCCGTCGTCCTTCCAGTGCGAGGTGTAGTAGTCGCGGTGCGCGAGGACCGCCGCCGCGTCCAGGGGGCCCTGCACCGACTGGCGCAGCCCGGGCACCTTGCGGGCGTCCGCGCGGGCGATGACCGGGCGCAGCAGCGCCTTGCTCGGCATGCACGCCCAGTACGAGCATTCGCCCCCGACGAGTTCGCTCTCCACGATCGCCACGCTCAGGCCGCCCGCACGGGCGCGGTCCGCGACGTTCTCCCCCACTGGACCCGCACCCAGAACCACTACGTCGTACGTCTTCGAATCCGTCATGGAAGCCAGTGTGGTCGCAGGTGTGCGACGTGGCCACATGGGTACGCGCGCGGAACGAGCATCGGGTGAGCGCGTGGAATACGTCCGCCGCCCGGGCCGTTGTGCACAGCGGCTTCGACCGACAGCAGCAGGAAGAGGGAAACACCATGAGCAGCACGACTGTGGAGCTCACCAAGGAAAACTTCGACCAGACGGTCACGGACAACGAATTCGTCCTGATCGACTTCTGGGCGGAGTGGTGCGGTCCGTGCAAGTCGTTCGCGCCCGTCTACGACAAGGTCGCCGAGGCCAACCCCGACATGGTCTTCGGCAAGGTGGACACGGAGGCGCAGCCTGAGCTCGCTCAGGCCTTCGGCATCCAGTCGATCCCCACGCTGATGATCGTCCGCGATCAGGTGGCCGTGTTCGCGCAGCCCGGCGCCCTGCCGGAGGCCGCCCTCGAGGACGTCATCGGGCAGGCCAGGAAGCTGGACATGGACGAGGTCCGCCAGTCCGTCGCCGAGGAGCAGGCCAAGGCGCAGGCTCAGGGGCAGGAGCAGTAAGGAAGACCCACCAGCAGAAGGGTCAGCTCGACTCGCGGTGCACTGCCGTCGCACCGAGCACGTCGTGCACCTCGGGCTCCATGCCCGGGTCACGCACGACCCGGTCGACGAGCTCCGCGAGTTTCTGACCCGACGGCAGCTCGATGCGGACCGTGCTGAGCCGCGGCCGCAGGAGCCTGCCGAGCATCAAGTCGTCGGCGCCGATCATCGCCGTCTCCTCGGGGACGGCGATGCCTTCGTCCTGCAGCGCCCGCATCAGCAGCATCGCGTACTCGTCGTTGTACGTGAACACTCCGTCGACGCCCAGTGTGCGCCAGCGCGCCGCGAGCCGGGCCGCCGACCCCTCGTCGTAGGCCAGGGGCAGATCGGTCACCGTCGCGTCCGTGCCGTGCCGTGCGACGGTGCCGCGGATGCCTTCGGCGCGCGGACGGGCGAAAGGCTCAAGGCCCCGTTCTTCGGGCATCACGACGCCGATGTGCCGGCTGCCGCGCTCCAGGAGGTGGGTGGCGGCGCACTGCCCCACCAGACGCTGGTCCATGAGCAGGGCGTGGGCGCCCTCGGCCCGCTGCGGGCCGATCGTGAAGACGGCCTTGGCGCCCGAGCGCTTCAGGACGCTCACACCGCGCGCACCGAGTCCCGAGGCGTCGGGGGCGAGGACCGCCACCGGGCGCAGCTCGGCCCAGGCGCGGGCCGCCTCCTCGCCGGTCAGGCCGAGGCTGCCGTACTGCACGACGGTGTAGTCGAACCTGCTGAGTGCCCATTGCAGCTCGTTGAAGAACTCGCTGAAGAGCGGGCCCGCCGGGATCTGCGGCGTGGGCATGAGGACCACCCGCGTGTGCCCGGCGCGCAGGCTGCGGGCCGCGGCGTGCGGGACGTACCCCAGTTCCTTGGCGGCCTCGTGGACACGGCGGCGGGTGGGCTCGCTGATGCGGACGGCGCTCGTGTTGTTCAGGACGTACGAGACGGTCGCGCGCGAGACTCCCGCCAGACGCGCCACGTCGGCGCTCGTCGGCACGGAATACTGCTCGGACTGGTGTGCGGTCTTGTTCGGTATCTGCGCCATGGCAGGGCTCATCTTTCCAGACGGTGTGGGCGCGCTCCCAGGCGGGCGCCACAGCGCCACCGGCCTGCGGCGGGGCGCTCACGACCGCCGTGCACGGCGTGAACTGCCCCGCCCACGTACCGCGTTCCTCCCGCGCCGGTTAGCGTGCGTGCACTTGTCCGGCGATCAAAGGTGCCCCACATGACTGTCGACCGTGCCGATGGACTCGCGCGCACCGCTCGCGCGCTGGCCGACGGAGAAGTGTCCTCGCGTGCGCTGACGGAGCGCACGCTGGCGCGGATCGAGGCCTCGCAGCCCGTGCTCAACGCCTTCAAGCTGGTGCGGGCCGAGGACGCGCTCGCCGAAGCGGACGCCGCCGACCGGGAGTTGGCGGCCGGCGGTTCGGGGCGGCCGCTGCTCGGTGTGCCGCTCGCCGTAAAGGACGACACCGACATATCTGGCGAACCAACCGCGTTCGGCTGCCGGGGTGACTTCCCGCCGAAGACGGAGGACGCCGAGTCGGTGCGCCGGCTGCGGGCGGCCGGAGCCGTGATCGTCGGCAAGACCAACACCTGCGAGCTGGGGCAGTGGCCCTTCACGGAGGGTCCCGGCTTCGGGGACACCCGCAACCCGTGGCACACCGGACACACCCCCGGCGGCTCCTCGGGCGGCTCGGCGGCCGCGGTCGCCGCGGGCCTCGTCCCCGCGGCGCTCGGCTCGGACGGCGCGGGCTCGGTGCGCATCCCCGCCGCCTGGACCCACCTCGTCGGGATCAAACCGCAGCGCGGCCGTATCTCGACCTGGCCCTGGCCCGAGTCCTTCAACGGCATCACCGTCAACGGCCCGCTCGCCAGGACCGTCGCCGACGCTGCCCTGCTGCTCGACGCGGCGAGCGGCAACCACAGCGGTGACCTGCACCAGCCGCCCGCCATCAGCGCCACGGACGCGGCGACCCGCGAACCGGGGCGGCTGCGGATCGCCCTCTCCCTGCGCATGCCGTTCACCGCGACCCCCAAGCGCCTGCATCCCGTCGTGCGCCGGAAGGTCATCGTCCTGGCGGACCGGCTCGCCGCGCTCGGCCACGATGTGGAGGAGGCCGACCCGCGCTACGGCCAGATCGGCCTCGACTTCGTGCCGCGCGCCACGGCGGGCATCACCGAATGGGCCCGCGAGATCCCCCACCCGCACCTCCTCGACCCGCGGACCAAGGAGGCGGCGCGCCTGGGGCGCGTGCTCGGCGGCGCCCCGCTGCGCCTGGCCCGCCGCGCGGAAGCAGCCCTGCACCGCCGGGTCGGCGCGATCTTCTCGACGTACGACGTCGTCCTCACGCCCACCACCGCCACTCCGCCGCCGCGCATCGGCACCATGGCCGACCTCAGCGGCTGGCGCACCGACCAGGCCATGATCGCAGCCTGCCCCTACGCGTGGACGTGGAACGTGCTGGGCTGGCCCGGCGTCAACGTGCCCGCGGGCAAGGCGGACGGGGGCCTGCCGGTCGGCGCGCAGCTCCTTGGCCCCGCGGGCAGCGAGCCGCTCCTGATATCGCTCGCCGCACAGCTGGAGGCGGACCAGCGGTGGTACGAGCAGTGGCCGCAGGCCGCCTAACCGGTGGCCAGGGTCCGCCACACCGCCGGGTCCTCGAAGCCGAGGGCCCACAGGACGGTGTGGCGCACGCCGTACTTCCGTAGGATCGGGAGGTGCGCGGCCGTCCCGCGCGCGTCCTGGTACCAGACCGTGCGGCTCTTGCCGCCCTCCTTGTACGTGAAGTGGGGCGTGCTCGACTCGGGGTCGATCCGGTAAGGGGCGCCGACCCGCCGGCGCAGGGCCTCCGCTTCCTTCCAGGTGACGTGCCTGGCGCGGTCGCGGCTGCCGACCTGCCAGTCCCAGCCGTAGCCGGGCAGGCCCATCTCCAGTTTGGCGGCCGGGACTTCGGCGGTGGCGCGGCGCAGGATCTCCTCGTACCAGGCGGGCGACGAGAGCGGGCCGGGTGAGCCGGACGCCCAGTGCTGGTCGTAGGCCATGATGCGCAACCGGTCGGCGGCGGCGCCCAGTCGGCGGTAGTCCCAGACACGCCCGCTGATCCGCGTCTTCGGCGACACCGTGATCAGGCACTGCTTGCGCAGCGCGTGCAGCCGCGCGCACAGGTCGGTGACCATCGTCGCGTAACCCGCCCCCACCTTCTTGTAGGCGGCGTCACCGGTGGGCGCGATGGACTCGTAGTCCAGGTCGATCCCGTCGTACGAACGGCTGCGCACGATCCGCAGGAGAGCGTCGATGTGTTCGGCGCGGCGCGCCTTGTCCGTGACGACCGCCGCGAGCGCTCCCGGCCGCATCCGCTCCATGACGGTCGGCACGACCTTGATGCCCGCCCTGTGGAGTCCGTCGATGACGCGACGCGAGCCCGCCCCGGTGTGGCCCGCCACGCTTCCGGCCGATTTCGCCTCGTACCAGAAGGGGCTGACGGTGTGTAGCTGGCCGGCGTGGCGCAGGGCGTCCTGGTAAGCGGTCTCCTGGTCCCAGTAGGGGAGCCAGCCGGAGACGGTGCGCGGCGGCGGCACGGGTCGGTCGGCGGATTGCGGGAGTGTCGGGGCAAGTGCCGTGCCACAGAGGGCGAGGACGGCGATGACCCGGGCTCGGCTGAGGTGTCGTCGGTGCGCCATGGACCGAGCCTGCGGCCCATCGGGCGGACCCGCCCTGCGGGTTGGGCCAGACAGGTTCTACGGTGGCCCGCGTGACTGCCAACACCGATGACCAGCAGATGTCCGAGCATCCGGGCCGCATGGGCCCCGCCGCGACCACCGAGGCCGAGCCCCGGGAGGTCGGCCGGGTCCAGACGACGTACGCCCCCGCCCACGACGGCGATCCCGACCCCGGCGAGATCGTCTGGACGTGGGTTCCCTACGAGGAGAACGACGGGCGCGGCAAGGACCGTCCCGTCCTGGTCGTCGCCCGCGAGGCGCGCGGCACGCTGCTCGCGGTGCAGCTCTCCAGCAAGCAGCACGCGAACGACAGGGAGTGGGTGCCGATCGGCAGCGGTCCCTGGGACCGCGAGGGCCGTGAATCCTGGGTCGCCATCGACCGGGTGCTTCGGGTGCACGACGCGGGCATGCGGCGTGAGGCGTGCGCGCTCGACCGGATGCGGTTCAACCTGGTCGTGCGGCGGCTCCAGGAGCGCTACGGCTGGCGGTAGCCCCTAAGCGGGCCGAGCCGCGCCCTTGAACCCCGCCCCGAACGCCTCCTCGAAGGCGGCCCGCGTCACCGCGCCGCGCGTACGGTCGAGCACCCCGAACACGATGTGCTCGAAGGACCCGTGGAACCGGCCGCCCTCGTCGAGCGGCACCCGGAACGCGTCCGCCACCTGGGCGGGATCGTTCTGGAAGACCCCGCAGCCCCACGCGCCGAGCACGAGCCGCCGGTAGCCGCAGGCCACGGCGGTCTCCAGGACCCGCTCCGCGCGCCGGGCCAGGGCGGACGGCAGGTCGGCGGCGCGCTCCGGGGACTGGCGCAGCACGACGCCCGCGTTCGGCGCCGCCGAGGTCAGGAAGCCGACCCTGTACGCCTCGTCCAGTAGCCGCCCTCGGTCGTCGCGGAAGACCGGCACGGCCGGGGAGTGGATCACGCGGTCCGTGTAGAACGGGTCGCGGTGGGCGCGGTGGTGGTCGTAGAACTCCCTGACCGACCGCACGCACGTGTACAGCGCCGATGCCCGGCACAGCGCCTCCTCCTGCGCCTGGGCGCCGTTCAGATAG
This sequence comes from Streptomyces sp. NBC_01283, assembly GCF_041435335.1. Classification (NCBI taxonomy): domain Bacteria; kingdom Bacillati; phylum Actinomycetota; class Actinomycetes; order Kitasatosporales; family Streptomycetaceae; genus Streptomyces; species Streptomyces sp. NBC_01283. The sequence goes on from NZ_CP108430.1 coordinate 1,336,008, forward strand.
CCGCCGCCGGGATTGCGTGCCGAGGAGAAGTTCAGGACGGCCACCGGGCCCCCTTCCCCGCCCGTCAGGCGGCGCGCGGCCTCCAAGCTGCTCTCCCCGGTGACCTCGACTACCGTGGAGATCAGCTCGGGCGGCGTCACGGACGTCACGTCCAGGGCCGCCGGACCGAACATCCGCGTGCCGGAGCGCGCGGCGTCCACCGCATCCGCTATCACCACCTCGCGGCCCCCCGGAGCGGCGTACCACCCTGCCGCCACGATGTCCTCGGTCTGCGCGGCGATGCCACGCAGTCGCGCACTCATGCCCGCTCCCCCGTTCCGACCACTGCTGTCCTGTCCCCCGTCTCGCACATGAACGCATCGTGAGCTCTCGGCGTCCCCCGCCGCAACAGAATTCGATGGCACCGATTTGGCCTTAGGGGCACTCTTGTGCGATTGGCCGACAGGGTCTTGGGTGGTACGAGCGCTGCCGACCCAGACCGGCCCGATCGACCCCATGTCGAGTTGACCGGGTGGTCCACAACCGCTGGACCAGGCAGAACTTGAACAGGAGGACCCCTGCATGCCCGAGGGCGACTGTACGACCTACCGCGCGAGGTACGGCACCGCGGTATCCGAGTCAGAGGCGGAGGCACTGGTCACCGGCATCTGCTTCAAGACCGGACCACCGCGCATCACCGGTGTCGAACTGGAATGGCTGATCCACGAGCCGCACCGGCTCCATCTGCCCGTGTCCCCCGCCCGCCTGGAAGCGGCCTACGCCGCACTGCGGGCCCTGCCCCTGCACTCCCTGATCACCGTCGAACCAGGCGGCCAGCTGGAGCTCAGCTCGCTCCCCGCCGCCTCGCTCATGGAGTGCGTATCCGCCGTATCGGCCGATCTCTCCCTGGTACGCGACCGCCTTGCCACCCTGGATCTGACGCTCACCGGCCTCGGTGCCGATCCCTGGCGCCCGCCGTCCCGCATTCTGCAACGCCCTCGCTATGACGCGATGGAGCGCTATCTCGACCGCACCGGCCCCGCGGGCCGCCGCATGATGTGCTCCACGGCATCCGTGCAGATCTGCCTGGACGCGGGGCACGAGGAGCCCGGTCCGCTCGGCTACGGACGGCGCTGGCGGCTCTCCCATCTGCTGGGCCCCGTACTGGTCGCCGCCTTCGCCAACTCGCCGGTCCAGGACGGGCGTTCCACCGGCTGGCGCTCCACGCGGCAGGCCGTGTGGGCGTCGATCGACCCGGGCACGTCCGGCGCACCGCCGCTGGACGCGGAGCCACGGAAGGCCTGGGCGCGGCACGTGCTGGACGCCCCGGTGATGTTCATCCGGGGCGCCGGCGGGGACGACGGCGGCGAGACGCCCTGGGCCGTCCCGGAGGGGCTGACGTTTCGCACCTGGGCCCGCTCCGGCGGCCCGCGCCCGCCCACACGCGACGACCTCGACTACCACCTGACCACGCTGTTCCCGCCCGTACGCCCGCGCGGCCATCTGGAGCTGCGGATGGTCGACGCCCAGCCGGGCCGGCACGGCTGGATCGTGCCGCTGGCGGTGACGAGCGCCCTGTTCGACGACCCGCAGGCCGCCGAGACCGCCTACCGCACCGTGAAGCCGCTGGCCGAGCGCGCCTGCCCGCCCGGCGCGCCCGCGGCGCCGCGCAGCCCGCTGTGGCTGGACGCGGCCCGGCACGGGCTCGCCGACCCGGAGCTGCGGGAGGCCGCGACCGTGTGTTTCGCGGCCGCCGCCGACGCGCTGCCCCGGATGGGCGCGAGCGCCGAGGTGTGCGACGCGGTCGCCGCGTACGCCGAGCGGTATGTCGCGCGGGGCCGCTGCCCGGCGGACGACCTGCTCGACGGGCACCTCGCGGGCGACACCTACGACCACGAGCACGAGAAGGGCATCCTCCGATGACCGGAACAGTCAGCGACCCCGATGCGCTTCGACAGCGCGCCCTGACGGCGCTCCTCACCGCCCGGGACCGCACCTCGCTCCTCACCACCTGCGTCGAGGAACCCGAACTGACCGCACAGCACTCCCCGTTGATGTCGCCCCTCGTCTGGGACCTGGCGCACATCGGCAACCAGGAGGAGCTGTGGCTGCTGCGGGCGGTGGCGGGCCGTGACGCCATGCGGCCCGAGATCGACGGCCTGTACGACGCCTTCGAGCACCCGCGCTCCGAGCGGCCGAGCCTGCCGCTGCTCGCCCCCGTCGAGGCCCGCCGTTACGCGGCCGAGGTGCGCGGGCGCGCACTGGACGTCCTGGAGAGCACGCCGTTCCGCGGTTCCCCGCTGACCGACGCGGGCTTCGCGTTCGGCATGATCGCGCAGCACGAACAGCAGCACGACGAGACGATGCTGATCACTCATCAGCTGCGCTCGGGCCCCACGGCGCTCACGGCACCGGATCCCGCGCCCGCCCCGGCGTTCAGCGGACCGGCCGAAGTCCTCGTGCCGGGCGGCCCGTTCACGATGGGCACGTCCACCGAGCCGTGGGCACTGGACAACGAACGTCCGGCGCACCACCGTCTCGTGCCGCCGTTCCACATCGACACGACGCCGGTGAGCAACGCCGACTACCAGCGCTTCATCGCCGACGGCGGGTATGAGGAGCCGCGGTGGTGGGCCCCGGCGGGCTGGGACGTGGTCCGCGGCAACGGCCTCTCGGCTCCGCTGTTCTGGCGCCGGGAAGGCGGCCAGTGGCTGCGCCGCCACTTCGGGACCGTCGAAGTCGTTCCGCCCGACGAGCCGGTGCTGCACGTCAGTTGGTACGAGGCGGACGCCTACGCCCGGTGGGCGGGCCGGCGGCTGCCCAGCGAGGAGGAGTGGGAGAAGGCCGCCCGGCACGACCCGGCCACCGACCGCTCGATGCGCTACCCGTGGGGCGACGCGGACCCCACGCCCGAGCGCGCCAACCTGGGCCAGCGCCATCTCCGTCCGGCGCCCGTCGGCAGTTATCCCGCCGGGGAATCCCCGCTCGGCGTGCGCCAGTTGATCGGCGACGTGTGGGAGTGGACCTCCAGCGACTTCCTGCCCTATCCGGAGTTCGCCGCCTTCCCCTACCGCGAGTACTCCGACGTCTTCTTCGGCGGCGACTACAAGGTGCTGCGCGGCGGGGCGTTCTCCGTGGACGAGGTGGCCTGCCGGGGCACGTTCCGCAACTGGGACCACCCGGTCCGGCGGCAGATCTTCTCCGGGTTCCGCACCGCTCGCGACGCGGATCCGACGGAGGCTCCCTGATGTGCCGTCATCTCGCGTTCCTGGGTCCCGAGGAGCCACTGGGCAAGCTCCTCGTGGACCCCTTGCACAGCCTGTTCCGCCAGTCCTGGGCGCCGCGGCAGCAGCGCCACGGCACGGTCAACGCCGACGGGTTCGGGGTGGGCTGGTACGCCGGGGACGACCCGGTGCCCGCCCGCTACCGCCGTTCCGGGCCGATCTGGGGCGACCAGTCCTTCGCGGACCTCGCCCGGGTCGTGCGGTCCGGTGCGCTGCTCGCCGCGGTGCGTGACGCCACCGAGGCGGGCGCGGACGGCGAGGCCGCGGCGGCACCGTTCGCCGCCGGGACCTGGCTGTTCAGCCACAACGGCGCGGTCACGGGCTGGCCCCGTTCGCTGGCCCCGGTGTCCCGTCTGCTGCCGCCCGATGACCTCCTGTCCATGGAGGCGCGCTGCGACTCCGCCCTGGTGTGGGCGCTCGTCCTGCACCGGCTGCGCAGCGGCGACGACGAGGGCCAGGCTCTCGCGGACACAGTCGTCGAGGTCGCCGAGGCGGCCCCCGGATCACGCCTCAACCTGCTGCTCACCAACGGCGAGACGATCGCCGCGACCGCCTGGGGCGACACCCTCTGGTACCTCTCCGAACCGGGCCGCCGCACCGTCGTGGCCTCCGAGCCCTACGACGACGATCCGCACTGGCGTCAGGTGCCCGACCGCACCCTGCTCGCCGCCAGCCGTACCGATGTCCTGCTGACCCCGCTCAAGGAGCCATCCGCGTGAGCCCGTTCCAGTTGACCCGCACCCTGCCCGAGGACACCACGGACGCCGCCCTGCGCGCCGATGTCCTGCACGGCCTCACCCGCACGCCCAAGACGCTGCCGCCCAAGTGGTTCTACGACGCGCGGGGCAGCGCGCTCTTCGACGAGATCACCACGCTGCCCGAGTACTACCCGACGCGCGCCGAGCGGGAGATCCTGCAGACCCGCGCCGCGGAGATCGCCGCGGCGACGGGCGCGCGCACGCTGATCGAGCTGGGCTCTGGCTCGTCGGAGAAGACCCGCCACCTGATCGACGCGCTCGCGGACCTGCACACGTACGTACCCGTGGACGTGAGCGAGAGCGCGCTCACCGGCGCCGCGAACACCCTGATCGCCTCGCGCCCCTCGCTCAACGTGCACGCCCTGATCGCCGACTTCACCCGCGGCCTCGCCCTGCCGGGCACCCCGGGCCCGCGGCTCGTCGCCTTCCTGGGCGGCACGATCGGCAACCTGCTGCCCGCCGAGCGCACGGCGTTCCTGGCGTCGGTGCGCACTCTCCTCTCCCCCGGTGACGCGCTGCTGCTCGGCACGGACCTGGTGAAGGAGGAGTCGGTCCTCGTCTCGGCGTACGACGACGGGTCGGGCGTCACCGCCTCCTTCAACAAGAACGTCCTGGCCGTGATCAACCGTGAGCTGGGCGCGGACTTCGACCCCGACGCGTTCTCGCACGTGGCCGTCTGGGACCGCGAGCACGAGTGGATCGAGATGCGGCTGCGCTCCCTGGCCGCCCAGACGGTGAAGATCCCCGCGCTCGACCTGGCGGTCGACTTCGACCGCCACGAGGAGATGCGCACCGAGATCTCGGCGAAGTTCCGCGAGGAGACGGTACGGGCCGAGCTGTCCGCGGCGGACCTGAAGCTCACCCACTGGTGGACGGACGAGCGGGCTCGCTTCGCGCTGTCGCTGAGTGAGGCGCGCTAGGCCGGCCGGAGGCCCGTGACCGTCACGGGCCGCTGACGTCCAGCGTCTTGGTGATCCGGCGCGAGGCCGCCTTGGCCTCCGTCGCCGGATCACCCCCGGCGAGCACCTTCGACATGTACTCCTTGATGGGGTTGTCCGCCTCCACGGCCGCCCACTTCGGCGAGGCCGGTGTCGCCCGCCCGCGCGCGGCGCCCGCGGCCATCGCGGCGACGCCCTCCTCGTCCGAGACGGCGGAGGCGAGAGTCGTCTTGTTCGGCACGTAGTTCATGGTCCGTGCCAGGTCCTTCTGCCACTTCTTGCCCGCGAGCGCCTCGATGACGGCGACCGCACCCGCGCGGTCGTCCGTCTTCCCGCGCACCACGAGGTCGGAGCCGCCGGTGAAGACGGCTCCCGGCTTCGCCGCCGTCTTGCCGGGGATCGGGAAGTAGCCGAGCTTCCCCTTCATCTTCGGGTTCGCCTCCTCGATGGCCCGCGCCGTCCCGGGCACGGCGACGATCTGCGCCACGTCTCCCTCGGCGAACACCCCGGCCTGCGGCGGATGCTCCTCGTCCGCGTCCCGCGGACCCTCGCCCAGCGCCTGCAGCCGCTGATAGAAGTCCATCCCCCGTAGTGCCGCGGGCGCGTGCAGGCTGCCCTCCCACACGCCTCTGGACCCCTTGGCCTCGGTGGCCAGTTCGCCGCCCTCGTCCCAGATGAATCCGGCCAGGGTGTACCAGTCCTGGCCTGCCAGATAGATCCCCTGGCCGCCACCGGAGTTGAGCCGCTCCGTGGCATCGAGCCACTGGGCGCGGGTCTTCGGCGGCTCCTCGATTCCGGCCTGCGCGAAGAGGTCCTTGTTGTAGATGACGACGCGGTTGGCGGCGTACCAAGGGATGCCGTACTGACTGCCGTTGTAGCGCCCCGGTTCGGCCAGGCCCGGCAGCCAGTCCTTCATGCCGAGGTCGCGGGCGGACTCCAGGGTGAGGTCGTAGAGCCCGCCCTCGTCGACGTACTGGGCCACCTGCGTGTTGCCGACCTCGATGACGTCGGGCCCCTCCTCCGCCTTGAGCGCGGCCTTGACCTTGCCGCCGATGCCCGTCCACTCCTGGAGGCGTATCTCCAGGTCGATGTCGCCGTTCCGGTTCTCGAAGTCCGTGGTGAACCGCTTGATGAACTCCGGCGACGCGCTGCCCCGCATGAGCCACACGGTGACGGTCCGCCGCTCGTCCTCTCCGCCCGGCAGGACGCCGCAGCCGGGGAGCAGCACGGTGGCGGCGAGAACGAGGGTCAGGGACATGGCGACGCGGCGGTGCGGTTTCACGTGGGTCACTTTCTGCCTGCGGACAGGGAAGGTCGGCCCGACGCGGGGGGGTGAGCTGATGGCTCGAACGGGTATGTCTGGATTTTGGTCTGTACCAATGAGTCGGTCAAGGCCTTGCGCCCACCGTCTCGCGCACCGCCGCGTGGTGGGGCACGGTGGAGTGACGTCACCCCACAGCTGTGAGGTCACCACACGGCGGAGAGGAACAGCCTCATGTCCGACCACACCTACCGGGTCACCGAGATCGTCGGCACCTCGCACGAAGGAGTCGACCAGGCCATCCGCAACGGCATCGCCCGCGCCTCGCAGACGCTGCGCTCGCTGGACTGGTTCGAGGTCACCCAGGTGCGAGGCCACATCGAGAACGGCGAGATCGAGCACTACCAGGTGGGCCTGAAGGTCGGGTTCCGCCTCGACGACGGCGACAGCGCCTGACCTGGGCGCCGGGCCCTCACGTCCGCCCCTCACGCTCCTGAGCGTCCTTGAGCGCGGCGGACGTGCTCGTCCAGCGCGCCCGTACGACCGTGAAGCCCGCCCGCTCCGCCTCGTCGCACACCAGCTCGTCGTCGTCCACCAGCATCCGGACCTCGCGGGACCGGGAGATCCTCCGCAGGATCTCCAGCTTGGTACGGCGGGCGGGCCGCCGGTCGTCGTTGCGGCGCATCCAGACGCGCCCCTCCGGAAGCCCTTGGGCCGCCAGCCACGCCACGGTGTCCTGGCGGCACCGCTCGGGCCTGCCCGTGAGGTAGACGACCTCGCACTCCCGCGCGCTCTCCAGGGCGAGCGCCACGCCCTTCTCCAGCGGCGGGTCGTCCGGTGCCGCCGCGAAGAAGGCGGCCCAGTCCCGCGGCTTGCGTTCCAGGAAGCGCTGGCGGTGCGCGGTGTCCGCGAGGGTGCCGTCCAGGTCGAACACGGCCAGGGATCTGCTGTCGTCCGTCACGCGCCCAGCGTAGACATTCCTAGGACCGCGGACCCCGGTAGGTCCTACCCCCGCGCCGTGGCAACGCCGCGACCGCATCCCCCGGAACCGCGATCGTCTCGGCGGCCAAATGCAGCTCGGTCCTGACGGTCGCGGACGACAGGTCGACGCCCAGGAGCGTGCCGCACTTGGCCAGCCACGCGGTCAGGGTGGACCGGTGCAGTCCCAGCTCGGTGGCGGCGGGGGCCGTCCGGCCGCGCTGCCTCAGCCAGCAGCGGAGCGCGGTGCGCAGGCGTGTGTCCAACGGTGCGAGGAGGGCGGTGGCCCAGCGCCGGGCTTCATCGCAGCCGAGCAGGTCGGCGGGCAGCGGCGAGGCGGGAAGGCGTACGGGCGCAGCGGCCGGCTCCGGTGGCTCCGGGGCCCGCAGGGCGAGCAGGAGCTGCGCCTGGACGGTGGGGTCGTCGAGATCGGCGGTGAGCAGGGCGCTGATGCCGCGCAGGCGTGAGCGGACCGTGCCCTCGGACACGTCAAGGGCCGGGGCGGCGGCCTGGGCCGAGCCCGACCGCAGCCAGGCCTCCAGGGTCCGGCGCTGCGCACGGCCCAGGGGCCGCAGGACGGCGGCGGACCATGCGGTGAGCCGGTCCGTGGGCACGACGCGGAGGAGCCCGTGTGCGCCGAGGCCGGCCGCGGGGACGAGCTGTCCGGCGGCAGCGCCGTTCCGCACGGTCCCGGCCTCGGTCCACGCCGTGGGGAGCATGTCCAGGGGTACGGGGTCCGCCGCTCCTCCGGCCAGCTGGTGGCGCTCGGCGATGCGGGCCAGGAGCGTGAGCGTCGCGCTCTGGTCACCCTGGGCGCCGTGCAGGGCGACCACCGCCAGTTCGTTGTCGTCCCGGGTGATCAGGATGCGGGGGCCGCCGGGGGGCAGGGCGGGCTGCGCCGCTCGCCACAGGGCCTGGTGGGCGGTGTGCGCGTTGCTGCCGGTGAGCCGGTACACGGTGGCGTGCGTGGGGAGCGGGGCGGGCGTGGGGTGTGTTGCGTGTGCGGCGTGCGAGGCCGTGCTGCCTCCTCCGCCGCCGACGCCGAGCACCTCGGTGGCCAGGCGGTGCCGGCCGCTCAGCAGCAGGTGCAGCGCGGCGCCGTGCAGTCGCTGCTCGGCGCCTCGTGTCTCCTCCGCCTGCCGGGCCCGCACCAGCAGCAGGTCGGCGGTGCACTGCGCGATCAGGGCGACGCGCGGTGCGGGCGTCGCTTCCCCGGGGCCGAGGACGAGCACGGCGTCGGCCACCTGCTGAACGGTCAGGTGCGGATGGGTCCGAGGGTGCGCGGCGGCCCGCACCGCCGCGGGCCCCGCGGTGTGCGGGTGGCTGTGCACGGCGCCCACCACGGGGTTCACCACGGCGGCCCAGCCGTCGGCCAGGGCGGCGGCCTCGGCGATCAGCTCGGCACCGGAGCGGCCCGCCGCCTGCGTGAGCCGACGCGCCACTCCGTACGCCGTGTCCTCCACGGGGAAGGCGGGAGGCGCGGGCGAGCCGGAAGGGGCAGGAGCGGCGGGCGCGGGCCCCGCGCCGTCCTGCGCGCGGCCCGCCTTGCTCGGTGTCACGGAATGCGTGCGACGGCGCCCCAGCCCGCCCGCTCGGTGGTGCGGTCCGTGGTGGAGTCGGGTCGCCAGTTGGGCCAGGAGACGAAGCCGGGTTCGACGAGCTCAAGGCCCTCGAAGAAGGCGACCGTCACCTCCGGCTCGCGGAAGATGTAGGGAATCGCGCCGGAGTTGTTGTACTCCTCCTGGACCTTGCGGTGTTCCTCGTCCGACGCGGTGGAGTGGCTCAGGGCGAGATGACTCCCCGAGGGGAGCTTCTCCACCAGGCGGCGTACGAGGGACAGGGCGTCGTCCCAGTCGACGATGTGACCGAGGACGTCGTTGATCACCAGGGCGACAGGCCGGGTCAGGTCGAGGGTCTCGGCCGCTCCCCGCAGGACGGCTTCGGTGTCGCGCATGTCCGCGAGCACATAGGCGGTGGCGCCCTCGGGGGTGCTCGTACGCATCGCGTGCACGTGCAGCAGGACGAGCGGGTCGTGGTCCACGTAGACCACCCGGGATTCGGGGGCGATGCGCTGGGCGACCTCGTGGGTGTTGTTGGCGGTCGGTAACCCCGCACCCAGGTCGAGGAACTGCCGGATCTTCGCCTCCCGTGCCAGGTGGCTGACGGTGCGCCGCAGGAAGTCCCGGGACTCCCGGGCGAACTGCTCGATCAGCGGGTACTTGTCGCGGTAGGCGTCACCGGCCTGCTGGTCGGCCGGGAAGTTGTCCTTGCCGCCGAGCCAGTAGTTCCAGACACGCGCGCTGTGCGCCACGGACGTGTCTATCTCCGGGGGCAGTTTGGTCGGTTCGGTCACGCCAGTTCCTCTTTCGACTCGTGGGGGTGGGGTGCGGCGGTGCAGGAGTAGTCAAGGAGCATGAGATAGGCCGTCACGGTCTCGTGCGCGTCGCAGACGTCGGCCGTGCCGGGCAGGCCGCCCTCCCGGACGACGTGGTCGGAGATCTCCGGCACCTCGACCCGGTACACGGTCAGCGGCGGACTGCCGGTCATGGCGTGCGCCGGTCCGTCCAACGGGTGGATCTGCAGGGTCACTTCGGGCCGGTCGGCGGCTGATCTGAGCGACCGCACCTGCCCGGCCATGACCTCCGCGCTCCCTACCCGCGTGCGCAGGGCCGCCGCCGACGTCAGGGCCCAGATGCGCGTCTGCTGGGTACGCAACCGCTCTTGACGTTCCATCAGGAACTCGGTCCGGCGGTCCTTGTCCGCGGGGGACAGGTCCGGGCGCAGGATGTCGTCGACGGCACGGGAGTATGCCGGGGTGCGCAGCAGGGCGGGCACGAGTGCCGGGTGCCAGGTGCGGATGATGCTGGCGGCGGACTCCACGCTCATCAGGTCGAGCTGCCACGCGTCCATGACGGCGCGCCACGGGTGCCACCAGCCGGGGCGGTTGGCGGCCGCCAGCTTGCCGAGGAATTCCTCGGTCTCCGCCGCACTCGCCCCGTACACCGAAAGGAGCGTGGAAACCTGGCCCGCGTCCAGGGATGTCTGGGCCTGCTCGATACGGCGGACGGTCGCCGGATGGGCACCGAGGGCCTCGGCGGCCTGTCCGAAACTCAGCCCCGCGGACTCGCGCAGAGTCTTCAGCCGAGTGGCCAGAACCAGGTGCGCGACAGTCCTTCCGGATCGCTCACGAGCCACAAACACCTCCGCCCTTCCGGCACTTGCCGCAATCTATGGACAGTGCACACTCTGTACCTTGCAATCGCTGCGCACAACCCTTTGTATGTCCCTATTCCCTATGGCGAAAGCCCAGGACCGGGCCGAGAGAAGGAATGATCAACTTTCCGTGAGAGCACGTAAGTTGAAATCAAAAACAGGGCACCCGGTTCACACGGAGCTGCCACCGATCGGCGAACGATACCTCCAGCAAATCCACGACCTTTTCCACTTATTGAATGGCGAATGGCATTGGGATGTCCTGGTGGCCCTGAATGACGGACCACTGCGGTACACGGAATTGTTGAATACGGTTCGCGCGCAGACCCCCGTCAGCAACTGGCCCGGGAATGCCCACCAGTACCTCCAGGAGGGCATACTGAGCCGGACCCTGCAGCGTCTCACGCAGGGAGAACTCATCGAACGCGTACGGCCGGTGGGCCACCCGTACGCCACGACGTACCGCCTCGCCCCGCCGGCCCGGAAACTCTTGACGGCCATGGCACCCGCCGTCCAGTGGACCGAGGCGCATTCCGCGCTCGTGGTCCGTGTCCAGGGGCTGCGGCAGAGGATGCCCGAGGAATAGCCGCCCCCGCCCCCCGCGGCGACCAAAATCACTTTGCCCGCACCCCGAACCTCGCGGATCATGGAGAGCACAGCGCAGGCGAAGGGATCTCGCGTGGAAACGACCCGGTTCTCCGTCCTCGACCGTTCCCGCACCCGCGAGGGGCACGACGGCCCCGAGGCGCTGCGCGACACCGTGCGCCTGGCCCAGGAGCTCGAAGGGCTCGGGTACCACCGCCTCTGGGTGTCGGAGCACCACGCGGTGCCGGGCGTCGCGGGCTCCGCGCCGACCGTGCTCGCCGCGGCGGTCGCCGCCGCGACGCGCACCATCCGGGTCGGCACCGGCGGCGTGATGCTGCCCAACCACCAACCCCTCGTCGTCGCCGAGCAGTTCGGGGTCCTCGAAGCGCTCTTCCCCGGACGCGTCGACATGGGGCTCGGCCGCTCGGTGGGGTTCACCGACGGGGTGCGCAAGGCCCTGGGCCGGGACAAGCACGACGCCGAGGACTTCGCGGCGCAGCTCACCGAGCTCCTCGGCTGGTTCCGCGGCACCTCGGACACCGGAGCGCACGCCCGCCCCAGCGAGGGCATGACCGTCCCGCCGTTCGTCCTGGCCATCGGCGAGGGCGCCACCATCGCGGCACGGGCCGGGCTTCCCATGGTCATCGGCGACATCAGGAGCCGCGACAAGATGCTCCGCGGCATCGAGCACTACCGCGCCTCCTTCCGCCCCTCGGAGTGGTCGAGCGAGCCGTACGTGGTCGTCTCGGGCACGATCGCCGTCGCCGGGACCCCCGAGGAGGCCCGCCGCCTGCTGATACCGGAAGCCTGGTCGATGGCGTACTCACGCACCCACGGCACCTTCCCGCCCCTGCCGCCCGCCGAGCGCGTCGAGTCACCGGCGATGACGATGACCGAGAAGGAGCGCGGCTTCTACGAATCCGGTCTCGCCGGCCACATCCACGGCACGGAGGAACAGGTGGCCGACGAGCTTGAAACGCTGATCAAGGAGAGCGGCGCACAAGAAGTGCTGGTCACGACCAGTACGTACGACCGCGAAGGCCTCCTCGACTCCTTCCGGCGCCTGGCCCGGGTCGCGGGTCTGGCCGGGACCTAGAATCGTGGGGTTTGCCCCCGAGCCGCGTACGGAGTCCCCATGCACAGCCCCCACGATCCGTTCGTACGCGTCCGGGGTGCCCGCGAGCACAATCTCCGGGACGTCGACGTGGACGTCCCGCGTGACGTCCTCGCGGTCTTCACCGGCGTCTCGGGATCGGGGAAGTCGTCCCTCGCCTTCGGGACGATCTACGCGGAGGCGCAGCGGCGCTACTTCGAGTCCGTCGCACCGTACGCCAGGCGGCTGATCCATCAGGTGGGGGCGCCGAAGGTCGGGGAGATCACCGGGCTGCCCCCGGCGGTCTCGCTCCAGCAGCGCCGCTCGGCGCCCACGTCGCGCTCCTCGGTGGGCACGGTCACGAACCTGTCGAACTCCCTGCGCATGCTGTTCTCCCGCGCCGGCACCTACCCCGAGGGCGCCGAGCGGCTCGACTCGGACGCCTTCTCACCGAACACGGCCGCCGGGGCCTGTCCCCGGTGCCACGGCCTCGGCCGGGTGCACGGCACCACCGAGGAGCTCCTGGTCCCCGATCCGACCCTCTCCGTCCGCGAGGGCGCGATCGCGGCCTGGCCCGGTGCCTGGCAGGGCAAGAACCTCCGCGACGTCCTGGACGCCCTCGGGTACGACGTCGACCGGCCCTGGCGCGAGCTGCCGCAGACGGACCGGGACTGGATCCTGTTCACGGACGAGCAGCCGGTGGTGACGGTGCACCCGGTGCGGGACGCGGACCGCATCCAACGCCCGTACCAGGGCACGTACATGAGCGCCCGGCGCTATGTGCTGAAGACGTTCTCGGACTCCAAGAGCCAGACGCTGCGCGCCAAGGCCGAGCGGTTCCTGGCGAGCGCCGACTGCCCGGCGTGCGGCGGCAGCAGGCTGCGCCCGGAGGCGATGGCGGTCACGTTCGCGGGCCACACGATCGCCGACCTCGCCGCACTGCCCCTGTCGGAGCTGGCCAGGGCGCTGGAGAGCGGCACGGGCTCGGAGGCGGCCCGCGTCCTGTCCGACGACCTCCTGGCCCGCATCGCCACGATCACCGAACTCGGCCTCGGCTATCTGAGCCCGGACCGCGCCACGCCCACCCTCTCGACGGGCGAGCTGCAGCGGCTGCGCCTTGCGACCCAGTTGCGTTCCGGGCTCTTCGGTGTCGTGTACGTCCTGGACGAGCCGTCGGCCGGCCTGCACCCGGCGGACACGGAGTCCCTGCTCACCGTCCTGGACCGGCTCAAGGCCGCGGGGAACTCGGTCTTCGTCGTGGAGCACCATCTCGACGTCATGCGCCACGCGGACTGGCTCGTCGACGTGGGTCCTGACGCGGGTGAGCACGGCGGGCAGGTGCTGCACAGCGGCCCGGTGGCGGATCTGGAGGCCGTCACGGAGTCCGCGACGGCCCGTTTCCTCTTCGGCCGTGAGACCGGCGGGCCGCGCGAGGTGCGCGTCCCGCGCGGCTGGCTGAAGGTCGGGCCCGTCACCCGGCACAACCTGCGCGACGTGACGGCCGAGTTCCCGCTCGGTGCCTTCACCGCCGTCACCGGCGTCTCCGGCTCGGGCAAGTCCACGCTCATCGGCGAGGTCACCGAGGAACTGGACGGCGTGGGGCGCCTGGTGTGCGTCGACCAGAAGCCGATCGGCCGCACGCCCCGCTCCAACCTGGCCACCTACACCGGCCTCTTCGACGTCGTGCGCAAGGTCTTCGCGGCCACGGACGCGGCACGGAGCCGGGGTTACGGCGTCGGGCGTTTCTCGTTCAACGTCGCGGGCGGGCGGTGCGAGACCTGTCAGGGCGAGGGGTTCGTGAGCGTGGAGCTGCTCTTCCTGCCCAGTACGTACGCGCCGTGCCCCGACTGCGGGGGTGCGCGCTACAACCCCGAGACCCTCGAAGTGACCTACCAGGGACGGAACATCGCGGAGGTGCTCGACCTGACGGTGGAGGCGGCGGCGGAGTTCTTCGCGGACACGCCGGCCGTGGCCCGCAGCCTGCGGACCCTCCTGGACGTGGGTCTGGGCTATCTGCGCCTCGGGCAGCCCGCGACGGAGCTGTCGGGCGGCGAGGCCCAGCGCATCAAGCTGGCCAGCGAGCTGCAGCGGGTCCGGCGCGGTCACACGCTCTACCTCCTGGACGAGCCGACGACCGGTCTTCACCCGGCGGACGTCGAGGTCCTGATGCGCCAGTTGCACGGCCTGGTGGACGGGGGCCATTCGGTGGTGGTCGTCGAGCACGACATGGCGGTGGTGGCGGGCGCGGACTGGGTGATCGACCTGGGGCCGGGCGGCGGCGACGAGGGCGGACGTGTCGTCGCGTCGGGGCCGCCCGCGGTGGTGGCGGAGGCCGCGGGGAGCCGGACGGCGCCGTATCTGGCGCGGGCGACGACCGGCAGCCGGTGAGGTTGGTCCGCACCAACTCCTTGACTGCGCACCGGAGTCTGCCTTAAATCAAGTACTGAACAAAGCGTCGGGGTTGATCGCCCGCCGCGTTCAGTTCTCGACACCGAGTTGTCATGCGCATGTCTCCTTGCCTGGCGCCTCCCTCTACCCGCCAGCACCCCCCACTCCCTCGCCACCCCCACGTGAAGCGATGTGATGACAGTGCACACCTCTTGGCGCCGCCGTGCGGCGCTCTCCACGGCCGCCCTGGCCTGCTGTGCCACGGCCCTGGCCGGACTGCCCGCCGGAGCGTCGGCGGCCCCCTCCCCCACCGGTTCCGCCGCGGCCGCCACCTTCACCGACGACTTCAACGGGCCCGCCGGCTCGGCGGTCGACGGCGGCAAGTGGCAGGTCGAGACCGGCGACAACGTCAACAACCACGAGCGGCAGTACTACACCTCGGGCAACAAGAACGCCGCCCTCGACGGCCAGGGCAACCTGGTCATCACCGCCCGCAAGGAGAACCCCGCCAACTACCAGTGCTGGTACGGGCGTTGCGAGTACACCTCGGCCCGGCTCAACACCTCCGGCAAGTTCACGCAGACGTACGGCCATGTCGAGGCCAGGATGAAGATCCCGCGGGGGCAGGGCATCTGGCCCGCGTTCTGGATGCTCGGCGCCGACATCGGCAGCGTGGGCTGGCCCCAGAGCGGCGAGATCGACGTCATGGAGAACGTCGGCTTCGAACCGGGGACCGTCCACGGCACCCTGCACGGGCCCGGCTACTCGGGCTCGGGTGGCGTCGGCGCGGGTTACACGCTGCCCGGCGGCGAGGCGTTCGCGGACAAGTTCCACACCTTCGCTGTGGACTGGTCACCGAACAAGGTCACATGGTCCGTGGACGGCAACGTCTACCAGACCCGCACCCCGGCCGACGTCAGCGGCAAGCAGTGGGTCTTCGACAAGCCCTTCTTCCTGATCCTCAACCTCGCCGTCGGCGGCTACTGGCCCGGCGACCCGGACGGCAGCACGAGCTTCCCCCAGCAGCTCGTCGTCGACTACGTCCACGTGACCACCAACACCTAGGCAGCGCACGCTAGTTGAGCCGCGCCAGCAGGTGCGCGGCCTCGCGGGTCGCCGGATACAGGTCCAGGTAGAGCCCGTAGAGCCGGTCATAGACGGTCGAGGTGGTGGCGTCCGGAGCCACCACCTCGACCGTCGGATTCCAGTGCGCGATGTCGCCGGGCCCGGCGAGCCCGGCGCCGACCGCCGCGAGGAAGGCGTCGCCGTAGGCGGCTCCGACGGTGTGGCGCGGCAGGTGCTGCTCGCGTCCGGTCACGTCGGAGACGATCCGGGTCCACAGCGCACGGGCGCCACCACCGACCGCGACCAGGCGCTCGGCGGTGGCGCCCGCCTCCGTCATGGCGGCGAGGTTGTGCCGGACGCCGTACGCCGTGGCCTCCAGGGCGGCCCGGTAGAGGTGGCCGCGGCCGTGCCGCAGCGTCAGGCCGTGCACGAGGCCCCGCGCGTCGGGGTCGAAGAGCGGGGTGCGCTCCCCCGCAAAGTACGGCAGCATCAGCAGCCCCTCGGCGCCGGGCGGCAACTCCCCTGCTTCCGCTGTCAGTTGCTCGTACGAGCTGCCGGTGAGGTCACGCAGCCAGCCGGTGACCGCCCCCGACGTCGCCATCCCTGCGGCCAGGCAGTACGTGCCGGGGAACGCGCCCGCCGTGCCCCACAGGTGCGGGCTGGTCAGCGGCTCCGCCAGGATGCCGACCAGGAACATCGTCGTGCCGTACATGAGCATGAGATCGCCGGGAGCGGCGACACCGACACCGGCCGCTTCCGCCCAGGCGTCGACCGTGCCCGCGACGACGGGGGTGCCCGCGGGAAGGCCGGTGAGGGCCTCGGCCCGCGGAGTCACGGCGCCGACGACATCGGACGGCCAGACCAGCTCGGGCCATTCGAGACCCGGGGCGATCTCCTCGCAGCGCTCGCCGATCCACTCCCGGGCGGCCAAGTCGTACAGCGGGGTGCACTGGCTCGCCGAGTGGTGGTCGAGGACGTACCGGCCGGTGAGGCGGCGCACGAGGTACGAACTCGCCATGTACCAGCGGCGGGTGAGCCCATAGGCCACCGGTTCCTGGCTCCGCAGCCAGCCCAGCTTCGGGCCGATCGCCTGGCTGGTCAGGGGCGAGCCGCAGCGGCGGATGATCTCGTCGGGGCCGTAGCGCTCGTTCTGCTCGGCGATCTCGGCGCCGGCCCGGGTGTCGACGCCGTACAGGATGGCGGGGCGGACCGGCGTGTCCTTCTCGTCGACAGGGAGCAGGCAGGGTCCGATGCCGCTGACGCCGACCGCGGCGAGCGACTCGCCCGCGGGCATACCGGCCAGCAACTCCCGTGCCAGAGAACGAAATTCGGCCCACCACACGCCATCCGCGTCGTGCTCGAACCAGCCGGGGTGCGGGGTGGACGTCGTGTGCTCGCGCTGCGCCTGGGCGACGAGCGTGCCGTCGGGGCGGACGAGGGCACCCTTGGAGGAGGACGTCCCGATATCGACGCCGAGCAGTAAGCCGGTGCGTGACGGCTCGGTGGCGGAGGTCACGGCTACGGGACGATCGCGTCGACGTAGCCGCCGTCGACCCGCACGGCG
Source organism: Streptomyces sp. NBC_01283 (assembly GCF_041435335.1). Classification (NCBI taxonomy): domain Bacteria; kingdom Bacillati; phylum Actinomycetota; class Actinomycetes; order Kitasatosporales; family Streptomycetaceae; genus Streptomyces; species Streptomyces sp. NBC_01283. The sequence continues at coordinate 1,353,114 of NZ_CP108430.1, forward strand.
CCGCCCGTCGTGGCCGAGGCGAGCGGCGAGCTGAGATAGACGACCATGTTCGCGATCTCCTCCGGCTCGATGAGCCGCTGGATGAGGGACTGCGGGCGGTGCTTGACCATGAACTCGCGCTGCGCCTCGTCCCAGGGCAGTGCGGAGTCGACCAGCTCGTACACGAAGTCCTCCACTCCGCCGGTGTGGGTCGGGCCCGCGATCACGGAGTTGACGGTCACGCCCGAACCGGCGGCCTCCTTCGCGAAGCCTCGGGAGACCGCGAGGAGCGCGGTCTTCGAGGTGCCGTAGTGGATCATCTCGGCGGGGGTGACGATCGCCGAGTCGCTGGCGATGTTCTGGATCCGCCCCCAGGAGCGGTCCTTCATCCCGGGCAGGTAGTGCCGGATCATGCGGACGGCGGTCAGTACGTTGACCTCGAAGTAGCGGCGCCATTCGTCGTCGCTGATGTCGAGCGCCGGCTCCGCGCCGAAGATGCCCAGGTTGTTGACGAGGATGTCCGCCCGGGGAACGGCCGCGAAGACCTGTGCGGCGCCCTCGTCGGTGGAGATGTCACCGGGAGACGCGATGAACTCGGCGCCGCCGTGCTCCTCCTTCAGCCGTTCGACGGCCTTGTCGACAGAGGCGGCGGACCGTCCGTTGACGGCGACCCGGGCCCCCGCCTTGGCCAGGCCGACCGCGATGGCCGCCCCGATTCCCTGGGTCGATCCGGTGACGAGGGCGGTCTTGCCGGAGAGATCGACGAGCATGCTGCGTACCTCCTGCTGTGGTGTGACGGGGCGGGACTCCGTGCGCGGGCCCGCCTTGCCCCCGGTCCAGTAGATCATTCCGGGGGCGGGGGCGGCTGCGAACGCGAGTGCGGAACGCGACGGCGGATCCGGTGTCCGCTCAGGCGGCGAGGGTCTGCTTCAGGGCGGCGAGACCATCGCTGAAGATGCCGTGGAACAAGGCGACGACCTCTTCCTCCTCGACACCCACCGGCGTGAAGACGCCGGACCACTCCACCCGCGACACATCCTGGCCGGGCACCTCGTGCACCGCGAGAGTGGCGACGTAGTCGGTGGCGGGGAAGGGGGCCTTGAGGATGGAGTAGCTGTAGGTGCACGCCTTCTCGTCGAAGGTCAGCAGCCGCTCGACGATGACGCCGCCGTCCTCACTCGTGAGGCTGCGGACGCGGCCGCCCTCGCTGGATTCGCTGGCGGGGATGAACGGCAGCCAGTCGGGCAGCGAGTCGAAGCCGCCGATGAGCTGCCAGACACGGTCGGCCGGTACGGGGATCTCGATGGACGCGGAGGTGGAAGCCATGGTTGCTCCTTGAGAGGGGTACGGGGTTGTGGGCGGGGGCAGTTGGCGGGTCAGGCGGTGGGCACGGGCGCGTCGGCGGCGATCAGCTGCTCCGCGCGCAGGTCCGCCCAGAACGCGGCCGGGACCTTCTCGCCCAGCGCTGCGACGTCCTCGGCGATGCGGCTCGGCCTGGTGGCGCCGGGGATCGCCGCCACCGTCGCCGGGTGGGCGAGGGAGAACTGCAGGGCGGCGGACTTGATGCCGACGCCGTGCCGCTCGGTGAGCGCCTTGATGCGCTCGACCTTGGCGACGATCTGCGTGGGCGCCTTCTGGTACTCGAAGTGCTGCCCGCCCGCGAGGATGCCCGAGCTGTAGGGCCCGCCCACGACGACGTCGACGTCCCGCGCGGCGGCGGCCGGCAGCAGGCGCTGGAGGGCGCGGTCGTGGTCGAGGAGGGTGTAGCGGCCCGCGAGGAGGAACGCGTCGGGCTTCGGCTCGTCCAGGTCGAGGGTGAGTTCGAGCGGCTCCACGCGGTTGACGCCAAGGCCCCAGGCCTTGATGACACCCTCGTCGCGCAGTCGGTCCAGGGTGCGGAAAGCGCCCGTACGGGCCTGCTCATAGGCGGCCAGCCATTCGTCGCCGTAGAAGTCCTGCGCGACATCATGCACCCACACGATGTCGAGCCGGTCCGTCCTGAGCCGCTTCAGGCTGTCCTCGATGGAGCGGAGGGTGGCGTCGGCCGTGTAGTCGTTGACGATCTTGTTCGGGCGGCCGTGCTCGAAGAGGCCGCCCTTCTCGCCGAGGTCGCGCGCGGCCGGGTCCTCGACCTCGTCCAGGATGACGCGGCCGACCTTCGTGCTCAGGACGTATGCGTCGCGGGGGTGGCCGGCGAGGACGTCGCCGAGGCGGATCTCGGAGAGGCCCGCGCCGTAGAAGGGGGCAGTGTCGAAGTAGCGGATGCCCTGGTCCCAGGCGGCCTCGACGGTGGCCGCGGCCTCTTCGTCGGGGATGGCGCGGAACATGTTGCCGAGCGGGGCGGTGCCGAAGCCGAGTGCTCCGGGGAGGAGGGACTTGATGCTCATGAGGGGTCCTCGCGATGGCGGGTATCTGATGGGGGTTATCTGGTGTTTCCCGGCGGTTCAGGTGATCCGTCGGCCTTGCGAGTTCGAGGTTAGGATCGATGCTTGAGACTGTCCAAGACTCGCTTGGACACACTTGAGTCCCCCGAGGTCTTACATGCTTGACCTGCGACAACTCCGCTATTTCGTGGCCGTCGCCGAGACCGAACACGTCGGAAGGGCGGCGGAGGCGCTGCACATCTCGCAGTCGCCGCTCAGCCGCCAGATCGCCCAGTTGGAGAAGCAGCTCGGTCTCGTCCTGTTCGAGCGCAGCCAGCAGCGCATCCGCCTCACGGCCGACGGCCGGGTCTTCCTGAGCGAGGCCCGCGCCCTGCTGCGGCACGCGGACCGGCTGGAAAACCTCGGCCGCAGGCTCGGGCGCGGCGAGGAGGGCGGACTCTGCATCGGGTACGTGGGCGACGCCATGCACACCGGCGTCCTGCCGGGCGCGCTGCGGAGCCTCCAGGAGGAGCGTCCGGGGATCCACGTCGCGCTCTACAGCCTCTCCACGGCGGAGCAGTTCGAGGGGCTGCGGCAGCGGAGCCTCGACATCGCGCTCGTCCAGGAGCCCCCCGCGAAGGACGATCCGGATCTGCTCGCCGCACCCCTCCTCGAAGACCCGCTGCTGCTCGCCCTGCCGGCACACCATCCGCTGGCCGCGCGGGAGGAGTTGACGCCTGGCGACCTGGACGGCCAGGCGTGGATCGCGGTCGAGAACTCCCAGGATCCGGCCTGGCGTGACGCGTTCCTCGCCTCCTGCGTGGCGTCCGGTTTCACCCCGGACATCCGCCTCGACGCCGCCGAACCGCTCACCGCGCTCGGCCTGGTGGCGTCCGGACTCGGCCTCGCCCTCATCCAGAAGAGCATGGTGCGCGGCACTACGGACGGAGTCGCCGTACGCGAACTGCCCTGGCACAAGGCATCCGTTCACCTCTGGGCGGCGTGGCACTCCATCGACCTGCGCCCGGTGGTCGCGTCCTTCCGTGAGACGGTCCTGGAGGGCGGCACGATCGACTGAGACGCGGACCCGCACACTCCCGAGACGGGGGCCGCTCACGCCCAATAGGACTTCCGCAGGGAGGACTTGGCCAGCTTGCCGGTGGGGGTACGAGGAAGCGACTCCGCGAAGTCCACCGAGCGCGGCGCCTTGTAGTGCGCGAGGCGTTCCCGTACGAACTCGACCAACTCCCGCTCCAGTTCGGGCCCGGTGGCCACCCCGTCGGCCGGTTGCACCACCGCCTTGACCGCCTCCCCCATCTCCGGGTCGGGTACGCCGATCACCGCGACGTCCGCCACCGCCGGATGCAGGACGAGACAGTCCTCGGCCTCCTGCGGATAGACGTTCACGCCACCCGAGATGATCATGAACGCCTTGCGGTCGGTGAGGAAGAGGTAGCCGTCCTCGTCGACGTGCCCGATGTCCCCCGTGGTGGTCCAGTTCGGATGCTCGGGGTGCTGGGCCTCGCGGGTGCGGCCGTCGTCGTTGTGGTAGCGGAAGGGCGTTTCGTCGCGCTCGAAGTAGACGATGCCGGTCTCGCCGGCCGGCAGCGGCGTACCCGTCTCGTCGCAGATCCGCAGCGCGCCGAGGAACCCGTCCCGACCCACGGAGCCCGGCTTGCGCAGCCACTCCTCGGGCGAGATGAACGTGATGCCGTTGCCCTCCGTCGAGGAGTAGTACTCGTACAGGATCGGGCCCCACCACTCCAGCATCCGCCGCTTGACCTCGACGGCGCAGGGCGCGGCGGCGTGGATGGCGGTCGTCATCGAGGACAGGTCGTAGCGCTCGCGCACCTCGGCGGGCAGCTTCAGCATCCGTACGAACATGGTCGGCACCCACTGGCTGTGCGTGACCCGGTGCTTCTCGATGGCGGCGAGAGCGCCTTCCGCGTGGAACGCGTCCATGAGGACGACCGTGCCGCCGAGCGCCGTGACGACCCCGCAGAAGCGCAGGGGCGCCGCGTGGTAGATCGGGGCGGGCGAGAGGTAGACGGTGTCCTCGCCGAAGCCGTACATGGCCTGGAAGATCAGCACGTAGGTGCTCGGCTCGTCGCGCACGTCACCCTCGGGCAACGCGGGCTTGATGCCCTTGGGGCGGCCCGTGGTGCCGGAGGAGTAGAGCATGTCGGTGCCGCGCGGCTGGTGGGCGGGCGGTTCGGCGGACGCGGCTTCCAGGGCCTTCTCGTACGTTCCGTCGTCGAGACCGAGCACGATCGGCGGCCCGCCCGCCATCTCCCGCACGGCCGCGCCGAGTTCGGTCAGCGACCCGGAGACGATCAGCGCCTTCGCCCCGCAGTCCTTCACGATGTACGCGGCTTCGTCCGTGGTGAGGTGATGGTTGACGGCGGTCAGATAGAGACCCGAGCGCAGCGCCGCCCAGTAGACCTCAAGGGCGCGCGGGTCGTTGTCGCAGAGGAGGGCGAAGTGGTCGCCCCGACGCAGACCTGCGGCCCGCAGATGATCCGCGAGCCGCAGGGAGCGTTCTTCGAGTTGTCCGTAGGTGAGGGTCCGTGTGCCGTCGGCGGTGACGACGGCCAACCTGGCGGGGTCGTACGCTCCCGGATGCATGCGGCGACGGTACAGGAGCGCCTTGACGGGACGTCAGACCCCGTAGAGGACCTGGTGGTTCGGCTAGCGATTGACCTTCCGGGTAGCCCGCAGCCACTCCTTGTTCATCGCTGAGATGGAAGGCAACGGGATACCCTTGGGACAGGCAGTGGCGCAGGCGCCAGTAAGCGTGCAGCCGCCGAAGCCTTCCTCGTCCATCTGCGCCACCATGTCCAGGACCCGCGTCTCGCGCTCCGGCGCACCCTGCGGCAGGACGTTCAGGTGGTTGACCTTGGCCGAGGTGAACAGCATCGCCGAGCCGTTGGGACAGGCGGCCACGCACGCCCCACAGCCGATGCACTCCGCGTGCTCGAACGCGAAGTCCGCGTCCGGCTTCGGCACGGGCGCCGCGTGCGCCTCGGGTGCCGCGCCGGTCGGGGCGCTGATGTAGCCGCCGGACTGGATGATCCGGTCGAAGGCGGAGCGGTCCACGACCAGGTCCTTGACCACCGGGAAGGCCGAGGCGCGCCACGGCTCGATGTCGATCGTGTCGCCGTCGTCGAAGGACCGCATGTGCAGCTGGCAGGTGGTGGTGCGCTCGGGCCCGTGCGCGTCGCCGTTGATGACGAGCGAGCACGCGCCGCAGATGCCCTCGCGGCAGTCGTGGTCGAAGGCGACGGGGTCGTCGCCCTTGACGATGAGCTCTTCGTTGAGGGTGTCCAACATCTCCAGGAAGGACATGTCGGACGAGATGCCGTCTACTTCGTACGTGGACATGGCGCCGTCGGCGTCGGCGTTCTGCTGGCGCCAGACGCGCAGGGTGAGCTTCATGCGTAGCTCCGCTGAGTGGGGTGGACGTACTCGAAGACGAGGTCTTCCTTATGAAGGACGGGGGCATCACCGGTGGCGGTGAACTCCCAGGCGGCGGCGTACGAGAACTCCTCGTCCACGCGTGCCGCCTCGCCGTCCGGCGTCTGCGACTCCTCGCGGAAGTGGCCGCCGCAGGACTCGGCGCGGTGCAGGGCGTCGAGGCACATCAGCTCGGCGAGCTCCAGGTAGTCGACGATGCGGTTCGCCTTCTCCAGGGACTGGTTGAACTCCTCGCCGGTGCCGGGGACCTTGAGGCGGCGCCAGAACTCCTCGCGGATCTGCGGTATGCGCTCCAGGGCCTTGCGCAGCCCCGTCTCCGTACGGGCCATGCCGCAGAACTCCCACATCAGCTCGCCGAGTTCACGGTGGAAGGAGTCGGGGGTGCGGTCGCCGTCGACGGCGAGGAGCTTCGCGAGCCGCTCCGAGGTCTCGTCGAGAACTTCCCGTACGGCGGGGTGTTCGTCGGAGACCTCCTCGTGGTGCGGATTGCGCGCGAGGTAGTCGTTGATCGTGGACGGCAGAACGAAGTAGCCGTCTGCGAGGCCCTGCATCAGGGCCGAGGCGCCGAGCCGGTTCGCGCCGTGGTCGGAGAAGTTGGCCTCACCGATCGCGAACAGGCCGGGGACGGTGGTCTGCAGGTCGTAGTCGACCCAGAGTCCGCCCATCGTGTAGTGCACGGCGGGATAGATCCGCATCGGCGTCTCGTACGGGTTCTCCGCGGTGATCCGCGCGTACATGTCGAAGAGGTTGCCGTACTTCTCCTCGACGGCCTTCTTGCCCATGCGCTTGATGGCGTCGGCGAAGTCGAGATAGACGCCCTGACCGCCGGGGCCGACCCCGCGGCCCTCGTCGCACACGTTCTTGGCGGCGCGCGAGGCGATGTCGCGGGGCACGAGGTTGCCGAAGGCGGGGTAGATGCGCTCCAGGTAGTAGTCGCGCTCGTTTTCGGGGATCTGGTTGGCCGGACGGTCGTCGCCCTGCGCCTTCGGGACCCAGATGCGGCCGTCGTTGCGCAGCGACTCACTCATCAGCGTCAGCTTCGACTGGTGGTCGCCGGTGCGCGGAATGCACGTGGGGTGGATCTGTGTGAAGCAGGGGTTGGCGAAGTAGGCACCCCGCCGGTGGGCCCGCCACACGGCCGTGGCGTTGGAGTTCATGGCGTTCGTCGACAGGTAGAAGACGTTGCCGTAGCCGCCGGAGGCAAGGACCACCGCGTCGGCGAAGTACGTCTCGATCTTGCCGGTGATCAGGTCGCGGGCGACGATGCCGCGGGCGCGCCCGTCCACGACGATGACGTCGAGCATCTCGGTGCGCGGATGCATCTCGACGTTCCCGGCCGCGATCTGCCGCGAGAGCGCCTGGTAGGCGCCCAGGAGGAGCTGCTGGCCCGTCTGGCCGCGCGCGTAGAACGTCCGGGAGACCTGTACGCCGCCGAAGGAGCGGGTGTCGAGCAGGCCGCCGTACTCGCGGGCGAACGGCACGCCCTGCGCGACGCACTGGTCGATGATCTCCACCGAGATCTGTGCGAGGCGGTGCACGTTGGACTCGCGGGCGCGGAAGTCGCCGCCCTTGACGGTGTCGTAGAAGAGGCGGTGCACGGAGTCGCCGTCGTTGCGGTAGTTCTTCGCGGCGTTGATGCCGCCCTGCGCGGCGATGGAGTGGGCTCGGCGCGGTGAGTCCTGGTAACAGAACTGCACGACGTGGTAGCCCTGTTCGGCGAGCGTGGCGCCGGCGGAGCCACCCGCGAGGCCGGTGCCGACGACGATCACGGTGTGCTTGCGGCGGTTGGCGGGGTTGACCAGCTTGGCCTCGAAGCGGCGGGTGTCCCAGCGCTCGGCGACGGGCCCTGCCGGGGCCTTGGTATCGGCCACCGGCTCCCCGGTCGCGTAATCGGCGTACTCACGGGAGGCGTGATCACGGGAGGAATTCATGGGCTAGCTCACCACTCCGGTCATGACGGCCACGGGGACGACGACGAAGCCCGCCGTCAGGACGAACGCGACGCCATTGGCGATGATCTTGAGGGCGCGGTCGCGGGTCGCCCTGCCCGCGCCGAGGGTCTGCGCGGCGCTCCAGAGCCCGTGGCGGACGTGGAAGCCGAGGGCGACGACGGCGACGATGTAGACGGCGTTGCCGTACCACGTGGAGAACGTGTCGATGATGTTCTGGTACGGGTGCAGGTGCTCGTAGCCACCCGGGTGCACGGTGCCGGTCGTCAGGTCCAGGATGTGCCAGACGATGAACAGGGCGAGGATGATCCCGCCCCAGCGCATCGTGCGCGTGGCGAAGCTCTTGCCCGCCTTCTTGTTGACGTACTTGGCGGGGCGCGCCCTGATGTCACGGCGGCTGAGCTGGTACGCGGAGACGGCGTGCGCGACCACGGCGACGACGAGGACGACACGGATCAGCCAGAGCGTCCACTCGTAGTGCATGAACGGCTCGCCGACCGTGCGCAGCCAGTGGGCGTAGTGATTGAGCTCCTCCGGCCCGAAGAAGATCTTCAGGTTTCCGATCATGTGGGCGATCAGGTAGAGCAGCATGATCAGGCCGCTCACCGCCATCACTGTCTTCTTGCCGACGGACGAGTCCCAGATCGTGCGCGTCATCGACGACCGTTTTCGGTCCGTCCGCGTTGCCAGAGCCATGGGACCGACGCTAAGGCCGAAGGTCCCGATCGGTCCAAGAGATGGATCAGCTCATCTCGATAGCGATTGGCTATCATCGGCCGTACGCTGCGTGTATGCAGTTCCAGCAGCTCCTCTACTTCGTCGCGGTGGCCGAGACCCGGCACTTCACCCGGGCCGCCGAGCAGGTCCACGTCTCCCAGCCCTCGCTCTCCCAGCAGGTCCGCGCCCTGGAGAAGGAGCTGGGCGCCGAGCTGTTCAGCAGGGCCCGCGGCAACATCGCCCTGACCGACGCGGGCGAGGCGCTGCTGCCGCTGGCCCGCAGGATCCTCGCGGACGCCGACACCGCGCGGATCGAGGTCCAGGAGCTGGCACAGCTGCGGCGCGGCCGGATCCGCCTGGGGGCGACGCCCAGCGTCTGCACCGGTCTGCTGCCCGAGGTCCTTCGCGCCTTCCACGACCAACACCCCGGCATCCAGCTCCTTCTCGAGGAGAGCGGCTCCCACGACCTCGTGCGCGAGCTGGCGCGCGGCGCCCTGGATCTGGCCGTCGTCGTGCTGCCGCTGCCGAGCCCGTCGCCCGCCCTGACCACCGTGGAGCTGCTGCGTGAGGACCTGGTCGTGGTGTCGTCGCCGGACGCGCCGGGGTTCGGCGGCAGGACGGTGCGCGTCGCGGATCTGCAGCGGGAGCGTCTGGTGATGTTCCGGCACGGCTACGACCTGCGGGAGCTGACGGTCGCCGCCTGCCGCGCCGAGGGGTTCGAGCCCGAATTCGCGGTCGAGGGCGGCGAGATGGACGCGGTCCTCGGCTTCGTGCGGGCCGGGCTCGGGGTGGCGGTCGTGCCGCGCATGGTGGCCGAGCGCGCCGGGCGCGGCCTGCGGATGACCGCGTTGGCCCGCCCTGCCCTGCACCGCACGATCGCGCTGGCCCACCGCAGCGATGTGGCTCCGCCGCGGGCTGCACGGGAGCTGCAGAGGATGCTGCTGGAGCGGTGAGCGACAGCGCCCCTTCAGGGGCGCGGGGAACTGCGCGACCAGTCCCCACCGGCCCGCAGGTTCCGGTGGAGCTAGCGCGCGTCAGGCAGACCGCCGGTCTCCGGATTCCGGATCGTCAGGCAGTACGTCCCGCCCGCCGGGTCCCGCATCACGATCCAGTGCGGGCCGCGCCACACGGTCTCGGCGCCGAGCCGCTCATGCCGGACGCGGTCCGCGTCGAGGTCGGAGCAGGAGAAGTCCAGGTGCGCTCCGGCGGATCCGTCATCGTCGAGGCGCTGGAGCAGGATCCGCATCGGCAGCCGCGGGTCGGGCTCGACGAGGTGGAACTCGGGGCGCGAACCGGGGCGGTCGGACCACCCCGTGAAGGCGGGCCAGAACGCCTTCTCCGCCTCGAACACCGCAGGCGGCACGTCGAGGCACACCTGGTCGAGGCGGCTCGTGGTGCCGTCCGCCTGGGCGAGCGGCACGGGGCGTACCCGCTCGCCCTGCCACTTCACCACGCAGAACAACTGCCCGCCCGGAGAGCGCAGGACCTCAAGGCCCTCCTCCGCGAAGACCGGCGTGGCCCCGAGCGCGCGGGCCTCGCCCGCCTTGGCGACCACGTCGTCCACGGCGAAGTCGAGATGCGCGCCGCCTGGGCCGCCGACGGCCTGCGCCTTGAGGATGGCGTCGGCCCCGTCCGGCAGCAGCGTCACGAACTGCTCGTCCTCGCCGCGGAACGCGGAGAGCCGCGTCCCGGTGACCGCCGCCCAGAAGGCGTGCGCCTGCGCGAACCAGTCCTTGGGCCGGTCCACGAAGGCATACACCCACTGGATCGTTCCGGGCGCCATGCTCGTGCTCCTCAGGTCGTCGCGTCCGCGAGGGCCAGCTCGTGCAGCTGGTCCGGCGGGCCGGGCCGTGCGTAGTACCAGCCCTGGGCCGTGTCGCAGCCCAACTCTCGCAGCTGATCCGCCTGGGCGCCCGTCTCCACGCCCTCGACCGTGACCGCGAGGTCCAGGCTGTGGGCGAGCGAGACGATCCCCTCGACGAGCTTCAGATCCCCGGGGTCGGCCGGGAAGTGCTGCATGCCCTGCGTGAAGGAGCGGTCGAGCTTGAGGATGCTCACCGGCAGGCGGCGCAGGTTGGCGAGGTTCGAGTAGCCCGTGCCGAAGTCGTCGAGCGCGATGTCCACGCCCATCTCGGCCAGCCGCCGCAGCGGCTTGAGCAGGTCGTCGTCGGCGCCGATCAGCGCGGACTCGGTCACCTCCAGGCACAGGGCGCCCGGTTCGAGCCCGGCGCGCTCCAGGATCTCCACCGTGTCCGAGACCAGGCCGGGGTGGCTCAGCTGCATGGGCGAGAGGTTGACGTTCACGCGCAGCGGCCCGGCGTCCTTGTGGCGCGCCTCCCACGTACGGGCCTGGCGGACCGACTCCTCCAGGACCCAGCGGCCGAGCGGCACGATCAGACCGGTGTGCTCGGCGAGCGGGATGAACCGGTCGGGGCCGATGATGCCGTGCTGCGGATGCAGCCACCGCACCAGCGCCTCCGCCCCGCGCACGCTGCCGTCACCGAGGTGCACCAGGGGCTGGTACTCGATGAAGAACTCGCCCCGCTCCAGGGCGGCGGGCAGTGCGGTGGTCAGTCCGTGCCGGGTGATGGCGCGGGCGTCGGCCTCGGGGTCGGCGAGCTCGAAGCGGTTGCCGCCCGCGGACTTCGCGCGGTACATCGTGATGTCCGCGCTGCGCAGCACCTCCGCCGCGCCGCGCTCCCCGGCCGGCCCCTCGACGATGCCGATGCTGCCGCGCACGGTCAGTTCCCGGCCCTCGACGCGGATGGGCGTGGAGAGCGCGTGCATGATGCGCCCGGCGAGCTCGTCCACCTCGGCCTCGGTGTCGCGGCCGGTGGTCAGCGCCACGAACTCGTCGCCGCCGAGCCGCGCGACCATCTCGCCGGGGGCGGTGGCGCACGACTGGAGCCGGTCGGCGACCTCGACGAGGAGCCGGTCGCCCGCGGCGTGCCCGAGGCTGTCGTTGACGGTCTTGAAGCCGTCGAGGTCGAGGTAGCAGAGCCCGAACCGGGCGCCGTCGCCCGCCGCGAGGGCCTTCTCCAGGCGCTCGAAGAACAGGGTGCGGTTGGGCAGGCCGGTGAGCGCGTCGTGCGTGGCCTCGTAGCGAAGGCGCAGATTGAGCAGCCGGCGCTCGGTGGTGTCCTCCATCAACGCCAGCTGGTACTGCGGCACTCCGTCCGCGTCACGCAGCAGCGAGACGGTCAGGTTGGTCCACAGGACGGTGCCGTCGGGCCGGTAGAAGGCCTTCTCCACGCGGTAGTGCTCGCGCTCCCCGCGCACCAGCTCCTCGTAGAGCTTCCATACGTGGGGTGAGTCGTCGGGGTGCGTCCAGTTCGCGACGTTGCGTCCGCGCAGCTGGCTCTCCAGGCCGCCGAACATGCGGATCAGCGCGTCGTTCACCTCGAGGACCGTGCCCGTGAGGTCGGCGATGCCGATGCCGATCGCCGCGCCGTGGAAGACGGCACGGAAGCGTGCCTCGCTCGCGTGCAGGGCTTCGGCGACGGCACTGCGGGCGTTCAGGGCCGCCCGGGATATCGCCTCCTGCTCGGCGAGGGTCCGCTCGCGCAGGGCTGCCGCGAACCCCGCGGCCACGGCGTGCTGCACGCGTGCGCACCGGGCCCGCAGCTCCTCCTGGGGGCCGTCGTCGCCGCAGTACAGGACGAGGTAGGCGTCCACGCAGTCGAGCGTGCGGCTGAGCGCCTCGGGGTCGGTGCAGTGCGTACCGACGAGCGCGGCGCCGATCGCCTGGCCCTCGGCGGCGTCGAAGATCCGCTCGTGCAGCGCGGCACGCAACCTCTGGGCCAGCGGCACCAGTTGCAGCTCGAACTCGGGACGGGTCAGCGACGTCGCCGTGACCGGGAAGATCGCGCGGCTCCATATCGTGGCGAACCTGCGCACTCTGCCCTCGGGGCCGTCCGGTTCCCCGCTCATGCCCTGCGCCCAACGCCGGCGAACCCGGAGAAGGAGTACGGATCCTCCTCCTCGGGCGCGGTCTCGGGCCGCCAGCGCGGCATCGGCACGAGGCCGGGTTCCACCATGTCGTATCCCTCGAAGAACCGCGCGATCTCTTCGCGCGAGCGCATGATCAGTGGATTGCGGATGTCCTTGTAGACGCCGACGGCCTGACCGGCCTGCTCGGCGGGGATCGGCATCCCTTCGTACGAGGCGTGCGTGAGGGCGATCACGCTGCCGGGCGCAGTTGCGTCCCGCAGTTCGGCGACCGCTGTGTAGGGATCGTACGCGTCCTCCACGAAATGCAGGACGGCGACGAGGAGAAGGGCCACCGGGCGGTCCAGGTCGAGCAGTCCGTTGACCTCCGAACTGCCCAGAATGTCCTGTGGCTTGCGCAGATCCGCGGCGACGACGGCGGCCTTCTCGTCGCCGTCGAGCACGGCACGGCTGTGCGCGACGGCCACGGCGTCGTGGTCGACGTACACCACACGGGCCTCGGGGTCCGCCCGCCGCGCGACCTCGTGGACGTTGCCGAAGGTGGGGATGCCCGAACCGATGTCGAGGAACTGGGTGATGCCCTCGTCCACGGCGAAACGCACCGCTCGGCGCATGAAGGCACGATTCGCCTGCATGATCTTGGGCAGTCCCGGCATGAACTCCATGGCCCGGCGGGCCGCGTCCCGGTCGACCTCGAAGTTGTGCGAACCGCCCAGGTAGTAGTCGTAGATGCGGGACACGCTGGGCATCGTGATGTCGATGCCCTGCGGGGCCCAGGCGGGACGCTCCATCAGGACTCCAAGACGTAGGCGAGACGAGCCGGTGTTCGAAGGTGAGGCTACTGATCGTCCGCCAAGGGAGCGAGTCAAAACGGAAATTGGCCGTCCGTTCTCGGTCACTGCCTGTGGCAAGTGCCGAATATCAACCCAAAGAACCGGTCCGTTCCTCCCCGGGAGGGGGAAAGGAACGGACCGGTAGACCGTACGCGAGGTACTTCTGACCGACCCCCCTTCCTGGCTGACTTCTTCTTCGCACGTGCCCTTCGGCGCCCTGCTTCTGTACCTCTATTTCCTGTACGTCTATTTCCTGTACGCCTACTTCGGGGCGCCGACAGGCTTTCCGTCAGGCCCGGCGGCGTACCAAGTGCCGCCCACGCCCTGACCGTTGGTGTCGCCGGGCTTCTTGTCACCGGCGAAGGTGTAAATCGGCCAGCAGTCGATCGTCTGCTGACGCTGTCCGTCGGGGCGGTCGAAGACGACGAACCCCTTCTTGAGGATTCCCTTGGTGTCGTTCTTCTCGACGGGCGGAACCACCGGCCACTTCTGGAGGCAGGCGCCGGTGCACGCGGACTTCATCGGCCAGGCGGAGTCCTTCGTGAAGCGATAGACGGTCATGCCGTTCTTGTCGACGACGATCTCCCCGAGCTTGGGGTCCTTGCGGGTGGAGAGCCCCGCCGGGTCGACGGGGGCCTTCTCGGCGGGGGGTTCGGCCTCGGCCGCCGGTGCGGCCTTCTTGCCGTCGGGGGCGGAGGCGTACCAAGTGCCGCCCACTCCCTGGCCCTTGGCGTCGCCGGCCTTGGTGTCCTTGGCGTACCGGTACATCGGCCAGCCGTCGATGGTGAGCTGCTTGCTGCCGTCGGACCGGGTGACCTCGCCCAGCAGGGACTTGTCGACGCCGGGCGGGGCGACCACGCCATCGGGCGACGCGACGGGCCAGGTCGTGGCGCAGGCGCCGTCGCAGTTCGACTTGGGGGGCTGGGCGGTGTCCTTGTCGAAGCGGTAGAGCGTGAAGCCCTCGCTGTCGGTGACAACCTTGCCGAGCTTCTTGCTGTCCCAGACAGCGAGCTGACCTGCGGCTTTCGCCTTCCCCGCGCCTTCCTTCGCGTCACCCGTGTCGGCGCCGTAGCCGTCGCCCGCCCCGTATCCGCCCTGCTTGGCCGGGGCCTGGTTGCCCACGTTCTGTCCGGTCGGCGACTGGTCACCCTGGTCCTGACCGCACGCCGTCGTCAGCGCCAGCATGGCCGCGGCCGTCGCTACGAGCGAGGCGCTCCGCCAGGCTCGGGGGGAACCCCCTGATGGATGAAGCATCTCTAACTCCCGCTGTCCGCTTGGGTGTCGCGCCGCTGAGTGCGTCACGCATGGCCCTAGGTACGGGTGGGAACAGCTGATGCGTTCAACCCGGGTGCAAAATTCTTTTGTTCGTCAATCTGACACCCGGCGTCTCCCCCCTTCGGGTCACAGGAGGGCCGTAGCGGCGTGGCAGGGCGACATGCTGCCCATGATCCCTGTCGTGCATGGATCCACTAGAGCCTCGTCCGGCCTGGTCACACGCTTACTGGCGCTTCTGGTGCTGGCCTGGCTGCTCGGTGCGCCGACGGCCGCCGCGGCGCCGGCGATCTCGCCTGCCATCGCGCCCGCCGACAACTGCGCCTATGCCTCGATCGGCGACGATCCCGGCGGTGACGCGGTGGCGGTCGCGGGGGACGGAGTCGTCTGCAGGGCGGGCCCCACCCGGCACCCGAAGCCACCGCCGCCACCACCACCTCCGCCGCCTCCACCACCGCCACCGCCCGCTCCGGCTCCACCGCCCCGCCCGGAGCCACCGGCGCCGCAGCCGCCACCTCCGCCGCCTCCGCCACTGCCCGTGCGCCCGGCCCCTCCTGAGCCCGCGCCGCCCCCGCCGCCGCGTCCGGCACCGAAGCCGAAGCCCACCCCCTCCGTGCGCGCCAAGATCACGCCGGAGCCGGTGAGTTACCCCTCGCAGCGGGCCGCGCCCCGCAAACCGCCGCCACGGGGCGGTCCGTCCCTGGTCACCCTCACCCTGCTCATCACCGCGCCCGCGGTGCTCGCCGTCGCCGCGCTGCGGCCTCGCTGACCGTAGGAGGTCACATGTCGGAATGGCTTGTTCTCACCCTCGCGATGGCAGCCGCGTGCGGCGTCGTCCTGGTCGTCACCTTCCTGCGGCACCGCAGGACGAGTCCGGATTATGACGCTTCGGAGACCCCGGACGTCATCGAGTACATGACGATGATGATCGGCGTGGTGTACGCCATCGTCCTCGGCCTCGCCATCGCCGGTGTCTGGGAGGCCCGCAGCGTCGCCCAGGACCATGTGCACGCCGAGGCCCAGGCGTTGCACGAGGTGTCCGAGCGTGCGCGGGTCTATCCGGCCGACGTACGCGAGCGTATCCGTACGGACGTGCACGCGTACGTCAGCCATGTCGTCACCACCGAGTGGGACTACATGTCCGAGCACGGCGCACTCACCGACCGCGGCTCCCAACTCCTGTCCCGGGTACGCCACGACGTCACCGACTACGAGCCCAAATCCGATTTCGAGGCCCAGGCCTACCAGCCGCTCGTCGACCAGGTCGCCGCCGCCGACGACGCGCGTTCCTCCCGGGGCGACAGTGCCGGGGCGACCATGCCCGGCGTGGTCTGGTTCGGCCTGATCGCGGGCGGTCTCGTCACCATCGGCATGATCTTCGTCCTGCAGATCCGCCGGACCCCGCGCGAACTCGTCCTCGCGGGGCTGTTCTCGGCCTTGTTCGCGTTCCTGCTCTTCCTCATCTGGGACTTCGACGCGCCGTACAGCCGCGGCGTCGCGGCGACTCCGGAGCCCTTCCAGGCGCTGTTCAGCAATCTCGGAAGATGAGGGATGCGCTGCTGCCCCGCCCTCAAGTGCCGGGTGGGGCAGCAGGTCTGGCGTCGGCTCCGGGCTGACGCTCACTCAGCGATGATCGAAGCTACCTGGGTGAGGGAGTCGATCCGCCAGTCCGCGGTTTCGACGAGGGTCGGGTCGTCGGCCCACCAGTGCCCCCAGGGCCCGCGCCGGATGTGCGCCGCCCGCAGCCCGGCGGCCTTCGCGGGGTAGATGTCGTTCGCGGGATGGTCGCCCACGTACAGGGTCTGCTCCGGCGCGGCCTGAGCCACCTCGATCACTCTGGAGAAGAACGTCGGGTCGGGCTTCGCCACGCCCCACTCCCCCGAGGTGACGACGAGGTCGGCGGGCAGATCCAGGGCACGCAGCAGCTCGCCCACGCGGGGCGTCTGGTTCCCCGCGATGACGACCCGCAGACCCTGCTTGCGCAGCCCGCCGAGAGCGGGACGCACATCGGGGTAGAGGTCGGTCTCGGCCAGGTGCTCGCCGCGCCCCGCGACCTCGCGGGCCTGATAGGCGGCGGCGACATCTATGTCCGGGCTCAGCAGCCGCAGCGCTTCGGTGTTGTCGCGGCCCCGCGTGACGACACCTCCCACGAGCGCGGAGACAGTGTGACGGGGCACGCCGAGCCAATCGGCCCAGGACGCCCAGTAGCGGTCATCTTTGGTGAGGGTCTCCCCCACGGCGAACACGACGGTCTCAATCATCGGGCCCAGCCTATGGGCCCACCCCGCCCCGACCGGCCGCCTGGCCCGCGCCGCGCAGGCGGGTTCACGTGTACGCCACGAAGATGCGGCAGAGCCGAGCCATGGACAGCCTCGAACCCACCCGGACCGCGAAGGAGTTGACCGAGGCATGGCACCCCGACGCGCTGGCGCGCCGGTCGGCGGGCGCGCCCGGGGAGGAGGCCGATGCAGGGGGTACCCAGGGCCCCGCCCGGGCTCCGAGCCCGGCTCCGTGGCACCGGCTTCGCACACAGGTCCGTAAACCGGGCTGCGCGGCGGCCTCGCGCGGCGCACTCTGGTGGCATGACCTGGCAGACACCCATCATCGTTCACCCGCCCGCTCCCGACGGCGGACGGCGGATCACCGTGCGCGGGCAGGACGTCGGCGTCGCGCGTGACGACCGCGACCTGGTGGAGTTCCTGCGCCGCGCGGGCCTCGGCGACGCCGACATGGCCCTCGACGACCCCCACCTCGTGGAGTGGCGCGGCGGCGGGGCACATGAATGGGCGAAGAGCTCCTGACCCGGCCTCGGGGTGCGCGTCCCCCGAGCGTCCGCGGGCCCGGACTCCTCTGCGAGGAGGGCGGGTTGAACACGGCCACCTGGTGCGGATCACACTGCGACGTGCGCCGCGGCGGTTTCCGGGAACGTATCCCGGGGCCTTGCCGCCTTGGCCGTCGCCGCGTAGGGCGATGCGGTCATCCGGCGAGCACTCAGCCCGTACCGGCACCGAAGGGGCGGCAACGTGCGAAGCAAGACCGACGAGCGACTCCGGACTGCCTACCGGCGCCCCACCAACTAACGGCAGACGGCACAGGGCAGGACTCGCCCGGTGCCGGTCTGCCCCTCCCGCACGACCCACGCGCAGTCGCAGACGCTGCACCTACCCGTGTTCGAGCCTGGCCCCACCGGAGAGCTCACCCCGCCGCTCTCGCGCCCTCGCCCCAGCCCTCAGCACGAGCTCAGTACCGTCGCCGTGAGAGCGGGACCTGATGTGGGCCGAGCCCGAGTCCTCGGACTCGCCCCGCCTCTCCCGCACACTCGGCACGAGCTCGGTGCAGCCCTCGCGGACGCGACGTAGCAGCCCTCACGGACGCGACGTACCTGACCGGCCGCCCCACGCCTCACTGGGCCCCGCCCCCACGCCCAGCCCAGTCGACCCAGAAGCCGCACTCCCCCTTCGCCGAGCGCGAGCCCCCCAGCTCGCCCCACCCCCTACACGCCCCACCCCCCGAACCCCCTCGCCACCCCCGCGACACCCCGCCCCGTTCCCCTGTCCGGCCCACACCGTTGCCCCGTTCGCGCGGCTGCGATCGCGGGGCGGCAGGGGGGTGCTTAGCGTCTGCGGTATCGAGGTGCATATCAGGTGAAAGCGGAAGAAGGTCCGCGGCTGCTCCTCGGGGACCCGGAGGAATCATCATGCGCGCGATACGCGTCGCCTCGGCCGCTCTGCTCGCCGCCACCACCACCCTGACCCTCACCGCTACGACGGCCTTCGCGGACGACGGCGGCTCCGACAGCAACATCACCTCGTTCGGCTTCCGCGTCACCCCGTCCACCATCGCCGCCGGCGGCCAGGTCACGCTCAGCGTGGACGGCTGCGAGGGCGACGCGACCGTCACCTCCGGCGTCTTCGACGACACCAAGATCACCCAGGGGCAGCAGTCGGCCACCGCGACGGTCTTCGAGGACGCCAAGCCGGGCGCGATGTACGAGGTGACCTTCGACTGCAAGGGCGAGAAGGGGACCACGGACCTCACCATCGCCACGGGCCGGCCCACCCATCACCCCACCTCGCACCCCACCGGCCCGACCCACCACGGGGTCAAGGCAGGCGTCGGCGGCAGTTTCGGCGGGCTCGACCTGCACGAGATCGCCCTCGGCGGCGCCCTGATCGCGGGCACACTCGGCACCGCGTACTACCGGACGCGCCGCCGCACCGGGAACGGCGACTCCTGACTCAACCGCATGCCGCTGCCCGGTCGCCCGCTGCGCTCAGCGGGTGACCGGGCAGCGGCATGCGGCCGGGCCGGGCGCGGACCGCCGCCCGACCGGCACGGAAGGGGGACGCACCGGTCGGGGAGGCGAGGCGGAACGGTTGTCACCCGGCGTGAGCGAGCGGGCGAGCAAGGCAGGAGGCGAGTGGGCGACGCCCTCCGTGCGAGTGACGGGCGTGCCGGTAGCCGGTACCCGACGTCAGAATCCGCGCCCCGCGTTCTCCGAGCGGCGGCGCATCCAGAACACCCCGCCACCGACCAGGGCGACCGTCACCAGCGCCCCGCCGATCGCCATGTCGGTGCCGGTCGCCCCGGAACTGTTGCTGCCGCCGAGACCACCGCGGACACCACCGTGGATGACGGTGAACGCGTCGGGCTTGGTGAGGGTCTTGCCGCCGCAGTGCACGGTGATGCTGTGGGCCCCGGGAGTGGCGTGGTGGTGGATCATGGGGTTCGCGCTGGCCGTGCCGCCGCCCATGGTCCGCAGGTTCGTGTCGGGGAAGGCGTCCGACGTGACCTTGCTGCCAGGGGTGTGGCAGGCCGAACCGTCGACCGTGACCGTCAGCTGTCCCCCGCGGGGGATCACGCTCGGCATGGCGACGATGTTGGACGGGTCGGCCCAGGCCGATGCCGTCGGGGCGGCGAGGCCGACGACGGCACCCGCGGTGACTGCTACCGCGAGGGCACGAGTGGTGCGCATACGAGAAGCACGCATGTGAATCCTCCGCGGAAGACGCCCCGGGGTAACCGTCCCCGGTCGATCGGCGAGAGCGCCTCCCAAACCGACCCTCAGTTGCCCTGCACAGACCCGCATTTCGGCGCTCGGCCGTCCTGGTGAGGCGACACGCCGAAGCGCGCACGCACAAGCCGATATTGCCGCAGGTCACGGACCGTCAGAAATTTCCTGCAGACCGCGACTCGGATGGCGCATGCCCGGTATGGCCGCCACCCGTTCGCTCCCGCTCTGTCGCCCGTCGCGCGCGCCGCGCTTAGCGTTCTTGTACGCGCAACGGACGCGGTTCGAATGCCGCGTTGAGAGGGGATCAGAGAATGCCTTCGTCCCAGCCGGCCGATGAAGAGGAACCGCAGCGGAAGCGCGCGCCGTGGGGCGTGATGGCGCTGGTTCTGCTGACCGGCCTCGCGCTGATCCGGAATGGCTCAGGGGAATTCGACGTGGGTCCTCCGCAGCCGGCGTCGGCCGCCGCGGCGGACCAGGCGCCCGACGGGTCGGGGCAGGGCGTCGCGCCGCTGACGTTCTCGCCCGCCGAACGTGTGGGGATCAAGGGCATCCAGGTGGACGCGCCGGTCGTGCCGGTCGGCCTCGACCAGGACGGCTGGGTGGACGCGCCGCCCCCGGAGGACCCGAACCTGGCCGGCTGGTTCACCGGAGCCGTCTCGCCGGGCGAGCGGGGCACCTCCGTGATCGTCGGCCATGTGGACAATCAGCAGGGCCCTGCTGTCTTCTACGGCCTGGGCTCGCTGAAGAAGGGAAATCGCGTCGAGGTCCTGCGCAGGGACCGCAAGACCGCGGTTTTCGAGATCTATGGAATCGAAGTCTTCGAGAAGAGCAATTTCCCGGGCAGTCGCGTCTACAGCGACAAGGGGGCCCCGGAACTGCGCGTCATCACCTGCGGCGGCGGATTCTCGAAGCGGTCCGGATACGACGGGAACGTCGTCGCTTTCGCCCGCCTGGTGGACGTGCGCTGACGGCGCATGCGGCGGCGGCACACGGCACCGGGCGGGCGAAATCCCGTCCTGCGTTCCGTTACATCCCGTGGCGGCTCGGCACCGTGAGCCGGTAACCGGAATCGATGAGCTCCGGGAGATACGTCCGCAGGGCCTCCACGCTCTGGGAACGGTTGCCGCCCGCGTCGTGCGAGAGCACCACGACGCCGGGCGCCGCACCGGCCCGTACGCGCCGGATGATCGTGGCGGTGCCGGGCTCGGTCCAGTCCAGGGTGTCCACGGTCCAGGCGAGCGGCTCCATGCCGAGGTCGGCGCCGAGCTGGAAGGCGTTGCGGTTCCAGGCACCGTAGGGGGCGCGGAACCAGGCGGGGGGTTCGCCCACGGCGTCCTCGATGACCTCGCAGGTGCGCTCGATCTCCGCGCGCATCGCGTTGCGGCTCATCTTCAGGAGCAGCGGATGCGTCCAGGTGTGGTTGCCGATCACATGCCCGTCGTCGGCCATCTCGCGCAGCAGGTCCTTGTTGTCGACGGCCATCTCGCCGCAGACGAAGAACGTCGCACGAACGTCGTACTTGCGCAGCGTCCTCAGGATGCCCGGCGTGTAGAGGGGGTCGGGCCCGTCGTCGAAGGTCAGCACCATGGTGCGGCCCTGCCCGTCCATGCGCAGGATCGGCGCCTTGCGGACCCGGGGCAGTGCGCGTGCGGCGCGCGGCGGGCCGTTGCCCGCCATGGGCTGGAGGCGGTACGCGGAGGGCTTGAGGGCGGCACGCGCGGCGGGCGGGCCACCGGCCGCCGCACCGCTGGGAGCCGTGGGTCCTGGAGCAGCCGAGCGCTCCGTGCCCGCGCAGCCGGCGGTCGCGGCCAGACCGAAGACAGCGGCGCCGCGCAGGAGCGCGCGACGCCCTGGAGTCATTTGATCCTTTTTCATTACTAATCATTCGCATGGCGGAAGGCCGACACGGCACATCAACACCGGGGCGGGCGCCGAAAGCACCCGATGGGACCAGCAGCGGCAAAGGGGTCAGCGGCGGCGTACGAGCGGGAACGGCAGCGTCTCCCTGATCGTCAGGCCGGTGAGGAACATGACGAGGCGGTCGACACCGATGCCGAGCCCGCCGGTGGGCGGCATCGCGTACTCCAGGGCGTCCAGGAAGTCCTCGTCGAGCTCCATGGCCTCCGGGTCTCCCCCGGCGGCGAGCAGCGACTGCGCGGTGAGGCGGCGGCGCTGTTCGACGGGGTCGGTCAACTCCGAGTAGGCGGTGCCGAGTTCCGTGCCGAAGGCGACCAGGTCCCAGCGTTCGGCGAGGCGCGGGTCGGTGCGGTGCTGGCGGGTCAACGGGGAGACGTCGGTCGGGAAGTCCTTGTAGAAGGTGGGCAGCGTGGTCTTCTCCTCGACGAGGCGCTCGTACATCTCCAGTACGACGTCACCGCGGCCGTCGTCCGGCTGGTAGGGGACGTGCGCGCGGTCGCAGAGCTGCCGCAGCCGCGGCAGCGGGGTGTCCGCGTCGACCTCGTCGCCGAGCGCCTCGGAGATCGCGCCGTAGACCGTCTTGACCGGCCAGGGCCCCGAGATGTCGTGCTCGGTGAGCCGTCCGTCCGCGTCGGCCTTGCGGGCGACGGGTGCGCCGAAGGCGGCGGTGGCGGCGCCCTGGATGAGCTCGCGGGTGAGGTCGAGCATCACGTCGTAGTCGGCGAACGCCTGGTAGGCCTCCAGCATCGTGAACTCGGGGTTGTGCTTGTACGAGACGCCTTCGTTGCGGAAGGTGCGGCCCATCTCGAAGACCTTCTCCATGCCGCCGACGCAGAGCCGCTTGAGATACAGCTCGGGTGCGATGCGCAGATAGAGGTCGAGGTCGTAGGCGTTGATGTGGGTGGTGAAGGGGCGGGCGTTGGCGCCGCCGTGGATCTGCTGGAGCATCGGCGTCTCGACCTCCAGGTAGCCGCGGTCCAGCAGCCCCTGCCGCAGGGCCTGTACGGCGGTGGAGCGGGCCCGGACGACGTCGCGAGCGCCGGGGCTCGCGACCAGGTCGAGGTAGCGGCGGCGGACCTTGGCCTCGGGGTCGGTGAGGCCGCGGCGCTTGTCGGGCAGCGGGCGCAGGCACTTGCCGGTGAGCTGCCAGGCGGTGACGAAGACGGTGAGCTCGCCCTGGTCGCTGGTGCCGACCGTGCCGGTGGCGGTGATGTGGTCGCCGATGTCGGTGCCGGAGGTGAAGCGGTCCAGGACTGCGGGGCCCGACCGGTCGCGCGTCAGGGCGAGTTGGCGGTCGCCGGACCAGTCGCGCAGGACGGCGAAGACGACCCCGCCGAAGTCGCGTACGAGCATGACGCGGCCCGCGACCGTGACCTCCTCCCCCGCCAGGGCGGGGGCCACGTCGGCCAGGGTGTGGGTGCGCGGCGGGAGGCCCACGGGGTAGGGGTCGATGCCGTCGGCCCGCAGCCGGTCGAGCTTGCGGTGGCGGATGCGGACCTGGTCGGACAGCGCGGCCAGGGGGTCGGCGTCCGTGGTGTCGCCGTGGCCCGCGAGGCCGAGGGCGGAGATCGGCGGGAGGCCCTCGGTGCTGGTGGGCTTGGTGACGCCCTTGGGGCCCCGGCCCTTGCCCCAGAGCTTGCGCAGCGAGGGCACGGAGACGAAGCCTTCGGCGATGCCCGAGGCGAGGCTGATCCGGGCGAGGGCACCCGCGTCGCCGTAACAGATGAAGCGGGGATACCACTCGGGGTGGTACTTGGCGTTGGAGCGGTAGAGCGCTTCGAGCTGCCACCACTTGGAGAAGAAGAGCAGCAGCTTGCGCCACAGCCGCAGGACGGGACCGGCGCCGATGCGGGCGCCCTCCTCGAAGACCGAGCGGAACACGGCGAAGTTCAGGGAGACGCGGCGCACCC
The DNA here is from genome assembly GCF_041435335.1 of Streptomyces sp. NBC_01283. Classification (NCBI taxonomy): domain Bacteria; kingdom Bacillati; phylum Actinomycetota; class Actinomycetes; order Kitasatosporales; family Streptomycetaceae; genus Streptomyces; species Streptomyces sp. NBC_01283. The sequence continues at coordinate 1,376,490 of NZ_CP108430.1, forward strand.
CGAACTTCGCCGCGCCCGCGCAGAGTTCGGCGACCATGAACTCCATGACACCGTTGGGCGCGGTCGCGCGGTCGCGGCGCATCAGGTCGAGGGAGACGCCGTCCCTGCCCCAGGGGACGAGGGAGAGCAGGGCGATGAGCCGGCCGTCGCCGTCCAGCGCCTCGACGAGCAAGCAGTCGCCGTCCTCGGGGTCGCCGAGGCGGTCGAGCGCCATCGAGAAGCCGCGTTCGGTCTCGGTGTCCCGCCAGGCGTCCGCCTTGTCGATGATCTCTTCCATCTCCTCGTCGGTGAGGGTGGAGTGGCGGCGGATGCGGGTGGTGGCGCCGGTGCGGCGGACGCGGTTCACCGCCTGGCGGGTGACCCGCATGTCGCGGCCGTCCAGGTCGAAGCCGGCGACCTGCAGGATCGCCTCGTCGCCGAGTTGGAGCGCGCCGAGCCCGGAGCGTGCATACGCGGTGGCGCCCTCCTCGGACGCGCCCATCACGGCGGGCGCCCAGGCGTACCGCCGGGCCACGTCGAGCCAGGCGCCGATCGCGTGCGGCCAGGCCTCGCGGTCACCCACGGGGTCGCCGCTGGCCAGGCAGACGCCCGCCTCGACGCGGTAGGTGACGGCGGCCTTGCCGCTGGGCGAGAAGACGACGGCCTTGTCGCGCCGGGTGGCGAAGTACCCGAGTGAGTCCTGGGCGCCGTACGTGCCGAGGAGCGCGCGGATGCGGGGCTCCTCGTCGCCGTGCAGGGCGGCTTCCATGCGCTGGGAGCGGAAGAGGGTCGCGGCGGCGTTCAGGAGGGCGAGGGCGCCGAACAGGCCGAGCCAGAAGTGCAGGGCGCGCGGCGGTCTGCCGTCGAAGTAGTCGCCGCCGGTGAAGAGCCCGCCGCAGACGCGGTCCGCCGCCCAGAGCAGGGCCTGCCCGCGCGGCAGCGTCCCCGGGAAGAGCGCGACGAGCCCCCAGCCGACCAGCACCGCCACGGCGAGGCCCGCCACGAGCACCAGGACGGCCCGCCGGACCGCCCCGCGGCGCGAGTCCGCGGAGAACTCCTTGCGGGCCAGGACCAGCAGGACGAAGGCCAGGGCGCAGACGATGAGGGAAGGGAGCGAGTCCGCCCAGAAGCCGAGGGCGATGCCCAGTACGTCGAAGGCGAGGAGAAGCCCCAGGTAGCTGATGACCAGCCACCACGCGACCTTCTTGCGGGCCGCGGTGGCCGCGGCGAGAAGGAAGAGGAAGACGGCGTACGCCAGGTTGGGGCTGACCGGGACCGTGAGGAGGTCGAGGACGCGGACCACCGGGCGCAGGAGACGGCGCAGCGGGGCGATGACCGCGAGGATCGCGCAGAAGAGGCCCAGGGTGCCGAAGAAGGTGGCGAACCCTTCGGGCACGCGCCTCAGGAAGCGGTCTCGTGCGTGCTGCGGCGGCTCGGCGGTCGGCCTCTCCACGGTGATGCTCATGGACCGACCCTAGGAAGGGTGGGCCGGTGCCGCCCGTCGAGACGGATCACGCCGTCGGGACCGTGCGCCCGTCGGGACGGGCACACCGCGTCGGCCGTGGGCGCCGTCAACGGGAACGGCGCTCTCCGTTAACCTCTCGGCTGTGACTGAAGACCACTCCCACCAGTTCGAACGCGGCACCGACGGGCCGAAGGTGATCGTCGTCGGCGTCGACGGTTCGGACTCCTCCCTCCGGGCCGCGGCATATGCCGGTGGTCTGGCGCGGAGGCAGCGCGCCCTGCTCGCCGTCGTCTACATCCAGCCGGTGATGGCCGCGGGCGCCGCCCTCGGCGCCCCGGTGGCCGAGACGACGGACGAGATCGCGGAGGGCCTGATCGCCGACATCAGGGAGGCGACCGAGCGGGTGAAGGACATATTCGACATCCGCTGGGAGTTCCACACCTTCCGCGGTGACCCCTACAGCGGTCTGGTCACCGCGGCGGACGACCTCAAGGCGGACGCCGTCGTCGTCGGCGCATCCGAGCAGGCGGGCCATCGGATCGTCGGCTCGGTCGCGGTGCGCCTCGTCAAGGCGGGCCGCTGGCCCGTCACCGTGGTGCCGTAGCCCACAGCCGCCAGACTGCTGAACCCGCACAGGTACAGGGGGTGTGGCGTCTTCCGTCATGCCCATGCCTGCGCCATCATGATCCGCCATCAGCCGACTGCCGTCCGCGAAAAGGTGGAGCTCATGGCGGGACTCCGGATGGGGCATGGCGTACTGCGCCGCAAGCCCATCGAGAACATCGAAGAGACCGAGGCAGAAGCGGGCGGTGGACTCTCCCGCTCGCTCGGCCTCTGGCAGCTCACCGCGATCGGCGTCGGTGGCATCATCGGCGCCGGCATCTTCACGCTCGCCGGGACGGTGGCCAACGGCACGGCCGGACCCGCCGTCCTCATCTCCTTCCTCATCGCCGGTGTCGCGAGCGCGGCAGCGGCCTTCTCGTACGCCGAGTTCGCGGGCCTCATCCCGAAGGCGGGATCGGCTTACACGTACGGCTATGTGGTGCTCGGCGAGCTCACCGGCTGGTTCATCGGCTGGGACCTGCTCCTGGAGTACACGGCGATCGTGGCGGTGGTCGCGATCGGCATCTCCGGCTACTTCAACTTCCTGATCGAGGACATGGGCGCCGAGCTGCCGAACTGGATGCTGGGCGCGCCCGGCACCGGGGACGGCCACAGGGTCGACCTGTTCGCGGCGGTGCTCTGCCTGCTCATCGCGTACCTGCTGACCCTCGGCATCAAGAACGCGGCCCGCTTCGAGATGATCGTGGTCGTCCTGAAGGTCATCGTGGTGCTCATCGTCATCGCGGTCGGGTTCTTCCACATCAACACCGGGAACTACAAGCCGTTCTTCCCCTTCGGGGTCAGCGGGGCGTTCACGGGTGCGGCGACGGTCTTCTTCGCGGTCTTCGGCTACGACGCGATGAGCACCGCCGCCGAGGAGTCCAAGGACGCGCAGCGCCACATGCCGAAGGCGATCCTCTACTCGCTGGGCATCTCGATGGTCCTGTACGTCCTGGCCTGCCTGGTCCTCACCGGCATGCAGAGCTACGAGGACATCGACCCGGAGAGCGGCTTCTCCACCGCGTTCAAGTCGGTGGGCCTGGGCGGTCTCGCCGATGTCATCGCGGTCGGCGCGATCATCGGCATCCTCACCGTGATGTTCACCTTCATGCTCGGCGTGACCCGCGTGTGGTTCAGCATGTCGCGCGACGGGCTGCTGCCGAAGTGGTTCGCCAAGACGCACAAGACCCGGCACGTGCCGACCCGCGTGACCTGGATCGTCGGCTTCGCGTCGGCCGCCATCGCCGGGTTCCTGCCGATCGGCGAGGCCGCCGAACTCACCAACATCGGCATCCTGTTGGCCTTCGTCGTGGTGTGCGTCGCGGTGATCGTGCTGCGCTACAAGCAGCCCGACCTGCCGCGTACGTTCCGCTGCCCCGGCATGCCGGTGGTACCCGCCATCGGGGTCGTCTTCTCCATCTGGCTGATCACGTTCCTGCAGTGGCAGACGTGGGTGCGGTTCGCGGTGTGGTTCGTGGTCGGCCTCATCGTGTACTTCGGGTACTCCTACCGGAAGTCGGAGCTTGCCAAGACCGACCGCGTTCCCTGAGGGCCGGGCTCCGGAAGGGCCGGGCTCCGGCCGGCGCACACACGAGCAGGGAGCTTGTGTAACATCCACTTTCGGGTTTCAGTCATTACTCGGAGGGGTGTTCTGATGGGGGAGCTCGCGCGCGCGTGGGTCGAGGGATGGACCGTCTCGCGGCGGACACCGAAGCCGGTGGACGAACCGTGGGGGCTGAGCATCCAGGTCGGACTGCCGACCCAGACGGTCCGTCACGTCCTGCTCGACGCCGATACCGGGACGGCCCGCGAGCTCATCGGATCGGTCACCGAACCGGCCACCTGCATCAAGGCCTTTCTGGAACCGGACGTCATGGAGCCCTGGTTCCCGCCCGAGTGGGAGCCGACCGATCCCGGCTTCCTGATGGCGGTCGACCTGCGTCCGTCCCCAGTGCGCGCACCCGACGGTTATACGGCCACCACCGAGACCGCCGACGGTGTGGTCACCGTGCGCGTCCTGGCCGCCGACGGGGAGCTCGCCGCGCGCGGTCAGATCGGTCTGACGGATGCCGCCTGCGTCTTCGACCAGATCGTCACCGAGGAGGCGCACCAGCGCCTCGGCCTCGGCACCCTCGTGATGGGCGCACTCACCGACGCGGCCATCGAGAGCGGTGCGGCCACCGGCCTCCTGGGCGCGACCGTCGCGGGCCGGGCGCTCTACGAAACGCTCGACTGGAAGGCCCTCGCACCGCTGACCGGCTTCCTCCACAAGCCCGTCGCTCCCTGAACCACGACCCGCGTTCCGCGTCCCGGACGGCGCGGTGCGCCGGGGACGCGGGTCGCGGCGGGGCGGGCCGGGAGTCAGGCGCTCTCGATGGACTTTTGGAACTCCCGCGCCATCTGCTCCAGGCCCTTGTTCCGCCACTCCGCCCAGAAGGGCTTCCACTCGCTCAGCTTCTTGCGGCCACTGACGATGTCGTTGACCAGGTCGTTCGCCTCCGTCGACATGCGGCCGTAGTGCTGGGTGTACGCGTCCGAGTAGTGGCCGACGACCGGGTTCTGGACGGCGGTCTCGATGAGCTTCTGCTCGGCGGCGTAGAGGTCCTCGACGTCCTGGGCACGGTCGCTGCCCGGGAACGTCGAGGCGACCAGCGCGAACGGTGAGGTGGTTGCCGTGGTCAGCCCGCTGAAGAGGCCCTCGACCTGCTGCTTGCCCTGCTTCGAGCGCTCCGGGAAGCCGTGTTTGTCGTACGTGAAGTCCTCGCCCTCGGTGCCGAACTCGAGGAACTCGCGCTCGGTGGTCCCGAAGGGTGCGGCCAGGTAGTTGAGGACGCCGAGCAGCATGCGCACACGCTTCTCGTCGCCCTTCTTGATGGCCGTGTAGCCGATCGTGCCGAGGTGGTAGTGGTGGTTCGGCTTGTTGCCGCCCGCGCCGAACGGGATCAGGATCTCGGCTGCCAGGCCGGGGTCCTGGACCCGGATGTCCTTGCGGGCGTTGAACGGGTTGGCGAAGACGACCGCGCCGATCGACCCCTGCGCCAGCTTGGTGTTCGCGTCCGCCATCTTGGGGTTGCCGGGGTAGAAGACGCCGGCCTTCTTCAGCTTGAGGACGAAGTTCAGGGCCTCGGTGTACTCGTCGGTCTCCTGGAACCAGGTGAGCGAACCATCCTTGTTCTTGCGCCACTTGTTGGGGGCGCCGAAACACTGGCTCAGCACACTGGCCGCGTTGACGTAGATCGGCTCAAGGGCCCAGACCTTGCCGCCCGTGACCTCCTTGCACTTGGCGAGGAACTCCTCTGGGCTGCTCGCCGAGAAGCCGTCCGCCTTCTCCCAGATCCTGGGGTTGCCGCCGTAGACCTGCCCGAGGGCCGGGTACGGGCTGGGCGCGCCCCAGATCTTGCCGTTGACCACCGCGGTCTTCCAGTGGGCGGGGGTCATCGCGGCGAGGTTCGGATAGTCCTTCACCGCGTCACCGGAGACGTACTCCGTGATGTCCGCGCACTTGGCCTCCAGGAGCTCGGCGACGTGCTGGATGCCCTGGTTCGGCGGTATCCACATCAGGTCGGGCAGATCGCCGCCCGCGATGACGGCGGAGAACTTCTCCTCGTAGCCGGGATCGGTGCCGAGGATCGCCTCCAGGTCGACGCCGAGTTCCTTGTTCACCTTCTTCCAGTGGGAGTTGGAGCCCGCGGGGGCCGGCGGCTGGGTCCAGATCTCGGTCAGCAGCGTGATCTTCGAGCCGTCGCCGGGCTTCTTCGGGACGCTGCGCACCAGGTCCTTGGGGTACGAGAGGAACCCCGCCGACAGGCCCTTCGCGTTCGGCGGCAGGTCGGGCTTGACCTTGGTGTAGGGGACGTACGAAGGCAGCCTCACCTTCGACGATGCCGCCTCGCCGGTCTTCTTCGCACCCGAGCCGCAGCCCGTCAGCGAAGTGGCCGCCGCGCCCGCGGCGACGGCGGTGGAGAGGCTCAGGAACGTGCGTCGGGACATGCCTGTCATGGGAATCTCCGCGAAAGGTGTCAGGGGGGTCTCGGAGGGGGAGGGAGGTTCAGCCCTTGATGGCGCCGGTGAGCACGCCCTTGGTGAAGTACTTCTGCAGGAAGGGGAAGAGCAGCAGGATCGGGATGAGCGCGATCATGACGACCGCCATGGAGATCGACTGCTGGGGCGGCATGTGGCTGACGCCGAGCTGGTCGCCCGAGATGGACTTGCCCTGGACGACGTAGGTGCGCAGAACAAGCTGGATGGGCCACTTGCCCGAGTCGTTCAGGTAGAGCATCGCGTTGAAGAAGGCGTTCCAGTACGTCACCGCGTAGAAGAGGCCGACGACGGCGACGACTCCCTTGGAGAGCGGCAGCACGATGCGGGTCAGGATCCGCCAGTCGCCCGCGCCGTCGATGCGCGCCGCCTGGTACAGCTCCTCGGGGATGTTCATGAAGAACGCCCGCAGAACGACGAGATTGAAGGCGTTGATCATGACGGGGAGGATCAACGACCAGTAGGAGTCGAGGAGTCCGAGCTCCTTGACCACCACGTACATCGGCACCATGCCCGGCACGAAGAGCAGCGTGAAGAGCACCATCAGGAGGATCGGCTTGCTCCCGGGGACGCCGCGCTTGCTGAGGCCGTAGGCGAGCGCGATCGTCGTCAGGAGCGAGAGTGCCGTGCCGGCGAGCGTGATCAGGACGCTGACCACGACGGCGCGGGAGACGATGCCGCCGGAGAGGATCGTGCGGTACGCCTCCAGGGTCGGGTCCGTGGGGAAGAGGACGAAGCCGCCCGCCTCGGTGATCTCCTCGCGGGAAGCGAGGCTGGTGGAGAGGACCGTGAGGAAGGGCAGGATCATCACGGCGCAGATGACGGTGATGACGACGGCCTTGGCGGTCGAGCCGATCTTCGTCGGCGGCTCTTCCCAGGCGGGCCGCTCCTCGCGGGGCCGCGGCGATCGCAGGGGGAATCCGAAGCTGCTCATTTGCTGTACACCCCGTGCTCTCCGAAGGCGTGGGCGACCTTGTTGGCGCCGTAGATCATCAGGGCCCCGATGACGCCCTTGACCAGGCCCGCGGCGGCGCCGACGCCCCAGTCGCCGTAGACGACGCCGTGGTAGTAGATGTAGGTGTCGAGGACTTCCGAGGCGCGGGCGCCGACCGCGTCGCGCTGGAGCAGGAACTGCTCGAAGCCCACGGACAGGACGTCACCGAGGCGGAGCACGAG